>CAYQIY010000023.1:0-1838 GCA_964417635.1 uncultured Pseudomonadota bacterium | reverse complement strand
CAAAAGCGGGGTGAGGCTCTTCAGACTTGGTATAACCTTTACCCAAAGCGAGGTTGGGTTCAGCGGCCAAGGCGCTACCTTGGAAGATAGCGGCAAAAGAAACAGCCAGCAATATTGTTAGAAACACCGCCAACAGCCTTCGCAAAATCTCCAACCCCCTTGTGCTGTGACCGAGGCGCAGTATAGGTTTCTTACTGCACTATATGTTCTGACTTAGCCTCGAACCCTGCAGAGAAACCTCCTTGGAGACAAGCGGCAGGTCGCTGAACCGACTGGCGATACTGGCCTACGGCAGCAAATACCTGGAGCATATCCCCTAGCCCAAAACACGATTTCGTAGTCGTCGAGTTTCACGCATCTGAGCATCTGAATCACAAACTGTATGCCTAGGACTACCTGCAAGATATAGTATCTGCGCGCGAACTCCCCACCAGCTTCGAAAACCATCGGCTTTGCCTGGGCCAATATACTCTGCATGCTTACCCGGCAGCTCTCAGACAATAGCCTGGACGCGAGTCATCGATAATGCTTATCCAAACATTCGGGTTCGTCTAGATTATACCCCACGTAAGAATTATTGGATAGGCGAAGAGTCAGTAAAGTCAATAGTCCTTCGGTGGAAACCACATCAGACCCGCAGGAGCGAGGCGCAAATAGTCGAAAGTACAGGCGAACGCTCAGTTCAGCTTCTTGGTTGAGGCGTACTATGCTATGCAGATCTCAATACTCTAGCAAATCAGCACAGCAGACGAGCAACAACGCTGACGCTCGTGGAAACCATTGAAGGTTTGTCTCGTTCCAGCAGCACAGAACGTTGTTCCGTATAGAATTCGGAAGAACGGCGCTCTATAATCTGATATGATGTTGAGCAGGAGGCATAACCACTATGAAGATGCTGGTTCAGGTCTTAGTGCTCGCGGCCCTGTCACCCTTCCTGCTATGTGCCAGCACCGCTTATGCCGCCACACCGATAACGCTGGACGGCAGTTTTGGTGACTGGGCAGGAAAGCCGCACATAGAAGATCCAATAGGTGACACGGATGTTTCTGCAGCTGACGTCAGCCGCTTGTATTTCGCAAATAATGATGATGACCCCAGTATGTACTTTATGGTAGAAAGAGTGCAAGTACCATCCCCTACTGTACATACCCTATTCATAGACGTTAATAACAACGGACTGTTCGAAGATCCCGTCGACGCCCAGATACGCGTCAGCCACCATCCTACTGGACAGGTAACTGTAGCTGTGTTTGTGGGCACACAGCCGGTCGCTGTCTACAGCGGTCGCTGGGGAGATAGAGCTCCAGCGGGGGCACTTAGATGCGAGTGGAGCGTGCCTTTTGAGGATCTGAATATCAGCCCGGGCCAGGTAATACGCTTGGTGCTTTTCACCACGACGCAGGCACTGGCCCCCGAAGACTCTACTTTCGCAAATCACATGGCTCTGGTGGAAGCAGGGCAGTCTGATCGCGTGCCGGACACTGGAGATTTGCAGTGGGCTCCCGTACCGATTCTCTCGCTGTGGGGAAATGCTGCGTTGTACTTGTTCTGCTGCCTTCTAGCTTACCGCTATTACTATCGGCGTCTACGTGTCCCTTTGCGCACTACCTTCAGTACCGTTCGACGCTCGTAACTGACAGTTACATCTGCTTCGCGGGACGCTTCCCACTGGCAACACATTCTGCCCTTGCTGTCACGCGTCACGTTATTCCCCACCCCTCGTGTCACGTAATTCCTCACCCTAAGCCAAGATTCGCGGATTGACCCCCGAATTTTGGACACGAGACCCTGATTGTTAGCAGTTTCGCAGTATTGCTCTGGGTTTTGCTATAGAACTC
>CAYQIY010000022.1:0-48147 GCA_964417635.1 uncultured Pseudomonadota bacterium | reverse complement strand
ATTCGGTGCGTCTTCTTTTTGCCTCTCTCGTGCACAGCAATTTCCAGCCGTATACTGCGGCAAAGATGCCCTCACGCTGTGGTACAATAATGGAGAACACGGCTTAAACAGATGCGAGGTCTTGGCAACCCTTGATTACGTCGAGCGTCAAACGGAGGAACACTGCGCTTTGGTTTTGCTGCGTGTTCCTTTGCGCGTTTTTGGGCAGCGGCTGCGCAAGGACTGAGCCTGCATACCAGCGAACCGAGTTGCTGATGGACACTTTTGTGTCTGTTACCGCGTACGGTGCTGCCGCCCCAGATGCGGTAGCGCTTGTGGTGGATGAGTTATCGAGACTGGAAAAATTGTTCAACCGTTATGACCTGGAAAGCGACATCTCTCGAATTAACGCGGCGGCTGGAAATGCACCGGTGAAGGTCTCCGAGGATACTCTTACGATTATTCTCGAGAGCCTTAGATACTCGGAACTAACTCGCGGCGCGTTCGACATAACTATAGGGCCTCTTGTTGACGCTTGGGGTTTCGGCGACGACGACAGAGAAGTGCCGGACGAGCAGCAGATAGCATCGGCAAGGGCGCTTGTCAACTACGCCGACGTAATAGTGGACAGCAACGAGGCGACCGTATTTCTGCGAAGAGAAGGCATGAGCCTCGACCTTGGCGGTATAGCCAAAGGATACGCTATTGACAGAGCAGTTGAGATTCTTAACCAGAGCAACGTAAAATCTGCGCTCATAAACGCGGGCGGAGATTTGTACGCTCTGGGAGTGAAGCCAGACCGCAGCGCCTGGTCGGTCGGAGTGCAAGACCCGCGCAGAGCATCTCAGATGGTGGCTATCCTACCTCTTTCGAATAGCTCTGTGGTCACCTCAGGCGATTACGAGCGCTACTTCATAGTTGAGAGCGTGCGTTACCACCACATACTCGACCCGCTAACCGGATGGCCAGCGCGTTCGGGGCTTTGGGGCGTCACAATAGTAGCTCCGTCTGCTGTTGAGGCCGACATGTTGTCTACTGCACTGTTTGTGCTCGGCGCAGAGCACGCAGAAGAACTGTTGAGCCAATTCGACGGCTCTGAGGCGCTTCTGATAGAAGAAGGCGGCGGCATAAGGCTCACACCAGGGCTGAGAGGTGTGGCAAGGCTTCTAAGATGACCATAAAATGGATGTTGAGGGATAATCAGGTATTGTGGTATTGGCATGCGGGAATGCTTTGGGTAACAGGAATTTGATTGATAGCCGAGAAACTATGCAGGGCTAATAGAGCCGATTGGGGGACTTTCAGTGCGAAAGGATCGGAGCGTTGCGCTATTGTTCGTACTTGTGGTTGTTGGAGCATTACTTGGTAGTGTGCTTGGAGAGGCGCTCGCCGGAAACTTACCGATCCTTGCAAGAACCATAGACGTGGGTATCGAGCCTACCACCGTCAATTTGTTCGTACTGACGCTAACTCTTGGTGCATCGCTCAAACTTAACCTTGCATCGGCAATCGGTATCATCCTGGCGCTGCTGCTTTTCAGGAGGGCGTGAGGTGAGCCAACACAGGCTTGTTCTGGCATCTGCGTCTCCTAGGAGGAGAGATCTTCTGGCCTCTGTTGGTCTTGAGTTCGATGTTGTGGTACCCATGGTTGATGAGAGTCAAGTTTGTGGCGAGCCCTGCGATATAGCACAGCAACTAGCGCTCGATAAGGCTAACGATGTGGTAGGTCGTGTCAGTGACGCCACAATCATAGCGGCTGATACCATAGTCGTGGTGGACGGACATGTGCTCGGCAAGCCCGTAGACCACAATGATTCGTATCGTATGCTCCGGATGCTGTGCGGTAATACGCACACAGTTGTCACAGGTGTGGTGGTGATGGATCCGCTGCGTGATAAGACGCTTGTGTGTTGCGAAGAGAGCACGGTGCATATGCGAGAGCTTGAAGACGACGAAATATGGACTTATATTCGTACAGGCGAGCCGAGTGACAAAGCGGGTTCTTATGCTATCCAGGGCATAGGCGCAGTGATCGTGGACAGGATCGAGGGCTGCTACTCGAATGTTGTGGGGCTACCACTAGCCAGAGTAGCACTCATGCTCAAGCAAGTTGGCATCAGCATTCTCGGCTGATAACCGTGTTCTGATACGCGAAGGGTGAAAGTGGCATAGCCGGAGGATCAGTTTGTCAGATCTAAGAGGTTTGTGTCGCCTCCGCATGGCGGATCTACCCAGTGAAGAGAGACCTAGGGAAAGGCTCAAGTGCATGGGTGCGCACTCTCTCAGCACTGTGGAACTGCTTGCGGTTCTTATTGAGACCGGCACCAGGCAGAAGAGTGCACTGGATCTTGCGCGCAGCGTTGTGTCGTGGGCTGAAGACAGCGGTGCACAGGACGAGGGCAACTTACGCAAGCTGCTGCGCTCCAGTTTTGAGGAAATCTGTGAGATACACGGCATCGGAGAAGTCAAGGCGTGCAAGATAAAGGCAGCGCTTGAACTCGGAAGGCGTCTTTCGCAAGAATCAGGGCCCAAAACAGTCATAAGTTCTCCGGTCGACGCAGGCAACTTGCTCATGGAAGAGATGAGGCACCTTGAGCAAGAGCACTTCAAGGTGATTCATCTTGGCGTGAGGAACCAGATACTGGGCGTCGACCTCGTATCGATAGGCACGGTGGGCAGTTCGCTCGTACACCCGCGCGAGGTGTTCAAGAATTCAATAAGGCGTAATGCCACAGGAATCATCTTGGTGCATAATCATCCAAGCGGCGACCCAACCCCATCCAGGGAAGACATAAGCGTAACGAGGCGAATTGCAGACGCCGGCCGAATTCTGGGTATAGAAGTAGTTGACCACATAGTAATCGGTGACCGCAGATTCGCCAGCTTGAGGGAATCAGGCGCTGACTGGAACTCGATGTAAGAAGAAGCGGCAGCTCGTATCGAAGAAAGGGGTTTGCGGCATGTTGGACTTCATATTCAACACGTTCTCCCGCGACATGGGAATAGACCTAGGCACGGCCAATAGTCTGGTGCACATAAAGGGTAAGGGCATTGTGCTGATGGAACCATCGGTAGTTGCAATCCAGCGAGACACAAAGGCCGTGCTGGCGGTAGGCAATGAGGCCAAACAGATGATAGGCCGCACCCCCGGGAATATTGTTGCGATACGCCCGATGAAAGACGGCGTGATTGCAGATTTTGATGTCACGCAGACGATGATAAGACACTTCATAACAAAGGCACACCGGCGCACGCTGTTCAAACCCAGGGTGCTCGTGGCTGTGCCAAGCGGTGTTACAGAAGTTGAGCGCAGAGCGGTGATCGATGCGACGTTGCAGGCTGGCGCACGCGAAGCTTATCTCATCGAAGAACCGATGGCTGCGGCCATCGGTGCAGGACTGCCTGTTCACGAGCCCACAGGCAATATGATAGTGGACATTGGCGGTGGTACTACCGAGGTGGCCGTGATTTCGCTCGGCGGAATCGTCACCTCGAAGTCTATACGTATTGCCGGGGACGAGATGGACGAAGCGCTGGTGAACTATGTGAAGCGAACGTACAACCTCATGATAGGCGAGCGTACTGCAGAGGAGATCAAGATTCAGCTTGGTTCTGCTTATCCGCTGAACGATGACGAGACTATGGATATCCGTGGCAGAGACTTGGTGACAGGATTGCCGAAGACTCTCACGATAACCGCAGAGGAGATAAGGAAGGCGTTATCTGAGCCTGTAGCGGCCATCATCGACGCGATAAAAGTGACTCTGGAGAGGACGCCTCCCGAACTCGCCGCAGACATAATGGACAGGGGAATTGTGATGTCCGGTGGCGGCGCACTTCTAAAGGGAATAGACCGTCTGGTTATAGACCAGACCGGCATGCCGGTGAACATAACGGATGAGCCGTTGCTTGGCGTTGTGAAAGGCACGGGTAAGGCGCTCGAGGAGATAGAGACGCTGAGAAAGATCCTCATTGCCTCGAAGAGGCTGTCCTGAGCGTGTGCGCCTTTGCAGCGGCGAAGGGCGTGACGACTGTTGTATAGCTCGGGAAAGGGCCGGGGGCTTTTAGCCGCGGCCCTGATAATTATACTGGTGCTATCTGTGGCGGCCAGGACACGCATCGCGAGGCCGGATATCACTCTGATTGAGCGTCTGGTATCGCAGGTGTTTTCACCTGCGCAAAGGCTATTCCAGCGTGTTTCGCTGTTCTTTGACCGCATTTCCCAGGAAATACGGCTGATGCGCGAGGCCCGAGACGAAAACCTGATGCTGCGTGAAAAGGTGCTTGCCATCCCGTGGCTCGAGACTGACCTACAAGAGGCGCAGCTTGAGAACGATCGCCTCCGAGAACTGCTCAAATTCTCGCAGGCAGTTCCCTCCACGTATATCCCGGCAGAAGTGATAGGCAGGAACCCCGACAACTGGTTTGATATGGCTGTCATAAACAAAGGGCTTACTGACGGCGTTGCCAAAGACGACCCTGTGGTTACATCTTCGGGACTCGTCGGCAGAGTGGTGCGGGCCACCAGCAACACAGCAACGGTCATGCTTTTGCTCGATGTGGATAGCGGTGTCGGCGGGCTTGTGCAGCGCTCAAGAGATGCAGGTGTGGTTGTAGGCAGAGGCAGCGGTGAGCAGGTGCTCACGATGAAACTGTTTTCGAAAGACAGCGAAGTCATGGTGGGTGACGTCATCGTTACATCGGGGCTCGGAAGCTTGTTTCCCAAAGGACTCCCGATTGGTGAGGTTGTGTCGGTGGGCAAAGCCGACTTTGGGCTTTCAAAGACAGCCGATATAAGGCCGTTTGTCAATTTCGACAGGCTCGAAGAAGTGCTTGTGCTGAAAGCAGATAAAGAGCCTGCCGGAGAGGAGACAGAGCCTTGAAAAGACCTCACTTGATTCGAATCGCCGTGTCGATACCCTTAGCGCTTCTTCTGCACACAACTTGGGTGCAAAAGCTGCGGTTTGGTGGTGGTTCTTGCGATCTCATGGGGGCTGTTGCAGTGTCGTTTGGGCTTCTGCACGGACCGGAAGTGGGGCTCGGCACAGGACTTGCTGGCGGGTTGCTCATGGATTTGCTCAATTCTCGATTCATCGGGTTATGCGCTCTGACTCGCGGAGGCATGGGTGTTGCGGCAGGGTTACTGGGAAAGAGGGTATTCAAGGAAAATCTCTTAGTGACCGGAACGGTGGGTTTTGTTGCCGCGTTTGGCTCAGAACTGCTCGGAGCAGTTGTTATCCGCGCTTCGGGAGTCGCCCTCGATGTTGCCGCGTTCCTAGGTACTGCGCTTGCCGTAGGTCTGCTCAATTTCGTGGCCACTCCTTTGCTTTTCTACATACTCTGGCGGGATAAGGTGAGGGTGGATTCGCGCGACAGTGCGGTCATAGTGGAATAGGCGCTGACTAAGGAGAGGGATAATGGGTGAGAAACTGCCGGAAAAGGAACTGCAGGCAAGAGTCACGGCACTGATACTATGCCTCTGCCTGATATTTGTGTTCCTCGGCGCAAGACTCGCCCATCTGCAGATTATAGAAGGCGAGTATTTCAACGTGCTGGCAGACGGTAACCGTGTGCGCATAGTGCCTCTCAGAGCTCCCAGAGGTGCAATATACGATAGACACGGAGAAGTAATAGCCACTTCGAGGCCAGCATACTCGGTGTCGATGATCGTGATGAACAGGAAAGAAGCGCAAGAGAGCGCGGAGAAACTCGCGGATTTGCTCGGTATGCAGAGACAAGAGGTTCTGGCCAAGATCGAAAAGAACGCCGATCGCCTGTATGAGCCCATTCGCATAACAGCCGACATCAGCCCTGAAATACACACGCTTATCGAAGAGATGAAGGCCGAACTTCCGGGTGTGGTTATAGAGGTCGAGCCGGTGCGCGAGTATGTGGTCGGCGCTGCGCCTCACTCTGTCGGTTATGTGGGTGAGATAACCGAAGCACAACTGCACGATCCCAGGTATCTAGGGTACAAGATCGGCGAGATAATCGGGCAGTCCGGGATTGAACTCGAATATGACAGGTTCCTACGTGGCACTGATGGAGGCAAGCAGGTAGAAGTAGACCACAGGGGTAGACCCACGCCAAGGATACTTGGTCAGATAGAGCCCGTCTCAGGCCATGATATCATGTTGTCGCTTGACCTGAGGTTACAGCAGATAGTTGAGCGCGAGATGCGAGATCACCTCGAACTGTTGCAGCAGGGTGAATACGAAAATGCCAAAGCGGCGTCTATGGTGGTGCTCGACATAAACAGCGGGTACGTGCTGGCCATGGCAAACTTGCCAGCGTTCGACCCAAACGAGTTTGTGAAAGGACTCTCCACAACACAATTCATGAGCATGCTGCAAGATCCCCTCAGGCCTTTCAACAACCGAGCAATAGCCGGGCTATATGCTCCGGGTTCTACGTTCAAAATGGTAACGGCCATCGCCGCGCTGGAAGAAGCAAGAGTGACTCCGGATGAGAGAATCTATTGCTCCGGCTACCATCCGCTTGTACCGAGCCTAGGTTGCTTCCGGAGGCAGGCGCACGGTGGCGTGGATTTGGTGCGTTCGCTTGTGGTATCGTGCAACGTCTACTACTACGAGCTCGGTCGAAGGCTCGGAGTTGATACCATCGCAGAATACGCCACAAAGCTAGGGCTCGGAGCGAAGACGGGTATAGACATTGCAGGAGAGGCCTCAGGTCTTATGCCCACAACTTCGTGGAAGAGAGAAGCGTATGAAACGAAGACGCCATCTTGGATAAGCGAACCGCAGTTTCTGCTTGCAGAGCACATGATGGTGGGCATCGGTCAGGTATACAACACCTATACTCCGCTTCAGATGGCGAATTACGTTGCCACAATAGCGAACAGCGGTTCGCGCTACAGGCCACAGTTGTTGAAGAAAGTAATCAATCCAGATGGCGAGGTGGTACTCGAAACCTCGCCCGAAATCTTAGACAACATAGATCTGTCGCCTGAGACTCTGGATCTCATAAAACAGGGTATGCTCGGTGTCACCGAGCCCGGCGGCACTGCAGGAGGTGTGTTTGCAGGTTTTCCTATAAAAGTTGCGGGCAAGACAGGTACGGCGGATAATCCTCATGGCGATGACCATGCGTGGTTTGTGGGGTATGCGCCAGCCGAGAACCCAAGCATAGCCTTTGCCGTGATAATCGAGCAGGGCGGGTTTGGAGGTGCTTCAGCAGGCGCGCTGGCCAGGAAGGTGCTTGCCGAGTACTTCCAAGTTGACATACAGCAGACTACGGTAAGATGAGTGTCGAATTTTGCTGTCGCTAACCTACGCGATAGATTAGCAGGAAATGGAAATTAGCCGGAGAACATCAGACCATTAGGTCATACAGGCCGAATGATCCTGGAGGCTTCTTCTGATGCATTCTGGCGTTACTCTTCGCGAACTCCGCGACAAAGTGCTTGTGTTCTTGGGTGAAGAACCAGATTTTGAAAGTATGTTGCACCAGCTCAGGAAGGAACTGACCGCATGTGCCCCCAGAAGGCAGGTCGACGTCATGGTGGACGTGGGCAGACGCATTCTGAGCGAGGAAGAACTGCAGTGTCTGGAACGAGCAGTGGAAGAGCGCCCCAATCTGCGTCTGGTTTGCATCGTGGACTCAATAGACATGGCGAGCAGACCTGCGTGGTGGCCTACCGAGCCCAACGGTGCGAGTAACCATTTGCAGGTCTCGCATCCAGAACCTCGGGATGCTGACACAGATGAGCAGATCGCGTGGAGCGAGTACACGGCAGACGCTTTGGTGACATATGGCCACGAACACCAGGGCGGGATGAGCGCAAACGCGCACCTCCGAAAATGTACGCTCAGGTCAGGCCAGAGCGTGTGTTTTGATGGTGACGTTGTGATCTTAGGTGATGTCAATCACGGTGCGGAGGTTGTGGCAACAGGGGATGTACTGGTGATGGGAACTCTGCGAGGTGTAGTGCATGCAGGCTCCGGCGGGAACTCACGCGCCATAGTTGCAGCGGTGAGGCTTGAGGCAACTCAGCTGCGCATAGCCGGTGTTGTGGCGAGGCCGCCTGATGAAGGTGGTGCAAAGCACGCAACCCGGTATCCTGAGGTTGCGAGAGTGCTGGGTGAAACGGTGGTAATCGAGAGACTTGGGGCACAGCCGTCCAGCGGCCAGAGGGGGAAAGCACATTGGCTGATTCAATAGCCTATGTTGTGGCTTCGGGTAAGGGTGGAGTCGGTAAGACGACTGCAGTGTCGAACATCGGCTTTGCGCTGGCCCAGCGAGGCAAGAAAGTTGTGCTCGTAGACGCAGATATCGGATTGAGAAATCTTGATGTCGCGCTCGGGCTCGAAAACAGGGTTGTATACGACCTGGTTGATGTGGTTGAGGGTGTGTGCAGGCTCAAACAGGCGCTGGTCAAAGACAAACGCGCCGAAAACCTGTATCTTCTACCGGCCGCACAGACTCGAGACAAGAACGCGGTCAATCCGGTTCAGATGCAGGAACTGGTGGAGCGGTTGAAAGAGCAGTTTGAATTCGTGCTCATCGACTGTCCTGCTGGTATCGAGCAAGGCTTCAAGAACTCGATTGCAGGAGCCGATAGCGCTATCATAGTCACCACCCCGGAAATAGCTGCCGTAAGAGACGCGGATAGAGTCATCGGGCTCTTGGAGGCCGCGGCGAAGAGTGATCCTCGGCTTATCGTGAACAGGGTGCGCCCGAACATGGTCAAGAGGGGAGACATGATGCACACGGCAGACATCGTCGAAATTCTGTGTGTTGAACTGCTGGGTGTGGTGCCAGAAGACGACCAGATAATAGTGTCCACCAACAAAGGTGAGCCGCTAACGATGAGGCAGTCGGCTCTTGCCGGAACTGCTTTTAAGAATATCGCGGCCAGGCTTGCCGGAGAACAAGTGGCTTTTATGAGCCTCGATGCAGATGAAGGTTTCGTGAGCCGACTGTTTAAGGCGCTTGGCTTGCGAGGCTGAGGAGGTGGGCACGGCATGTTCGAACTTATCCGCAGACTTTTCGGGGACAGGCGCGCGGCAGAGCCTACCTCGCCGAGCGGAGGACAGGCGAAAGAGCGGCTCAAAATCCTTCTTGTGCACGACCGCGCCTCGGTGGTGCCCGACGCGCTGCCTGCGTTGAAAGACGAGATTATCGCAGTGATTTCGAAGTACATGGACATCGATACCCAGGCCATGCACATAGATGTTGCGCGCGAGCAGGGTTCGGTGGCGCTACGTGCAAACATACCTATACTGAGCTGGAAAAAGCGGCCTGACCACGAGGTAGACCTGTGAACAAGCGGCTTCTCCGCAACTTTGATTTCTGGATTGTGGGCGCAGTGGTTGCGTTATGCTGTCTGAGCCTAGTAATGATCGCGTCTGCTTCACGGCCTGTTATCGGTTCTGGCGAAGACCCGTTGGCGTACGTGAAAAGACAGGCGCTGTGGTTTGCGCTGGGCACAGTGGTATTCTTGGTCGTTGCGTCCATCGAGTACTCCGACTTTAGTAGGCTTGCACATCTCATCTACTGGGGCAATATCGCGCTGCTGGTGCTGGTCATGGTGAAGGGAAGAGCGGCCCTGGGTGCTCAGCGCTGGATAGGACCGCTTCAGCCGTCAGAGATAGCGAAGATCTGCATCGTGATCACGCTTGCCACCATGCTTTCGGAGAAGGAGAGGCCGGTAAAGAATCTACGCGATATGCTACCGGTGTTCTTGCATGTGGCGCTGCCGATGGCGCTCATACTAAGGCAGCCAGATCTGGGTACGTCACTTGTGTTCGCGGCGATCATGCTCGGGATGCTGTTTATGGCGGGCGCACCGTCGAGATACGTGCTGGGCATGGTATTTGGCGGGCTTGGTGCCGTTGTGGGTGCAATAACGCTGCATCTTACGAGAGGAACTTGGCTGCCGCTTAAAGACTACCAGTTGAAACGGCTCATAGTGTTTGTGAACCCGCAGGCAGATCCGCTGCATTCAGGCTACCATGTCATTCAGTCCAAGATCGCGGTGGGCTCGGGTGGACTCTGGGGTAAAGGGCTTTTTTCGGGCACTCAGAGTCGACTCAACTTCCTGCCCGAACAGCACACCGATTTCATCTTCTCAGTTATAGGTGAAGAACTCGGGTTCGTCGGGTGTATAGCAGTGCTCGCGTTGTATTTCTTTGTGCTGTGGCGGGCGATTCAGATAATGTCTTACTCGCGAGACAAACTCGGCTGTCTATTGGCCGCAGGTATCGTCTCTATGCTCAGCTTCCATGTGCTCACAAACGTGGGTATGACGATGGGCGTTATGCCCATAACCGGCATACCTCTTCCGTTTATGAGCTACGGAGGCAATTCGTTCATCACGAATGCTGTGGCGCTTGGTCTTCTCGAGAGCATTGCCATGAGAAGGCAGAAGATAATGTTCTGACGCTCTGCATATGTCCGCTCAACACCTCACAACATACTGCCATAACGCTTCTATTATGGAGAGATTCTACGTGCGAATTCGGCCGTTTGCAGATGCCAAAGCGGGAGTGGCAGTTCAACCGGGTGCCCAAGAAGACGACGCTGTGGTGTACTATAATGGGCTTCTTGCAAGGTCCGGCGCTGAGCAAGTGTATATCCACTGTGGGCTCGGTACCAACAGCAGCTGGACGTATCTCACTTATCTCCCGATGGCTAGAACGCCGTCTGGGTACAAGGTCAACTTGAGCGTTCCCGAAAATGAGTGCCATTTTTGCTTCAAGGATTCTGCCGGGAACTGGGACAACAACAACGGCGCCAACTGGAGCATTGTAAAGCAGAAACGCGCCGGGTCTAGTTCGGAGCATGTGGTATGAGCCGCTTGAGCTGCTGCGTCTCGGAAACAAACTTGTCTGCTTCGCGCAAGAGGTGATCGGCGAACTGTGGCACACGTATCATGCTCAATACCTGGTGCAACACAAGCAGCTCTCTGGTCTTGGATATAAAGGTGCGCAGTTCTTCCATCCGACTCAGCACCTCGGAGGTGAAACGCGACGCTGCTCCGGACATAGCCGGTTGCACATTGTGCTGAATGGACAGCAGGTCTGAGGCCGTAGCCGTAAGTTCATAGAATGTGGCTCTATGCTGCTGTGCACACAGAATCAGGCTTCGTTCGGACGGGTCGAGCAGGTGTATTATAAGGTCTAGATGCTCAGACATCATGCGGAGCCAGAATAGTTGTGTGTCCAAGAGAGCGCGCGATGGGTTTGGCGGACACGCAAAAGCTCCGGGATGTATCAAAAGCCTTTGAAAGCGGCGTACTTCGCGAAGACTGTGGTCCATGAATAGAGGGAATAGACTTGCCCTCAGTTCGGCGCTCACAAGCATGCCAAGCACCTGTTCTTTTAGCGAACTGAGAGTGTCTGTAGCAAGCATGATCTTCTTCAGTAATTCGTTTTCTAACTGGTGTTGCTCGCAAAGTGCCTGTTCGATTTCGCAGAACCTGTCCGCACAGGCGTGAGCCGAATCCAGCAGGCCACGTCGTTCAGTGGGAAGACCCGACTTGATGAACAATGCGTGTTCGCGCATCATCCTGCACCAGAAGCGAGATTCGGACAGTACGAACTGCTGTAGATCGGGCTGTGCCGCCGCGATCCATTCAGTTGTGCCCGGCTGCATCGGTTGCTTGCTGCGCATGGAAACGCTGGCCCCCTTCTCTGCCCATCAATACTATCTATGATGATGCGTACGCGTCCGCGCGTGCAACACGCCCAAGAAGGTGAGCCAAATAATGGAAACACGCTACCCAAGCATCATCTCAAACTCAATTTCGTGGAGTATGGGGATGCCGTCAAATCCAGTGAGAGGAATTTCTGGTTTTATCTTGCGTGACTCGGCTATGGCGTATAGGTGGACTGCGCAAAGAACAAGACCGCGCCTCTGGTAGAAACGAAACGCTCTTGAATTGTCGTTTGTCGTGATAAGCCACAGCCTCTTACAGCCGTGTGCCCTGGCGACTTCTACCACCCGATTGATGAGGGCGGTACCCATGCCTTTGTTTTCGAGCATGCTGTGGAGAGTGACTATTTCGCATTCCATTCCCCGGATATCGTAGGTTACGAGTCCTTGTATACCTGATTCCGCAAACGCCACAAAGCCGGGCAGTTCGTCAGCGTGGTGCACCCTTCCTCGTGACACTATGAGAGAAGACCCCCATTGTTCCGCGACAAACTTGCGCACCAGCTGCCGATTCTGTCCGTCTATGGCTTCGATAGGTGGTAGCACTTTGAATCAGCCTCCTCGACACCGTTTAGGCCGAAATCTATCATGAGATGCATAAGCTCGTCAAGCGCGCTTGCACACCTTTGCAGGAAGATTCAACAGGCCTAAAGAACGAACTGCTACTGTGGGAGCACTAACAGAGGGGAGTGGCGCATGATGCACGACTCGAAGGTCGGCAGGCGACTTGCCGAAAGGCCTGCTGCAGACCTCGTTAAGTACGTCTACGGCGACAAAGTGAAAGACGAGCTCGACGCCAACTTCGGCCACATGGGTCTTGTAAACAAGGCGCATGTGACGATGCTCTGCAAAACACAGATAATTGAGCGCTCTGTGGCGAGAGAACTGTTGGTGGCTCTTGAGCAAATAGACTCAAGAGGCGCCGAAGCGTTGGAGCTCGACCCTGAGCGCGAAGATCTGTACTACAACTATGAACACGCCGTGATAAGCCTTACCGGCAAGAACATTGGCGGTCAGATGCACACCGCAAGAAGCAGGAATGATCTGGGCTCTACCATAATGCGCATGAGGTTTAGGCAAGTGCTCATAGCGCTTATAGAGGCGCTGTGCGAACTGCGAGGTTCATTGCTTGAACTCGCCGCAGAGCACACCGACACCGTGATGCCTGGGTACACACATCTGCAGCCGGCTCAGCCCATAAGTCTCGGTCACTACTTCACTGCAGTAGAACAGGCGCTGCAGCGCGACTGCGAGCGGCTTGTGGGAGCTTTGGGTCGAGCAAACCATAGCCCGCTTGGAGCTGCAGCGCTGGCAGGCACAGGTTACCCCATTGACAGGCGCCTTGTGTGCGAGTACCTTGGCTTTTGCGGCCTCGTGACTAACACGCTTGACGCGGTCGCTAGCAGAGACTACTTACTCGAAGCGCTCGGTGCGGGTGCCATTCTTGGAACGACTCTCAGTCGGTTCGCGCAGGATTTGTACGTCTGGTATTCGGATGAGTTCGGGCTCATTGGGTTTAGAGATCAGGTTGCGGGTACAAGCAGCATAATGCCTCAGAAGAAGAATCCGGTGGTACTTGAGACAATCAGGGGCCGCACTGCGCTTGTGCTGGGCAGTTTCTGCACAGCCATATCTTCTCTGCGCAACACCAACTACACAAACATAATCGATCCGAAAGAAGGCTTTAGGACGGCAGACCAAGCACTATCCGAGCTCGCTTCGTCATGCCAGCTTGCAAGGCTTGCAGTTTCGAACATCCTGGTAAGAAAAGACGTTGCACTGAATCGTGCGCGAGACAACTTCTCGACAGTCACCGACCTGGCAGACTTGCTGGTTGCGACACTTGGCATCTCGTTCCGCGAATCGCACGAGGTCGTAGGAGCTGTCGTGAGAAAAGCGATCGAGAAAGCGCTGCGAGCATCGGACATCACTGCTGAGATGGTGTCGGAAGCGCTAGACGAAGTGCTCGGACTTACACGTAAGATAGACGAGGCTCAGGTGAAGCAAGCTTTGGATCCGCGTTCTAACGTGGAGAGGCGGAATCATGATGGAGGGCCGGCAGCAGAAGAGGTGAAGCGCATGATACGGCACGCACACGCCATTCTCAAGAGAGATCGCGAGTTGCTCGTAGAAGCGGTTCGTCGCATACAAGCCGGTAAGCATAGACTCGAGAGCGATGCCGAGAGCATTAGAACTCAATAGACGAGCAGGAGGCAGCATTTGTGAGCGAGATCATTAGACTTGGCGAACAGCATGTGGATGAAGTCATGGACATGTACATGGGGGCATACCCGGGTTTTTGGTCAGGAGACGAAGACGAGCGCAAGAAGGATAAGCAACGCATGATTGATGAGATGAGAGAAGACTCCCGCATGTCGCTGTGGGGCCTCTATCGTGGAGAGAAGATGCTTGGGAGCATGAAAATGCATGACTACGATATGACGCTCTTTGGCACGAGCACGCTCGCAGGTGGCGTCGGCATGGTGGCCGTTGACCTTGCGCACAAAAGGCAGCACGTGGCAAAAGAGATGATAGAGTTTTTTGTGCGTCATTACAGCGAACGTGGTTCAAGCATAACCATACTCTGGCCGTTCCGCCCGGATTTCTACAAGAAGATGGGGTTTGGCTATATGACACGCATAACCAAGTATCGCGTGTCTCCTGATAGTCTACCCAAGTTGGGCTCGGCGAGAAATATTTCGAAGCTGGGGCCCGGTGATGAGCAGGCTGTTCTTGAGTTCTACAACCAGATGGCCAAGCGCACGCACGGCATGATCACCAAGTCCGAATTCGGGGTGAAGCAAATGCTTAGCCGCGAGAGGTTCGTGTATGGAGTAAGAGAAGCAGATCGCCTCACGGGCTATCTGAGTTTCGCTTTCAGAAACGTGAACAAGAGCAATTCGATGCAGAACGACTTGGAAGTAAAAGAAATGGTTTACGAGAAACCTGTGCTTTTCGATCTACTCGCGTTTTTGCGCTCGCAGGTTGATCAGGCGGACAGGATAGTGTTCAATTCGCTGGATGAACACTTCTACCACTTGCTGGCCGACCCACGAAATGGTTCGTGTAACTTCCTTGCGCCTGTGTATCACGAAGTGGGCGTCAGTGGACTCGGGCTCATGTGTAGAGTCACCAACGTCAAGAACTTGTTCAGTGTTCTGACAGAGCACAATTGGAACAACCAGACGCTGAGACTGAAGATCGACATCAAGGATACATTCATTCCCGAAAACAGCGGCAGCACTGTGCTGTGTTTTGAGAGCGGCCGCGCGCACCTCCGGGATGGATCGGATTTCGATGTTGAGGCTTCGATGGATGTGGCAAGTTTTTCTTCGCTGGTCATGGGAGACGTGGATTTTGCCACGCTAGTCGACTACCGGCTGGCGCGCATATCTGATGAGAAGTATGCGGATGATGTAACCCGAGTGTTTAAGACGAGAACGAGACCACGCTGCATCACACTGTTCTAGAAGCGCATTGGTGGTTTTCTCCCGTCTATTCCGAGGTATTGGTTACATAACATAGCATATGCACGGTTGACGGGAGGAAGATAGATGAGCTGGCATGTAAAACTCGGTCCAAGGCTTGTACAGAAGACCAAGTACGACATGAACATGGGGATAGGCCGGACTGCAAAAGGTTCTTACGCTTACGGCAGACCGCCGCTCCCGCCCGAGTCTCGCGAACTGCCGGACTGGCTGCTTGAATCGCTTGCAGTATACGACGAATGTCATTACCAGGTGTACATGTGACCGAAGCGAAAATGGGCCGGGCCAGAAATGGCCCGGCCTCGAACGAGTTACTCAGGGTAAACTCTGTTACCTTCTATATAGACTGATACGGTCTTGGACATTGGCTCCAGTGGATGGCCTGAGAAGATGCTGAAGTCTGCGTCTTTTCCTGCTTCCAGGCTTCCCAAGCGCTGATCCATCCCCATTATCTTGGCGGCGTTGATTGTTATCATGCGGAGCGCTACTTCCTCGCTCAAGCCGTATCGGCACGAAGTGCCAGCTTGCAGTCGAAGGTCTCTTATGGAGACAACAGGGTGGTCTGTCATAAAGGCGGTGACCACTCCCGCGTCTGCGAGGATTCTCGGAGCCTCAGGGTTTGAGTTCTTATACCTCGGCACCTCACGGTCGCCAAGAAGCGGGCCGTATACGACAGGCACACCTGCTTCGCGAAGGTTGTCCGCGATCAGGTGAGATTCGTCTCCGTGCTCGATTGTGACGTCTATGCCGTATTCCTCTTTGATCCTGAGGATGGCGAGGATGTCCACAGGGATCATCGAATGGATTCTGGCAGGCATCTCGCGCCTTATGACTTTGGCAAGCATCTCAAGAGTCATCTCATCTCTGGCCTCGAGAGCCGGCGGCTCCTTGCCTTCTTTCTGTGCGCTTTCTCGGTCGCTTATGTACTTCTTTGCAAGATGAAGCTGCTGGCGCAGCACCCCTGCGACACCCATTCTGGTGGCCGGATACGGGTGTTTGCCACCTTTGAGCCCCATCTTTCCTGCGGCAGTCCACGCCATCTTCATGCCCGCAGGGTCGCGCAAGATTCTGTCTTCCATTTTGCCTGCGCACTTCAGTGCGATGTCTGTACCCCCGATAACATTAGAACTCCCAGGGTGTATAAGCATTGCGGTCACGCCGCCGGAAAGCGCGTCTTTGAATCCGATATCTCCGAAATCTATGCCGTCTATCGCGCGAATATGGCCGGTGACCGCATCGGTTGTCTCGTTGGCGTCGCCGAATTCCCAGTCAAAGCCTTCGGGGGCTATTCCTACGTGTGAATGGCAGTCGATAAACCCCGGCACAATGCACATATTCTTGGCGTCCACGACTTCGGCTGCAGCAGGGATCTGGATGTCTTGACCTATAGCCTTTATCTTGCCGTGCTCTACAAGCATCGTGCCGCATTCGAGCACGCCCTGGGTAACCGTGTAGAACTTGCCGCCTTTTACCGCCAGCATCACACGACACCTCCTTTCGTGCGTATGCTGTCTCGGATAATGTTGCCCGAAGCGAGCACGAGCCTGACTTTGCTCATCGCCTGCAGCGGGTCACCTTCAAATGCCACAAGATCGGCGTACTTGCCAGGCTCAAGCGAGCCGACCTCATCGTCGACTTCGAGTATTTGTGCTGCGCTTAGCGTAATCGCAGACAGCGCATCTTCGTACTTCATGCCCTCGCGGCACGCCATGCCTGCGTGAATGGGTAGGTAGTGCGCGGGGAAAGTCGGGAAATCACTGACAATCGCTACCTTTGCACCGGCAGACGAAAGGATGCCCGGAGTTGCGAGGTTTAGGTTCGCCAGCTCGGTGCCCCGGCGTGTGAACGCAATCGGCCCTACGGCACATGGGATCTGTTTTTCGGCAAGCATGTCAGCGGCAAGATGGCCTTCGGTGACGTGATGCAACACAACTTTGAAACCAAACTCTTCGGCCACGCTCAGAACGAGCTCAATATCGCGCAGCTTGTGAACGTGCACGTGTGCGGGGTAGCGCGATTCGAGCAATCCAAGAAGAGCCTCTTTCTTGAGGTCTACCGCTTCATCGCCTTTGGCCTTCTTAGCAGCATACGTCTGTGCCCCTCTCAGGCTTTCGCGTACCATGGCGACTATGTTCATGCGTGTGACGGGTGCCGTCTTCTTCTCTTCAACAGCGCGCTTTGGGTGGTTGCCGAACGCCATCTTGATGCCTGCTTTTTCGCGCAGCACCTCGGGATACGTCTGCTTGATCTTGAGCACCGATGCCATCCCCGGCATGACGGTGATGTTCTCGGTTATCGGGCCGAACGACATCGCAGCGCCGGGAAGAAGCGCGCTTGTGGTCACCCCTCCCATGAGACTTGTCTTGAGGCTCTGGCTTATCGGGTCGAGTGCGTCAAGTGCCATAAGGTGCGGAGTCACTTGCTCGGTGTACTCAGTGCCGTCGTCCACCGCGAGGCCGTTTGAAGCAAGCCCGAGGTGGCTGTGAGCGTCGACGAAGCCCGGCACTATGGTGAGCCGTGTCGCGTCGATCACTTCGGCTTCAGCCGGGATATCCATGCGGCTCTCGACTGCGCTGATTCTCTCACCATCGATAAGAATCACGCACGAGTCAAGTGTGCCGCGACTCCCAAGCGTCCAGGTCTTAGCGCCTTTGATCGCGAGCATCTCGTTGCATCGTCTCCCTCCATTAGAACGATGGTCTACTTATACGACAGACCAATCGCTACACCTTTTTGGCACAAAGAGCAGAGGTATGTTAGCTATTTCTTCTTCTCGGACGATGAAGATTCGTTTGTGGGTATCTTTTCGAACACGGCGGTAAGCTGACCCGCCCGCAGCGCAGGAGCGTCGTATATGCGTTCTGCAGCATAACGCACGTATTTTTCGCTTGTGTCGTACCCGACGTAGTGGCGATTTAGGTAGTGAGCCACTTTGAGCGTCTGGCCAGAACCACAGAAAGGGTCAAGTATGAGGTCACCGGGGTATGAATACAGGTTGATAAGCCTCCAGGGTATCTCTTCGGGAAATGGGCAGGGGTGTTCGAGATGGCGGGGCGGTACAGGCGCTATATGCCAAACATTATTCGCAATTTCGTTGGTGAAAAGCTTGTCTATGTTGAACCTGCACGCATCAACTTCATCTTGTCTGCGAGTTTTGTATATTGGCGGGCCTGGCCTGCGAAATACAAGTATGTACTCTGACATCAGATTTGGGTAGTAGTATCCGGGATGAGGCCTCTGAATGAACGAGCCCGCCCTCTTTACTCCTCCTGTCACCTTGTGCCATATGAAATCTTGCCAGAACTGCCAGCCGCACTTTGTGAGGCTCGAAGCTACATCAAACGGAACAGGGTAGTGTTTTTTGTCAAGCAGGACTGTGCCTATGACAAGCGCATAAAAGCCGCCTTCTTTTGTAACTCGCAGAACCTCACGAGAGATGCGCTCTAACCAAGTGAGATACTCTTCGTATTCGGTGTACCCCGCCGCGTACGAGCGTGACCTGTAGTATTGCGAGGGGTCTTCGGTGTGCCTGTCGTAGTCAATCGCGTTCCAGTAAGGAGGCGAAGTGACCGTGAGCGCGACACAACCGTCGGGGATCTCGTGCATGTGCTCGCTTGATTTGGCAAATATGTTGTCAAGATACTGATGTTCCATTTGGACTCCTCATTGTGTAGCCGAATTTGGGCGTTCAGCGTAAAGCGTGTGGTAGATGACCCACGAGTTCAGCACTCGAAGCAAGTAAGCACGGGTTTCCGCAAATGCAACCGCCTCAATGAAATGCGCCCGGACAGCGGCCGCTTCGGTGCGAGACCATCTGTCCATGTTGCCAGGTCCTGCGTTGTACGCTCCGACTGCCCTGGGGATATCTCCGTTGTACCTGTTAAGCATGGAACTAAGGTACCACGAGCCCATGCGTATGTTGGTCGAGGGCTCTAACAGCTGAGACTCGTCGTACGCGATACGCAGCCGGTTTGCGATCTCGCGACCTGTGGCAGGCATTATCTGCATAAGACCAAGCGCCCCGGCGCGCGATACAGCGCCTGCATCAAAGTGGCTTTCTTCTCTCATCACTGCAAGCACGAGCCAGGGGTCGATTCCAAATTCGCTCGCTGCGCTCTGCACGTGCTCGCTAAACGCGATAGGATACGCTAACTCGTAGGCGGTTCGTGTCGGATATCTGGGCAGCACGCTAGACGCAATTCTGAGCGCTACTCTGTACTCGCCCCTCTCTTTTAGCCAAGTACCGTAAATCACGCGAAGCGCGTCATCTTCGGTGCGTGCTGCAATCTCCATTTCTACGAGTGCGTACTCGTCTCCCCAGTGTTGTTCCAAATATGCCGCAGTCTCGATTGCCGGGGCATCGTCAGGCGGTGCGACTACGTCGATGAAGCCTACTACAGGCACTTCTTCTCGAAGCCAACAGGTGCCAGGGTTAAGAAGAGGCAGAAGCGATTGCTGAACTAGCGTATCACCGATTCGGTCAGCGATGGCGAGCGCGCGGAGCGCGGCTTCTTGGCTGAGTGCAGTCTGTTGCGCTGCAACCTCAAAGAACACACGTAGCGCCTGGGTGTGGTCACCAATCTCCAAGTAGAGCAGACCTGCTCTTCTCAAAGCTTCAGGTGACCCGTTTTGCACAAACGCCACTATGGCCTCGTTCTTGCGTCCGAGTAGCGCGAGCACTCTGCCTGAGCCCATTATACCTGCCTCGCCACACTCTTCGTACTCCCGAAGCGCCGCTTGGTACCGACCGAGCCGTTCCAGTGTCTCGGCGAACCCAAGCCGCGCGACAGCATCGTCCGGGTCTATCTCAAGGTGCTTTCGGTATTCGGCTTCGGCTTCAAGGTGTCGACCGAGCGCAGAATACGCCCTGGCTCTGTACACGCAAGCTTTGGCGCATTCGACTGCTTGAAGCGCACTGAGCGCGACGGAATGCATGCGCTTTTGAACCAGAAGCGCCCCCAATTCTACTGGGTCTAGAGCAAGCTTGCTTACGCGTGCCAATGCTTCCGCCTCGGGCAGAAGCTCTGCCCACGCCCAAAGCGCTTGTTCTCTTTCTCCGGCTTGTTCCAGCATTCTGGCGAGCAGCTGTCTTAGCGGCCTGAGGCTTGACGGTTCTGCCCATGGCCTCATAGAGAGCGCCGAGCGAACGAGTTCTGCTGCTTCGATATGCCTACCCAAACTGTCGAGGTGGTTCGCGGCGTAGATGCGCGCCCAGTAGCCGGCACCGTCTTGTCGCTTTGCAAACTCAAGAAGTTCGTCAAACCGCTCGGGCAAGGCGGAGTGCAAGTCGGCCAGCTGCAGATAGATGTCTGTTCCGGTCTGCACAGGGGCCTGCTCTGCCGACTCCGGCGATAAGTCTGCGGGTGGGTCGTAAGTGGGTGGTGCGAACATGGTGCGTGCCAGCACAAACCACACCGCCAGCAGCAGCACAGCCAAAGGCAGAAATCTAGTCATACGAGATACAGGCCTCAACGTCGCACCTCCGCATGACCGGCAAGGTTCCACGCCGCGGTGCTGACTTCCTTCCTGTTAGCTCCCCAGACAGAACCACAGGAGATGGAGTACGCGCCATAGAAGTTAGGTATCGAGACATAATCGGGAGGGAGTGTCAATTATTGACCAAGTTCACGCTGAAAGATGTGCTGGACATTAAGCATCCCGGGAAGTGGCGCTGGTCGCCGGATGGAAAGAGCATAGCGTTCATCTGGGATGACGGCGGGCTATTTGACCTGTTCCTGCTTGACGTGTGCTCTGGTTCACAGCAGCAGATATCCAACGCAAAGGACGCTGTCACAGACTTCGAGTTTAACCCCAAAGACGGTACACTCGCGTTCATACAAGACGGCGTCGTGTATCGATTCGACCCGCGCAAAGGCGAACCGGCCGCTGTATGGCTCAGCGCGCACGAACCGGCCACTTGCCTTGGCTGGTCACCCTGCGGCGGTATGCTTGGGTTTGTGTCGGGAGGAAAACTTGCGATTTACACGCTCGCCACAGGCTCCCTGGTTGATCTCAAAGTGCCTGGCCACGTGACACCCGGCGGACTTGAAGTGCATGGTGCTTTCGGTTGGTCGCAAGATTCCAAACTCGTGTGTTTCAGCTTCGCAGACGCCAAGAAAGAAAGGCACATCGGGGTTTCTGACTTGAGAGGCAACATGGTGTTCCGTACGCATGATGCCGACCCGTCTATGTCCCCAGTATTCGTTGACAAGAACACCGTCTACTTCGGCAGGATGCGAGAAAGAGGAACGCTTGCTGACTGCTATTTGCTGCACCTTGAGACCGATTGCTGCGGCACACTCAAGGCAGCAGAGCCCGAGCTGATCTACAGTATTCCCGGAGACGGTCTGGGCAATTTGCTCTCATGCGCCGCCACTCCGTCGCCAGCAGGAGACAAGATGCTGTTTCTGCTCGAGAACGATGGATGGGCGCACATTCACATGTACGACAGAAAAGCAAAGCAGATGAAGCAGCTCGTGTTCGGTGAGCACGAAGATTTTGCGCATGCCGGAGATGCACCCAAGTGGTCTCCATGCGGCACCAAAGTGCTGTTTTCTTCGAGCAAAGGTGACATCCACGAGAGGCATCTGTGGGTGATAGACGTAGAGACAGGTGATATGAAACAGATGGACTCGCTTCCGGGCAATAATAGTGTGGCCATGTGGTCTCCTGACGGGAGTCGCATCGGTTTCATGCACTGTGATGTGGCCAAGAGCTTGGATCTCTGGGTCATGGACGTTGCGAAGCCCGAGCAAGCCAGGCAGCTCACTTTTTCGATGCCTGAAGTCTGGTGCGAGCAGAACGTATCCCCAGCAGAGCATGTGGTTTATAAGGGTGCTCTCGGATGGGACATCAACGGGTTCCTCTATAAGCCCAAGGATTTTGACCCCAAGAAGAAGTATAGGGCGATAGTGTGGGTTCATGGCGGTCCTATTCGGCAGATGAGACCGTATTTCCATCCGCTCCAGAGCTACGCTGTGTTCCATGCCTACCATCAATACCTTATAGGGAAGGGATTCGTGAGTTTTTGGATCAACTTCCGGGGCGGCACGGGCTACGGCAGGAAGTTCCGGATGGGGCTTTACAAGAAGATGGGTATAGACGATGTTGTTGACGTGGTCGAAGCGGGAAGGTACCTTAAGAGCCTGCCTTATGTTGACGAGACCAAAGTGGCGGTGGGCGGTCTGTCTTACGGCGGCTACATGACTCTGCACTCGCTTACGCAGTTCCCGGATGAGTTCTGCATGGGTGTCAACCTAGCCGGTATATGGGATTTTGCGCAGTGGACTCGCTGGATTCAGTCGCGCAGAGGTTCACAGGGAGGCTCTTTCGTGAACTTCTTCGCAGGCTTCCCAGAAGAGAATCCGCACACGTACGAAGTGGGCTCGCCGTACACTTACGCCAAGAACCTTAAGCGTCCGCTGATAAACCTTCACGGCACTGCTGATGCAAACGTCGACTTCGAACAGCTCGATCGTATCGTGCTTGACTGCGTGAAGTATGGAAAAAACTACGAGGCGTACTACTACCCGAAGGAACTACACATGTTCAGGTGGCGCAGCACATGGGAAGATGCATTTCCTAAGATTGAACGAGAATTCGACAAATACATGTAGATATCCGGCGCAAGGGGCAGGACGTGTCTCCTGCTCTTTGCGCTTCAAAGGTGGGCACAAATCGCGCATCATCACTCTTACCATGCTATGTGTAATAGGAAATATTCGACACTATACGCAGGATGCGGAAACCCAGATGTAGAACCATACCCAGTACAACTATCACTACTGAACCGAGATGATTGCTGATGACAGTTGCCAAAGAACGTGCTTCGAAACCAAAGCCGGGTTCGCAGGGGCATTCACCGTGGCTGTGGCATATGCAAACGCGAGGGGTTGTCACACCGAGCGATTTCCTCAGCGATGAGGAAAAAGAGCGGCTAAGCGGTCCTGTTATTACGTATTCGTTGCCGACCGATACGCCAAAGGAGGCATCCAGGATGCAAAAGAGCAATGCAGCAGAAGGCGAGACTCCTGCTCTCACTCGTGAGAAGATGGAGGCCTTGATCAAAGAAGGTAAATCCACATCCCAGATGGCTCAGATCTTTGGTGTGTCTCGAGGAACCATAAACAACAAGAAACGGCTATGGGGGCTTATAAGGCAAACTGCGAGACACGCCCAGGCAGAAGACAAGGGTGCTCATGTGCAGCTCGAGGTGCAAGATTCGCTAGACGCCGTCCAGGCAGAGCAGTTGCTGAAGAACATCGCGGCGTTTGTGGCAGCCAACGGTGGAAGGTACGAGATCTCACTTAGAATCAACAAGTCTTAAGTGCGTCAAAGGAGAGACCCGGCGAGTGCCGGGTCGTATGTGTGTCTTTGGTTGTGTATTCTACTAGATTGACCATCCGTCTCGTGTAAACTTCGGCTTCCCGCCCACTATAGTCGCCAGCACGCGCACGTTCATTATCTGCTGCGCCGGCACGTCTGTGGGGTCTTCATCCAGCACGACCATATCCGCGAGTTTGCCAGGCTCTATGCTGCCTTTCAGATTCTCTTCGAAAGATGCATACGCCGAATTCTGTGTGTAAAACCTGAGCGCTTGCTCCGCGCTGACTGCCTGATCTGTGCAGTAAGCCTTACCGGATTGCGTAACCTGGTTTACTGCAGCGTGAATACCCATAAGCGGTGCGCCGTTTGTGACAGGCCTGTCAGAACTGCCGGGTACGCACAAGCCGGAATCGGCAAGGCTCTTAAGCGGGTAGCACATATCGGCTCTTTGGCGACCGAGAACGCGCACGAAGCCATCTCCGAGCTCCCAGATGAACGATGGTTGAGGCACAGGTATTACTTCGAGATTCGCGAACTTGGCGATGAGCCGTGGGTTCAGTACTCCGGCGTGCTCAATGCGGTGCCGGTGGTTTTTCCTCGGGTACAAGATAAGAGCTTCTTCGTACGCGTCGAGCACGCTGCCTATGGCTCTGTCGCCTATGGCGTGCACTGCTATCTGCCAGCCAGAGCGGTGTGCCGCTATTATCTTCTTTCTGAGTTCTGTGGGTTGAGTCACAAAAAAGCCTCTGTTGTGGGGTTCAGCCTGGTATGGTTCATCCAGTGCGCATGTCCTGCCAATGAGCGAACCGTCGGCAAACATCTTGACCGGGCCTATCTTAAGCCATTCGTCACCCAGTCCCGTATAGATACCCTGGTCGAGTCCAAGGTGAGGCTCATCGCCGGAGACATCTTGTATTTCGTGAAGCGCTGCTACAGATATCATAAGGTATACACGAACGCCGAGTTTCTCTTGCTCTCGAGCGCGCATGAAAGCCTTAAGATGCTGGGGACCCATGTTACCGACTCCTGCCTCATGGCAACTCGTTATGCCTTCTTCAAGCATCACGCAGCTTGCTCGCTCAAGGGCCGAGACCAGGTTTTGCGTGCTGTTGTCTTGTGTGTGTCTCAGCACTAGATGCTGCGCAGACTCCTGAAGCAGTCCTGTGGGCCTTCCCGAAGCATCTTTGACTATCCGTCCTCCATTGGGATCAGGTGTGTGTTGGTCGATGCCACACAATCTGAGAGCAGCCGAGTTTGCCACGATCATGTGGCACGAGTTCTGTTTTAGTACGACCGGATTCTGCGGTGTTCTGCTATCCAACTCAAGCGCGGTCGGAGGTCGCTTTTCGGCAAGCCGGTTTTCATCGTATCCGGTACACACTATCCACGCGCCAGGCTTAACCTGTTTGGCGCGCCGTTCGACCAGTTGCAGGATGTCTTCTATACATCGTGCTTCTGGGTAGCCTATGAACACCTCTTCCAGGCCCAGCCCGAAAGCCATCATGTGGTTATGTGCGTCGTTAAAGCCCGGCACTACGCTGCTTCCGCGAAGGTCGTAGCGTGCGGACTCGGGTGCAAGATGGCGCAACTCATCTCCGCCTATCGCGATGATGCGATCGTTCTGCACGAGCACGGCGCTGCTTCTGCTCGAGGCCCGGTCGAGTGTTATCACGTTTGCGTTGTAGAATGCGCTGGTGGCTCTTACCGCCAGAGTGGCACCTTCTTTCTATGACCTTGTCTTCCTTAGGACCACACCTGCTCTGGTACCGGTGTGTTCGCCAGAATCGATTGTGACATTGCCGTTCACGATCACATACGGTATACCCACCGGATACTGGTGAGGATCCTGGAAAGTTGCGGTATCCCTGATTGTCTCAGGGTCGAACACAGTTATGTCTGCCCGGAAACCTTCGCGGAGTAAGCCTCTGTCTTTGAACCCGAGCCTTTGGGCAGGGAACGAAGTCATCTTGCGTACCGCCTCGTGCAGCGAAAGCAGCCCTTCTTCTCTCGAGTACTTGCCCAGAACTCTGGGGAACGTGCCGTAGTAGCGCGGGTGCGGCTTACCGCGTTTGAGCACTCCGTAAGGAGCCACCGCGCGGCCGTCAGAGCCTATCATGCTGATGGGGTGACGGAGTACTGTTCGCACGTCCTCTTCGCTCATCGAGAACGCCACCAGATATACACAGTCAAAAGACGCCACGTCTTTCTCGGATACCAGAAGGTCGATTACGAAGTCTTCGGGCGGTTTGGCCTCTATTTTGGCCAGTTCGGCCAGGCTCTTTCCCTCGTACTCGGGTCGCCTACCGCTCTTCACCCAGGCGATTACCACGTTTTCCCACCCGTTGGCAACGGCCATGTTCTCCCAGCCCGGGAGGCCTTCACGCATTTCTTTGCGTATACGGTCGCGCAGTTCGGGTTTCTCGAGACGTTCAAACAATGCCTTGATCCCGCCTTCGTGTGCCCACGACGCGACGAGTGTCGTGAGCGAAGTACTGCCGGCGGTGTAAGGATAGACCTCGCATGTAACGTCAAGTCCTTTGGCACGTGCCTCGTCCATCATTGCGAGAGTCTCTGTTACCTGTCCCCAGTAGGGCTTGCCGGATGCCTTGTGGTGAGATATGTGCACCGGCATACACGCACGCCAGCCTATTTCGATCGCTTCTGCGACCGCTTCTCGCAGCGTATCGCCTTCGCCGCGGATGTGGCTTACGTATATACCGCCTCTTTGCGCTGCTTCCTTTGATAGCTCGACAAGTTCATCAGTGTCGGCGTACTTGCCTGGGGTGTATATGAGCCCAGATGCAAACCCAAAACCACCGGCTTCCATCGACTCTGCCACAAGATTCTTCATGTAAGTGAGTTCTTCGTCAGTAGGTTTGCGGTTGTCAAAGCCCATTGCGGCGATGCGAATCGCACCTTGTGGCACAAGCGGAGCCACGTTTGTGGCGGTTCCACCCATGTTTTTGTACGCGTTCAGCAGGTCTTCGAAACTGCGCCAGTCCCACTTGAGACCATCGGGTACGAATGCTATGGAGTTTTTTAGGAGCTCGATGCTCTCGTCCGTGGTAGGCGCCGGCCCGAGCCCGCAACTGCACACCACTTCGGTTGTGACGCCTTGGCGGATGCTGGATTCTGCCATCGGATTCGCGAGCAGCGTGAGGTCTGAGTGTGTGTGCATGTCGATAAACCCCGGCGCGACCACTGCCCCGGATGCATCGATGACTCTTCTGGCAGTTGCCTTGCCGAGATCACCAATCGCGGTAATCATACCGTCTTTGACGCCGACATCTCCCCAGTACCATGGGTTTCCGGCTCCGTCGACGATTTTGCCGCCTCGAATAAGTAGATCGAACATGGTTCGACTCCTTTCATGTTACTGTGCTTTGGTTACTTTTCTACGATGCTGGCTTATGCACCTTTGCACGGCCAGTTGTTGACACTATATGAGCAGAACTTTATACTGTGAATAGATACCCCGCGGGGGTATATTAGAATAGGAGGCGCCGTTATGAGCAAAGACACACTGGTGCTTAAGATAGAAGGCATGAGCTGCGCAGCATGCGCAGCGAGAGTGGAGCAGAAGTTAAGCGGCGTACACGCAGTCAAAAGCGCAAACGTCAACTTCGCCACACAGACGGCAACTGTTGTTACTGATACTGACAACGACGTAACACAAAGAGCGATCTCTGCAGTACATGACGCAGGCTACCGCGTGGCGCAGAACACGTTCGAAGTCGAGATATCCGGCATGAGCTGTGCGAATTGCGCCGCCAGGATAGAAGCCAAACTGAAGACACTTCCCGGTGTTCTGTCCGCAAACGTCAACCTTGCCGCCAACAGAGCCGTCGTGGTTGCCGCGCAAGGTATTCTCGACATAGACGCTGTGATATCTGCGGTGGAGCAGGCGGGCTATGCCGCGCATGTGCGGGATGAACACTTTCTTGACGAGTCTCGCAGCCGGGATGAAAGGCAAAGAGAAGTGCGTAAGCAGAGGAACCTGCTGCTTTTTTCTGTGCCGCTCACGTTGCCTCTGTTATGGCACATGTTCGCCATGATGTTCGGTTGGCCGGAGCCAGCGCTGTTCAGCAATCTGAACTTCCAGTTAGCGCTGGCCACTCCGGTGCAGTTTATCGCGGGGGGACAGTTCTACGTCGATGCGTTTCGTGTGCTTCGTCACAAGACTGCCAACATGTCGGTGCTAATCGCGCTCGGCACATCGGCGGCGTACTTCTACAGCGCTGCCGTCACCTTCTCTCACGACCATGTGCTCGGGCACACCGTCTACTTCGAGGCATCGGCTATGATCATCGTGCTCATAATCACCGGAAGGATGCTCGAAGCCATAGCCAAGGGCAGGACATCAGACGCCATAAAGAAACTGATGGCGCTCAGACCGGATACCGCGCGTGTGTTGCGGTCGGGGAGCGAAGTTGAGGTTTCGGTGGATAGCGTAGTGCCCGGGGACATCGTGCTGGTGAGGCCAGGCGAGCGTATACCGGTGGACGGCCGGGTGGTCGAAGGTCACTCGGTAGTTGACGAATCGATGCTCACAGGTGAGAGCATACCGGTGGATAAGCAACCGGACGACGAAGTGATAGGTGCCACGGTGAACAAGTTCGGTTCTTTCAAGTTTGAGGCTACGCGGGTCGGAAAAGACACGGCGCTTGCTCGAGTTGTTAGGCTTGTCGAGCAGGCACAGGGCTCAAAGGCACCTATACAGAGGATAGCAGACGTGGTGTCCAAGTACTTCGTGATGGGCGTGCTTGCTGTTGCGCTCATTACGTTTTCGGTGTGGTATTTTGTCGTTGACGCCGGAAACTTCGGCGGCGCTCTTACTCACTTTGCGGCAGTGCTTGTGATCGCGTGTCCGTGCGCGCTCGGTCTTGCGACGCCGACAGCCATAATGGTGGGCACAGGCAGAGGAGCCGAAAACGGTGTGCTGATCCGCGGTGGAGAGCATCTTGAGCGCGCGGCAGCCATCACGGCAGTGGCGCTTGATAAGACGGGCACGATCACTCGCGGTGAACCGAGCGTGACAGACATAAGGCCGCTTGCGGGTTTCGAACAAGATGATCTGCTGCTTTATGCCGCATCTGCTGAAAGACTGTCAGAGCACCCGCTCGGACAAGCAATAGTGTCTCATGCAGAACATGAAGGGCTCAATCTGTTAGCCGCCTCTGATTTCAGTGCGGTGCCCGGAAAAGGCATAAAGGCACGAGTGTCGGAGAAAGCAGTGCTGTGCGGTACCTTGGCTCTTCTAGAGTCCGAAGGCGTCGATAGCGCTCGACTGGCCGAACGACGAGCCGAGCTTGAGTCGCAAGGCAAGACTGTTATAGGTGTTGCTGTCGATGGTCAGGCGGCAGGGCTGATTGCGCTGTCTGACACCATAAAAGAGGGCTCTCTTGAGGCAGTGAGGCTGCTCAAGCAGATGGGGCTCGAAGTAATCATGATAACCGGAGACAACGAAAGAACTGCGCACGCGATAGCGCGCGAAGCAGGTATAGATACGGTGTTCGCCGAGGTGCTGCCGGAGCACAAAGCAGAGAAGATACACGCGCTGCAGCAGCAAGCGCACAAAGTCGCGATGGTGGGCGACGGCATAAACGACGCGCCGGCGCTCGTGGTTGCAGACGTCGGAATCGCTATTGGCACAGGAACAGACATCGCGATGGAAGCGGCGGATATTACGTTGATGCGAGGAGACCTGCGCGAGGTAGTGGCAGCCATAGAACTCTCCAGGCGCACGATGCGCACCATAAAGCAGAACTTGTTCTGGGCGTTCATATACAACACAATAGGCATACCGCTCGCCGCGTTTGGCATGCTGTCGATGGTTGTTGCCGGAGGCGCAATGGCGTTCAGTTCTGTATCTGTGCTCACAAACAGTCTGAGGTTGAGGCGTTTTGAGCCGTACGCAAGGTTTAGGAGCTAGGGCTCAAATCTTTCAATGTAGCTGACGAGCTGCTGCCAGTTCGTGACCCTCGGCCCTGGGACGCCCTGGTTGTACGGATGATCGAATATGACGTAAGGGCAGCGCGCATTCACGATGTTACACGGAGCGTCGTCGACAAGCAGGTCCACACGCACAAGGTCTTTGCGAGGAGTTATTATATAGTTCTGCTCGGGGATCGCAGCAAAATGTGTCCTCAGCCATAGCAGTCTGTCGCTGACGCTCTTTGCAGGTGTGTCGGTGACTACCACTATCTCATGGCCCATATCGAGTAGACGTGCTACACCTTGCTGTGCGCCGGGCATCAGTGGCACTTCGCATAGGAACCCAGGGCGTTCAAGGTATTCGTATACCTTGAACCCGCATTCGGGCTTGACCAGCGTGTGCGTTTCCCACGCGGTGAGGTGTTCGTTCTTAAGGCAATCCTGGTAATCCCTGTTGTAGAACTCAAGCCAGTAAGGCATCAGGTCGGCAAGTATGCCATCACAGTCCAATCCGATAAGCACAGCGGAGCCCTCCCGGAGTGAAACCACTTCGCCCGGGAGGGCTATTTGTCCTGCTTTTTAGGTTCGGCTGTGCCTGAGCACCATGCCGCTTCTGCTCTTGCGGTGCTCGCCGTGGCTGAGCGCAATGCTTCCGTTCACGATAACGTGCTCGACTCCTTGTGCGTAACTCTTAGGGTCTAGGTAGGTGGCCGTGTCTTGAATCGTCTCAGGGTCGAACACGACCACGTCTGCGGCAAAGCCAGGGCGCAGCAAGCCTCTTCCGAGAAGTCCCAACCGGGCCGCGGGAAGCGACGTCATCTTGCGCACTGCTTCTTCGAGCGTGAGCACTTTCTTCTCACGCACGTAGCGGCCGAGCACTCTCGCGAAAGTGCCGTAATAGCGTGGGTGAGGCTTACCCTTTGAAAGCGGACCTGTCACCGCCACAGAAGACGAATCTGAGCCTATCATCAGCGCGGGGTGTTTCATGATGCGCTCGATGTCTTCTTCGCAGATGGTGTAGTAGACCACGTTGCACCTGTTATCCAGTTCGACAAGTAGGTCGAACGCTGTATCGAAGTCAGAGGCATTCCTTTCTTGCGCAATTCCTGCTATTGTCTTGCCTTCGTACTCGGGCTTCGGACACGACGTTATAATCACGTTGTCCCAGCCCACTCCCTTGTGAAGGCTTACCCATCCTTCGTGACCAGATATTATCTGTTGCTTTATGCGTTCACGTGTTTCGGGGTCAGATAACCGCGAGAACAATGCCTGTTTGCCCCCCTCATAAGCCCAAGGTGGTAGGAAAGCGCCCATGAGCGTAGCTGAAGCGGTGTAAGGATACTGGTCTGCCGTTACGTCGATACCTTCAGATCTTGCTTCGTCCAGCATCGCAAGCGTCGTCTCTGACTCACCCCACATGTGTTTGCCCATCGCCTTAAAGTGCGATATCTGCACCGGGATACCGGCGTGCCTACCGATTTGTATTGCCTCGCGCACGGCTTCAATGAGCGTGTCGTTCTCGCCTCTTATGTGCGTGACGTAGATGCCTGCGTGTGAAGCGCTTACCTCGGCCAGAGCGCACAACTCTTCAGTTGGTGCGTAGCAGCCGGGCACGTATATGAGCCCCGAAGATATGCCAAACGCTCCATCTTGCATTGCTTCGTCCGCGAGCTGCCTCATTTTGCACAGCTCGTCGGCCGACGCACGCCTGTTGTCGTAGCGCATGACAGTTGTGCGGATGGTGCCGTGGCCTGCGAGCGCCGCGACGTTTGTGCTTACGCCTCGCGACTCCACAGTGGCCAGATACTCGGATAGCCTTGTCCATGTCCACTCGTATTCATCAGCGTCGATCCAGCCCACTTCGGCAAAGAAATCGCGTGTAGCAGCGTCGACAGGTGCGACAGAAAAACCGCAGTTTCCAATAACCTGAGTTGTGACCCCTTGGTGTATGTAGCTCGCGCAGTCAGGGTCTATGAGTACGGGCAAGTCGGAATGCGTGTGGATGTCTATGAAGCCGGGAGAGACCACCTTGGATTCAGCATCGATAACCTGAGTCGCCTGAGAGCGCAGGTTGCTGCCTACTGCTGCAATTCTACCGCCGGATATGGCGATGTCTCCCGAAAACCACGGATTACCCGATCCATCAACTATTCTTGCGTTCTTGATCAGAATGTCGTGCACAAGCATAGCCCCCTGATATGGTTTGTCCATGACCCGAAATAGTCCCAATAAGAATCCTGCATGCAATTTCGGTTGCATGATGGTATAATCCTGCAACTCGCGGGTGTGCCGCACGTGCAGGACTTCGACACCATCAACTTGAAAACACATTAGAGCTTTCTCAGGGGGGTAAAAAGTGGGGGTACTAATCGTCGAACCAGACAACTGTGTCGGTTGCAGAAACTGTGTGGTTGCCTGCAGCGTCGACCGACATTCGCTATCCAAAGATTTTGTGAGCGCGCTAACCGAAACACCTCGACCTGAACCGCGTATCCGGCTGAAACAGGTGGCAGACAAGCCGGTTCCTGTGCCGTGTCGGCATTGTGAGCACGCACCGTGTGTGCTCGCCTGCCCCAGCGGCGCGATGAGTATTGCAGAAGACACGAGCGTGCTTTACGACCAGGAGCGCTGCATCAAATGCTTCATGTGCGCTGCGGCTTGCCCATTTTCGGCGTGTTACGTATCTGAGGACGCGTCTTATGTGGTTAAATGCGACCTGTGTCCTAATCGCGACGTGCCAGCATGCGTCGACGCGTGTACCACCCGAGCTCTGACTTACCAAGACTGTCATCCGGAGGTAAGTGATGAAGACTAGAAAGAAAGTGCTCTTTAGTAGCTACAATCCTCTGTTGGAGCGATTGTTCTCTCAAGGAATCAACACGAGCTGGGAGCGTTACGAAGCCGGGTTGCCTCAGAACAGGATCGCTTCGGCAGGTTTCTTCTGCAACAGCGATTGCACTGACGGCCCGTGTCATATAGACCCGTTTGGCAACAAGACCTCTCAGGCGGTGTGCGGAAGAACGGCGTGCGAAATCACGTCCGCATGGCTATGCCAAGCGGTCGCAAAAGGGTTGGCGCGCCGGCTGCTCGAGACGCGTGATGAATCGGGCGAGTTGCCTGCCATGCCGAAAGAGCTTGTCAGGCTCATGGCGTTCCCTGTGCAGTACAGGATGGAGGCACAGCGAGTTGCGCTGCTGCTGAAAGAGGCTGCGACAGCCGTCATGAACGCCGAGGCAGATGCTGCGCATACGGAGCCGCTTCCGAGTCCCGGCAACCTGCGGTGCGGGCTTGGGGCAAGAAACCCGCTCAGACCGGCGGTGTTGCTTGACGGTCTTGACACAGACACCGCGAGACAAATCGCATCATCACTTGAGTCTTCTGGCCTCGACTGTCTTGTGTCAGGGAACGAGCGTGTGGGTTTTTCCGCCGGTCTTAGGGTTATGTGTCCATCCTCGCTTGTAGGAATAGTCAGCGTGGCAGGTGCTGTAGATGCCGTGATAACCGGAGATAGCACTCGGGCACGTTTCATGCCCGATGCCGAAGCCGGAGCGCAGGTATTCAGTCCTGAGGAATGCCTGTGCAACGTTGTGTCTTCGGCAAGGCGGCATTTCTCGGATTATCCTCCTGTTGTCGCAACAGGAAGCACTGCCAAGTGGGAAAGACTCGAGCCCGAAAACGGCTATTTCATCATAGGTGGCGGCCTCTCCGTGAAGACCACGTGCGGTAGCGATACAGTAGAACTTGTGCAGATGGCTGTAGACGATGGATTCGGCGTGCTTGCGTTTGGCGACTCGGCTGCCGTACTGGGTGAAGCAGGGCTCATCGGGAGCAAAGGTGGTACGTGCGTTATTCCTGCAGACAATCCGTCCGGCCTGGGCTGGGCGTTTGCGATGATCAGAGACAGGTGCTTGGACAAGCCCGTGCTGGCCGCGTTTCCTGAGGCCAGCAGCGTAAAGGATCTCGCTTCGGCTCTTATGATGAGCGTCCTTGGTGTGCCGACCTACTTTGGAAGTGTGCTTCCCATATGGGGACCCGAACTGCCGGCTAAGCTCGGGTTGTCTAGTGCAGGAGGCATCCCGCTCATAACGTATCCGTCGCGGGTGGCGGTTGGAGCCGCATGGAAGCAGATGCGCGAGGCTTTGAGCTCATGAACGTTGTAATAGTGGGCTCGGGCATAGCTGCTATAACAGCGGCTTCTACGCTTAGCCGGCACTCAAAAAGTGTGTGTACAACGCTTATAACAGAAGAGACGTGTGCTCCGTACTCCAAAGTGGCGCTGACCAAGTACGTGGCAGGCGAAATTCAGCGAGAGCAGGTTCTAATGCCTGTGACGTGGAGCGACGCTCGCTACATGAAAGGCGTTTCGCTTGTCGAAATTGACCGTGAACTGAAGTTGCTTAAGATACGAACTGAAGACGTAGAAGACACGCTTGGCTACGATGCGCTCATACTCGCTGCAGGGCAGAAGCCTAGTGAGCGATTCGGCGTTCCGCTATGGACGCTTGAGCATGCCGAATACTTAAGGCAGAATCTGCGCCCAAGACACCGCGTGCTGGTTTCGGGAGGTGGGTTTATCGGGGTGCAGCTCGCACAGGCGCTTTGCGCGTGCGGTGTCAGCGTGCATCTGGCAGAGTCCGAGAGGCTTCTGCTACCCGGCCGTGTGCCCGCAACTGTCTCGAAGGCACTGGCAGATTCGCTTGAGGCGATTGGTGCAGAAGTCAGCACCGACTCTAAGGTGTTGAGTGTAGACGGTGCACACGTCGAGATAGAGCAGCGCGGCACTCGGCTTACTCGCTGCTTCGATATTCTGATCGACACAACGGGTGCTAGGCCGCGTACGGATATAGCGGAGAGAGCGGGGCTAAGAGTAAGCGCGCACGGTATCATAGTCGATGAATACCAGCGAACAAGCGACCCGGCCATATTTGCCGCTGGAGACTGCGCTGCGGTGCGCCATGTTGATGGAAGCATAAAGAGTGCGGGTTTGTGGCATCAGGCTGCCGAGCAAGGTCGGAGAGCAGCTTTGGGTTGTCTCGGGATTAAGCCTCGGTTGAGCGAATGTGTGGCGTGGAACACCTTCCAGTTTCCGGCAACAAACGGAAACAAGTATGCTGCGGTGACGTTCGGTGACTTCGGCTTCAGAAACTCAAAGTGCATCGAGTGGGGCGACCCACAAAGCGGCAGATACCATTTTACGTGCATATCTCAGCACAAGGTTACAGCATACTGCGCGATCGGAGATCTGAGTGGTGCAGGTAGCATAATACACGGCGGTCATGTGGCGGCAAGGCTTGTTACGGCCAGCGAAGCCACAGATAGCACTGTTTGCGCCGCAGGTGTGATGTGCGAGGCTCAGGCTGACGATGCAGCGTTTCAGGGTGTACGAGTCAGGGTAAGGTGGTGAACGCGTGAGAATAGACGAGACGAAGTGCAGCGGATGCGGAATGTGCCATGATGTGTGTACTATGAACTGTATAGGTTTTGCGCGTGCCCCCAAAGGCATCGTGTCACAGGTGGATGAAGACGAGTGCGTTGACTGCGGCGTGTGCGAAAGATCACGCGTGTGTACACTTGACGCGCTGAAGCAGCCTGTGAGTGAATGGCCACGCTCGCTGCGCGGCACGTTTTCGAATCCTCTCGAAGAGCACAAAGAGACCAAGGTTCCCGGCAGGGGCACCGAAGAGATGAAGACCAACGACGTTACGCAAAGGTTTAAGCCCGGCTTTGCCGGTTTCGGGATTGAACTGGGTAGACCCGGGACAGGCGCTCGCTTACGAGATGCCGGGGTGGTGGCGAAACGTCTTAAAGCAATAGGCATCGCTTTCGAGCCCAAGAACCCTTTGACCTCACTTCTCGACCCCGTAACAGGCGAGTGTCTACCCGAAGTGAGCAACGAAAAGGTGCTTTCGTGCATAATCGAGTTCATCGTGCCTTCGGAGCGCGTAGCAGAAGTGTTGCACGTGATAAAGCAAACCGAAACAGAGATAGACACGGTGATGAGTATAGACTTTGCGTACAAGGCAGAGCCAGGAGAAGAGTCACATGCGCTGCGTGAGGCGCTGATGACGGGAGAACAGCCCTACCCTAACGGGAAGACCAACGTTGGGTTGGGAAGACCGGTTCTCAAGGTGGTGAACTCCAGATGACGCATACTCTTCACAGAAGAGGTGCCGGAGATGCGCTGGAGCGGGACTTCGTGGTGCTTTCGATGACGGCAAAAGGAGTTAACCATGAAGGCTCCGGGCCGAACATCAGGAGGTTTTTGGAGATCGCAAGGTCTTACAACCCAGTTAACATGGGAGACATAAAGACAGGCAACATGCATGCCACAGACCCGGACAAAATCCTAGAGCAGGTGCAGGACACCTCAATAGTGCACGCCGTGTTCTGCGACAGAGAGAAGGTCTCGGCGTTGCTGTCAGAACTGGTGGAGGCCGGTCTAGGTACGTCTGTGGTGGTATCCGGGCTTTTCTCGGAAGTCGAGCGCTGCATGTGTGACGCAGGGTTAAGCGCGCACACCATAGAACACTCGCTCGGCATAAGAGGCCAGAAGCACAAACTGCCGTGCGATGAGGTGCTCAAGATAACCACTATGTGTGGTCACGGCATGGTTTCTGCTTCGCTCGTTGCGAAAACTGTTCGAGATATCAAGAGAGGAAGGCAGAATCTGGAACAGGCAGCGGTCTCGGTTGCCAAACCATGCGAGTGCGGGGTGTTCAATCCGGTACGAGCCAGACTGCTACTCGAAAAACTGGCGGCGGTGATGACGTTTGACTGGTAGTCATAGGTTCGGTCGATACGCGCAAGATGTAGAGCAGGCGAGGCAAGCGCTGCTCGGCGCAGCGAGTGTGGCGCTTGCCAAAGACGGAAGGCTTTTGGGCAGCGCCACCGGTAAAGGAGTATTGCCGCTTCTAAGACTGTTGGCAGAGCATTCCAAGGAAGCATCTGGCGCAGTGGTGGCCGACAAAGTCGTTGGAAAAGCTGCTGCGATGCTGATGGCAGATGCGGGTGTGGCATTCGTTTATGCCGAACTGATGAGCGAGAAGGCGCATGAGTGTCTTAGGTCATGGGACGTAGAGCACTTTGCCCAAAAGCGTGTGAGTTACATCAAAGATAGAACCGGTCAAGGCGTGTGCCCGATGGAAAAACTCAGCGACGAGTTCAGAGATTGCGCAGATCTGCGCCGAGAACTTGAACGTAGGTTGCTGGGCACAGAATCGACACCAAGCGATAGGAGTGAGCATCTTGAGCGATATTGAACTGTTGTACGGCAAGGGCATACAGAGCGCATCTGTGCCCGAGCATGCTCTCACGATAATGCCACGCGATCTACCGGCGCTCGAATCGTTCGAACAGGCGTTAGAGAGTGCGCTGGATAACCCCATAGGTTCTCTGCCGCTCGGCGAAATCGCACGACGGACGCAGGGCAAGGTTGCTATTATAGTCAACGATCCTACAAGGCTTGCCAACTCTCACCTCTTCCTGCCACAGTTGCTGAACTACCTTAACCGCAACCAGGTTACGGATGACCGGATGTACATAGTGTTTGCGCTCGGAAGCCACAGGCCGATGACAGACGATGAGATCACAGAGACTGTGGGCCAAGAGGTAAGGTCAAGGGTCGCATGCTACAATCACGACGCAGAGAATAAGCAAAACCTTGTGTTCTGCGGCGTCACGAGCCGGGGGACTGCTGTGTGGCTTAACGCCAGAGTGGCTGCCGCTGAACTTAGGATCCTTACCGGCAGTGTGGTACACCACTTCTTTGCAGGGTTCGGCGGTGGGAGAAAAGCGCTTGTACCGGGTGTTGCTGGCCGCGAAACGATACAGAAGAATCATTCTATGATGATGCTGCCAAACGCCGATATCGGGAGGCTCGAGGACAACCCCGTAAACCACGATCTTACCGAGGCCGCAAAACTGTGCGGGGGCGGTTTCTTGCTTAACGTGGTGTTGAACGAGAAGAAACAGTTTGTAGGGGTGTTCTGCGGGGATATGGTGGAAGCACACGCCAAAGCATGCGAAATGGTAAGACACATGAATACGGTGAAACTGCCCTGGACTGCCGACGTGGTTATTGCGAGTTGCGGTGGCTACCCTAAGGACATAAACATGTATCAGGCCCAGAAGACTCTGGAGAACGCCGCCCAGGCAGTGAGGCGTGGAGGATACATTGTGCTGCTTGCGGAGTGTGCCGATGGAGTCGGTTCTGACATGTACCTATCATGGGCACGAAAATACAAGACACTTCCGAGGCTGGAAGAGGCTCTGCGAAACGAGTTCGTGCTAGGTGGCCACAAAGCGTACGCTGTTGCAAGGCTATTGGATCGGGCGAGTGTGCACCTGGTGTCTTGCCTTGAACCAGAACTTCAGCGTGAACTGGGCTTTATACCTGCGGAGTCGCTGGCCAAAGCTTGTGAGACAGTACTGGCGGCTGCTGGAGGCGAAGCAAAAGTGCTCATAATGCCCCAGGGCTCGATAACTGTTCCCGAAAGGTAAGACTGCCAATAGACGTATGCATGTTGGGCGCGGGTTCCGCGCCCGTTTTCGTGCACCTAGCATAGATCTCTTGTCTTATGGCACATACCTGCTGCGCGCTGAATACACGTAATTGGGGGTGGGCCGTATGCGAATAGATCTTAAACTAGATGGTATCATGGTAGACATCAAGTGTCCGAAGTGCGGAAAATCCTCGACTGTAGAGGCGTTAAGCATCTTGCAGGCAGGGTACGAGACCAAATGTGAAGGCTGTGGTAGTATTATGCGAAGTCGAGGAGGCATGCAAAAACTGAACAAGGCGCTTTCTAAAATAAGGATAGATGCAAATCGGTAGGTCTGCGAAGCCTTTGGAAGATCAGGAGCGCTACGGCAAGCAGCACGGTTACCACGGTGATGCGGGCAACATGCGATGTGGTGGGTGCGTGCACTATGAGCATGCTGCCCTCAGGGACTCGTGCTATGCGTGCATCGATCGCTGAGCCAATTAGGAAAACTGTCTCGGGCACCCGCTTGTCCAGTCCCAGCAGAGAGCCGTTGCGTGTTGATATGTGCTGATTTATGGTAAGTAAGGGTTCTTCCTGCCATGCGGTGCCGAGTTCGAGCGGATGAGAGAACGTGACGAAGTGCAGGTCGAGCGAAAGGTGTGGCATGTGTGATTTGAGCAACGAACGCGCCAGATGCACTTTGCTCGGGTCGCCGCCTGTTCTGAGATAGTCTCTCTCAGGTCTTACAAGATAGTTCACAAGCGCTCTACCGCAAAGCACCTCGAATTGTTTCCAAGATGGAGCGCCGTGTGATGCGACAATCATGGTGATATGTGAAGTGCTCTGCTCTGTGCTCTGGAATTGCCAGGTTGCCTCGACTAAGTCGCCTCTTACGTGTTCGAGTCTGAGTGAGATGAACTCAAGTCGCTCGGACGCGTCTTCTGTGACCCACACGAATACAGGCAGCACATCGCCGCTCTGCGCGTACGAGTGAGACGCATGATACACCACGCACATGCCGCACGCCAGCAGGATTATCCCCAATAGTGCGCGCTTTGCCAACCATTTCGCCTCCGGGCACACTGCTATTGCCAGCTTCCGGGGGCAGCACATAAGTGCTGCCTCCCGAAGATCAAACACTATTTGCTGAGTAAGTCTCTTATTTCGGTCAGAAGCACTACCTCTTTCGACGGCGCAGGAGGGGCCGCAGGTTTAGCCTCTTCTTTCTTCCGTAGTGAATTCGCGGTGCGGACTATGAAGAAGATCGCGAATGCTATGATTAGGAAATCCACAGACACCTGTATGAACTGGCCGTAGCGTATGGCGACTTCGGCCATTTCCTCTGTCGCCGGTCTCAATACGTACTGGAGATGAGAGAATTTGACTCCACCCAGAGCCATCCCGACAACCGGCATCAAGATGTCGTTTACAAGGGATGAGACGATCTTTCCGAACGCACCCCCGATTATGACCGCGACTGCCAGATCCAGCACATTGCCACGCATGATGAACTTCCGGAACTCTGCCAGCATGCTGTTGACTCCTTTCGGTAATAGATTTGTGTCCGGCCAAGTAGCCACCGGACAGTGGGCCAAGCTTACTGGATAGTACTACTGCGAATGCCGCAGCATAAGATCGCAAGCTCTTCTTGTGACTTCATGCACTGCCCGTTCCACCGCTGAGCCATCCTGGCTGCCAGCCTGAGCAATCTTCGGGTTTCCGCCTCCTTTGCCGTTCATGATCTGCTTTGCGGTTTCGATCAGCATGCGTACATCTATTTGAACATCCTCGGAGCGGGACACTATGATCTGAGGCCTGGGTGCGGACGTCCCTAGTACGCACAGCATGCCGGGGTTAGAGCACACAGCAAGCGCAAGCATCCTCAGATGCTCGGGCTCTCTTTCTTGGTAATAGCGCGACACCACGCCGTCTGAGTTGGATACTATCAGTTCTGATTCAAGCTCAACCATCTGCCTGGACATCTGCTCGATGCGCTTGTTGTACGAGTGGTTTTGCTCTAGAAGCCTGCGTACTGCATCTGTGACTTCGGGCATTGGACTTGAGAGTGCGGCGCAGAGTGACTTGAGCATGTCGTTTTTCGCGTGGTAGTCTGTTCGGGCTCTGTTACCGCACGCAAGATGCAATCTGGTTGTCTGACGCACCTTCTCTGCGTCAAGAATCTTGATTATGCCTATCTCCGAGCAACTCTTGGGGTGTGTACCACCGCACGGCGAAAAATCTAGGTCTTCTACCACAACAATCCTTATGCTTGAGTCTTGCGGAGGCGGTTTCCGAAGGGGCATTTTGGCCAGTTCTGCCTCGGTTGGCCAGCAGGGGGTAATGCGGCGATTCTGCTGTACGATGCTGTTTGCCGCATCCTCGGCACGACTCATATCTTGCTCGCTTACGTTTTGCAAGCTGAGGTCAACGGTAAGAGAGCGTTCCGTGAGGTGAAAACCGACTGTATCTGCATCAAACAGCTTTTCGAACACCGATGACAGCACATGCTGACCGGCGTGCTGCTGCATGAAATCATAGCGTCTCTGCCAGTCGATCTCACAGTGCACCACACTCGTCTGCGGCAATGCCTCTACCAGATGAAGGACGTCACCATCTTCTTCGACTACGTCAAGCACATTGATTCCGGCTATCTTGCCCAGATCGTTTGGTTGGCCACCGGACGTGGGGTAGAACGCGCTCTTATCCAGTTTAAGCCAGTATCCCTCATCGCACTTCTGCGAGCACACCACTTGCGCTTCGAATTGTGTGAGATAGGGGTCTTCATAGTACAACCGTGTTGTCTTCTGCATCAAGTACACAACCTCTCAACAATTTCGCGCAGCATCTTAAACCCAAAATCAAGGCTCTTTATACTAACACGCTCATCAACACCGTGACAGGTATTGATAGGCTCTCCGGGCAGCACCGGGCAAAAACCATACGTAACCGTGCCCATCGCACGAGTATGCCGCGCGTCGCTCGAGCCGGTGAGCAAGAAAGGTACTAGCCTAGCATTCGGCACCCTTTTTGTGGTAACCTCTTGTATCAGCCGATAGAGGTGTGTATGTTGTGGTGACTCAGAGCCGTGCGAAACAGATATCCGCTCCACTCGCACCAAGTCTTTGACCAGGTTCTCGACTTCCTGTATCAGCACCTCGGGTTCGAGTCCTGGTAGCACTCGACCGTCTAATTCGGCAACTGCTTCGCCCGGTACGACGTTTATCCTGTAGCCTGCCCTAATAATCGTGGGTGCTGCTGTGTTTCGGAGCATGGCATGGATGCTATCTATCTGGTATTCGTCTTTTAGGATCATTGCCAGAGTGCGTTCGAGCAGAGCTTCGTTGGACAGCATTCCGCGCACTGCTTGAGCTGGCATCGCGAAACCTCGGGCGATAGCCGTTAGGAATTCTCGCGACGTTTCGGTTGGGTGTAGTGGTAGCCTTGTTTCGCACAGTCTAGACACTGCCTTCGCCAGCAATGCAACCGCGCTACTTCTTGGTGCCATCGCAGCGTGGCCTGAGCGACCGCTTGCCACGAGCCTGAGCCTAACCGTTCCCTTTTCCGCGGTGTTGCAGGTGTAGAAGATGTGGTTACCGATAGTGACGCCGAAACCTCCACCTTCGTTCAAGCAGTATTCAGCGGCTATTTGCTCAGGATGATGTCGCGCCAGCCAGCCGATTCCCATTTTGCCGCCCGATTCTTCATCAGCAGTAGCTGCCATGATAACGTCGCGCTTGAGATTGAGGTTGTTTTTCGCAAGGTGGACCATGATCGCGGTGTGAATCGCAGTCAGGTTCTTGCAGTCCAGCGCTCCTCTACCCCAGACGATGCCGTCGCGTATGTTGCCCGAAAGAGGTGGTTCTGTCCAGCCTTCAGCAGGTGCGTCCACGACATCCAGGTGGCTTAGTAGCAGCAGTGGTCTACTTGAGCCGTCACCTTTTATGCGAGCCACCACGCTGCCCCTCCCGGGTGCGGATTCATACACCTCTGCGCACACTCCATGCTGACGAAGCACAGACTGCACGTAAGACGCGGCGAGCGTTTCGTTTCCGGGAGGGTTCTGAGTGTCTAAGGTTATGAGATGAGAAAGCAAGCTCGCGATATCATGCTGGTCCAAGATATACACCCCCGCCAACAGATTCGGCTCTACAAGCGCTTTTTCCTAGCAGAGCGCACGCAGAGCACAGCAGTCATAACTAGTCCAAGCACAAAATACTTATTAGCGTGTGCCTAGCGGGAGGTGACGCTGTGCGCTCGGGTTTTTCGCGAGAGTTGAGGCACGGGAGGAAAAAGGCAAAAGACTGGCTCGATAGCACGGTTCGCGATGTGTACTCATCAAGAATCTTCTGGCAGGCAGTGGTATCTGTCTTCATATTCTTTCTGGTCGTGGGCATTTCCAGGTTGCCGCTTGCTACGGCTGGTCTTGTGGTATCCGGCGTCAGGTACGTGGTGACAGATGAATACGACTTCGTGGCCGTGACCAAGAATCTGCCAAGTGTAGAGCACATACGAGAGAACTACATCCAGAAGATTGTCGACTGGCTTAGGAGCACAAGGCCCAGGACACCTGCTCCGGCAAAGGAAGTTCCCATCTGGCCTGTTGAAGGCAAAGTTATCTCGGGATACGGCTGGAGAATCGACCCTGAAACGAATCAAGAACGACTTCACGAAGGAATAGACATCGAAACGTATGAAGCGGCACCCGTGAAAGCGGTATTGAGCGGGGTGGTGGTAAGCGTGCGCGAAAGCCCGACCTACGGGAAGGTGGTAGAGATAGACCACGGAGAGGGACTTGTGACGCTGTACGCGCATCTGAGCAAGATAACTGTACCAGTCACCGCGCGAGTGAAACAAGGTGACACCATAGGGCTTGCAGGCATGACAGGCAACGCTTCTTCGGTTCACCTGCACTTTGAAGTGATAGAGAACGGCCGTACACAAGACCCGCTCAAGAAACTGTTTGAAGGTGGAATCTAGTCGCCCGGCGCTATCTGTTTCGGTATTCGGCACCCGGATTGGCGTCGGGCTGCCGTTCTTGCTCGTGGTTTTGGTGTACATGTTGTGCGGACTGGGACGAGAGGCGCTTGTGGCGCTTATGTGCGTGGCTGCGCACGAACTCGCCCATCTGTTAGTCGCATGTGCGTATGATATCGAGATAGAGTCTTGTGAACTCACCCCTTTCGGCGGCGTCGCACGTTATGCTGGCTTTATGGAGCAAGACCCCTACACCGAGATATCTGTAGCGCTTGCCGGACCTGCTTCAAGCTTTGCGCTCGCAGGGTTGGGCACCGTCTTATGGTGGGCTGGCTGGTTTGCAGGAAGCATACCGGTGGACTTAGTTGGGTATAACCTGCTACTCGGTGCGCTGAACCTGTTTCCAGCGCTGCCGCTTGATGGAGGGCGCGTGCTGCGAGCGCTGTTTCAGAAGAGACTCGGATTTCGAGACGCTACCTATCTGGCGTGTAGAATCGGCAGGTGGGCTGCGTCATTTGCTTTAGTCGCAGGCGTGTTGATTGCTCTGTTCGGGATATTCACGCCTGGGCCGTTCGTGCTCGCGTACTTCTTGCGTGTGCATGCAGTAGCCGAGCAGAGGAGGGCTTCTCTCGCGTTTGTGTCCTTGCTCATCCGCAAGAAGACGCAGCAAAGTACGCGTCGCACACTGAGACTCAACCAAGTCTGCGCGCCTTCTGACCTTACCCTGACTTGTGTGGCGAGGCAGTTTTCGCTACGGCGCTTCAGCGTAATAGGCGTGCTTGACGAGCAGCATAATCATATTGGCAGTGTGTCAGAATCTCAGGTGATAGAAGCTATCTTGAGCGGACATGGCGAGATTACTCTCGGAGAGTTGCTTAGCCGGCTGAGCTGAGGTGCGGTCCTAGTTATGTGGCGTGGGCTCGGGTATAATTGGTTGGGTAAGACGGTTTGTATCCGAGGGGGTTCGACGGTTGCTCGAGCACATTTTGAACGGCGTTAGATGTCCTGCCCGTTACTCGGGCGGTGAGTGGAATATAGTCCGAAAAGATCCCAAGGCTGTCGACCTTAGGTTTGCGATGTGTTTTCCCGACGTGTACGAGGTGGGAATGAGCCATCTTGGCAGCAAGATTCTGTACCACGAGATCAACAAACGCGACGACGCATTGTGCGAACGTGTTTTCAGCCCCTGGCCCGACATGGAGCAAAGCCTAAGGCAGAACAACTATCCGCTGTTCTCGTTGGAAAACAGACTGCCTCTTTCGGAGTTCGACGTGTGCGGTTTCACGCTTCAGTACGAACTCACCTTCACCAACATACTCAATATGCTCGATCTGGGTGGGATACCCCTGCGTTCAGAGCGCAGAGACGAGCGACACCCGCTCGTGATAGCCGGTGGGCCGTGTGCGTACAACCCTGAGCCTATCGCAGAGTTCATAGATGCATTCGTCATCGGTGAAGGCGAAGAGGTGGTACACGAGATAATCGAGTGCGTGAACGCTCTTGGCGGAAGAGGAGCCCCTAGAGAGAAACTGCTGCTTGGCCTGAGTCGTATACATGGAGTATACGTTCCGGCGTTGTACGATGTAACGTATGAGCAAGACGGGCGCGTTGCACAGGTGCGACCAAACCGGTGTGGAGTGCCTGAGCAAATCAGCAAGCGGGTGATAGAAGATCTCAACTGTGTGGACTATCCCGTAAAGCCTATCGTGCCTTTCATAGACGTCGTGCACGACCGCGCGGTGGTCGAAGTGTTCCGCGGTTGCACAAGAGGCTGCAGGTTCTGCCAGGCAGGAGCCATATACAGGCCTGTGCGGGAACGAAGCCTCGACAAAGTCGGAGAACTCGCGAGTGAGATTCTTGAGAACACTGGTTATGATGAAGTGTCGCTCACCAGCTTAAGCTCAAGTGATTACGGCCAGATAGAAGAAGCTATAGACGACCTGCACGGCAGGTACAGTGACGAAAGGATCGGGATCTCTCTTCCAAGCCTCCGCTCGGACGAGTTCTCAGTGAGGCTTGCAGAGAAGGTGCAGAAGGTGAGACGAACGGGGCTTACGTTTGCTCCTGAAGCTGGCACACAAAGACTCCGGAACGTCATAAACAAGAACGTCACCGATGAGCAGATAGAGGCTGCTGCAAGAGCCGCTTTTGATGGTGGCTTCAGTAGTATAAAACTCTATTTCATGATCGGTTTACCCACTGAGACAGAAGAGGACGTCCGCGGAATCGCAGAAACCGCGCGGAAGATCGAGCGCATATCTCGCGAAATTGGGGGTCGCGCCGCGAAGATGACTGTGAGCGTCGCGTCATTTGTTCCTAAGTCTCATACTCCGTTCCAATGGGAACCTCAAGACACGGTCGACGTTCTACATGATAAGCAAGCGTTGCTCAGGTCGTTGCTGCGCTCCAAGACTACCCGGTTTGACTGGCACGAGGCGCACCAGAGTTTGCTCGAAGCGGTGTTCGCGCGAGGGGACAGGCGGCTTGCGTCAAGCGTCGAGGCTGCTTTCCGCGCCGGCGCGAGGTTTGATGGTTGGTCGGACTTGTTCTCGTACGAACGATGGCAGCAAGCGTTTTCGGAGACCGGAATCGATCCATCGTTTTACGCCAACCGTAGGCGAGACCATGAAGAGACGCTTCCGTGGGATCACGTGAGCGCCGGGCTGGACAAGTCTTGGCTTATAGAAGAGAACAGGCGTGCTCTTATGGGCCTAGTCACACCAGATTGCCGGTCGAATGCGTGCAGCGCATGCGGTGTCTGCCAGAACCTCGGCATAGAGCATCTGCTGAAAGGAAGTGCTGCAAGGTGAGGTTAAGAAGCGTGTTCTCTAAGATGGGCAACGCACGCCACATATCTCATCTTGATCTCCAGCGCACAATGGAGCGCGCGCTGCGCAGGGCGGGCATAGAGGTCAGCTACAGCCAGGGGTTCAATCCAAAGCCGCGGTTTTCGATCGCATCGGCGCTTATGCTTGGCGCAGAGGCAGATAACGAAGTGATGGACTGTCACCTGAATTCCGGCATGTGCACGGAAGAATTCGTGCGGCGCATGAACTGTTCGTTGCCAGAAGGCATTCGATTCAAGCGGGCTCGAGTGCTGGCTGAGACTTCGCGCGATTGCGCTGCGGCGAGTGATGCAGCGAGGTACCGCATCAGTCTACCTGGGTTCGCGGATAGACTGCTCGAGCTCACTTCAGCATTCATAAGTGCGCCGAGCGTCGTAATCGAGAAGACAACAAAATCTAAGACCAAGCGAATCGATGTCAAGCCGTTGGTCGTCGCGATAAGAATGCCGGTGCCCGATTCGGTTGAGATACTTCTGGATATCTCAGGACCCAGCATCCGCCCTCCGGAGTTCGTCGGTGCGCTGCTAAGCCTCGGAGACGCACCGGTGCCTGATCGAATAGATTACAGAAGACTCGATATACTTACATGCATTGAGGGTCATTATGTTCCGCTATTTGAAGCAGATGTTTGATGATTGTAAGAATCGTTATCATGTAAAATGTGGTACAATCTTCTCAAAGAGCGGCTTTTATCTGCGATTTTTGACCCGGCATAGCCGGTTTTGTGAGGAGTGACCTTAGCAAAATACAATGGAAAAAGAAATTCTCATCAACGTCGATTTTGATGAGACGCGTGTAGCGATTCTTGAAGATGGCATCCTGGTCGAGTACTATGTTGAACGGCCTGTTAGTCAGCGTGTTGTAGGCAACGTCTACAAGGGCAGGGTGGAGAACGTCTTGCCTGGAATGCAGGCTGCGTTTGTCGACATAGGGCTCGAGCGTAATGCGTTCTTGTATGTCGACGATGCGATCGTGCGTTCAGGGGTTGACGATGACGACATTCCCGAAGACCTGCGGCGCATGACTATAAGAGACGTATTACATGTGGGCCAGGAGATTCTGGTGCAAGTTGCAAAAGAGCCCATAGGCACCAAAGGTGCTCGAGTCACCAGGCATCTCACTTTGCCCGGACGCTATCTGGTGCTGATGCCCACAGTTGATTACATAGGGGTATCAAGGCGCATACAGGACGAGCCTGAACGTGAACAGCTTCGCAAGCTCGCCGAGAAGATGAAACTACCCGGAATGGGTCTCATCGTAAGGACAGTGGCAGAGTCGGGATCTGAGGTCGAAATACACCAGGACCTAGATTTTCTCGCGCGGCTTTGGTCGCGAGTACAGAGTCAGGCGAAGAACACCCCAGCGCCTGCGCTGATTCATAAAGACCTTGGACTTATCTATCGTATTGTGCGGGATCTGTTCACCTCTGATGTGAAAAGGCTTCAGATAGACAACCGCCAGGAATACGAGAAAGTGCTTGAATTGCTCGATATTATCTCACCGCACATCAAGAACAGAGTGCATCTATTCCAAAGCCATGATAGAAACCTGTTCGATCTTTACGGGCTTGAGACAGATATCGATCAAGCGCTCAATAAGAAAGTGTGGTTGAAATCAGGGGGTTACCTGGTGGTAGACCACGTTGAGGCGCTTACAGCCATCGACGTCAATACGGGCAAGTTTGTGGGTACGACTGATCTGCAGGACACGGTGTTCAAGACGAACATCGAGGCGGCGAAGGAGATCGCGCGTCAGCTCAGGCTGAGAGACCTCGGGGGTATCATCATAGTCGATTTCATAGACATGGAATCGCACGAGCACAGGCATAAGGTCGTTGAAGTGCTTGAGACCGAACTGAAGAAAGATCGTACCAGAACGAACGTGCTCGGCCTTACACAGCTCGGGTTGGTCGAGATGACACGCAAGAAGGTGAGGCAGGGGCTCGATGCGGTGCTGCAGCGCGCCTGTCCCTACTGTGAGGGGCGCGGTCGGACGATGTCAGAGGAGACAATGGCTGCGAAGGCGCGCAGAGAAATCAGGCGAATCCTGAGGCACTCTTCAAGCGAAGCCATCTTGGTTGAACTCCACCCGTCTGTGGCCGCTTTGGTCATAGGCTCGGGAGGTGCCAACTTGAAGGAACTTGAGCGTGACACTGGCAAGTCCATATACGTTAAGGGCTCAAGCGAAGTACACCTTGAAGGAATGAACATAAAAGCCATTGGCTCGCGTCAGGAAGTGGAATCGAAGGCGCTTCCGGTGAAATCTGGGCAAAGACTCGACCTGAAGGTGGAAGAGCCCCATGTCACAAACGCGTGGGACGGTATCTCAAGGATTGACGGCTACGTGGTTGACATAGAAGGTGCGGGCAAACTAATAGGTGAGACGGTTAAGGTGGAAATCACCAGAGCGTTTCGTACTTATGCCAAAGCAAAGCTCGTGAGC
>CAYQIY010000021.1:0-49164 GCA_964417635.1 uncultured Pseudomonadota bacterium | reverse complement strand
CCTAGTAGTGAGGTCTCTTTCTTCACCTCTCCATTGCAAACCTACTTAAACTTTACTCATACTCACTCAGTGAAACCTCGCCAACTCCGAAACTCTGAAGATATTAAGACAGCGTCTTTGCTGTGTGCTACCCTCACACAACAGATGCAAATCAGAACCTGCTAAGCTTCTTGTCTTTCGGCGTTTGTCATCGCGCTCCACTTCATTCGAGCCTTTGACTCTTAAGAAAGAGATTGATGGGAATACTGTCAGTCGACAGGAGGCAGCAAGATGAGGCTCTGGCCGTTCGGCAAGAAAAGCCGCAAGCAGAAGCAACCGACCATCAGCAAGCCAAGTACGGCGAAACCGTCGATCCCGGAAGACGTGCCTTCGCGCATTGAAGATTCACTCGGCGTATTCAGACGCCTGTTCGAGCACGCAAATGACTTCAAGATACGCGAAATCGTGGTCGGTCGTCCCGGAACGCGCGTGGCAGTACTGCATATAGAAGGACTTGCAGATAGAGATGCCATCTCCGAGAGAATCATGAAAGACGCCATGCTTCTTTCCCGAATCACAGAGCCTGGACTAAGCGGCAGCGGCCGGCACCTAATTGAACAGCTCGAACACAGATACCTTGCATATGCTGCGGTGATGCGTGAGAAGACGTTGGACGAGACCGTGATAGCAGTGCTAAAGGGTGACACCGTAGTATTGGTGGACGGCGCAGACTCGGCGCTTGTACTTGATACAAAAGGCTGGCCTTCTCGCGGTGTGGAAGAACCGGCAACAGAAACCGTCATTCGTGGCCCTCGCGACGGCTTCACAGAGTCGATGCGCACTAACATCACACACGTGCGACGCCGCCTCAGGACACCTCATCTCGCGGTCCGAGAAGTGAGGCTTGGGAAGCGCTCACAGACAGACACTGCGATCCTATGGATGACCGACGTTTCCGACCCACATGTAGTTGAAGAAGTCAACCGCAGGCTGGATAGCATTGATATCGACGGCATACTCGAGGCAGGCCAGCTTGAGCAACTCATATCCGATTCACCGCTATCGATATTTCCACTGGTGGAGCGCACTGAAAGACCCGACAAGGTAGCCGCTTCGCTGCTTGAAGGTCGCGTTGCGGTAGTCGTCGACAACTCACCGCACGTGCTGCTGATGCCTGTGTCTGCTTGGGTGTTCATCCAAGCAAGTGACGATTACTATGAGAACGTGTATCTGTCGAGCGCCGTCCGGCTGCTGCGCTTTGTGGCGTTTATGGCTGCCACTTTTTCTACTGCCGCCTACGTGGCAGCAGTCGGATACCATCAGGAGCTCGTACCGCTTTCTCTGCTTCTTAGAATAGTCGCCACGCACGAAGGAATTCCTTTCGGTACGCTTATCACTGCTCTGCTCATGGAAGTAGCCGTTGAGATACTCAGAGAAGCAGGCGTCAGGCTGCCTCGACCGATCGGTGTCGCAGTGAGTATAGTAGGTGCACTCATAATCGGGGACGCGGCGGTAACGGCCGGATTTGCTCCACCCGGCATGGTGATAATCGTTGCATTCGCAACCATCGCCAGTTTCGCCATCCCCGGCTACGGCCTTGCGATAGCATTTCGGCTGTTACGCTTCCCGATAATCATCGCATCCGGTTTGCTCGGCCTATTCGGTCTCGGGCTTTCCGCCATGTTCTTGCTGGCTTATGCGTGCAGTCTCACTTCCGTCGGTTACCCGTACTTCGAGTTCTTGTCGCCCAATTACACGTCACAGCTCACAGACAAGTTGGCGGTGTTTCCACCGCAGTACCGCTCGCGCAGGCGGCCTCAATGGAGCCAGGGCAGCGATAAGTTCAGGCAAGGTATACCCCGAGGTTATCCACCGGTGCTCACCAGCAACCGGAACAACGAACACAGCGAGGGGGATGAAGCACAGGATGAACCGGCAAAGAACAAGGAACAACACGACTGACAGAAACCTGTTCTTCATGCTTACATCGATACGAAGCGCGGTAATAATTGTCACGATGCCGGTCATTAGCCTGAGCACCGCACAAGAGGACTCGTGGGCGTCGGCAGCACTCGCAATGATGTTCTCCCTACCGCTTGCTTGCGCCATATGCTGGGCGTCAAGCAAGATCGGCACTGTTGGAATGATCTCCAGTCTGCGTGCGAGTCGCAGACTTCTCGGAGTGCTGCTGGTTCTGCCGTACATCGCGATCATTGCCGCCGTACCCGCCTTTTTTGCAGGCCAGCTTTCGTCACTGTTTGTAAGCGTTGCGCTTTCCAATACGCCTCAGGGAGTGCTTGTCACCGCATCTCTGCTGTTTGGAGCGTACGCAGCCTCTCTAGGTCTTGGAACGCTGGGGAGGTTGAGTCAACCAGTGTTTGTGTTGCTTCTTTTCCTGGTGGCATTGACCATAGTGGGTACGCTGAACTCAATGGACTCGGCGAGGCTACTGCCACGATTCGCTCGCGGTGTCTGGCCGTTGCTGCACACTTCAATCGTGCCGCTCGCCTGGACAGCGCTTTCTCTGGCAGTAATCCCGATGCTTCACCCAAACACCTCTCCCTCTACCGGTATTCGCAATGCAGCTCTCTATTCAGTAGTCGTGTCAGGCGTCATGCTCACTTTGGCGTCCGCTGTGGTAATCATGGTGTTCAGCGCGCAAGAGGCACGCGAGCTGCTTTCACCGATGTACCACTTGGCCAAGAACATCCGCGTGCCACACGTGCTTGATAGATTGGAGGTCGCAGTGCTTTCGGCGTGGATAGGGGTGCTCTGTCTCAAGATTGCACTGTTCCTTCATGCTGCAAGCCGAGCACTGGCAGACTTGTTCGGCCTCAGGCGTCACGAGCCGTTCATCTTTCCGCTGGCAGCGGTGAACCTGGCGCTTGCCCAGACGCTCTTTGCAGAAGAACCGTCCGTCCGGGCACGAGTTGCGGTTGTGCTTCCGATTGTCGCCGTAATCCTCATACTCACACCCGTGCTCGCCGCGCTCATAACCAAAGCCGAGACCAAAGGAGACACGCGATATGCGAAGTAGATGTGTGCTCATGCTCTGCGCCATATCGCTTGTGTGCGCGGGTTGCTGGAGTTTCGTGGAACCCGTAGACCTTACCGTTGCATCGGCGTTTGCGGTAGACTCAGCGGAGAACACTCAAGTGACGCTCTGTGTGGAATTAGTTAACCCGGAGACAGTCGCCGGAAATGGAGGTGCTCCCGAGCATCCCACCAGGGTGCTCTGTGCCACCGCCCATACGGTATTTGAGTCTCTGCGAAGTCTCGCGCTTACCGAGGGCAAGCGTGTGTTCTTGGGCAACTCTGACGTGTTGGTCATCGGTCGTGAGCTTGCCGCAACTCGCGGCGTTTCTCCCGCACTTGACTTTGTCAAGAGACAACGCGAGTTGCGAAGAACACTTCTGCTTGTGCTCGGAGACGCTGATGTATCGACACTGCTCGCAACTCGCACCTTGCGTGACACCGCGGCTGAAGAGATGCAGGGGCTATTGCAGCTCGGAAACATCACGGGGTTTGTCACGAGCATGACCGCACGCGAGTTCATGCTTGATATGGCTCTGCCCGGTATACACCCGGTGTTGCCTGTATGCGGTTTGGACATACCTCAACAAGCCGAAACTGAGCAGTCCGAGCAAGAACAAGAGTCGGGGTCGCACCTGGCGCTTCGAATGGATCGTATGGCTCTTTTCCGTGATGACCGTCTTCAGACCATCTTGTCTGCGGACGAAAGCAGGGGGCTGCTCTGGCTCAGAGGAGCTCTTAAGGGCACCGCTCTGGGCATCCCCCTTACTGAACAAGACTGGTTAACCGTTATGGTAGTAAGCGCAGATGCCAAGATTAAACCCAACACCGCTGGCAATGGTCTTCCAACTTTTGAAATCCTGATAGACATCGTCGCCGAACTGGCCGACGCTCACACGCAGACGAACGCCGCCTTAGCAAACGCTGATCTGCACTCGCTAGAGCGGCGTATCGCCGAGTTCGTTACGCAAGAAGCTTCAAACACTATGCGACTGCTTCAGGAAGTGTACCATCTTGATTCAATAGGCCTTGGTCTCGTCGTGTACCGCTTGGAGCCAGATATTTGGCAGACTTCCGGTGCTGCGTGGCACGACGTTTTCCAGACCGTCAAATGGCAGATACACACCACAGTGAGCATCCGTTCAACAGGAGCCGTACAAGAAAGATGATGCGCTACATGCTCCGGATATCATCTACAACCGATTTCCACTGCATGAACTGAGGTATCACGCACATGAATTGAAACCGGTTTTCGAGTTGCTTGGATGCCTCGGCAGCCGAGGCGGTGAGCGAGCCCACCGGCGTTCCGACGTCAGTGACCCTTTTTGCGGTCTCGTAGATGGCCTGCTGAACCCTTGCGTCGCTTGGTCTCCCAGGCAGCCCCATAGACTGGCTAAGGTCAACCGGTCCAATGAACACCGCGTCTATCCCGTTTACCGATGCTATCTCTCCGGCGCATAACGCGCCTTGAGCAGTCTCTACCTGAGCAATAACCATTGTCTGCTCATTTGCCTGTTCTACGTACTCGTCTAGTGGAATGGCTCCGTACTTGGTGGCTCTGCCGCCTGCAAGACCACGCATCCCCATCGGATGGTACTTGGCCATTCTGACAGCCTGCTCCGCCATTTGCCTGCTCTCCACCATGGGAACCTGTACACCCATTGCGCCGCTGTCCAGTGCATAGATGTAATGAGTCCTGTCGGTAAGATTCGGGATGCGCACTATCGGGACGGTGTCGGACACCTCGCATGCTCTTATCATGTTTTCGAGCGTCTCAATGCTGGGTCTTGCATGTTCAGCATCGATTATCACGAAGTCTAATCCAGAGTAACCTAGCATCTCTACGAGGTGGACAGACGGGATCATCAGAAACGCTCCCACAGCCTTCCTGCCTGACTTCAGCAGACTCTTAAGCTTGTTCTCAGGAAATCTCACCTTCTACTCCCCCAATCATTATTCCCATACGCACGCTTCATGCACTACCTTGTACCCTGCAGCGTTGAGCGTGCTGAGCAATGCTCCTACGTCTGTTGACCTAACCCTCAGCACAACAACGACTTCGTCTTGGTTTTCCGCCCGGAAGGTAGCGAGGCTTGCTATGCTGAGTCCGCTTCTCTTGACGATTTGACAGATATCGGCGAGCGCCCCAACTCGATCGTTCACCCTGAGTGTAATCCTGCTGCTGCGCGAACGCAGTCCGAGCAAGTATACGAAAGCTCTGAGCACATCCGAAGGGCTGATGACTCCTGCGAGTCGCCCACTCTCGGGTGACACAACCGGCAGTGCATCCAGGTCGTGTCTTTCAAGCTTATAAGCGGCCTCTTCAATCACATCATCCGGCTCCACCGTGATACTTGTCGCTGTGAACACCTCACGCACGCAAAGTTTCTCGGGTGAGGCTGCGGGATTCTGCAGAAAGAAGAGTGCCGCCTGTTTGAGAGATACGATACCGAGCGGCACTCGCTGTTCTGTCACCACAAGTGATTCGAACCCTGAGTCAGCCATGACCCGAAGTGCATCGGCTAAGCAGTCAGAGGTCGATACGCTCTGCACTATCGGTGTCATGACGTCCCGCACGAACACACAATCCCCCCCATCAGTCTCGCAACTTGTGCACGCATTAGCCACAACCAGTTAGCGCAAGTCATGAATTCCCTTCGCACATACAGAAAGCCTGCTGCACGCTTGCAGCAGGCGCCTAATCGAGCCATATTTGGTCTAGTATTCTGCTACTTGTGTTTGAGCGCATGCATCCTTCTGAACAGATCTCGCTCCTGTTCGGAAAGCGGCTTGGGAAGCACTATGCGGATGCGCACTCTGAGATCACTATTGGCCTTCGACTTCCACCGCGGCAGTCCCCTACCCCTTAGTCTAAATACCTTGCCCGCTTGAGTTTCAGGCGGGATTTGCATTGTAACATCACCATAGAGCGTCGGTACCTGCACCTCGCCGCCGAGCACGGCCTGCGTGACAGGCACGTCGAGTTCCACCTCGAGGTCGTCTTCGACTCTCTTGTAGACCGGGTGCGCACTGTACCTGACCACGAGCATCAGATCGGAAGTCAATCCGGCTTTGGCTGCTTCGATACGCAATTTGGCGCCCTCTCGAATGCCTACCGGAATGCTCACGCTCAAGCTCTTCCCCGCGATCTGCACCTGCCTCTGGCCTCCTCGTGCTACTTCTTCAAGGCTTACGAGGAGTTCGTGCTCTTGGGCATTTGGCGTCTGGTGGCTCGCTGCGGTCTGCGCGCCACAACTCTGGAATAAGTCTCTGAACACTCCCGTGCCGTGCGGTTCACCCCTCATATCTCCGAAGAACATCTCGAAAAATGGCGAGAAGTCAAAGTTCGCCGCTCTACCACTCGACGTAAACACCGTTCGCCTGCCTGCTCCCGGCGTCGCACCTGCCCGTTCGTACGCTTGCCAGTTAGAACCGAGTTCATCGTACTTGCGACGCTTGGCAGGATCGGATAGAACCGTATAGGCCTCGTTAATGTCCTTGAAACGCTCGGCTGCATCCGCACTCTTATTCACGTCAGGATGAAACTTCCTTGCCAGGCTTCGGTAGGCGCTCTTTATCTGTTTTTCTGAAGCGTTCTTGCTCAAGCCCAGTATGCTGTAGTAATCTTTGTACTGCACGCGCCCACCACCTCACCGTTTACTCCGATTTCGGCTTGGCAACCCGTACCCTCGCTGGCCGAAGAACCTCGCCTTTGTATATGAACCCGCGTTGGATCTCATCGGTGCATGTCGGCTCGGCTACCTCATCAGACTCCCACGAAGCCACGGCATCGTGGAGCGCCGGATCAAATGGTTTGCCGACAGCCTCGACCGGCTGTACGTCCTCAAATGCGAGAAGCGAGTCAATCTGTCGAGCTATGATCCGCATACCTTCGACAAACGCCTCAAGCGAGGTGTTTTCGGTGCCAAGTGCTCGGTCAAAGTTGTCCTTTATCTCAAGGATCTTCAGAAAGAGGTCTTTCTTACCGCGCCGCAGAGAAGCTTCGTAGTCGCGTTCAACTCGCGCCTTGAAATTGCTCAACTCGGCTCTACTCCGAAGGAACAAATCCCAGTTCTTCTCCGCCTCTGCCAGCGCGTCCTCTAGTCTTTTTTCCATGTCAGAATCCACGCAGCCCGTGTTCTGCTCGGCAACGCCCTCTTGATGAGATTGCTCTTGTGGCTTGTCGCATTTTCTATGCTGCTCCATCAATCGCACCTCCGCGTACTTTGGGGCAGCGGGCGAAAAAGCCGCCCGCCCGCGCTATTTCTTCTCCTCTTTCTCATCGGAGGGTCTAAACTCCGCGTCGACAACATCGTCATCCGTGTTTGGCTGTCCGGCTTCCGAGCCTGCGGTTTGCGCCTGCGCTTCGGCCTGCTTTTTGTACAGTTCTTCGGCCAACTTGTACGATGCTGTCTGCAGCTCGTCGGTCAGTCGCGTGATCAGCGAGGTATCATCTGAGTCAAGAGACTGCTTCAGTTCGGCGAGCTTGCTCTCGACATTCTGCTTGTCTTTCGCATCGAGTTTGTCTCCAACCTCTTTGAGATTCTTCTCGACGGAATATATGAGGCTATCAGCTTTGTTGCGAGCTTCAGCCTTTTCTTTGTGTTTTTTGTCTTCTTCAGCGTGTTTCTCAGATTCTCTTACCATATTGTCTATCTCTTCGCGCGTCAGCTGAGTCGATGCAGTAAGAGTTATCTTCTGTTCTTTGCCTGTACCAAGATCTTTGGCAGCCACATTGAGAATGCCGTTGGCGTCGATGTCAAAAGTCACTTCGATCTGAGGAACGCCGCGTGGTGCCGGCGGTATGCCCACAAGCTGGAACCGGCCTAGCGTCCTGTTATCGCGTGCCATGCTGCGTTCGCCCTGAAGCACGTGTATCTCCACTTGCGTCTGCCCATCTGCAGCCGTCGTGAATATCTCGCTCTTCCTCGTGGGAATGGTCGTGTTTCTCGGAATGAGCGCAGTCATCACATTGCCGAGCGTCTCTATTCCGAGTGTCAGCGGCGTTACGTCGAGCAGTACGACATCCTTCACTTCTCCCGACAGCACAGCAGCCTGAATCGCTGCACCTACTGCAACCACTTCGTCGGGGTTCACACCTCTGTTCGGTTCTTTTCCTGTCAGTTTCTTAACCAGTTGCTGTATGACAGGCATGCGTGTGGATCCGCCTACGAGAATAACCTCGTCTATCTCAGAAGGTTTCAGTTTGGCGTCGCTCAACGCCTGGTTGAACGGACCTACACAGCGATCCGTCAGATCCTGAGTCAGGTCTTCAAACTTCGCCCTGGTAATCTTGGCTTCAAAGTGCTTCGGGCCATGTTGATCTGCGGTAATAAACGGCAGACTTACGGTGGTCTCAACCACCTGAGACAGTTCAACTTTGGCCTTTTCTGCCGCTTCAATCAGCCGCTGCAAAGCTTGTCTGTCTTTTCTAAGATCGATCCCGTGTTCTCTCTTGAACTCATCAACGAAGTAGCTGACAAGCCTCTGGTCGTAATCGTCTCCGCCCAAGTGAGTGTCTCCGGCGGTAGACTTTACTTCGAACACTCCATCGCCAACCTCGAGCACCGATACGTCAAACGTACCGCCGCCAAGATCCCATACCAAAATCGTCTCACTCTTCTTCTTATCCATGCCGTATGCGAGAGAAGCTGCAGTCGGCTCGTTGATGATCCTAAGCACTTCAAGCCCCGCTATACGCCCAGCATCTTTGGTGGCCTGGCGTTGCGAATCGTTGAAGTACGCAGGTACCGTGATCACAGCTTGCTTCACAGGCTCACCGAGGTACTTTTCTGCGTCCTCTTTCATCTTGCGCATGATCATGGCCGATATCTCTTCCGGCGTGAACTCCTTCGAGACGGCGGGGATGAATACCCTCGCCTCGTTGCTCGAGCCGGACTTGACCTGGTACGGCACTCTGCCCCGCTCAAGTGCCACCTCGTCATAGCGCCTTCCCATGAAACGCTTGATTGAGTATACTGTGTTCTCCGGGTTTAGCACAGACTGGCGTCTCGCGAGTTTTCCGACCAGCCTGTCTCCGTTCTTTGCGAATCCCACTACGGAAGGCGTCGTTCTGTCTCCTTCGGAGTTGATGATGACTGTGGGTTTGCCCGCCTCCATGACCGCAATTACAGAGTTGGTAGTACCCAAGTCAATTCCCACTACTTTTCCCATCTAGTGCACCTCCTGCTTTTGACGCTTTAGCGACGTCTCATAAGCATAAACTCTTCGTTCTTCTTCGTACTTGCTGATGTGTCAGATTGCTGCTTGTCTCGAGGCTTGATAGACCCTTGGCGCTCTGTCACCCGGACCGCCCTTCTCGACATCTCTATACGCATGATGGCGCGGACTCCGGCTAGGTTAATCCGCTCCTCGCGCATCAGGTGACAGATATGCCTTATCTGGATCAAGTCGTTTTCGGAGTACAGCCGGATATTCTTCTCGGTGCGAGCCGGTTCCAGAATCCCCTCACGGTCGAGCATTCTGAGCACATGAGTGCTAACGCCGAGCAGTCTTGCCGCCACACTGATGACGTAGACCGGCTCATCCGGATCGTGCAATCTCATCTCGGCATCAGCCTCCTACCTATTAGTTATGGTTTCATTTTAAATACGTTATGCAATTTCTGTCAAGATTCTTAGCTAACTCCTTATATGCTTATTGGTGTCATCAAACACAAAACCCTTGCCTTGCTCGGCAAGGGTTTTGTGAATTCTCCAGTACGTCAGACACTCGCCATTATCCTGTCCTCAAGACTGAAGTCAATGTCTGTTCTTTCGATCTGATGCTCAATGTACCATCGATACGAATGCTTGAGCCCCTCTCGAAGCGACATTTGCTCAGCGTAGCCCAGCTCATATATCGCCTTAGAGATGTCACGCACCGTATGCGTACGGAATCGAAACGGAAACACTTTTGACACTTCTTTTATAGACAGCCCCACCTTTTCAGGTGCGAAGTGCATCATCTGAACGGGCTTCCCACCAGCCTCAAACAGCATCTCGACGTAGTCGTTCATGGGGTACGCATATTCGCCCGCGAAGTTGTACGCCTGACCGGAACTGCACTCGCTTCTGGCTGCAAGCACGAGCAGCCTAGCCAGGTCATCGACGTAGCCGAACTGAGTGAGGTACGTGCCGTCACCGGGCACAAGCACCGGCCGCCCCTTGACTATCCTGTCAAACAGCATGCTCTCTCTGTAGACGTTGTTGTGTGGGCCGTATATAACACCGGGTCTTATCATAACCGCAGGAAAACCGCTACGATGGTACGCGGCGAATAGCACTTCTTCTATTAGCTGCTTCTGGTAGCCATACTCGCCCTCACTGTTATCGGTAACTTTGTCGAAATGCTCTTTCCAGGGAAACACATTTTGCGACTTGTAGACACTACCTGTGCTCACGTGCACGAACTTACCCACTTTGCCGTCAAGAATCTCAACAAGTGGCTTGGTATCGTCGGGCACGTATGCGATGATGTCAAACACGGCGTCGAATTCTCGCTTGCTAAGCGCTTTCCTTAGCGCCGTCGGATCCTTTCTATCACAAGTTATGCGTTCGATACCCTGAGGTAGAGGTGCTGGCGTGGTTCCTCTGTTGAGCACGCACACTTCATGACCTTGCCCAGTAAGCTCCCATACCAACCTGAGTCCGACGAACCGGGAACCACCAATAACTAGTGTTTTCATAAGGAATTGCTCCTCGCTTTAGGTATGCTGTTCCAATTTCTATCACTGACCCTGCGTCTCCTTTAGTTGCATCTAAACAGATAAGAGTTCGGTCGTCGATAGTGCTTAGTGAAAGCATACACCCAAGGGGGCGGAACGATAGTGTACAACCTGGTCGTAGACGTGTGCAAGCCTTACCTCGGTGACGAAGCGGACAGCTTTCTTTCCAGGCAGTGCGTGTTTCACCTGCGCACCGCACCAAAGCAGATCGACCGCCACGACATTCCCGAACTCGCACGCTGGGCGGAGATCTCAGGCAGACTCGTGCTCGGCAAGGACAAGGCGAAGGAGATGCGCATCCAGATAGAAAGCCTGCTGAAGAGGTAGCGCGTCAGTTCTCTCGAAGCGTCGCACGCTGTTCACGCGTAAGCGATACCGCAACAGACGACACACCTGCAAGCAAGATTGCCACCCAAAATGCGCTGCTGAAAGAGCCTGTGACATCCACCAGATAGCCTGTTACCGCAGGTGCCGCGACCATTGAAACAGTGCTGGCGAAATTTAGCACGCCAAGCGCGCTGGCCCGGCCCTGATCGCCGCTTATGTCTTGAACAGCCGCAACTATGAGCGGGTCAATGGTTAACTTGCCGGTTATGCCGTAAAGAGCTAGTCCAATATAAAGCATCGCATACGTTTTCGAGAAGCCTATCAAAGCAAGTGCAACCAGCGAACAGGGCACAAGCGTGACAAGTATCTTGCGCCTTGTGCCGAATCGGTCGGAAAGCCAGCCAGCCGCTATACCCGACGGAGCAGCAAGAAGCGGCATCAAGCTTGATGCTACGCCCGCAGCCGAGCCGGTCAGGCCTCGAGCTTCCTGTAAGTAAAATGGCAACCATGTCAATACCAGGTAAAGGCTGTATTGCGTCCCAAGGGCCGTGAACCACATGAGCCAGAAATCCCGAGTGCCGAGTGGATTCTGCCGTACCTTGGGTTGCATAGCAGTGTCATTTTGCCTGCTATCGCCAGTGGGACGGGGAGTCTCAGCCACAAAGAGGTGTATGCACAGCCCGAGAGCGACTGATGCTACGCCGAGCACAACCATGGGGACACGCCAGTTAAGTCCGAGATGGAACACGGCTATGCTGCCCGCCATCAGTCCTATCAACACTCCGCCTGCCATGCCCGCGTTGATTACGGCTGCTCCTTGCGCCCGTTTTTCGCGAGGCACGTAAAGAGCCGCAAGCGCATATTGCGAAGCGTAGTAGGTGCTCTGACCGGCACCCGCAAGAACGCGTGCCAGAAGAAACGCAGCGCTCGAGCCGACCATGCCGCTTGCTGCAGCCGCTGCTCCTTGAAGATAATAACCCGGGAGCAGCAGCACTCGTTTTGAGAACTTGTCTGCCAGGAAACCTGTGGGAACCTGACCCAGAGTATATGCCATGAAAAATGCAGAACTAAGTAGCCCAAGTTCCGTTTTTGACAATCTCCACTCTAAAGCTATCTCGGTTAACACTGCAGAAAACACTATCCGATTGGCATAGATAAGCGCCCATCCCAAAAAGAATAGTAGCACTACTCGCTTCCAATGTATCGCAGAACAGCGTTGTCGGCTCACCGCTCTGGCTCCGTCGGCTGTTCTTTGACCTTGCGGTGGTACTGCTCGATGATCTCGCTCGCCGCCTGGTAAGGATCGATCTCGCGTAACGCCACCATCGCAGACAGACACATCAGGCGCTGCTGTTCTGCGCCAATCACTTCACGTACGAGTGTCTGAGCCACGAGGTCTCGTACTTCGGCCATGGCTCTCTTTTCTAGTTTGTCTTGCCATCCGCTGCCGCTCTGCATGAAGCGCACGTGCTCATCTAGTTTGCGTACTAGTTCGTCCGTACCTTGGTCAGAGCGCGCGACTGTGAGCACTACCGGAGGCTTCCACCCCTTGGCAGACCGCATCTCTAGAGCCATTTCGAGATCTCTCAATGTCTTCTTGGCGCCGTCTAGGTCAGCCTTGTTCACGGCAAACACGTCCGCAATCTCGAGTATGCCCGCCTTAATCGCCTGGATATCGTCGCCTAGGCCCGGCGCCATGACAACGACAACACTGTGAGCGTGCTGCATGATGTCTACTTCAGACTGGCCAGCCCCCACCGTCTCCACGATGACTACATCTTTACCGGCTGCATCAAGTATCTTGACGACCTGTGAAGTAGCAGCTGAGATGCCACCCACTCTGCCTCTGCTCGCAAGCGAGCGCACAAAGACTCCGGGATCAAGCGCATGCCGCTGCATTCTGATTCTGTCACCCAACAGAGCTCCGCCGCTGAAAGGGCTGCTTGGATCGACAGCAACAATACCTACCGTCTTGCAAGCCTTTCGGTACTGATTTGCAAGAGAGTCGACAAGAGTACTCTTGCCAACGCCCGGAGGTCCGGTAACGCCGATGATGTATGCGCTTCCGGTGTACGCATGCAGTTCGCGCATGATACAGCGTGCCTCGGGAGCATCGTCTTCAACTAGACTGATTGCTCGACTGATCGCGCGTTTGTCACCTGCAAGCACTTTTTCAGCGATCTCCAGCATGTACTCTCACCGCCTCAAGCTGTAAAGCAGCCAACCTCGCTGCACTCGTCAATCTGTTCGTCCGAATACATGAGCAGCTGCCTAAGCACTTCTTCAGTGTGCTGTCCCAGAACAGGCGCTGGAGAGTCTATACCGGCCGGAGTTCTGGACAATTTGACTGGCAGGGCAGCAAGCGTGTGTGCACCCACCGCTGGATGTTCCACATGCACTAGCATCTGCCTCGCCTTTACCTGTGGGTCTTCTACGACTCTATCGATCGTGTTTATCGGGCCGCACGGAATGCCCAAAGACTCAAGTTTCTCTAACCACTCATCTGTCGTGCGTGTCTTAAATACATCCTCAAGTGTTTGCTGCAGGCTCTCCCAGTGCTCGGTACGGTCACGGTTCGTCACAAACCTTGCGTCCTGTGCCAATTCCTGCTTGCCTATAGCATCACAGAGCCTGACGAATATGGCATCATTTCCTGCACCTACGATCATGTCACCATCAAGAGTGCTGAACGAGGTAAAAGGAGTTATGGTCGAATGCCTGTTTCCTAGCCGGCCCGGCACTTCACCGCTTATGAGATAGCGTGCAAGCGCGTTCTCCAAGATGGCAAGCTGGCAATCCAGCATGGCCACGTCAACCAGTTGGCCGAGACCGCTGGAATGACGCTCCTCGAGCGCTGCGAGTATCCCCACGGCTGTGTACAAGCCTGCGGCTATGTCGCCTATGGACACACCCACACGCGTAGGTGGCGAGTCGGGCTGACCGTTGATACTCATGATACCGCCCATACCTTGCACGATGATGTCGTAGGCTGGCTTGGCGGTGTATGGGCCCGTCCTGCCGAAACCAGACGCCGCCGCGTATATCAGTCTGGGGTTAATCTGCTTCAGTACGTCCCACCCGATACCCAGCCTGTCCATGGTGCCCGGGCGAAAGTTCTCCACCAGTATGTCGCTCTTGGCGGCGAGCTGCTTGATTATTTCCTTTGAACGCTCAATCTTGAGATTTAGTGCAACGCTCTTCTTGTTACGGTTAATGCTCATGAAGTACGCGCTTTCAGAATCAATGAACGGACCAAAACTACGGGAGTCATCTCCGCTGCCAGGCATCTCTATCTTGATTATCTCGGCACCAAGGTCTCCTAGTATCATGGTGGTGTAAGGACCTGCCAGCACTCGGGACATATCCAGCACGCGCAAACCCTCAAGCGGTCTTTTCATGGCTCTACCTCCCACTCAGATAGATGGTTACTTAAGCAAAAGCCCCGGAACACCCCGGGGCAAGGGAGTATTGGTTTTCTCTAGCCTCCAAGCAGCGAAAGCATCACTCCGGCAGCCACCGCACTTCCTATCACGCCTGCGACATTGGGCCCCATTGCGTGCATCAGCAGGAAATTGCTTGGGTTGTGCCTGCGTCCTTCAGATTGCGAGACTCGGGCAGCCATCGGCACAGCCGATACGCCGGCGCTTCCGATAAGCGGGTTTACCCTTCCGCCCGTCAGTTTGCACATCAGCCTGCCGAGCAGCACGCCTGTGGCGGTACCACCGCAGAACGCAACAAGTCCCATTGCTATGATCGCCAGGGTTCCAACGTTAAGGAAGTTCTCTGCATTCATCGTGGCCCCTACCGAAAGCGCAAGGAAAATCGTGATAATGTTGATCAGCTCGTTTGCCGCAGTCTTGCTAAGCCGCTCAACAACGCCTGACTCGCGAAACAGGTTGCCGAGCATCAACATACCGAGTAGCGGAGCGATCGTCGGCAGAAGTAGTGACACCAAGATAGTCACAGCGACAGGGAATATGATCTTCTCGATCTTAGATACCGCCCGCAGCTGAGTCATGCTTATTTTGCGCTCCGCATCTGTGGTCAAAGCCCTCATAATAGGCGGTTGTATCATTGGTACGAGCGCCATGTACGAATACGCCGCTACGGCAATAGGGCCTATCAGGTGAGGCGCGAGTTTCATGGTTGTGTAGATCGCTGTAGGCCCGTCGGCCCCTCCGATTATGCCGATAGACGCGGCTTCATGGATGCTGAACCCAAACATCTGAGCGCCCATCAGAGCGATAAACACTCCGAACTGTGCCGCTGCGCCGAGCAGCATGGTTGAGGGATTGGCTATCATCGGACCAAAGTCTGTCATCGCACCAACACCAAGGAATATGAGCGGAGGGAACAGCTCGTGCTCTATCCCAAAGTAGAGCAGTTTTATCAAGCGTCCTTCTTCCATTATTCCGGTAGCAGGTAGGTTGGCGAGGATTGTCCCGAACGCGATCGGTAGTAGTAACAGGGGCTCGAAGCCCTTCTTGATCGCAAGGTACAGCAGCACGAAACTAACAAGCAGCATGACCACGTTGCCGCTAGACAGTGCGTATATACCGGTACTTCTGTATAGAGTAGCAAACATTTCAGCGAAGTTCATAAGAACGTGGCCTGTCGGCCCTCCCCCCTTTCCTACTCTGGGTCGATGGCCACCAGCTGGTCACCCGTGTTGACCGTAGCGCCTGAAGCCACAAATATCTCCCTTACCGTACCCGCATGTGGTGCGGATATTTCGTTCTGCATCTTCATTGCTTCAAGCACCATTACCACGGCGCCGGCTGCCAATTTCTGTCCTGCCTGAGCCTTGACCTCGGTTATCACGCCCGGAATGGGAGCGGTGATAACACCTTTTCCACCGGCCGCAGCCGGTGCCGCGGGCTTCTTCGGTGCAGGAGTAGCAGGTTTGGGCTCCGGTCTAGGCTGTGCTGCCGCAACAGGCTTGGGCTCCGGCCTCAGCGCTGGCTTGGCTGCGGCTATTTCCTGGGTCGGTGCACTATTGCCGACCTCTTCAACGACCACTTCGTACGCCTGACCGTTCACGGTCACTCTAAACACTTTGGACATGTTAACGCCTCCTCTGTCTTGAAAAGAGCCACGGCTCGACTTGCCTGCGACGACCCGCACTCACCCAGCCGCTTTGCGCTGTTTGCTGCGGCACGAGGCTTATGCGTCGAAGCGCAAACGACTTCGTGTCCTGCGCAAGATACGCCGACACCGCCGCCGTGATCACTGCGACTCGTTCTGCCGAGAGGCCGGACTCGTCAGCCGGTTCTGGTTGTTCTGTTTCCACTTCGGTGTCGGCGCTAGGTTCGGGCTGAGTCCCTTCAGGCGCCGCCGCTCGGCTTTCAAACAACGCAACCACACGACGAGTCAACCTGATCACTACCCCAAGCCCCAGCAGTACGCCGAACACTACCGTCATTGCTACAAGTGTAAGCTGCAAGGCCCCTTGAATTGTATCTGGCACTGCTTTATCGTCTCCCTTCGCCGCCCGCTCTGCCTAAGTCTATACGGGGAAGTTGCCGTGTTTTCTCTTAGGCTTGTCTTCAACCTTCGTCTGACACATGATCAGAGCACTGACGACTCTGGGGCGGATGTCTGCAGGATCGATGACGTCGTCAACGTAACCGCGAGCCGCAGCAACATACGGATTCGCGAACTTGTCCTTGAACTCAGTTATCTTTTTCTGCCGTGTTTCTTGTGGGTTCTCTGCCTTGGATATCTCGTCTCTGAATATAATATTGGCGGCACCGGCCGGACCCATGACCGCTATCTCGGCAGTCGGGAGGGCAAACACGATATCCGCGCCCAGGTGACGAGAGCACATCGCTATATACGCGCCACCGTATGCCTTTCTCAAGATAACTGTGAGTTTGGGAACAGTGGCTTCTGAGTATGCGTAAAGCAGTTTGGCGCCGTGACGTATTATCCCACCATGCTCCTGCACCACGCCTGGCAGGTAGGCCGACACGTCCACCAGCGTCAGAAGCGGAATATTGAAGGCATCGCAAAACCGTATGAACCTTGATGCCTTATCCGATGCATCTATGTCCAGGCTACCAGCCTTAACCTTCGGTTGATTGGCTATTACGCCAACGCTTCTGCCACTGAGCCTCGCAAAACCGGTCACGATGTTCATGGCGTACAACGCCTGCACATCCATAAAAGAGCCCGGGTCGACTATAAGGTCTATCACGTCGTAGATATCGTAGGGTTTGTTGGGGTCAACCGGGATTATGTCTCTGAGTCTTGGTTCTGGAGCCAGTTCTGAGCTGACGTCTTGCAGTGGAGGGTCTTCGAGGTTGTTAGATGGAAGATACCCAACAAGTTGTCTCACACTTTTCAGGCATTCTTCTTCGGTCTCTGACACGAAGTGCGCCACGCCGGATATCTGGTTGTGTACGTAAGCGCCCCCAAGATCTTCAGTGCTCACTTCCTCGCCGGTTACCGCTTTTATGACCTGCGGGCCGGTGATAAACATGTTCGCACCTTTTGACATGAACACGAAGTCCGTAAGTGCCGGAGAATAGACCGCGCCCCCTGCACAAGGCCCCATTATCACAGATATCTGCGGAACAACGCCAGACAGCATGGTATTGCGGTAGAAGATATCTCCGTAGCCTCTCAGAGCGTCAACGCCTTCTTGAATCCGGGCACCACCTGAATCATTTATCCCGATAAACGGCGAGCCGGTCTTCTTCGCGAGATCCATCGCCTTTACCATCTTTGTCGCGTGCATCTCCCCAAGAGAGCCGCCTATCGTGGTGAAATCCTGCGATGCGACACACACGCGTCTACCGTCTATAGTGCCGTAACCAGTCACTATGCCTTCTCCCGGAGCCTCTGTCTTATCCATGCCGAAATCAGTGGCCCTGTGCCTGACAAACGGATCGAGCTCCACAAACGATCCTTCATCCAGCAACACGTCGAGCCGCTCACGCGCAGTCATCTTGCCCGCCTGGTGCTGCCGCTCAATCCTCTTCGCGCCTCCGCCCATCTGAACTGCTTTGCGGCGCTCGGCCAGTTCGGCCAACTTTTGTTCGATAGCCAACCGTATCTCACCTCGTTTTTTCTAAGTAATCCGTATGGACCAGTGCCAATCAGAAAACCTGTCCTTCAATAAACGAAGCCTCAAAATGACTTTGAGGCTGCTTGGCACACGCTACACAACACTCCATGTGCTCGAAAGCTGGCAAAAACCGCGTCTACCAGAGACCTTCTCAAATCATTCTAATTCAGCATAACCATTACTTCAAGAATGACTTGTTCCGTGCCCAACTCGTATACTATCACAAAAAGAAGGCTAAGTGGTGCAAATCTAAACTCACATCGGCATTATGCACGCGTATGCCTCTCGGTGCAACGAGCCGAGTAGGCGCGAAGTTGAGCACTGCCTTTATGCGAGTCTCACCCAGAAGGTCTATGACACTCTGAGCGGCAGATTCGGGCACCGTTAGCAGCGCCATGCCGATGCAGCGCTCATTGACGATTCTCGCCATCTCTGAGATGTGGCGTACGCTTATTCCTGCCACCTTGTGCCCAACTTTGGCAGGATCGATGTCAAACATTGCAGTGAGCATAAACGGGTACGCCTGTTCTGATTCGTACTTTCTTAGCGTATAGCGACCTAGAGCGATGCCCAGTTCTCCAGCACCTATTATCACAAACTCTATGGTGCGGTCTGCCTTCAAAATCCTTGCTATCTCTTCGCGCAAGAAGCCTGCGTGGTACCCCACTCCTTGCTTTCCGAACTCACCAAACATCGCGAGGTCCTTGCGTACCTGTGCCGCAGTTACTCCAACTTTGGCCGCAAGTTCTTGCGACGACACGAATGCCGACTCAGAAGCATCTATCTGACTCAACGCACGCAGGTACAACGCCAACCTGCGGATAACCACCTCTGGCACACGAGACTCTTTGATGCAGATCACCTCCAGCATTGCTTTTTGGGTCTAGGGCTCTCTCATCAGCGACAGGCGCTCATCCACGCTTCTTAAGCGTACCGGGCAATCTGGATACCACCAGTCCGATGAACGTACCTGTCGGTATGGCAAATAACAGCAAATAAGGCAGGTAGAATAACACTCCCGCCTGCCTTACGATGTACGCTGCCGCAAGCAGCTGACCGATGTTGTGCGTCACCGCTCCCACAACAGATAAACCGACTGCACTCAGACAATCGCCAGCAAGGCGTCTGGTCTTGCCCATTACAAGAGCGCTTAGCAGCGCACCTGAAAACGCAAGGATGAATCCCGGTGACATGAAGGTTCCGAGTATCAGGCTTACCGCAACAGTGCGCAGCGCATTGATGAGTACTGCGCGACCCGTTCCCCAAGTCAGCACAGCATACAGCGCAACCACGTTTGCCAGCCCAAGCTTCGCACCGGGCATCACATACGGCACAGGTATCAGAGACTCGACGTAATGGAGCACCATCGCCAAAGACGTCATCAACGCAGTGAGCACGAGTGTTCGAGTGTTTGTCAAAACCGGAAGACGCTCCTCTTTCTTACAAAGCTAAGGCGGTCATCTGCCGCCTTCCTCCAACGTTATGATAACTCTGTTGGGCATGCACACAATCACCTGGCCGGGCTTGGATATCCAACCCATGTGTATGCATATCTTATCTGGACAGTCTGAACTCAGCATGCGCACCTGGTTACCGGACACTTCGATTACGCTCTCACCGACAGGCCCGCTAACAGTGATCGGCCCGCCTGCAACGTCCAGACGCTCGCGGTATATCTCGCCCGTCCTATCACGAATCACGAGCACCGGCTGTCTGGCAGCCCCGACCAAAGCCCAAGCACCGAACCCCACTATGGCCGCTCCGAGCAGCAGCAAAACCAATACGATGTCGTTTCTCTTCACGGGCCACCTCGCAACTAAGGAGCCTGGGTAAAACTAGTCCCAGGCTCCTCTGTTTCTTCTTCACAGCCTCATTACCTTCTTCTGACCCGGGCTACTTCAGGCTCTTAACTGCGGAGTCTGCCGCAAGCCTTCCGAATACTATGTTCTGCGTAGCAGTGGTCACGCCGGGCTTGTTGGTTCCAAACAAACCACCTGCAACCTCACCCGCAGCATACAGCCCTGGAATAGGCTGCCCGGACCTGAGAACTTGAGCGTTGGTGTCTATCTTGACTCCGCCCAGCGTGGTGTACGCGGCGGCGTGTATCTCAAGTGCGTAGTATGCAGGCTGCTCATGTGTGAGAGGCAACCTCGCTCGCCCAAACCTCGCGTCCGTACCTTGCTTGACAGCCTCATTATACTCGTCTAGAGTTGCCTGCAAGTTTGCGTACGATACCTGCATCTTATCTGCCAGTTCTTCGAGAGTATCTGCTGCTAGCAGTATACCCTGATCTCCCCAGGCCCTTACGTTGTTTTCGTTGGCCTCTTTGTACTCGCCGGCGAACAGCAGGAACACTTTGCCATCTTGTGCAACCATCGCCTTGGAGACCTGGTTGTTGTCCAGCAGTTCATTCACAAAACGCTTGCCTTCAGCGTTCACCATAATCGCACCTGCACCCTCAACACCTCGTAGAGTGGCGCCGCGCACCGTCACCGTCGGATACGCCTGCACGTACCCCATTGCTACGAGATCCGCACCTATCTCGCGTGCCATCCTAAGTCCGTCACCTGTCGCAGTCCTAGCGACCAGGTCGGAGCCAAGACCTGGGTAGTCGGTTACATACTGTGCCAGCATCTCTGGATTCGCACCGAATCCGCCGGTGGCCAGAATCGTGGCCTGAGCCACGTACAGAACACTCTTTTGGTCGGCGTCAACCGCCTTCACTCCTACTACTTTGCCGTCCTCGACTACGAGTTCTTGCGCCGTTACTCCCACTTCGATGGTAACACCCTTTGACTGAGCCGCAAGCAAAAGCGCCTTTACGATTTCGGCGCCGGTGCTTCCGGCTTCTGCTTGGTGTCTTGTCGCGTATACAGCAGGATTGGCCAATTTCATGGCGAGACCGTTGGCCTCAAGAAAAGATATGGCATCTGCTGAACGGTTCGCCAGAATGTCTATCAGATCTCTATCGCCCTTTCGCTCACCGTACTCAAATATGTCTTGTGCGAACTGCTCGGGAGTCACTGTGATTCCTGCTTCTTGCTGTAACCTACTACCTGCCGCATCGATCCCTCCACCGGCGAGCATCGTGGTGCCGCCGGGATTCGCAGCCTTGTCGATGAGCACAACTTTGGCACCCTGAGTGGCCGCTTCAACCGCGGCCGAGAGGCCGGCTCCGCCCCCGCCAACCACAAGCACTTCGGTCGTGACGGTTCGGTCTGGCTGTGCAACCGGCGGTTCTTTGGGCGTGCCCGCCGCTCCTCCTGCACAGGCAGCTACGTTGGCCACAATTGCTGCCGCAAACAGCACTACCAGCAGTTTCCTGATATGCATCGTGTCGGTCTCCCTTCGTTTGTGAATTTAAGGATAATCTCATGTAAACTGACTGTGATTATTGTACCAGGCCTATAGCGATTATTCCAGCTCTTGTTTCGGATATTGATTACAAGGTTCTGATATCTGTTTGCCATCGGCCTGGTTTGGAAGCAAGACTATTATAGTCCAGTTTTCCATTCAAGTCAATCCTTTCCCCGGAAAAATGACTGACTACCGCAGAAAAGTTGTGCGCCGGGCCTTCACGCATTTGTACGCTGCGCTTACGGCTTGCGTTGAAAGAGTGTCGTCGAGGATGCCGGACGAAGACCCAAATGCATATAGATGACCTCTAGCTTGAGATAGCAGGCGCGAGGCAGCCGCGGCGGCCGACTGAGCATCTGCTCGTAGGTATGCGTGGCGCATACCGCCGAGAACGGCTATCCGCGATCTGACCACCTCAAGGCACAGTTTAAGGCTCATCTTCCCCACAGGCTCCACAGAATGCAAACCTCTCACTCCAGACGTGGCGATCTGTTCGAGTATCTGGCTTACATCTCCGTCTGAGTGAAGCACCACGTGGTTGAACTCGCGCGTGAACAGTTCCAACTCAGGAAGCAGTATCTCTTTTAGAAGAGAATGATGCACAAACAGCCCGTGCTCGTATGCGACGTCTTCGGCGAGTAACAAGGCTCCACAGCCAGCGTCATATGCTTCTCTTGCTAAGTCGGCCTGCTCTCTTGCCAACAGTAGTATTGTGTCTTTTGCCTCTTCAGGTCGCATTGCACAAAAGGACAGAGTCTCACCAAGCCCCCATTCTCTTGTGAGCCTTGTGAAACCACCTTCAACAACACAGAATACGAAAAAGCCGTGTAGCGCGAGTGACTGCATCTCGTCGCATCCTTCCGGACCGCACCAGTATCTGCCCTCACTCCGGCAGGGTCGGGCACCAAGATAGTCCAGCCCAAGCGCTCGCGCGGCTGCAACAAGCAACTCTATGGCTTGATCTCGCGACACGCGCTTTCTTGCGTCTTCCGCGTCACCTAGCAATATGCGCTGACTGAGCCCCGGCTCAATGTAGAGTTCGCCGCTTACCAGGCGCTGCGGTGGGTCAAGATTCAATAGTCGGTGCACGGCTTCGCGTTCAGGCATACCGTCGGTATTCTCCTTTAGCCTGGAGGTTGAAGGAACACGCGTGCCACGCGCAGAAATCCGGGCTAGTATCCGCTGTCTCGTGCTCGTGGTTTGCTCGCTACCGGTGCTGGTGTTTGCTCATGATTCGTCGGGCGCTTCAGTTAACCTGCCCGGAGATGCCCCCGTTACAGAACTCAACGCAGAAGGTGGAATGATTATGTCAGATTTCAAGCATATGGCCAGACAGATTCAGGCAGAGATGATCGAATGGAGACGCCACATTCATAGTCATCCCGAAATCGGCCTTGAAGTACCCGAGACCGCTGCATTCATCGCGTCAACCCTCGAGAAAATGGGCCTGCCGGTTAAGACCGGTATAGCAGGACACGGAGTGACTACTGTTGTAGAGGGCAAGAGCCCGGGCAAGGTGTTCGCTATAAGGGCAGACATAGACGCCATTGCCGTAACCGAACAGACCGGATTGGATTTCTGCTCGAGAATACCCGGTAAGATGCACGCTTGTGGGCATGACGGACATGCAGCCATGGCGCTTGGAGCTGCCAAGTTACTGGCAGCCAGATCATCTGACCTAAAAGGAAGCGTTAAGATCATCTTCCAACCGGCCGAAGAAGGCCCAGGCGGAGCTCTTCCAATGATAGAAGCAGGTGTGCTCGAAGAGCCCAAAGTGGATGTTATCATCGGGTGTCACCTCGGCACCATCTGGGGTCTCGAATCAGGTGAAGTGGGTGTCAAACCAGGACCGCTTATGGCCTCGACAGACAGCTTTTCGCTGACGATTCACGGCAAGGGCGGACACGGAGCGGTGCCTCACATGTCTGTAGACCCGGTCGTCGTGGGCGCCCAATGCGTGACAGCGCTGCAGACAATAGTAAGCAGAGAGATAAACCCACTTGATCCCGCAGTCATCACGGTAGGAAAGTTCCACGCGGGCACAGTTGCAAACGTGATTCCCGACAAAGCAGATATTACTGCGACTGTGCGCTATTTCAACCCTTCGCTGCAGTCTCTTATCAGGGAACGAGTCGAAGGCGTACTTGGCTCAATCATTACGGGCATGAGAGCCACATACGACTACACTTATCGCGAAGGATACCCGCCGCTTGTCAACGATGAGCAGTTTACCCACTTCTTCAGACAGGTGGCAGCTGATACGCTCGGCAAAGACCAGGTCAAAGACCTCCGGGAACCCACGATGGGCGGAGAAGACATGTCGTACTTCCTTTCGCGGGTCCCCGGCACCTTTTTCGCGCTGGGTTCACCAAGAGCCGTGGATGGTGCGGTGTATCCTCACCATCATCCCAAATTCGACATAGATGAAAACGCGCTATGGGTTGGCGCAGCTCTGTTTGCCGAAAGCGCTCTGCGGTGGCTGCAAGCCAACTAGCCCACAATCACGCGTCGCGGGTGCCGTAGCTGAGGTATGCTTTCACTTCGTTAACTGCGGCATCCACGGCGTTCAGATCGATTGCATACACCTGACCGTTCTGGGCGCTCTCTCTGGTCACCAAGCCCGCTGCACACAGCACGTCCAGGTGGTGTGACATTGTGGCTGGGGTAACACCCAGTCGCGGCGCCAGCGTACGCCCCGAGCACCTTGCCCTGGCGAGTTCCCTCATGATCATGAGCCGGTTAGTATCTGCAAGTGCTCCCACCACCCGGTCGAGGTATTCAGCCCTGCAGCGCTCCGCGTCCTCATCAAGTTCCTGCCAATCGGGCGCCACAAAATTACGCTGCAGGTCAGACCACCTGAGCCTGTGAGGAGAAAGGAACCACGAAGACACCACGTACCACACGCCGAACTGGCTCGTAGGCGCCATTTCATCGCCTGCAAGTTTGACCGCGAACTCAGCAATTGGTTCTTTACGGTTTTGGAATCGGTCAGATAGCACTGCGCACCAGCGAGTCGTCAGATGTTCCACCGATAGCGCCTTCTCGACCACCGCCTCAGATATTGCAGCCCACACAAGCACGGCCGCATCTCGGAATCTGAGTGGGTCGCGCAGCAACGCGGCTTGGAACACGTTGCCACCGGTAGCAGCCAGTTCGTCGCACGAGCGCAACCTACCGTAACACTCGCTTATCCTGCGTAGAGGCAGTTTTCGGCCCAGCGCCCAAAACAGAAACTCCTCTGGCGCGGTGCGCCCAACATACTCAACGAAAGCACGAGTGTCATTTAGGTCGTCTGTGACGCAACACAAGCCTGCAAGTTCAAGTCCCTCTAAGGGAAGACTTCCGATAGTCTCTAGCGCCTCTAGCTCGGCTTCATTCAGGCTTGTCCTGAGCTCTGTCGCCCATTTCGAAGCAAATCCGTGGTGCGAGCAGTCAACGAGCAGATGCGATGCTGCCACGAGGTCAAAACAACGGGAGCTAATAAACTCAACCGACGGAGAGGTAATCCAATCTTGTAATATCAATAGTTTATCCTCCTCCATTATTGCCACCGAATTCATGATACCGTACTATATGGCATTAATCAAGTGTCAATTCCGTTACATGCATAAGCGAACAGGGCAGCAGGAACTGTACCCGACACGTCTAACTCTCTAAGAACGTCGTGCTAGACTGACGTCAAGCCTCTGCCAAGGAGTTGTCTTGAGATGCTCAAGTTCCGAATCATCTATTATCCGTTCATGGGCACCCCGGTAAATACCGAAAGGTTAGTCCTGATGGCAAAGTTATGTTACTCGCCTATGGCGACGGATGAACTGTTTGCTGCAGTGCACGGTGAGAAGCCAAGTGACAAGTCTTGCGGCAGTTTTGTACGCTCGTTGATCGAATCGGGGCACCTCGGAGCGCTTGAGCATTGGTACACCAGTTTTGCAGTTGAAGGCTATAGCCGCATTTCAAGCCAGCAAAACGATAGACACCGGCTGATCAAGATGTTCAAAGAACCCGGGGTCATGTGTCATGTACAAGAAGAACCTTGTTCAGGATTTGTGAACGACCCTGAGCAAGGCTCACCTGACACGTCTCAACTGCAGCAGTCCCAGAGATACGTTGCCGAGACAGACTTCCGATACGTTACACCGAGCAGTTTTGAGTCCAAGCCCGAGTATCTCGCGGAATACCGCGATCTGCAGCAGAGAGTGAAGAGTCTGCAGCAAAAGGGACTTCAGCTCGGCCTGCCACCCGAAGATGTGCGCTTTTGCCTCACAAACGCCACAGAGACTCGGTTCATAATAACCACAAACGCAAGGCAGCTTAGGCACATGTTTAACCTGCGTTGCTGCGAGAGGGCACAATGGGAGATTCGCGATCTGTTCAAATCGCTTCTTGAAGAGTACAAGCGTATTGCTCCGAACATATTCCACAAGGCAGGAGCCTCGTGCGAAGAACTAGGTTACTGCCCAGAAGCCAAGTTCGGCTGTGGCCGAGCCCCCACTCTACAACAGTTACTCGAATCGAGACGCTGAAGCGATCCGTTCGCTTAGCCACTCGGATGCTATCGGCCGGCGCGTCCACCCAGGCTGTGCTACTTCGAGTGCTCCTCCCCAGCCGCCTAGCGCCTCACGCGCTGTGCGAAGAGCCACTTGTGGGGTGTTGAAATCCTCACTTAGATGACACAACAGCACGGCCCTTGTCTCACTCGATACCATCTTGCTAAGCGCATAACCCGCCTGATCGTTGGACAGATGGCCGAGCGGTCCTAGACTTCTGTGCTGCAATACCCAAAAAGGTCTGCTTCGCCCTCCGTCAAAAGGTATCTGAGAGCGCGCGCGTGTCTCATCGTGATTCGATTCGCAGATGATGTAAGTAGAACCGCGTGCAGCGTTTATCAGATCATCCGGTACGCTGCCGGCGTCAGTGATTATCGTGCAGGTCTCGTCAGCGCATGTGACGACAAACCCGCAACTCGAATCTTGGGCGTAATGAGGTACCTCCCAAGACCTGACACTGAAGCCGCCTGGAAGTGCGGTGCTTCCACCCATGCACAGAGTAGTCAGCTGTTGGTGGACGGCTTTACCTGCATTTAACGCTTCACACGTTGCCTCACGGGCCAACACAGGCACTCCGTGTCTCTGCAGGAATCGCAGACTCCTTGTGTGGTCGGGGTGCGAGTGGCTCACCAGACACGCCCCAAGACTGGCTATATCAAGACCGAGGTCTTCAAGGCACACCCGCAGATGTCTGTTGGTGCTGCCGCAGTCTACCAGAATAACACCGTGTCTCCCCAGCAGCAGGTAGCAGTTACCGGATCTACTGCTTGAGCAAAGGCTGTATACAAGCACCTTGAACCCTCCAGTGACTCCGTCTGGATTCTGAGCCGCATCATCTGTTTCCTGCCGCTGGTGCTAAAACAGCACGCTCAATATCACGACATATATACTAGAACCCTGATTCCAGGGTTCGTGCGTGCGTTCTCGCAATCGGGGAGGGATATGCTTGTTTGGAGAGCATACACCAGAAGATCTGGCTCTGTTCGTCTCTGAAACTGAAGAACTGCTGAACCTGCTGGAAGAGGCGCTTATAGGAGTGGAACGTCACGGGGTGGCGCTGGACACAATACAGCACATGTTCCGTGCTGCCCATACGCTCAAAGGCTCTTCGGCAACAGCCGGGTTTGGAGACATGGCCCAGGTGACGCACTTCCTTGAGGACGTGCTTGCGCTCGCTCGCGACCAGCAGATTGAACTGGATATAGAAGCAGTGGACACGCTGCTTGAGTGTGTCGACTGGCTCAGGCTGGCCAAGCAGAGAATTGAGCAGCACCAAACATTACCTGATCCGCGGTGCATAACCGACAAACTGAAACGTATCGGCGAGACAGGACACGCTCCTTGTTCGTACCTCATAGATGTCGAGCTGACCGAAGATGCTGTTATGCCCTCCGTGCGCATGTTTCAGATCTTGTGCCTGCTCCAAGAGCACACAACTCTCATTCGATCAGAACCCAGTATGGCGCAGGTGCGAGAGAACACAGGCATCTACCGACTCAAGGCGTGGGTGGAGACCTCCAAAGTCTTGGACACGCTCGAGAACCAAATTGGAGAGATGCCTGACGTCAAGACAGTAAGTATCTCAAACTCACCTGTTGCTTGTGGTTCAGGTGACCTAGCAGACCGAACTGATGTAATCGACGCCGCCACGAGCGCCAGGCGTCTCAGCCAGACCGTGCGTGTCGATGTCTCTGTAATAGATAACCTTATGAATCTCACCGGTGAACTCATAATCGACCGTGGACGACTGACTCAGCTCATAAGCGAACTGCAGGATACCAAGGGAGCAGAAAGCATTGTGGCGAACCTAGCGTTGACGGCCGGTCATCTTGCACGTGTGACCAGTGAAATACAAGACGGTGTCATGCGCGCACGTCTGATGCCGTTGTCGAGCCTTCTCAGAAAGTATCCTCGCATGCTGCGAGATCTTGCTGTTCTCTCCGGAAAGCAAGTGGAACTCACTACCAGCGGCGAAAACACCGAACTTGACAGGTCGGTTATCGAAGCGCTTGACGACCCTCTGATCCACCTGCTCCGAAACTCGATAGACCACGGCATAGAACCCCCCAACGAACGCATATCTCTGGGCAAGCCCGAAACAGGCTGTATTAGCATCTCGGCCATGCAGCGTGAGAATCATGTCGTGCTTGAGGTGTCAGACGACGGTAGAGGTATCGATCCAGAGAAGATACGCACTGCCGCGCTCAACAGAGGCATCATCACGGCGGAGGCAGCCCGGAACATGACAGACGAGCAGTCGCTTGAACTCATCCTGATTCCCGGCTTTTCTACCGCCAGCAAGGTGAGTGAGACTTCAGGGCGTGGAGTCGGTCTCGATGTCGTCAGCAGCAACCTGAAGAAGATAAACGGTGCGCTCGAGGTTAGAAGTCAAATTGGCCGCGGCACCAAATTCGTAATGAGTCTTCCACTTACTCTGGCAATAGTCAGGGCGCTAATAGTGCGCTCTATGGACGAGGTATACGCGCTGCCTGTGTCCTCTGTCAGAGAGGTAATCGACTTGTCATCTTCGTGTATGCGTCATGTGCGATCCCAGCCCGTCATTCTCTGCCGCGATGAGACTCTGCCACTTTTCCACCTGCACAGCGTGTTGCGAACGGCTTCGGCTGTCCAGCCGACCGTGCCCAAATTCGCAGTCATAGTCTCAATCGGCGGTCGAAACGTGGCGTTCGGAGTCGACTCACTCGTGTCCGAACAAGAGGTGGTTGTAAAGGCACTCGGAAGCCTGCTCGAGTCAACCGTCGGTGTATCCGGAACCACTATTCTCGGTCACGGCGACGTCGCGGTGATAGTCGATCCTCACGCTCTGGTTAACCATATTGGCAGGGCTCACACAGCGTGATACGCCTGGCGGCACCGGGAGATATCATAGTTGGTTCAGACCCCAAAGACGTGCTGGTCGCATATGGACTGGGCTCATGTGTGGCGCTGGTCGTCTACGTCAAGAACGCGTGTCTTGGTGTTATGGCACATATCGTGCTACCGGGTTCATGCGCCAAACAGAACATGCCACACGCAAGATACTCAGACAACGCGATAGATAGCGTTGTGGGCATACTTGCTCAACACGAATATGGTTTGAAGCACGCATCCGTAAGGCTGGTGGGTGGAGCCAAAACACTACCTGGCCTTGGGATAGACGTTGGAGCCCAAAATGTGAAAGCAGTCACCCGGGCACTACATAGCCTTGGAGCTTGCGCGGTAGCAGGTGACACGGGTGGTTATCGCAGCCGCACCGCTGAGCTTGTGTTGTCAAGCGGTATGCTCAGGGTTTATTCGAGCGGTGCACCAACAAAGTTTCTATAGATAGGACGGAGGGATTGTGTTGCCAAAAGTGCTCGTCGTTGACGATGCTGCTTTTGTCAGAGCCAAGCAAACCAAGCTGCTTGCAGAACACGGCTATGTCGTCGAAGAAGCCGCAAATGGAGCCGAAGCCGTGGAGAAGTATAAGACTGCAGAACCTGACCTTGTTTTGATGGATGTCACCATGCCTTTGATGGACGGCATAACGGCGTTGAAGCAGATACGGCAGGCTGACGCTTCAGCCAAAGTGATCATGTGCACCGCACTTGGTCAGCAGGCGATGGTGCTTGAAGCTATCCGGGCCGGAGCCAAGGACTTCATCGTAAAGCCGTTTCAGCCCGAGAAGCTGCTGTCAGCAGTCAAGCGGCAGATCGGGTAGGAGGTCGCGCTGCTTTGAGCAAGAGGCACAGGGTGCTTGTGGTTGAAGACTCCGCATTTATGCGCAAGGTAATTTCGGACATCTTGTGCTCCGACGACTCACTTTCGGTCGTCGGCGTGGCTCGGAACGGGTTGGAAGCCTTAGAGAAGGTGCGCGAACTGAAACCCGACGTTGTGACGATGGACGTTGAGATGCCTTTCATGGATGGCATCACATGCACCGCTCGCTTGATGACGGAAAACCCGGTTCCCGTTGTCATGCTGTCAAGCACAACACAAAAAGGAGCATCTAAAACGCTTGAGGCGCTGGCAGCAGGCGCAGTTGATTTCATTCCAAAGCCTTCTGGCAGCGTGTCGCTTGACCTTGACCTACTGCGAGAAACCATCGTTTCTAAGGTGAAATCTGCGGCTGGCGCAAGAGCGCGTGCCATAACCGTAACCTCGAACACAATCGTCAAGACTTCGCTGGACGGTCTACCGCCCTCTTGGCTCGTAGCAATCGCGTGTTCGACAGGAGGACCTGGAGCGTTGTGCGAGCTGTTCTCAAGACTAGAGCAAGTTGACGCATCAGTATGTGTCATACAACATATGCCTCCGGGGTTCACCAAAAGCCTCTCAGCACGGTTGGACGACTGTTCTGTATTCCGTGTGCGCGAAGCATCCAACGGCGAATGCCTTGAGGCGGGCCATGCTTATGTAGCACCCGGCGGACTGCACATGAGTCTTGACAGCCGGCTTCGCCTGCGCGTGCACGACGGCCCTCCTATCCATGGAGTAAAGCCCGCAGCAGACCTGTTCATGCAGTCTTGCGCCAAGTGGGCGGCACCTAACATCATAGGAATCGTGCTCACCGGAATGGGTTGTGATGGAGCCAAAGGCATGATGGCGATTCGGGATGCAGGTGGCAGGACTATTGCCGAGCATGAGTCCACCAGTGTGGTGTACGGGATGCCCAAAGCCGCAGTCGCGTCGGATGCAGCCGAGATGGTGCTTCCGCTACACACGATTCCCGAGAAGATATCCGAGATAACAGGATTCTGCAAAGAAGGATGAGATCAGTTTGCAGCAGGGCTACGAAACGCTTAGACAGACTGTGTTGTCGCTTGCGGGCTGGGATCTTGACTGCTACCGAAGCCAGCAGCTTGAGCGCCGACTGAGAACTCTACTCGCAAGGACAAGAACCGCCGACCTCAGGGAATACGCAGACTTACTACGCAGCGAGCCCCAGCGGCTGCTCGAACTCTCAGACTTACTCACTGTTAACGTCTCAGAGTTCTTCCGAAATCCGGAGCGCTTCACCTATTGCTTAGACATTATCCGTCAGCACCGCGCAAGCACGTTTTCGTTATGGAGCGCGGGCTGCGCCAACGGGGCCGAGCCTTACTCACTTGCCATGCTATGTGAGGAAGCCGGCGTACGCTCGTACACTGTTTTGGCCACCGATGTCGACCCTTGCAGCCTTGAACGCGCCGCGAATGCTGCATATAAGCAGCAAGATCTGGTCGGCGTAAGTGAAGAACGCAAGCACAAGTTCTTTAAGAGAAGAGGAGATGAGTTCTGCGTTGCCGAGCATATCAGAAAGCGCGTGCGGTTTGTGCGGCATAACCTGTTATCTGATCCGTACCCGGCACAGTTCGACCTGATTGCGTGCAGAAACGTGTTGATCTACTTCACCGAAAGCGCAAAAGAGAGTGTTATCCGCCTTCTGAGCAACTCACTCAGACCTGGGGGTCATCTGTTCATCGGAAGCACCGAGACCATATGGAATGCGGCCGATGCGCATCTCGTTCAGATTGCTCCATTTTTCTATAGACGAAAGACATAGACGCGAAGAGGTCGTCAGCCTCTTATAGATTGAGGTGAAACTGCATGCGAATTGGATTTGTTAACCCGTTTCTCGAGGCAGCGTCAGACGTGCTTAGCGCTGAAGCAGGCTGTAGCATTGAGCGCCAGAAGCCAAGGCTAGAGACAGATAAGGCCGTGACCAACGACTTGGCAGTAATAATCGGTGTAACAGGAGAAGCTCGCGGTATTGTCATGTACAACTTCTCTGAGTCAACGGCAAAGGCAATTGCATCTGCGATGTTCTGCCAGCCTATACCCACACTTGACAAGATGGCCGAAAGCGCACTAGCAGAACTGGCGAATGCTATGGCAGGTCGTGCAGCAGTAAACCTTGAGCATGAGGGCTACTTCTGCACTCTAACGCCTCCAACGATAGTGCATGGACGAAACACAATAATCTCCATGGTCGATCTGTTCAGGCTGGTCGTCCCGATGAAGACGCAGCACGGCACAATAGAGATAAGCATTGCGCTGCGAGACTGCAAGAACCAAACCAGAACGCGCCTATGAGAACACACAAAGCCCGGCTGCCTGATGAGTAACGTCGGACAGCCGGGCGGTCAACTGTTATGCTCTGCTGTTTATCCTCTCAACCCTCAGCCTGGTGGTCTCGCGCACCTCCTCCGCGCACACCTTTAAACGCGCTACTCCGCTGTCCATCGCGGCTTGCGCAACTGCAGCCGCCACAGCGGGTGCAACCCTCGGATCAAACGGGTCAGGGATGATATACTCCGGTGCGAGTTCCTCCTCAGAAACAAGCTCGGCTATCGCCTTCGCCGCGGCTATTTTCATGGCCTCGTTGATGTCGCTTGATCTTGCGTCAAGCGCGCCACGCAGGATACCCGGAAAGGCAAGCACGTTGTTTACCTGGTTCGGAAAGTCGCTTCTGCCGGTGCCGATCACGCTTGCTCCGCCCTTCTTGGCTTCGTCCGGGTAAATCTCGGGTACGGGGTTGGCCATTGCAAGCACTATTGCACCGGGAGCCATGGCGCTCACCATCTCGGCAGTCACGGTGCCGGGCGCAGACAATCCCACAAACGCGTCGGCACCACGCATCGCGTCCCCAAGGCTGCCCTTCACCTTCTTGGGATTGGTTATCCGGGAGACCTTATGCTTGTACGGATTCATGCCCTCTGTTCGTCCGTCATAAATCGCGCCTCTCGTGTCACACAATATCACGTTCTTGACGCCAAGGTCTGACAGCAGCAAGCAGGTCGACATTCCGGCTGCGCCGGCTCCATTTATCACTATGGTTGCCTCGCTCCAGTCCTTACCCACCAGTTTCAACGCGTTCTCAAGTGCGGCTATTACCACAACTGCGGTTCCGTGCTGATCGTCATGGAATATCGGAATGTTGGTTTCTCTCTTAAGCCTCTCTTCAATCTCACAGCAGCGAGGCGCAGAAATATCTTCGAGGTTCACGCCTCCTATGGACGGCTCCAACCACTTCACAATCTGTACGATGTCGTCTGTGTTCTTGGTGGCCACACATAGTGGAATTGCATCAACAGCGCCGAAGTGCTTGAACAGAAGCGCCTTACCTTCCATAACCGGTATGGCACCAGCTGGCCCGATATCTCCGAGTCCAAGTACCGCAGTGCCGTCGGATATAACCGCGACCATGTGCTGTTTAGAGGTGTACACATACGCAAGTTCAGCGTCTTTGGCGATTTCCTTGCACGCCTCGGCGACTCCAGGTGTGTACGCCAGGCTGAGATCCTCGCGCGTTCTCACTCCTACCTTGGATAGAACTTCTATCTTGCCTTCGCTTTCGCGATGCAGATCAAGTGCTCTCTGTCGCAAAGTTGTCATTAGCCGTCCCCCTTGTCTGTTGTGAGCAAAATGCGTCTTGTTCATCTCACTTTCGTGTCTTGGCCAGCTTCAAGTACGAATCAGCGTAGATCTCTTGATTCAGCAGTATTCTTGCAGTGGCCCACGCTTCGATGAGCGACTCGTCGCAAACATCCAATATAGCAGCATCAAGCCCCATCGCCATGGCCATAACAAGCATCGTTCGGTTGATTAATGACCTGTCAAACGTGCGCTGCGACACGTTGGATAATCCGATGACACTCTTTGGTTGAGGACTAGAGAGCAGTTTGACAGACTGAATCGTGCGAAGTGCCTCAACCACATGCTCCTGTGCTACGCTTACAGGAAGCACCAGCGGATCGATGAACACTCTGTCAGGCGGAAGCCCGAACTCTTCGGCTGCCATAAGCAGTTCCATAGCGAGCATAAGCCTCGCCTCATGGTCTCTTGGCACACCTTCCTCGTTCATTGTCAGACACACAAGGCTTGCGCCATACTCCACAGCCATCGGAAATGCCACCTGAACTCGCTCCCGGTCTGCTGAACAAGAGTTTATCATTGAGCCCTGCCCGGCAATCTCAAGTCCAGCTCTTATCGCGTCGAAGTTCGTCGAGTCAAGACAGACGGCGCAGTCGGTTACTGCACGTACACTCTCTACAAGCCATCGCATATCTGCCGCGGGTTCTTCAGAGTTCGGGCCAACGTTTAAGTCAAGATAGTCGGCTCCGTTTTCGACTTGTCGCAGTGCCCAATCTTTTACAGGCTCCGGGTTTCTGTTTGCAACAGCTCGTCCAATGTCCTTGAACGTACCGTTTATGCGTTCACCTATCAGTATCACGGGTTCGCCCCCTCACTCCAAAGCAATTCGAGCTGACGTGCCACCATCCCTATGGCTTCTGGATCCCGCATTACCACAATCTGTGCCGAGCTCATTATGAGTGCAACAGCAGCCGCAGCCTCCCACTCGGTTGAAGCCTCTTTGAGTTTCCAGTTCTCTGCTCCGACAAAGCATATCATCGGACACGATAACATCTTGTCTCCCTGAATTGCGGCAAGTCGAGCTTTCTCCATTATCGAGTAAGTGTACTCAATTCCGTATCCAAGACCGCCACTTGTCGGATCCATCACTATGCTGTCAAGCGGCACTCCGAGTTCTGTGAGCAGAATGTTGAGCTGCTTGGCGATGTTTATGTCAATCGGTGATTCTGCCACCACGGCGTGACCGCCCTTGACACATGCTAGCGCAATCTCACGATAGTTGTGCTCTGTAACCGGTCCTATCAGCAACCGTTGGCCAGCCAGTGCTCCGGCAACCTCAGGCAACACGACGTTGTCCACTTCAGCATCTCCGGTTCCGCGTAAGACAAGAGGAAGACCAGAGACGGCCATGATCTGCTCCGCGATCTTGACCACGTCCCTGGCATAACTGCGCACATCGCTTTCAACAGCGCCGGAGAGCGCCAGGCACCCAAGATCCGCTTGTGTTTCTACCATCAGCCGAGCCCACGACTCAAACGGATCACGTGTCGCGAGTCTTGCTGCGATCTTATCAGGCCAAAACGACACGCCATCTGTGAGCTCCATCGCCAGGCATGGCCGCGCTCCGCTGTGGAGCGGCCCGAGATAGCCAGAACCCGGAGCGCGCTCTCCGAGCACTATCTGTGTCTTAGAGCCAATGACTACCTGGCTCATACTTGCCAAGTTTTGCCTAGGTGCGTGAGCGTTCATTCATGCATCACCTCGCGTGGTTAACTCACCTGACCGAGGGGAACAACCCCAGATCAGTATGAGGCAGAAACATCGCTGCCACATACTCTTCTGTAAAACGGTTGTCTTGAGACAGATCAACGTACGACATTGACCGCGCCAGCCGGCTTACTCGCTCGCGCGCACGTGCATCGACAGCACAGATGGCCGCTCCGTCAAGCGACGTGTTACCCACAGTCTGTATCTTGTTTCTGTCGATATCTGGAACCAGACCTATTCTTACCGCACGCTCAATGTTAAGAGACATCCCGAACCCTCCGGCCAAGAGCACTCTCGAGATCTGCGCCAGATCAACTCCCATGCTGTGAAGTAGCGTTCTTATGCCACCGAAGATAGCTGCTTTGGCCCTCATCAAGTTCTTAAGGTCTGGTTCTTCTATGTACAAAGCGTCGAAGTCTGTCTCGGCCAACAACATCCTGCGCGTGCCATCAGGCGAGGTTTCAACACGGGGTACTGCAGGTGCAAACCTGCCGCTTCTGTCGATGATACCCGCTTCACGCATAACGTCAAGCAGCGCAATGAGGCCTGACCCGCACACTCCGCGAGGCCTACCACCTCCGAGCACCGAAAAGCCGACCTCCGAGTCAGAGTCTAGCCATGCATCGTGGATAGCTCCGGGTGCTGCCGGCATTCCGCACGAAACACCGGCGCCTTCAAACGCAGGTCCTGCAGAGCAGGCACAACACGCAAGCCATTCTCGGTTACCAAGCACGATTTCTCCGTTAGTGCCTATGTCTACAAGCAAGCTCAGTTCATCGCCATCCGCGATGTGCTGCGCAAGAACGCCTGCAACCACGTCGCCCCCGACAAATGCTCCGGCATGAGGAAGCACAAACACTGGGAGTTCGCCAAACACTTCTAACCCAATATCTGTTCCACGTCCGCAGAACGCACCCAGCATCGAAGCCGCAACCGATTCGCGGCGTATCGGAGACGGGTCACGGCCAAGAAGCACACTCGACATCACCGTGTTTCCTGAAACCACAATCTGGGAAAGCGTTTGCGAGCGCTGCTTACCGATGTGCTCGCACATCGCCACAAGCAGTGCGTCTATCTGCCTTGCAGCACACGCCTTGAGCTGTGACAGTGCTTCGGGTGCCCGTTCTGCGTAAACAATCCTGGATATGACGTCTTCACCATACGCCATTTGAGGGTTGAACGCGCATGAGTTTGCCAAGAAGGCGCCGCCCTCGCCAAGAAGAGCCGCACTCAGAGTGGTAGTGCCCACGTCAACCGCAGCGTAGAGCGCGTCAGCGTCACATGCGACGACGACCCTCGGCATGAGCATGTGTGACGCCAGCCTTGAGGTATGTGGCACATACACAACGATGTCCGACGTGACGTGATACGTGCACGCCGTAGCGCTGCTGCCTTCGAGTACCACTCTGCAAAGTCCGCACGTACCGCTGTCCTGACACTGGCCTCGCAGCAAAATGCCGTTTCGACGCAGGAGCGACTTGAGTTGCTCCTCATGCTCAGCATGCAGCACAGTGTCGTCAGGAAACACACGCACTCTGTGGCGCCTCACCTACTTCTGCCTCGTCCGAAAGTCTTGTCCGCAAAGCGCGGTATTGACGAAGCCTCTTCCGGACCAGGTATTACGTCAAGCGACAGAGTACTGCTGAGGGCGGATGCGAGTTGTGCAACGTGTCCGGGTATTACGATCTTGCGCTCTCTCATCGGTATCCCGGAACACGCCGCCTTGATCGCAGAACTCACCTTCTCGGCAGTTAACTTACCCGCAGCCCACGCAGTCAACACTGACGTACCGTCTGTGTCGACAGGCAGTATGTACGCAGGAATTCTGGATGCGCTGACTTCGGTCTCCACGCTATAGTAAGTCAAAGAGAAGTTGGTGGTTATGTAAATCGGAGATGCGTCACCGGGCTCTGCTACTTCGTACAGCTTCGACTCCACTTGTATGGGTCTTTGCGGGTCGCTGTACAAATCGTGCCTCCACGTAAGAACAGGTAACAGCCTCTCCGCACCTATGTCATCTATCACTAGCGCCGAAGCGTACCGCGCTATCATCATCACCGCAGACAACATCTGCTCGTGGCCGGCTCCATCCAAGAAGCAGACTAACGGATAGCCAAGTGGCTTCTTGCGCTCGCGTAGCGCCGCACATCTCGCTCCTACAAGGTTCGAAAGCGCCTCTGACAGATTATGCGCATCTACTCTGAGCAGTATCTGAGATATCCCCGCAGTTCGTGCACGCTCCGTAAGAACCTCGGCCTGCCCAAGATCTGCTGCTCTCAAAACGATAGGCGCACCTGTCGTGCGTGACACTGCGGCAAACTCATCAAGCGCACTCAAATCTGCCATCTCGATTATGGGGCGGACATCACGCACCAGATGTTCAACACCTAATAGCACATCTGCAGAAGCGCAATGCAGCATCGGGAGCATCTGATAACGCTCAGCACACTGCAGAGATTCTTTCGCCTCTTCAGGCGTTGTCACAGCCAAGCGGAAGCCTTCTACCCGGTAAGTCTGACCTACTCTCGTAAACCGATAAGAAGCCGCTTTCTCAAGCACGCTCAAAGCCGTATCTCCACCCGACACACTGCGCACATTTAAGAACACAGGTGGAGCGTTTGCAAAGCTTCTCTCGTGCCTGTAAAGCACAGTCTCCCCACCCATGACAACCTCGAATTGTGCTGAGCCGGCCTTAACCGTCTTCACGGGGGGTTCTGACGCCGCAGATATCTTTTGCCGCTCGGCTTCGGGCAGGTCGGGGCATTGCTCTGCACTCATCTTGCCCGCAGCAACCTGCATTGCAAAAGCCAGACAAGTATCAACGCCACACTTTCGGCAGTTTGTCCTAGGCAAAAGCTTGTACACGTCGAGACCGGTCAGCCGCAATCTATTCCCTCCACTCAAAAAGCTACCTTTTCACAGTATATAGTCTATTTGGGCGGGATTAAACCCCAAGTTTTGCACCGCCGCTGCGCACATTAACCCGTCGTGCGAGTCGGCGTGAGATCGCAACCACCGACCCATCTACATCCACTACCAGAGGTCCTCCGAGCGGAAATCGACTCAGAACGCGTACGAGTGCACCCGCACGGAGTCCGAGTTCGATCGCAATATGCGGGATTCCATCTTCTGTGCCGGTCACCGTGTACTCAGACCCACTAATAGCATCGAGCAGCGTCATTCGCTCCTCCCCTAAGGAAGCATAGTGTTGAGCAAAACCGCTGCCAGCAGCGGGAGTGCCGTTCCGAGCGCAAAGATCAAGAGAGTGCGCCCAAAACCAATCTCTCTTTGGCACAGCACCGCAACCGGTGCACATGGCCAGCTGAGGCACACCATCACACATGCGATTGTAGCCTCTCTGGGGAGCAAATCGAGGTTTAAAAGCACAACAGGCGCGAGATATCGCTGAACTGCTGTAGTCGCAATGCCGATTAACACTTCACCGCGAACGCCTAACGCTTTCTGGGTGAGTGCTGTTATGTGCTGAGGTATGTTCAGCAACCCTGCCTCCAGTAGCAATCGCACCGCAACGTTAAGCGCCACCAGAGCGGGCAACACGTGCCGAAAGAAACCACACATTCTCGTCCACGACTTGGTCAGCACGTTCTCCACGCTCGGGCGTCGGATAGGCGGGATTTCGAGCACAAGAGGCTCCGGATTTGGGTTGATAAGCCTGCCTAATAGTGCTGCAAGCAGCGTAAACACGCACGCCACGCTTACGGCAATAACGAAAGCGCTAGCTCCTAACTTCTCGACAACGCCGCTGACTATGCCGAGAGTAGCCGCGCATGGTACGGCGATGCTTACAAGCGTAACAACCACAGTGCGCTCCGCTGCGTTCCTAAGCACCCTGGCCGAAAGCACGGCAGGGCTTCGGCAGCCGAACCCCAATGCGATCGGTATCATGCACTGCCCTGACAATCGAAATGGTTGCGTTAGCGAATCTAGCATAACGCAAAACCTGGCCAGGATGCCGGAGTCTTCTAGCAATGCCATCAACAAGTAGACACTGATCATCGCCGGCAGTACACTCCCAAACGGCACAATGAGTCCCTCGGCAAGCGCTCTCGAGATTACCTCGACCGATGGGGTGCCGCCAAGCATAAGTCTCAAAAGCCCGCCGAGCCACCATTCTATTGGTGAAAGTGCGCTGCGAAGCACGCGTTCGGCCAAATCAATCGCCCACGCTATGCCGCGAATGCCCACCCACAGAGTGAGGAGCAGACTCACTCCCGCACCCAGAGGCGTGTCGAACACACTCCGGTGCGCATAACGCCTAGGTTGCCGTTTCTGCAACGAATCTCTGGCAACCTGATGTGCCCGCGAGCGCCTCATTGCCTGCATCTTATCTCCGACATCCGAGCACCGAGTGTGCGACTTACACTTCTCGGGCATCATGTCGCAGCTGATGCGCACGCCCTGATCAAGCCGCCTCACGACCTGTGACCTCGGATCTGCTGTTTGGGTTGCGGAAAAGCATTGAATGTTGCTTTCGAATTCGGCGTAACTCGGTGGCTTGTGAAGTGCTCGATGTTCATATAGTAGACGCACCAGAGCCTCGATGCCCTCTTTCTTAAGCGCTGACAGCGAAACGACAGGCACACCAAGCGCTCTGGTAAGACTTGGGATGTCTATTCTCGTCCCACTGCTTCTTAGCCTGTCGTACTGGTTCATTGCAACCACGAGCGGAGTCTCGTAATCCAGCAGTTCTAAACTCAGATTCAGACTGCCGGACAGGTTTGTGGCATCTACGACGTTTACTATTACGTCAAACTGCCCCGCATCCAAGAGACTGCGTGTCACACGCTGCTCAGTCGTGTCACCGCTTAGGCTGTACACACCAGGGGTATCAACTACGCGGACTCTCTGGTCTGTTCTTAGCCTGCCCTCTGTTACTTCCACCGTGGTGCCGGGATAGTTGGAGACTACTGCCCTGATCCCCGTTAGCCTGTTCATCAAGAGGCTCTTTCCAACGTTGGGCCTGCCAACCAGCGCTACTTTGATCAGAGTGTTCAACTCCAGATACCTCCTAATGTGCCGGCACAATCATATTCACGTGCTGTCTCAGTGATGACTTTGGCAAGGGGCTACGCCACTGCCTTAAGGCATAGAAACCCTTGTGCCGTACGCACACTACTAACGGAGGTGGAAGCCATGTTGAAGAAAGTGTTGGTGATAGCACTTGTGCTTGTCCTCGGCATCGCAATAGGAGGTTCGATCCAGCACGCGAGGCAGATTCTTACCGTTCCCGAGTCCGGAAAGGCAGTCCAAACGCAACCTGATCTTGCGGATATACTTCTGCGTGTGCTGGGCTCTACCGATGTGGAGTCGGCTCTGCAATCTCTGTTATCGGCTGCGGATATAGATCTAGAAACTGTCGCCCAGCAGATACTCGAGCATGTCACGACATCGCCGGAGCTCAAACGCGAAATTGAAGAGTACCTCAGGTCTGATGAAGCTCTCGACCTCATGCTTGAACTGGCGAACACTGAAGAGTTCCGAAAGGTTATGCGGGAAATCGCTGTCTCGAAGGAGTTCATTGCAGAGATGGCATCGTCTCCGGAGATCCAGCAGATGAGCAAACAGATGGTGCTCGACGCCATCAGGGCAGTAAGGTGACGATTCAGGGGAGGTAACGCCTCCCCCAAATCGCCGCACTTAACCTCAGCGCTTTATCTGCTCGACAAAGCCGATACAGTCTCTCACGTCACCTTCTATCCCCTCGATGAGCAGGGTAACAGATCCCTCTGACCCCCTGATCCCACCGCTTGCAACGTGCGTGACCTCTACCCCGAACAGATGCTCAAGCGCCTGTATCTCGGTTACCACTTCAGCGTTCACAATCGGCATGAAGCCCGCTGGACGCGCGCCTGCGTAGTATTTCACCCGTCTGGTTCCGGTGTAAGAACGTGACGCATCAAGCACCGACGGGATCATCTTCTCCAACCCCACCGGTACCACCAGCTGAGCACCCTTGGAGACTACGGCGCGATACGCCTCGCCTATGGTACCGGACGTAGGATGGCCGATCAGGATGCCTGCGAAACCCTCCGAGTCCACTGCGTTGGCGCCCTTTATGAATACGTCGTCGGCGTCAAATTGCTCGAGAGCCTGCTGCCAGGGTACGTCTGACACCTCTCCATGCTCGAGCACAAACGGCTGCAGCCCGGGCTCAGCTTTGGGTCCAAATCCGCCTGCGCTAATATTGCCAGTCATGAACTGCTCTTTGTCGAATACATCACCTATCAGTTCTTCGGCCACAAATGCGTTGGTGCTGCCGGTCGCGATTATCACCTTTCCGGTCTCTAGCGCATGCTTAACGCTGGGTAGTGCGACTACTCCTTTGGCAATAACCCGTTTTGACTCCTCTGGAGTAAGTACAACGAGGCCAGCGCAGTAATCTGTCTCATTCATTCCGCATCCTCCCTTTCTGCATTTGATGCTACCCAAACCGCATTATACAGGGCTTGAGTCCAAACTGCTCCCAATAATCCAACAGTTCAGAGCGATTCAGAACAGCTTGGCCTGCACATGCGCACGCCATAGCTTCAAGCATATTCGCCCCCACAGTACGCCCTTCAATAGGCTGCGTCATTGTCACTACTCCGGCCGCTCCGCGCTCTCTCAGCAAACACCTGTCATCAGCTGTGGTTGTTGTGGTTACAACCCACGCACCGTGCAGCGAGCGCGGCAGATAGCGTCTTATCATGTGGAAATCTCCTGCGACTACGTCGGCAAGTCGAAACAACCGGCCAAACCGCGGAACACTCTTGTGCTGGCGAGCGCCGAGCGGATACAGCCTTCCGATTGGTACTCGCGAAAGCAGTGGCATGCTTAGCATGCACACCGTCTCAAAGAAACGAAGTCCTACGAAAGGCACCGGTAGACCGAGCGCGAATAGCGCGTCTCCTACTACTATACGCGCCCCTTGATCCTGGAACGCTTTGGCAAGCGGCCACCTGTCCAGCACGCTTACCATTAACACTCTCTTTCTCGCGACTGATGTTACGTGGTCGGACACGAACTGCGGAACTCGCGCCTCATACGAGCTCTTGAATCCCCACCCGTCCACAACCAGTGTCTTCTTTGAGGCTCTGCGTATCCTGATGCCTGATGCACACTCGAACGAATGCCTGCCCGTATGATAAGCCAAGTTCACGCCACCAAGCCCGATCGCGTCGACTTGGCCGTCAGCTTGGCCCACAATCTCACATGCCTTCTTTATATTGCCGTCTGTACCGCGGCGCATGAGACGAAAACGCACGCCGCCTACCGTTGTCTCCACGGCAAAGTCTCGCAGGCTCGAACCCAGACTTACGCTAAGCACACGTTTCAAGACACACTGCGCCTTTGCGTAACATCGCAAAACCAGCGCGTACCCTGGTTTGCCCTAGGGCGCGCCAGCATGTATGCCAATATCACCAGCACGCTCAACGCAGGTGTGTACACTCGAATCGTGGGTATGTGCTCGGCGAAAGGCAGGTACGGGTGAAAACCGTGCGCATAGTCCATATAATCGTTGAACAACAGCCACAACCCCGCAATCATCAGGTAGCGCCTCGGAGGCGCGAAAATTCGGTAGAACAACACTGCCTGAAACGCCATCCCGAAATGGGACGTCCACAAAAACAACTCCTCAGCATAAGCATATCCGCGCTGTGACCATGCCTGAAAGAACACGAGCATGCTCCACACTCCGTACTTGGTAATGCCTGCGTACGCCAGCGCTTCAAGTAGCGGGTACCGCCTGCCTTTGTAGAGTGCCACAAGCATGATGCCGAATATGAGGGTAGAAAGCGGCGAATCGGGCACAACAGGCCAAAACACCAGCCGCGTCCTGCTAAGCTGCACGCGGTACCACTCAAACCCGTACATGGCTCCGAGGATGTTCACCCATACAAGCACACTCACCAGTCTTCGGTCTTCAGGAACCCGCATTAGCCAGACCCAGAAGCGCTTCAGCATTAGTCCTCCATTAAGTGTAGCATGTGCTCTATCTTCAATGCGCAAACCTCTGTCCCCTCCAGCACCGGTCGTGCAGTATCTGCCGTGGCAAAGGGAATATACACTCTTTCGTCGAACGGGCGCTACACACCTATGATGATTAGGAGGAGATTCTGTGGCACATCGTGTGGACATCAACTGCGACATGGGTGAGAGTTTTGGTGTGTACAGTATAGGTCAAGACTCACAGATAATGCAGTACATAACCTCGGCCAACATAGCTTGCGGCTTTCATGCCGGAGACCCATCGGTAATGCGTAACACTGTGACGCTTGCACTGCAGCATGACGTAAGTGTGGGGGCACATCCGGGATACCCCGACCTGCTCGGCTTTGGGAGGCGCTATATGCACATGACGTACCGTGAGGCACGCGACGCAGTCTTGTACCAACTCGGATCGCTTGGAGCTTTCGCCACCGCGCTTGGCACCAAGATAAGGCACATGAAAGCACACGGTGTGCTGTACAACGCAGCCGCCAAAGATTCCGAACTGGCGCGAGCGCTTGCAGACGCAGTCTTTGAATATGACCGTGACATCATATTTGTCGCGCTTGCAGGCTCTCTGCTTGTTGACGCAGGCAGGCAAGCAGGGCTCAGAGTCGCAAGCGAAGCGTTTGCCGATCGCGCCTACCAGTCTGACGGCAGCCTTGTGCCCCGCGGCACACCCGGCGCGGTCATCGATGACGAGACACTGGTTGCAGCCAGGGTGGCGCGGATGCTCAAGGAAGGCAAGGTCACGTCCATAGACGGCCATGAACTCGACATAAAGCCTGACACAATATGCGTGCATGGAGACACACCCGGAGCCGTTCAGTTCGCTAGAGCGATGAGAGCCGCACTTGAATCGGCCGGCATTGAGGTCGTGCCTCTGGACAAGATGCTATCTTAGTCCGTGCACGCCGGAGCCAGCACGTCTACACTGACTGATTTACGCCAGGTGTAAGTGGACGCCAAAGTGCAACCACCCAATTCATGAGTGGTGCGTACAGTGATGGCGACTACAACATCAAACCGGCCCGGTTTCTGCCACGTCACATAGAACTCACGGCCGGGATCAATGGATACAACCTCATATAACGCCTGTGACACAGGCGTTATATTGACTTTTATGAGTGCCGGCACCCCCACAATCCATTTGCTTGGGGCCACGATCTCCACGCCCGGCAGAGCGAGATCTGCACTTTCCGCGAGAAATACGCGTCGCTCACCCGGCTCGCTTACCAAAACGTCCCACTTCCACACGCTCATCAGGTTGTCGCTCGCATCACGCAGTTCTGCACGCACAGCGTGCTGTCCGGTTTGCTCAAACGTATAGCTTTCGCTGCGCGAACCTTCTCGCGGGGATTGGGCATCATTCTCGAAGTACCAGTACCACTTCAGAGCCTCTGTAGCCGTGACAGGAGTGCGTGTGGTAGCTCGGCGGCCAGTAGTACTTATGGTGGGACGACCATCGGGCAAGAAGTGTTCACTCTTATCCGGCACGTACTGGGTAGATCGTACGTCGGTATTAGCGCCTATTACCTCACCAGATACGGAGGCAGGTGCGGCTGTGCCGCAGCGCAGGGTCACGCTGACCTTTTGCTCAGCTAGATGCGTGCGTGAATCTGGCCTTAGTCTGAGCCCCAGTCTTGCACATGTTGCTCGGGTATATAAGCTGGCGAGAACGTAACGCTCATGCATGTGCGGCAACATTATCCGCTGACACGTTCCATCGCAACACTCAACATCTATCCATGCAACCAAATCGGCGTGTGGACAATCAAGTTGCAGCCACAGATCGCACTCATCTTTGATCTTGTGGAGCGAGATGCACACATACGTTGGTGACCAGTCAGACACTTCGAGTTTAGCTGTGTGACTCCAGCTGCCGAACTTGTACGATGATTCCCATCGCGGGGTTATCGTGTGTTGTGGTTTGTCTTCTTTCCTCAGCCAGTCTAGAACCTGGCGCACGACAGCAGAGTCATTCGTCAACGTGCTGTGAAACGGCAGCAACCCTGAGACCACCTTGTACACATCGTCAGGGCCTGGAGATACGTGCGCCGATGTGAGTTCGACCACCAAGTCGTTATCCGATACAGCAGGCCACACAAGCGCTGCAACGTTCGGAGCCTTAACCGCAATTACGAGGTTTCGCGGGACACCTGCGTCCGGCCTCCCATACATGTCTTCTCTTAGCATGCTGTCGTGAGCGTTCCATGTTGCCAAGTACCAGTTCGCATCGAGCGCATCATACTGCATCTCTCCTGATACGCGTTCTCTAGGAAAGTCTACACGCTCTTCAACAAGACGAAGCACCGCTGGAGAATCCACAGGTATGTTAAACAGCGCAGCCATACCGCAGAACAAGTTGTCACGAAGGTTCGTACGGAGACGAATCAGCATCGGGTCCAAGAGCCTCAAGAGCAGTTTCTGGAGCATCGATTGTGGAATAGACTCAAGCGAAAGCGGCGGTTCAAGCAGCATCCCTATCTGCTCTGAAGGGAGTGTCATCTTCTGAATGTAGTTGTTCTTCCCGACATAGAGTGCGACGTACTCGTAATAGCCGTCGGTGAGCGAATCTGCGGCAGAAGGTGCCCCGTTGCAGGTGGGTTCTAGAAGTCTCCAAGTGCGGCACAAGTCGAGCATCTGTTGGTACAGGCCAGGATGCTCAGAGACCAGCCATTCTTCAAAACGCACGCCGGGCATAAGCAGCCCGCCGAGGCCAAATGTCTTCACGTTTGAGTACGTGCTGTACAACGGTTCGTATACCTCATCCGCGCGAAGCCTGACGTACTGCTGACGATCGTTCAGTTCTTGGTTCCCGACCAAAGCATGGCTTTCCTGGATTAACACATGCCGCGCAAGTGATGCGGCTGATGCCAGAAAAGAGCCGTGATTCGGTGGCGAAAGCATCACTATGTTCGCGACCTCGGCTGAATGCAGTTGTGATACGGCGTACCACCTGGCTACTAGAGCTCCCATGCTATGAGCCACAATATCTACCTGTTCTGCTCCCGATGCATCAAGCGCTTGACCAACCATCTTACACAGCCGTTCGGCTATCTCAACGTAATCTGCACCCGGAACATCGCTGTAGTCGAGCGAAAACAGAGTACGTGACTCTTCATATCCAGCCTCGAGCAACCTTGCGTAGAAAGAGTGTCGGTAGCCTTTTCCCCATGTGCGTTCGCTGCTGCCACCGATGCCGTGAACCAATATTATGGGCCTTCTGTCGGCTGCTGCCCCGACTCGCGAAGCGCTGCACAGTACTGCTCCGACGACAATTAGCACACCGAATAGTCTACGGTTCAAGAACCGGGCCTCCTAACGTTGGCAAGTCTCCATATCCCGTAGTTGTGGACTAGCATTCGGGAGAGCGGTATGCCGAGTTCAAGAGCCTCTACAACCTGTGCATTCCACTCCTGTGTATCATGCAGAAGATAGAACTCTCCGTCTTTCTCAAAAGCGAGCAGACTGACGGATTCATTTGGCGCCAGACTTACGCTGAAGTCAGCTATGCTAACAGTTACACACCCCGGCAACGAGTCAAGTCGCAACTCTACGTCATGAGCGAACTGCCTGGCGCTTGAGTCACTATCACCGATTCTCAGCAGAGTACTCTTCTTTGCTGTGTGTTCTAGCCACATTTGGACTGTCTCGCCCGCTGCCGAAATCTCTCTTATCACTGCAATCTGCGTACGCCTAGAGGGCAGCGGATCTGTCCCAACGTACAGGTATCCATTTTGGATTGAAACTGGAGATACCGTTGTGCGCGACTCAGAAGATACGATCGTTCCATCTCGGTGAGTGTTTGCTTCGTAGACGTACACCAAACAGAAGAGGTCATCACTGGTGTTCCCTATCGACACAGCCCATAACACGCAGATGAGCACAAGTGCAGAAACCATCAGATACCGAAAACGCACGACGAAAAGAGCGCCCCCTCTTGGGCCAGGCGCCCTTCGCAGATCGGGTGTTCGACACACCCGCTTCCAATTCCTGCCTTATCTCGGACTTCTCACTCTAGTACTGCAATAGCCTGCCGGATGACCCGCTTGTTGTTCTCGTATCCCGGACGCGCCAGAGCCTCATCCACCGTCACCCACTGCGCGTCCTCAATCTCTCCCTGAGCGGGGTTAATCTGCTCGCTCTTAGCCCTTACAAGGAAGTGCTCAACAAGCTTGTGTATCTTACGTCCTGCATCATCGGTGTACCAATATGAGGTGTTTGCAAGCGGCCGTACGATCTCTCCATCTATGCCAGTTTCCTCCCTGATCTCTCGAAGCGCCGCCTGTGCGCTCGTCTCACCCGGCTCCACCAAGCCTTTGGGCATAGTCCACCTGCCGAATCTATCCAAAATGAGCAGCAATTTGAGCTCATCACCGGACTTCCTGAAAACAACTCCACCTGCAGATCGTTCCATCGCCACGCCGTTCATCTCACCTTTCTTGCCGCCCTGAAGACGCGGTACACCTGTTCGGTCGCTACCTCTATGTTCTCCTCTGCGTTCGCCATTGCACATTCAAGACTTTGAGGGCCGTGTGATGCAGCCACAACCGCATCGATGCCGGCCTCGTGCAAAGCCTGGGTTGGCTGTTCAAAAGAACCCACCACCGCTATGACAGGTAGCGAGTGTTTTCTTGCCGTACGTGCGACACCTTGCGGAACTTTGCCCATGAGCGTCTGCCCGTCCATTTTGCCCTCACCGGTGAATATGAGGCATGCGCCTCGCATCTTTGCATCCAGGTTCACAACGTCTATGACAAGGTCTATCCCAGACATCAATGTCGCACCGAAAAACGCCATTAGACCTGCGCCGAGACCTCCCGCGGCACCAGAGCCCGGTACGCATGAAACGCGGATTCCAATCTGTGCTTCTATTATCTCACCGTACTTGGCCAACGCCCGATCGAGTATATCTACCATATCCGGAGTTGCACCCTTCTGCGGTCCAAAGACTCTGGCAGCCCCTCGCTCGCCGTGGAGCGGATTATCCACATCGCACGCCACTACGAACTCTGCGTGACGCGCTCTAGGATCGAGCGAGTCGGTGCGTATCAATGCAAGATCTCCCAGCGCGGCGCCACCCCAGCCGATCTCTTCGCCTTTGGAATCTAGAAGCGATGCTCCAAGTGCCTGAGCCATGCCAGCACCTCCGTCGTTTGTGGCGCTGCCTCCAATGCCCATGATAATTCGATTACAGCCACACTCAAGCGCGTGTTTGACTATCTCCCCTACACCGAACGTGGTCGTGGCGAGCGGGTTGAGCTCGGAACGCGGTACAAGAGGCAGCCCGGCCGCAGCAGCCATCTCGATCACAGCAGTCCTGCCGTCACCCAGTACCCCATAAAACGCGTCTACCTTCTTCCCCAATGGTCCTGTTACACTGATGTCTATGACCTTGCCTGCAGTTGCATCTACCAGTGCCCTTACAGTACCTTCGCCACCGTCAGCCATGGGCACCGAGACTGTCTCGGCATCAGGCTCCACTCTCTTTATGCCGCGGCACATAGCACTCGCTACTTCGCTCGCAGAAGCACTACCTTTGTACGAATCAGGAGCAACAACGATTTTGGCACAACTCATACGGCGTTCACTCCAACATGTCATCGTTTCTATCCACAGTTTACTCACAGATTGTGCACAACCCAAACAAATTTTCGGTGTGTCCATCTAATCGTGATGTGCTAGAATTCGCTTCAACCATGGCTATGCCTCTGAGCAATGCCTAAAATGCTCAAACATGGGTAGAATACACACAAGACGCAAGGAGGTGGTATCGTGTCGAGATACGTTTGTCCGAAATGTGGTAAGCAGAGCAATCTACCCGACTTCTGCTGTGGACAGGCAATGGCAGCCAAGGGTTCTCACGTGTGTAAGACATGCGGTGCTGTGTCCTCAAGCAAAAAGGTTTGCTGCGGACAGGAAATGTCGCAGATCTAAAACACAACCCCGCTATTCGCGGGGTACACCCTGTCTTAGCTGGCGGGAGCATGTGGGAATCGAACCCACCACGGGCACATCGCTGTACCCGTCAA
>CAYQIY010000020.1:0-49527 GCA_964417635.1 uncultured Pseudomonadota bacterium | reverse complement strand
TGTTACACAAGTCCTCGGCGACTCTTTCACTCCGGCTGCTGCAGAAGTCAGGATTCTACACCAACTGTTCTAATCCTGCCGACATCCGACATTTTTCGGTTTTTTTTCGCATGTACCAACAAGTGCTGCGCTTCAAAGCTAATTTAACTGAACTTAAGCCCAAATAAGCCGAAGCCGACCTATCAAGGCCAGCTCCGGCAAGTGATTGTCTAATAGACCCTAGCGCAGTTTCTTCAGTTCTTCAATAAGCCTATCGTTTAGCACTTTGATGTACGTACCCTTCATTCCAAGTGAACGCGATTCTACGACTCCGGCGCTCTCGAACTTGCGAAGCGCATTAACAATCACAGACCTTGTGATCCCCACACGGTCGGCAATCTTGCTTGCAACCAGAAATCCCTCGTGTCCGTCTAGTTCTTCAAATATGTGCTGAACCGCCTCTAGTTCGGAATACGACAACGTTCCGATTGCTACCTGTACCGAAGCCTTCTTTCTCGCCTCTTCTTCGACTCGTTCAGTCTTCGAGCGCAGTATCTCTGTTCCCACGACGGTAGCTCCGTACTCTCCGAGGATGAGATCCTCATCCCCAAACGAGCCATCGCTCTTCGCCAGTATCAAAGTACCAAGCCTTTCGCCCCCACCTATGACAGGTACAATCGTGATGAGCTTCGCCTGTCCATTCTCGGCTTCGAGAATACCGCCGAATTCGCTCTGCGCAATGTTTGGCGACGTCTCGTCTATCTTGAGCAGTTTGTCATTATACTCGCTGGTAAAAGACTCATCGTGTCCGGACACATCGTTTCTGGCAATGCCTAATTCAGGGCCGTCATAAGAGGCGCTTCCAAGCATCTTCCCGCGGCGCGACACGATGTACACGCTGCAGTTCACCAAGTCGCTCAGAACTCTCGCCATCTCCCCGAAATCCACAGGACGGCCTGCCGACCTCTGCAGCAATCTGTTGATTCTTCTCGTCTTTTCTAATAGGCTTTCCATGTCTAGTCTCCCTTCCTGCTTCTGTTAGTCGTGTCTGAGCGGCTACAGTATATACCTGGAAAGGTCCACGTCGTCCATAATGTCCCCTAGCCGGCTCCGCACGTATGCGCCGTCGATTACCACGTCTTTGTCTGCGATATCTGGAGCATCGAAGGCAACATCTTCCAAAACCTTCTCTAGCACCGTGTGCAACCTGCGCGCACCGATGTTCTCTGTGTCGTCATTCACTCGGTTGGCGATCTCTGCTATTGCGTCTATGCCGTCATCAGTAAACGTTACTTTGACACCTTCTGTCGACAGTAATGCAGTGTACTGCTTCGTAAGCGAATTCTGCGGTTCGACCAGTATACGCCTGAAGTCTTCTCTCGTAAGCGATTCAAGCCCAACCCTGATGGGAAATCTACCCTGCAACTCTGGGATCAAATCAGAAGGCTTGTTCACGTGAAACGCACCGGCGGCTATGAACAGAATGTGATCCGTCTTCACCGGGCCATGCTTTGTCATCACGGTTGAACCCTCGACTATTGGCAGGATATCGCGCTGCACACCTTCTCGCGATACATCAGGCCCCATACCGCCTTCTCTGCCCGCAATCTTATCCATCTCATCGATGAAGATGATACCGTGATTCTCTACTCGCTTTATCGCCATGTTAGTGACCGCATCGCTATCAATGAGTTTCTGCGCTTCTTCATTGAACAAGATTCTTCTCGCCTCAGACACACTCACGCGGCGCTTCTTTCGCTTCTTGGGGAACATACCTCCGAGTGCATCCTGTAGGTTTATACCCATCTCTTGCACGTTTGCACCGTCGAATATCTCGACCGTGGGAACAGCCGTGTCTTCGACTTCAATCTCGATCATCTCGTCTTCCATTTCTCCGGCAGCCAGTTTGCGCTTCGTTATTCGGCGCTCTGCCATCGCAAGCCGCACTCTTTCATCGAACTTCTCAATGTCTTCTTCTTCGTGCTTCGTACCGCCACCAAAAAGCGCCTCGAACGGGTTGCGCACCTGAGACTCGCGCTTAGGTATCGGGCACATGAAGTCCAGCAGTCGTTCTTCAACTTGCTCTTCGGCCATCTGCTTGACGTCTTCTGTCTTCTCCTGCCTAACCATGCGAATGGCGGTGTCAACCAAATCGCGAATCATCGAATCCACATCTCGACCCACGTATCCTACCTCAGTGAACTTCGTCGCCTCGAGTTTGACAAATGGAGCATTGACAAGCTTGGCCAGCCTTCTTGCTATCTCTGTCTTGCCCACGCCTGTCGGCCCGATCATCAAGATGTTCTTCGGCAACACTTCTTCTCGCATCTGCGACGGCAGCATCATCCGCCTATACCTGTTCCTAAGCGCAATCCCAACCGCGCGCTTCGCCTCTCTCTGCCCGATTATGTACTTGTCGAGTTCGCGTACGATCTCGCGAGGAGTGAGGTTTTCCACGCGCTCAGACCTCCTCTACGCTTATGGTATCGTTGGTGAATACGCATATTTGAGACGCTATAAGCAGCGCCTCCCGAGCTATGTCTCTTGCTTCAAGCGATGAATGCTTTACAAGAGCTCTTGCAGCTGCCTGCGCGAAGGCGCCTCCCGATCCAATGGCGACTACTCCGTCATCTGGCTCTATCACCTCTCCACCACCGGACACCATGAACAGGCTGTCGCTGTCCATGACTAAGAGCAACGCTTCAAGCCGCCTCAACACACGATCTGTTCTCCAATCCTTGGCGAGCGTAACAGCCGCCTTCTGCAGGTTGCCTCGTGACTCTTCGAGCTTCTGTTCAAACCTGTCAAACAGCGAAAAAGCATCCGCCACGGATCCAGCGAAACCGACGACCACTTTCCCATGGTAGATGCGTCTTATCTTCTTCGCAGTACTCTTGACAATAGTGTTGCTTGAAGGAAGCGTCACTTGGCCATCTCCGGCCATTGCGCCTTTACCGTCTTTCTTCACCGCCACGATTGTAGTGCCGTAGAACTCCACCACTACAACTCCTTCTCATCGAGATCAGAGCGCTGCGCTCTTGGATGTGCCCGGTCGTACACTTCACGCAGTCTTTTCTGAGATACATGAGTGTAAATCTGGGTTGTCGAGATGCTGCTGTGACCGAGCATCTCCTGAACCGAACGCAAATCGGCACCCGCATTCATCAAGTGTGTCGCAAAAGAGTGCCTAAGCGTATGCGGGGTAACTCGCTTTCCTCCAAGCGCAACACGCTTTCTGGCCCGAACTATGCGCTGCACCCCTCGTGTCGAAAGCCGCCTACCCCGTGAGTTAAGGAATAGCGCTTTTCGCTCCCGAGAGCTGATACGGCCTTCCAACCGCTTCTCTAGTTCGGGCCGTGCGCTCTGCAGATAACGCCCCAGTGCACTCAGAGCCTCGGATCCTACAGGCACAAACCGCTCGCGCCCGCCCTTGCCTACGACACACAAAAAACCGAGCGAATAGTCGATATCGCTCGTATCAAGCGAACATATTTCACCGACCCTCAGCCCGCTGCCGTACAGCAGTTCGAGTATGGCACGGTCGCGTAAACCGATGCTCGAATCGTCGCCTGTCGACTCAACGAGCGCGTTAGCTTCCTCTTCGTACAGAAATGAGGGCAGATTGTGTTCGAATTTGAAACTACTAAACTGGTCGGCCGGACTCTGCTCTATGACACCTATCCTGACCAGAAATCGGTAAAAGCCCCGTACACACGATTGCTTCCTAGCAATGGAACGTTTGGAATAACCCTGGCTCTCCAACATCTTAAGGTAGACCTTAAGATGCTCTGCACTTGCGTGTTCCAACGACAGTGTAGGTTCGGCTTCGCGCACCAGGCTCAAAAACTGGTGTATGTCTCTTGAGTAGTTCTCAACAGTATTCCGAGCAAGCCGCCTTTCGGCGGCGAGGTGAATCAAATATTCTTCGATGCAATCTGTCGAAGCGCGCGAAAAACCTGTCACCTGTAGCTCCACCCGTCAAGTGCTGAATCAACGGTATTAATACTACCATATTCGAACATTTTACGCAAGGTAACTGAGGCGCAATTTACAGAATACTTCGAAGGTCATCGAGCGCTCTTGCGGCGAGCGCTTCATTCCTGTAACGCTTCCCTTTCTTGCGCGTCTTGACAGGCGGTAGTAGCCCCCAGTTTGCGTTCATGGGCTGTAACCGTTCGTTTCTGGTTGAAGTAATATAGTCCAGCAGCGCTCCCAACATAGTGGTCTGCGGCAGCTCAAGCGGAGGCTTGTCTAAGAGCAGCCTCGCTGCATTGATACCGGCTATAAGCCCAGACGCACTCGATTCCACGTATCCTTCAACACCCACTATCTGGCCTGCGAACAACAGCTGCCGATTGCTACTGCAGTGCATGCTCGACAAAAGCACTTTCGGAGCATTAATATACGTGTTTCGATGCATCACTCCGTATCGCAGAAACTCTGCGTGCTTGAGCGCAGGGATCATACGGAATACTCTGTCTTGTTCACCCCATTTAAGACTTGTCTGAAATCCGACTATGTTGTACATCCTGCCGTGGATATCGTCTTGCCTTAGCTGAACAACTGCGTGTGCCATGCTTTTTGTTGCAGGATCGTCAAGGCCCACCGGCTTCATCGGCCCATAGCGCAACGTGTCTACCCCTCTCTTGGCCAACACCTCAATGGGCACACAGCCTTCAAAATAGGCGGTGTTGTCAGGTGCGTGAGGCACTACACTCTCTGCAGAGACTAGAGCCTCGTAGAAACGTTGGTACTCCTGCTCATCGAGAGGACAGTTGATGTAATCTCCCGACGCTTGCTGCTTCTGATATCTAGAGGCTCTGAAAGAGCGAGTCGGATCCACAGACTCCGCAAGCACAATTGGGGATGCAGCGTCAAAAAAGAAGAGCGCATCTTGGCCGGTAAACTGCGCGATGTGCTCTGCGAGTTCGTCTGTAGTTAAGGGGCCTGTGGCTATTATGACTGGGCCCTGCTGTGTGTCGGGAATACGCGACACTCGTTCACGAATCACCTTTATCCCAGGCTGAGTGTGTATCTTACGGGTCACATCTTCGGCAAATCGCCACCTGTCGACGGCCAGCGCGCCACCTGCCGGCACTCTGTGTTGCTCAGCTACTTGCATGATCAGCGACCCAAGCATCCGAAGTTCAGCCTTAAGCAAACCTGACGCATTCTTGGTGGAGTCAGAACCTAGAGAGTTGCTGCACACCAGTTCGGCAAACTCAGCTGACTTGTGTGCAGAGGTGTTTGAGACCGGACGCATCTCGAACAGCTCAACCGGAACCCCGAGCTTGCTCGCCTGCCAGGCAGCCTCGGCTCCGGCCAACCCTGCGCCCACTACAACCACTTTGGCTGAACTCACCTACTCCGCCTCTCCTTCTGGTTCTGCCTGCTGCCTATATCCGCACTGCTTCAAGCACACAATTGTCGACTTGCCGCGGGCACGCTTCTCGACGAGCAACGCACCGCAATCCGGACACTTCTTGGGGAGAGGCTTGTTCCAGCTGGTGAACTCACAGTCCGGGTAGTTGCTGCACCCGTAAAACACGCGCCCTCTCTTGCTCTTTCGCACAACTATGTTTCCTCCGCACTCGGGACACAGAACCCCGAGTTCTTCAACTATGGGTTTGGTATTCCGGCACTCGGGAAACCCGGGGCACGCCAAAAACGGCCCGTAACGCCCGTGCTTTTTGACCATGAATCGACCGCATTTGTCGCACTGCACGTCTGTCTGTTCATCTTCTAGCTCGAAGCCACCGATTTTCTGCTCGGCTTCATCCAACGTGCGCTTGAACTGCTGGTAAAAACCACTCACCACATGCTTCCACTCAACTTCACCGCTTTCGATATGATCAAGCCGCTCTTCCATGTGCGCCGTGAAGTCGACGTTAACCACGTCCGGGAAATACTCTTTCAACAGTGTGGTCACGATTTTACCCAGTTCTGTGGGCATGAATTTTCGTTCGATGCGACTTACGTACCCACGCGCCTGAAGCGTGTCGATAATCGGGGCGTATGTACTGGGCCGCCCGATGCCTCTCTCTTCCAGCGTCTTGACAAGCGCCGCTTCAGTATAGCGTGGCGGCGGCTGGGTGAAATGTTGCTTCGGCTCAAGCGCACGCAGGCTAAGCTGCTGTCCCGGTTCGAGTTCGGGCAATGACTGGTCGTTATCGTCTTTGGATTCTTCGTCAGATGCTTCAACATATATCATCATGAATCCGGCAAACTTCCGCACGGACCCGGTCGCGCGGAACTTGTATTCACCCGCTTGGATTTCGGCGCTCACCGTATCGTATACCGCGTCCGCCATCGTGCTTGCCACGAACCGTTCCCAGATGAGTTTGTAGAGTTTGTATTGGTCGGTGCTCAAGTACTGCCTTATGTTCTCAGGCGTGCGCTCAATAGAAGTAGGACGTATCGCTTCATGCGCACCTTGTTGGTTGGGCCTTTTGTCCGGAGCTCGCTCAGGACCCACATATGGGTCACCGTACTTAGAGCGCACATATTCTACCGCTTCTGCGCGTGCTTGAGCAGACACGCGGGTTGAGTCAGTCCTAATATACGTAACCAACCCCACAGCGCCTCCGGGGCCGACGTCGACGCCTTCATATAGTTGCTGTGCGATGCTCATGGTCTTTCTTGCACCATATCCGAGCCTGCGCGACGCCTCCTGTTGAAGTGTGCTCGTCGTAAAAGCTGCGGCAGGACTCCTATGGCGCTCTCTCTTCCTGACGCTTTCGACTTGCCAGCTCAGCCGCTCGGTTGCACGCACAATCGCCAGCGCTTCCGGTTCGCTAACGATCTCGGTCTTTTCGCCGTTCGCCTGGTAGTATTTCGCGGTCAGCACCTCTTTGTGCTGACCAGACTCAAGCGAAGCTGTCAGGCTCCAATACTCCCTCCTGACAAACGCTTCAATCTCTTCCTCGCGGTCAACGATGAGCCGCAACGCAGCAGATTGCACTCTACCGGCGGAAAGCCCAGGCCGAACTTTCTTCCACAGAAGCGGGCTTAGATTGTAGCCCACCAGTCTGTCAACCACTCGCCTTGCCTGCTGCGAGTTGACCAAGTTAGCATCTATAGGTCTCGGGTTCTTCAGCGCAGCCGTCACCGCTTCTTTGGTTATTTCGTGAAACTCTATTCGGCAGCGCTCACAATCATTGAGCGCAAGTGCGCTCGCCAGATGCCAGGAAATGGCTTCTCCCTCACGGTCGGGGTCTGTTGCGAGCAACACCTTTGATGCCTTGGATTTGGCCTTGCGCAGCTGCTTGAGCACGTCTCCCTTGCCGCGAATCGTTATGTACTTCGGCGCAAATCCGTCTTCGACGTCTACTCCAAGCTGGCTCTTCGGCAGGTCGCGAACATGACCCATCGAGGCCTCAACCAGGTAGCGGCGCCCGAGGAATTTCGCCAGAGTTTTGGCCTTAGTCGGAGATTCTACGATAATCAATGGTTTTGCCAATAGTTTTCCTCCTGCTGAGTTGGAGCTAACTGTTCTATGTCACAAGATGCCCGCCAACGAAGCATTATACACCATTGTCGCTTTGCATACGCACGCGACTACAGCGCGTATAACGCGACTGTCCAAGCACCGCCATCACATCATCGCCGCACCTAACAAGAGCCGCGCCGTCACGTAGAAGCGCGTGGCCACCATCATTGGCAGTTGACAGCACACTGCCGGGCACAGCCATTACTTCTCGCCCTTGTTCAAGTGCAAATCCCGCGGTAATGAGTGCACCGCTTCTGGCTGGCGCCTCCACCACCACAACTCCGCTCGAAAGCCCGCTTATGATCCGGTTTCTTGCGACAAAATGGTACTTCTGCACCACCGTACCGGGCGTGTACTCTGTCACCACTGCACCACCGGCTGAGACAATCTTCTGCGCCAGCCGTTCCTTGTAGCCTTTGAGCGCGTCAACCGCTGTTCCCAACACCGCCAGTGCCATACCTCCGTGCGAAGTCACGGCCTCGTGCGCTTCGCAGTCGATTCCGAGAGCAAGCCCACTCACAACCTCATATCCTGAACGCGCCAGCTGAGCGCCGATAAGCCGTGCAACCTTCCTGCCGTAAGCGCTGGCCTGCCGAGTACCGACTACTGCCACCCGTTCGGCTTCCGGTTTAAGGAGTCCTCTGACCCACAGCACGGGCGGGGGATCCGGGATATACCTTAGCAGACGCGGATAATCTTGGCTCCCGAGCCAAACAGGCTCTATCTGCACTGCTCTGACATCTGCCAATAGCCGTTCGATACGTAATGTTACACTACGCCGCTTTCGCGAGTCAACAATGTGCTCGACGAGCGAGTCGTGCGTATGGCCGAGCACCCGTCGCAATTCAGACTTCGGCGCATTGTATGCACGTCTTGCCGACCCAAACTCCCCGAAGAGCAACGCAAACCGCCGCGCACCTATCTCGAAGACTGAGGCTAACGCAAGCGAAGAAAGCAATTCTTCGTCCATATTGACCTCCTCGCAGCGCCCTTACATTAAATGAAGGCGGCACATAGCGCCCGCCCTTCATCTTTCATCCGAAAATGCAAAATCCTATTATGTACTCTTAAGTTCCTGCCTTATGACGTCCCATATCCCTGGATCTTCGTAACCCAACCGCCAAATGGCTATACCGCGAAGACGGTACTCCTTAACCAGTTCGATCTTGTGCCGGGTGCTTTCTGCATTCTCGAAATAGACTATACGGCTTGTCCCCCCAGAGAAATAGGTGTAATAAGGTACCTTTGACACACTGCACCACTCCAACCTCAGGTTCTCCGTCCGAACCTGCTCCAGCGCCCTGTGTGCTGGCAGAGACCGACCGCTGCTGGTGCCTATCTGCCAGTCGTAGCCATACGAAGGTACACCCATCAGAATCTTCTCTGACACTATGCACGAAGTCGCATAGTCCAGAACCCTTTTCACCCAGTCTACACCAGCCACCGGCCCGGGTATGGAACCACCATAATGCTGATCGTAGGTCATGATCACAACTCGGTCGGCGAGTTCGCCGAGTTTGACATAGTCAAACGGGTACGACCATGAAAGCGCTGGATCGTCGCGTACCTTGGCAGGTACCGACAGAGTCAGCATGAGTCCTTCGCCTTTGAGCGCAGCCGCGAGTTCACGCACGAACTGAGTGTAGTTGTCTCTGTCCTGCGGTGCTATGTTCTCAAAGTCAAGATTCACGCCGTAAAACCCATGCCTCTTGAGCATATCAACGATGCTGCGTACTGCCTGGCCCCTCACATCAGGCACGCCCAGCACGCGAGTTGCGACATCCCTGTCGAACCTACCATCAGGAGCGTTATTGACTAGTGCGAGAGACTTCACGCCCATACTCTGCGCGAGCTGCAACGCCTGTTCTGGATTCTGGCCCACAACCTTACCGTCTCGCGTGACAGAAAACATGAACATCGCCACAGCATCGATTACTCCGCTGCCATAGGCCTTAAGTGCGTTATAAGAAATGAGGTCTTCCGGCTTGTACTGGCAGTAGAACGACACTACCTCATATCCTGAAGGCGAAAGCGGCTGAACCGGCGGCGCAGCAATTGCAGCCGACATGCCGCTCAGCGTAGCCAGCACGCTATTGATCGCGTACAGCGTGTCGTTACCGGCCGAGCCGTCCGCATGCAGCCCGAACTGCCGCTGAAATGCAACCACAGACTCTCTGGTAAGGTTACCGAAATAGCCGGTGGTAGGCCCTGAGAAGTGGCCAGTGCGAGAGAGCGCTTGCTGCAGGCTCAGGACAGCAGCGCCGCTATCGCCGGGCTTCAGTACGCCAGAGGCAACCTGCTGCACAGGTATCACAGAAGCCAGCGCGCGCTGTGTTGCTTCCCCAGCAATGCCATCTGCCAAAAGCCCATGCTGCCGCTGAAACCTTACTACAGCGGCGCGCGTCAGGTCGCCGAAGTAACCGGTGACAGGTCCATCGTAGCGGCCAGCTCGTGCCATGCTCTCCTGTAGACGCTGCACCTCAGGCCCACTGTCTCCGTGTTTCAGCACGGCTGAACTCGAAGGCTGAATTGCCCGAAGCGCGTTTTGCAGCGCCGCCTGTGTCGCAGGACCCACAATCCCATCGGCCACGAGCCCGTTCTGACGCTGGAAACTTATCACGGACGCACGTGTCATATCACCGAAATACCCAGTTGTGGGCCCGGTGAAATGCCCTGCCTTCGCCAGGCTTTCCTGAAGGCTGAGCACGCTCGGACCTCTATCACCGGGCCTTAGAAGCGATGCCCCGGCAGGCAACGCCAAAGTCACAACCAGAAGCAGTGTTGCCACAAGCCCGATTGCGCGCCTCAACACTTAGCAGGTCCCCCTCTTTTCGGTAATACAGGTACATTATAGGGGTGGCTGCCGAATTGTGTCACCTCTGCCGAAAAGCCATAACAGGCGCATCCTACAACTTAGCGCCTGTTATTGTCGGGTCTTGTCACCATATGTACGCTAGCGTGCCACGACGCCCGAATCCTGGTACTTAAACTGCATCTCGTAAAGATGCCTGTAAAGCCCCTTCTTACGGAGCAATTCTGAATGGGTGCCTCGTTCAACTATCCGGCCGTCGTTAAGTACCAATATAAGATCAGCGCTGCGAATGGTGGATAGCCTGTGAGCGATGATTATCGAGGTTCTTCCACGCACGAGCCTGTCAAGTGCCTCTTGAATGACCACCTCTGTATACGCGTCAACGCTGGACGTGGCCTCATCAAGTATCAGTATCCGTGGGTCTCTCAGCAACGCACGGGCAAACGCTATTAGCTGGCGTTGACCCACCGATAGCCTCGAACCACGCTCCTGGACGGCAGTATCATATCCGTGTTCCATGCTGAGAATGAACTCATGAGCGCCGACCATCTTCGCAGTTTCTTCAATCTCTTCGTCACTGGCATCCGGTCTGCCATAACGAATGTTGTCGCGAACAGTGCCTGAGAACAAGAACGTGTCTTGAAGCACTATTCCCATATGGCTTCTGAGCGACTCAACCGTGAACTCTCTGATGTCGCGCCCGTCCACAAGCACAGAACCGTGTTGAGGGTCGTAAAACCTGCACAAAAGGTTTATTATTGACGTCTTTCCTGCGCCTGTTGGGCCCACTAGCGCAATCCGTTTTCCGGGTTCAACGACGAACTCTATGTCGTGAAGAATCGGGTTTGTCGGGTCATAGCCAAATGTGACATCAGAGAATTCGACTCGACCGGTCGGGTCAACGAGCGGCTCTGCACCCTGCAAGTCGCTTACCTCAGGTATCTCGTCCATTATGCCGAACACCTTTTCGCACGCGGCCATAGCAGACTGCATCATGTTATATATGTGACTCAGATCCTGTATAGGCTGGAAGAATCGAGACAAGTAAGTGATAAACGCGACAAGCACACCGACTGTTAGAGAACCGCCTATGATCTGCTGCCCTCCGTACCATACGACTATAGCTGTGCCAACCGTACCTACCACTCCGACAAACGGCGCAAAAACCGCAAACAAACGTACTGCCCTGATATTCGCATCGTAATTGTCACGATTGACCATCGTGAATCTTCTCATGTTCTCTTCTTCGCGAACGAAAGACTGTGTAACACGTACGCCGGATATGCTCTCTTGCAAGTTGGCGTACACCAATGCTATCTTCTGACGCACCTGATCGTAAGCAGAGCGCACGCGTTGCCTAAACGAAGTGGCAGCCCACACAACCACCGGAGTCGTCACCATCGCCACAAGCGTAAGTCTCCAGTCCATGTAGAGCATAATGCCCACAATGCCGGCGATGGTCAGTATGTCGTTAACGACATGGGTGAAACCCTCGGAAATCAGTTCTTCCATTGCGTTCACATCGTTGGTGACTCTGGACATGACTACTCCGGCCGGTCGAGAGTCAAAGAACCTAAACGAAAGCCTTTGCAGGTGCGAAAACAGTTCCTGCCTTATCTGGTATATGGCACGCTGTCCGACCCATGTCATGAGATAAGTCTGCCAATAGGAGAGCACCCAGTTGATCGCTTGGAACACCACGTATATCAACGCGATACGTACCAGTCCGGCTGTATCCTGGTTCACGATGTGCTCATCTAGCGCCACTTTTATGAGATAAGGGCCTGCAAGCGCCGTAAGCGAGGCGCCGAGCATTGCGAGCACCGAAAGAAGTGCCCTCGCACGATATGGAAGCACATACGACAAGAGCCGCTTGAAGAGTTTTGAGTCATACGGCCGCAAGTCGCCGTCATTCATATGGATGTGAAATCCCATCAGCTGAGCACTCCTTCCTCAGCCTGCTCCTCCGCTTCTTCTTGCCAGCGGAATTGAAGGTCGTATATCTGCCTGTAGATGCGGCTGGTATCGAGTAACTCGTCGTGTGTCCCCTGCTCGATGATCTCTCCATCTTCCAACACTATGATAAGGTCAGCGTTTTTGATGGTGGAAAGCCGCTGAGCAATGACAAACGTAGTCCTTCCGGTAAGCAGTTCCATCATCGCCTGCTGAATCATATGCTCCGTTTCTGTGTCCACACTCGACATGGAGTCATCGAGAATCAGTATGCTCGGATCTGTCAGGATCGCACGTGCTATGGCCACTCTCTGCTTCTGGCCACCAGACAGCCCTACCCCTCTCTCTCCCACAAGCGTGTCGTAGCGGCGCTCGAGACCGTCGATGAATTCATGAATGCGCGCCGCCCGCGCCGCACTCTCAATCTGCTCGCGGCTTGCGGAAGGAGTACCGTAAGCAATGTTTTCAGCAATGCTCGCCGAAAACAAGAAGGTTTCCTGCGACACGATGCCTATCTGTCTCCTCAAGCTGTCTAGACGCATGTCTCTGATGTCCATTCCGTCGATCAAGATTCTGCCCTCGTCGACGTCATAGAAGCGCGGAATGAGTTGTATGATGGTGCTCTTTCCGGAGCCTGTCGCCCCAAGCAAGGCTATGGTCTGTCCTGGCGCAGCTTCAATACTTACGCGCCTCAGCACTTGTCGAGAAGCATCGTCACCGTAACCAAAGCTCACGTTTTCGAATAGTACGTGTCCGTTGAATCGTCCGGGGTCAAGCGCATCTTCTCTTTCCTTTATTTCGGGCTCTGTATCCAAGATCTCGAAAACCCTTTCGCCGGATGCTATCGCCCTCTGAAAAAGGTTGGCTATCCACCCGATCATGCGCAATGGGCCAATGAGCGTCAGCAAGTACGTGTTAAACGCCACAAGCGAACCGATGCTGAGGTTGCCCCGAATCACCTGTGTGCCTCCATACCACAGCACCATGCTGGTGCCAAGCCCTGAGATGAAGTTCATCATCGGAAAGTAATACGCCCACATCCGGATGGCCCGCAGTTGGCGTTGAAAGAACTCCCAGTTAACTTCGTGAAACTTACGTTTCTCAGATTCTTCCTGCGCAAAGGCTCTTACCACCCTCACACCGGTTACGTTCTCCTGCAGTACCGATGTCATTTCGGCGACTTGCTCTTGTATCTTAAGATACGCAGGTCTGACTCTGGTCGAAAACTGATAGATCACGTATACGAGCAGCGGAAGCGTGGCAAGAGATAGGAACGTCAACCCAACATGCAGTCTAAACAGTAACGCGAGCGTAATGCCGAGCATGAAAGCGCTCGACATCATGTTGACCACACCGAATCCTAGCAGCCGCCTGAGCGTCTCGACATCGCTTGTTACGCGAGACATAAGCTGGCCTGTCTGCGCAGTATCAAAGAACCTAAACGAAAGATGCTGAAGATGGTCGTACAAGGTGTTCCTGAGGTCAAATATGACTTTCTGTGCAGTTGATTCCATGCTCAGTCTCTGCAAAAACAACATACCTGCTCGCACAAGCGCCACACCGATCATGAGCAGCATGAGCGGTGTGAGTAGTTCAAACTTACCCGGGATCAGAACGTCATCTAACACTCTCCGCAAGATCCAGGGCAGCGCTGCTGCGGCCGCCTGAGATACGAGCATCGAAATAATGCCCAAGACAACAAGCAAGCGATGTGGCTTGAGGTATCCGAGAAGCCGGAGGATAATTCTCATAGAAAGACTAATGCACCCCTTCGAAAGATAAGAGCGGTTCACACCCAGTAAGCATTCTAGATCTCCTCGAGATTACCTGTCTGGTAACTGCGGCTTGTTACAGACTGCACACTAACAGGAGCCCTAAGATAGGCTCCTGTGTGATGTGATCTTCGGCTGCTGTTCTACCGCCGTTTTATCTGCTCTATGAGCGCCGGAACCACCTCAAAGACGTCTCCGACTATGCCGTACGTTGCCAACTTGAATATCGGTGCGTCTGGGTCTTTGTTTATTGCCACGATGATGTCTGAAGAGCTCATACCGGCTAAGTGCTGCACCGCACCTGACACGCCAAGCGCAACGTATAGTTTTGGTCCCACTGTCTTACCCGTCTGGCCTACTTGGTGGCTATATGCAATCCACCCTGCATCCACCGCAGCTCTTGAAGCACCAACGGCCCCACCCAGAGCAGCAGCGAGGTCTCGCACGAGATCAAAGTTCTTTGCATCGCCGATCCCTCTACCGCCAGTTACTACGATATCGGCGTCTTCCAGGTTCACAAGTTCGCCAGCCTCTTCGACGAACTCGAGCACCTGTGTGCGGAAAGCAGAAGCGATCTTGGCGCCAAACCGCACTACCTCCCCTCGCCTAGAGGTGTCAGGTTCGAGGCGTTTCATCACACGTGGTCTGACCGTCGCCATCTGCGGCCTTCTTGCTGGACACACAATCGTAGCCATGATGTTTCCGCCGAAAGCAGGCCTTGTCTGCACTAGCAATCCGTCGTCGGAAATCTCAAGCCCCGTGCAATCTGCCGTAAGTCCTGTCCTTAACCGGCCAGCAAGCCTCGGCGCGAGCGACCTGCCTGTAGACGTCGCTCCAAACAGCAGTATTGACGGCTTAAATCCGTGCACGAGCTGCTCGAGACACTCAGTGTAAGGTTCGTCCCGGAAATCGGCAAGTTCCGGATGTTCCGTGAGGTAGACTATGGAGGCGCCGCCCGCGATCAATTCTTCGGCCAGCGAATCCACCTTCTCGCCCAGCAGTACGCTGCAAACCCTACCACCAGTCTCGTGCGCAAGCGCGTGTGCCTGACCCAGCAGTTCAAACACCACTTGTGCAAGTCTACCTGCCCTGTGTTCCGCAAATACCCATACATCGTTTCCGGAAGCGTCGGTGCTCTTGCGCTGCTGCTCTTCTATCACTATTGCACCTGTCGGACATGCGTCTTTGCATGCGCCACAAATGGTGCAAGCATCTCCGATATCCGCAAGCATGTCTTGTACAGTAATCGCACCAAACGGGCATTCCTGCACGCATATCTCGCATCCGGTGCATTTATCCGGGATAATCCATATTGGCTTCTTCATCTCAGCACCGCCTCAAGTCGCTCGATGAGCTGTTTTGCTACTTCATCGGGCTGTCCGCACAGCATTTCTCCGCCCGTGCGAAACTCAGGCGAGAAGGTCTTGATCACCTGAGTGGGCGAGCCTTCGAGCCCTATGCGTCCGGGTTCGACCTCGAGATCCGATGCTGTGAGCACATCGACCTTTGCGTTCTTTGCACGCAGTTTACCACGAAGAGACGGAAGCCTCGGTTCGTTTATCTCTTTGACCACGGTAAACAGCGCAGGCAGTTCTACGCGCACCTTCTCGTAGCCGCCCTCTACCAAGCGCTCTACGATCGCGTGGTCAGAGTTAATGTCAATCTTCCGAACATAGGTGGCGTGAGGTATGTCCAGTTCCTCTGCGACTCCAGGTCCCACCTGTGCTGTATCGCCATCAATCGCCTGTTTGCCGCAGAGAATGACATCGGCGCCAATTCGCTTGACCGCACACGACAGCGTGTACGCGGTAGCAAGAGTGTCTGCGCCGGCGAATGCCCTATCCGAGAGCAGCAGTGCTTCGTCAACGCCAAGCGCGATGCAGTCTTTCAACGCTTGCTCTGCTTGTGGAGGGCCCATACTGATAGCAAAAACAGTCGCTCCATGCCTCTCCTTTATGCGCAACGACTCTTCGATTGCGTAAGTGTCAAACGGGTTAATAATCGACGGTACGCCTTCACGCACAAGTGTGTACGTTTGCTCGTCAATTTTGACGTCCGACGTTTCAGGTACTTGCTTAACCAGCACTGCTATCTTGAGTCCACTCAATACCGTTCTAACCCCGCTTTCTGGTTCTGGCACTCTCTTTTACCAGCTCCTGAGCAATTACATTTCGCTGTATTTGGTTTGTTCCCTCGTATATCTGCAGGATCTTGGCATCACGCATCAGTTTTTCGACGGGATAGTCTCGCATGTAACCATATCCACCGAACACCTGCACCGCGTCGCAGCTCACTTTCATCGCCACGTCCGAACCGTACAACTTGCACATGGCTGCTTCTTTTGAGTACGAGTCGGCGCCTGAATCAATCATACGGCAGGTGGCGTACAGCAGCGCGCGTGCTGCTTCTGTGTGCGTGGCCATGTCAGCTAGCATGTGCTGCACGGCCTGAAAAGACGCTATGGGCTGCCCGAACTGCCGTCTGGTGCGCGCGTACGCGACGCTTTGGTCAACCGCTTCCTGTGCCAAGCCGACCGCCTGCGCAGCTACACCGGGCCTCGCCCTATCCAATGTCTTCATAGCCACGATAAACCCCAGACCCTCCCGGCCGATGACGTTCTCAGCCGGCACCCTGCAATCTTGGAAGACCAGTTCGCGAGTTGCCGATGCCCGAATCCCCATCTTCATCTCTTTCTTGCCGAACGAAAACCCAGGCGTGTCTGCCTCCACCACAAACGCAGTTGCGCCTCGCGCACCACGGGATTTGTCGGTCACCGCTATTATGGTATAGACTCCGGCCTCGCCCCCGTTGGTGATCCACTGTTTGGTGCCGTTCAGCACATATGAGTCGCCGTCTTTTTTCGCAGTTGTCCTTATGCCTCCGGCATCGCTTCCGGCTTCAGCCTCGGTCAGCGCAAATGCGCCCAGTTCACCGCCTGCCAGGCGTGGTAGATACTTGGCCTTTTGCTCTTCGGTACCGAACAGCATAACAGGCGTAGCTCCAAGAAAACTTGCCGCATACGTCACCGAAACCCCGGCGCAACCACGGCTGAGTTCTTCCACAACGAGGCAGAGTTCGGTGAGTCCCATGCCCAATCCGCCGTATTCTTCGGGGATGGGCAGTGCAAACAAATCTGCTTGGGCGAGCGCTTTCATTATATCGTGGGGAAATCTCTCTTCTTCGTCAAGTAAGGCAGCCTGAGGCCTTATCTTCTCATCGGCAATGTGCCGGGCCATGTCTCGAACCATTATCTGCTGCTCAGAGAAAAGGTAGTCCAAGGCAGGTCCTCCTAGGGAAAATGTAGGTAGCTACTAAGAGCTGGTTACAGTCTAACACACGCTGAGAATCCGGGTCAATCGGTGCAGCAGTGCGTTTCAAAGGTCAATCATATCTTGACGCGAGTGTGCCTAGCACGCGCACGATATGCTCGCAGTCTTCATCCTGAAGAGTGCGTGGATCAAAGATAACCAATCCTCCTTGCAGGCGGGATATGATCGGCGGTTCTGCCGCCCTCAGCAAAGATGAGACTTCAGAAGCCGTCATGGAAGCCAGGCGAAGCGAAACCACGGCGGACTTCATGGACACAGTGGGAAAAGAGCCTCCGCCCGGGCACGATTCGCCCTCAATAGCTTCAGCTTCGATCTGGGGTGATGCAGCGCACAGCTTTTCCGCCAGCTGCTTGGCACGCGCCTCAAGTTCATTCCGCTGCATACACAGCATGCGTAGCACAGGGATATCTCGGAGTGGGCTTCCGTAGGCATACACACGCATGGTAGCAGAGAGCGCTGCCAGCGTGGTCTTGTCCAGCCGAAGAGCCCGATACAACGGATGCTTCTTCACCAGCTCGACGATCTTCTCCTTGCCCAAAACGATACCGGCCTGTGGTCCACCGAGCAGTTTGTCCCCACTGAACGAAACCAGATCACATCCATCTTCAAGCAGCGAACTGACCACCGGCTCGTCGGTCAGGCCCCACTCTGAAAGGTCCAGCATGAGGCCGCTGCCCGCATCACAAAACATGATAAGCCCTCGCTCGTTCGCCAAGCTTGAGAGTTCTTCCACAGTCGGTGACTCGGCGAAACCAACAACCTTGTAGTTGCTTGTGTGAACCTTTAGTATCATGGAGGTGTTATCTGTTATGGCTTCTTCGTAGTCGCTCCTCCTGGTCTTGTTCGTGGTGCCCACTTCCACCAGCCTCGCGCCGCTTTGCTTCATTATGTCGGGGATGCGGAACGAACCGCCTATCTCCACGAGTTCTCCACGGGAAACCAGTACTTCGCTGTCTTTCGCCAGAGCGGACAGCACAAGCAGCACGGCGGCAGCGTTGTTGTTAACCGCCAGCGCCTGCTCTGCTCCCGTTACCGCACAAAACAGCGGCTCCACATGCGAATGACGAGAACCCCTGTGGCCTTCCTTGACATCATACTCAAGGTCAGAGTAACCGCTTGCACCTAGCATCGCTTGCACAGCGCATGCGGCAAGAGGTGCTCTGCCGAGGTTGGTGTGCAGCACCACTCCGGTGGCGTTTACCACCTTCTTAGGCGAGTGCGCCGTAATCTCATGTGCCCTGCACACGGCCAGGCCTGCAATAATCTCGGGCTCCAGCGAAACCTGCTCTCCCAGCACAATACGGCGCCGTACACCGTCTATCACTTGTCGCGCGGCTTCAACAAGCGCAGGTCTGGGCAAATTCTGTTGGGCACGCTTCATCTCCGGCGTCTCTAGTATCCTGCTCACCGACGGCACTCTCCGCAATGCCGAAGACTCTCGCTTCAATGGCCTCGCCCTCCATATACGTCCGTTTTCAATTATACCACCCAGACCCGAAGTTCGTTCGTATACAACCCGTGAGCAGACCTAGTTGTGCATATTGTATAAATCGCCACGTAATTTTTCATACATCGAGACACACAGGAAATCTGGCACGTTATGTCTAATTCCGCCGGAAACCAAACTCGTCTAACAAACGACAAAGGCAAACCCGTCGAAAGACGGTGACGCAAAGCCACGGGTCTAAAGCGGTGAAGCCAGGCCGCCATGATAGCCGGGTTGCCGAAAGGTAGGACGACTGAGCCTTACCTTTAAAGCTTCCTTTGGGCTGACCCGGAGGAAGCCTGTTTTTTTCCGGGGCGTCTGTTGGACGAGGTAGCAGAAAGGAGGTGTAACGATGCTGTCCATCATTCGCTACCTCAACACGTATCTCGAGTCGGAAGAAGGAGCAAGCATGATCGAATACGCGCTAATAGCGGCATTAATCTCCATTGCGGCTATCACCATTATCCCTGGGATAGGCACTCAGCTGCAAACGATCTTTACAAACATCAGCACTGGGCTTTCAGGCGGTACACCATAGTCGTACGCACAGATGCGGGTGGTGCTACTTGCAGGCGCCACCCGCGCTCCACCTGGGGGGTGTGACGATGTGCCTCGCGATAGTGCGGTTTGTCAGAAGGCAGCAAGGCAGCGTGCTGGTCGAGTTCGCGCTTCTGCTTCCTCTGCTGGTTCTAGTGCTGTTCGGAATAACCGAATTCGGACGTGCGTTTGCGGCGTATCTCGCGCTGTCTCACGCCGCGCGTGAAGGTGTGCGAATCGCGTCTTTGGGCGCATCCGACGCCGAGATTGAGCAGCTCGTAAAGAGCCGTGCAGCGGCCGTAGACTCGTCGAAACTCCAGGTAACAGTAACACCCGAAGAATCCCAAAGACTGAGCGGCAGCGTCGTGAGCGTTAAGGTTGAGTACGTGTTTACTGTACTAATACGAGTAATATCCGACACAACCGGGGCAACCATCCCGATGTCCACGACGCTGAGTATGCGAGTCGAATGATGAAGGGAAGTGTCATGAATATGCTGAGTCGCATCTTAGACGAGCGTGGCTCCGTCCTTCCCTTGTTCGCAGCATCTATCGTCGTAATCATGGGCTTCTGTGCCGTATCGCTTGACGCAGGTAAGCTCTACGTTGCAAGGCAAGCGTTGACCCACGCGGCAGACGCGGCTGCTCTTGCGGGAGCACACCATCTACCAGAAAACCCGGCACTTGCTCTGCAAGTCGCTAAACAATACGCGGTGCTAAACGGCGCTGACGAAGCATCCACCAGCGTGCTGTTGCTGGACACTAACCGGCTAAAGGTCAGTTGCAGCAAGAGTCTCTCTTTTGATTTCGCAGGCGTGATACTTGGTGGCTCCGGAGACGTGGGCGCCAGTTCCACGGCCGAAATTGGAGCCACTGGCAGACTCAAGGGCGCCGTGCCTTTTGGCATCGAAGATTCGCCGTTTCAGATTGGCGAAACGTACGTCATCAAACTAGACCCAGAAGCCGGCGATGAGCCCTCAAGCGGCAATTTCCAGGCGCTCGCGCTTGGACTGCCCGGGGCCGCCAATTTCCGCACCATGGTTCAGTATGGCTATCCCGATTACATAAGTGTGGGAGACCAGATAAGCACCGAGCCAGGCAACATGGCAGGACCGACGATCCAAGGTCTCGGCCCAAGGCTCAACGCAGACCACTCTTCAACTTGGGACAATTACCTGCCGCAGTCACCCAGGCTGCTTTACGTGCCGATTGTCGAATCGTTCGATGTCGGCGGGAGAAAAGAAGTACGTGTCAAAGGATTCGGTACTTTCTTTCTCGAGGCTATCTGCTCTACGACCAGCCAGGTTACCGGCCGGTTCATACGGCATATTGCCCAGGGCGAGTTACTGGAGCAATCTGCTACCGGCTACGGCACTTACAGCGTAAAACTCACGAGATAGGAGCACGGGTTCATGTCCAGGTCACGCTTTGTTCGAACGATACTGGTTCCCCTCATAATCGGAGGCCTGGCAACCGCACTCGTGGCATGGTACATACAGGGCGAAGAGCAACGACTCGCTCCGAAAGATCTCATGCCGCTCGTAGTTGCCGTACGGCCTGTACCGGCCAAGAGCGTGCTGCTACCTGATATGCTTGCGCTGACACACGTACCGAGAGCGTACCCACTCCCCAACGCGCTTACGCGCATCGAAGACGCCGTTGGCAAAGTGACAACCGTAATGCTTGCAGAAGGCGAACCGCTATTTGCGTCCAGGATCGTGCCCAAAGACGTGGCGATAGGACTTTCGCACTACATACCTGACGGATACCGCGCGGTAACCATATCGGTTAACGAGATAATCGGAGTGGCGGCGTTCGCCGAGCCCGGTGATAGAGTAGACATCCTCGCCTCTTTCGGTAAGGACCTCGTCGGCTATGAGCAAACCCACCTGATCTTGGAGAACGTGCAGGTGCTGGCAGTCGTGCGCGAACTCGAGTCAAGAGGCACACAGCAGCAAAAGGACCTCAGGCAGTATACCTCTGTTACGCTTGCAGTGAATCCCGAACAAGCGGCTGTATTGGTGTGGTCAGAGGAATACGGAAGGCTTAGACTGCTGCTGCGACCGGAAGGTTCATCTGATACATCCGGCAAGATAGAGGCAAACGCCGAGAAAGTTACAGGCCATGCACCAGAATAACGGGGGTAACGCAGCGGTGGAGCGTTTCCGAGTGCTAGTTGCCGCGAACGAGCCTGCGCGCTTCGAGCGCTTGATACCGGCGCTCGTTGCAACGGGGCAGTTCGTCATAGTAGGCATGACCGCGAGCGCAGAGACTGCGGCTGACGAGATGAGACGGCTGCGGCCGCATGTGCTGGTTGCAAGCGTCGAGATTGCTGTTGTGGGAAGACCGTCATTGGCCGAGCAGATCAAAGAACAGAGTTGCACTTCGATGGTGCTATACACCGACGCTTCAGATGCTGCAACAATGCGCAAGGCGCTGCACGCCGGAGCGCGCGATCTTCTGATTGAGCCATTCACAGTCGAAGACCTTGTGTCATCGCTTCTGCGGACCGTTGGCGCCGAGCCCTCACAGCTAAGTCCGGGTACCAAAGCGCCGCTTCGCTCGGGAAAGATCGTGACCATATTCGGCACCAAAGGCGGCGTCGGAAAAAGCCTCATCGCTGCAAACGTAGCGCTGAGTGCCCAAGTGCAGTCGTCTAAGCGCTGCGCACTAGTGGATTTGGATCTTGAATTTGGAACCCTGGCCGCGCTTATGGGCATAACACCCAGAGCAAGCATTGTCGATGTGTGTAGGACAGATAATCCCATTGAACCTAGTATGCTGGATAAGGCGATGTACAAAACACTAGATAATATTGACCTGTACCTTCTCGCGGCACCACCAACCCCTGACCTGGCAGCCGAGGTGGAAGGAGAAGGCCGCAGAGTCAGGTCACGAAGCTACGTGTCGGATATTCTCTCGTGTCTTGTTAGTATGTACGATTACGTGTTCATAGACACTGCTTCAAACTTCCGGGAGACCAACCTGACAGCGCTCGACTTATCTGATCTGGTGGTCATCGTGACAGGCCCTGACATACCCACTTTGCAGAACACCGGCAAGTGCCTTGACATCTTGCTCGAGACGCTGAACTACCCGCAGCAGAAAGTGAACCTCGCACTCAACAGGGCGGACGGCGGTGCGGGACTGACAGCCGCTGACATTACAAAAGGGCTACAGTACCAGATAAGGTACCATCTGCCTAGCGACGGACGTAATGCGGTGTGGTGTGCCAACTGCGGCAGGCCGCTCGTCTTAGAACGACCCAAGAGCCCTCTTGCCGAGGCACTCAATGCCATGGCCAACTCCATACTATGGCAGTTGTCAGGTGACACACACGATGCTAAGCCGTCTCGCTCATACCGCAGAAAGAGCATTCTCGGCTGGCTTTCGAAATCCGCCAGATAGAAGGGGTCCATAATGGCTACACTGTACGGACGGATAAAGGGCAGAGAAAACCGTAGCGAAGACGCGCCGCCGGTGGCGGCCATAGACTGTGGCGCCGTGTTGCACTCAGTACGACCTGTCTCTCTCCAAAGCAAGAAAGCTGCTCCCCTGCGCAGTTCGCCCAACCCGGCACTCGTAGCCCGGCTGCAGCAAAAGCTTGTCGCAGATATTGACATAGCTTCTGACGCCAAGTCGGTGCTGCTGGACACTGCCGAACGTGAACGCATTAGATGCAAAGTTGAAGAGATGCTGAGTGCTGAAGAAGGCGTATCCCCTCTTGAGCGAGACACTGTGCTTACAGCCGTTATGGCAGAGATCGTGGGCTACGGCCCGCTTGAGCCTTTGCTTCAGGACGACAGCATCCAGGAAATCATGGTTAACGGTGCGTCTTCAATATGGGTCGAGAAGTCGGGCAAACTTGTGCAGACTGATGCGACTTTTTCGAGCGATTCTCACCTGATGAACGTCATAGAAAAAATTCTCGCGCCTCTTGGTCGCAGGATAGACGAAGCGAGCCCTATGGTCGACGCGCGTTTGCCGGACGGCTCGCGTGTAAACGTGGTCATCCCTCCGCTCAGCCTGTCCGGACCTTGCATCACCATACGGAAGTTCGCAAGGCGGCCGCTTACAATGGGAGACCTCGTCAAGAGTGGCACTATGTCTAAGAGCATGGCGATGTTCTTGGAAGCCTCGGTGTTATCAAGGCTTAACATCATCGTCTCAGGCGGAACCGGTAGCGGTAAGACCACGACGCTTAACGTACTTTCATCGTTCGTGCCAGGCGATGAGAGGATCGTGACAATTGAGGATGCAGCCGAACTACAATTACATCAAGAACACGTGGTAACCCTTGAAGCAAGGCCGCCTAACCTCGAAGGACGAGGCGAAGTTAGCATCAGAAACCTCGTCAGAAATGCGCTCAGGATGAGACCAGACAGGATAGTAGTTGGCGAGGTGCGCTCGGGGGAAGCACTAGATATGTTGCAGGCAATGAATACGGGCCACGACGGAAGCCTGACCACCGGTCACTCGAACGGCCCCCGGGACATGTTGTCTCGGCTTGAGACGATGGTGCTTATGGCAGGGATCGACCTGCCTATACGCGCCATACGCGAGCAGATTGCATCGGCTATCGACCTCATCATCCACCAGGCGCGATTCAAAGACGGCAGTCGTCGCATCACTCACATCACCGAGGTACAGGGTATGGAAGGCGACGTCATAGTGCTTCAGGACATCTTTCTCTTTTATAACGAAGGGCTTGACTCGGACGGTCGAGTACGCGGTGCACACCGAGGTCTCGGAATTCGACCTAGGTGCTACGAACGGTTCGAGTCAAGCGGAATCAGCTTAAGTCCAGCGCTGTTCGAGTGAGGTGCACTAAGGATGAAGCAGGTTTTGCTGTTTTCGGTGTTCGTACTCGCCTACTCAGCGGCAGCCTCTATCATGCGGCAGTACGTGCCTCCGGCTGAGCGCATTCAAGAGCAACTTAAAAAGCAAGTTAGGCAGCGCTCCACTCGTATCGGGCTGCAAACAGAGTCTATACAAGACCCAGGACAGCCTTTTTCGGTAAAGCGCGCATTGACAGCCAGACTAAACCGCTATCTTACTGGTAAGAAGGCTGCAGATGACATTGCATCAAGGCTCCGCAGAGCAGATGTCAGGCTGCAGGTATCCGAGTTCGTGTTGTGCAGCGCTGCGTCTGCGCTAGGGTTCTTGGCTGTGAGTTTTGCCGCCAGAACCGGCATGCTCATTCGCGTACTGGCAGTGATGCTGGGTGCATGGCTACCGTTTGCGCTGCTGAATCGAAAGCACAGCAGCCGCCTAAAGGCGTTTGAATCACAGCTACCTGACTGCCTTACTATGATGGCCAACGGGCTGCGCTCGGGCTATTCACTCCACCAGGCCATAGACGTGGTCTCTCGCGAAATGCCACCGCCTGTGTCACGTGAGTTCGGACAAGTGATGAAAGAGTCAAAGCTGAACGTATCACTCGAAGACTCGCTCAGAAACCTGGTCATGCGCGTTCCAAGTGCAGACTTAGACCTAATGGTTACGGCAATACTGATACAGAGACAGGTAGGCGGAAATCTGGCAGATATCTTCGATTCCATCCAGGGCACAATCCGCGAACGCATTCGTATCCTGGGCGAGGTACGAACACTCACGGCCGAAGGCCGGATATCTGGCTGGATAACGGGTCTTCTTCCGTTCGGGCTAGCACTGATGATCATGATGCTGAACCCGACATACCTTGCGCCGATGGTTCAGCATCCGCTTGGCATCCTCATGATAGCGGCTGGTCTCGGCATGCAGCTAATCGGTGCGCTCATTATCCGTAAGATTATTAACATTGAGGTGTAGCGCAAGTGAGCAGACTCGGATTGCTTACACTGGTGTTCGCGGCCTCTGTTGCAGCCATGCGACTGCTGCTCTCCCCTTCCGAGCAAGCAGTACAGACGTACTTGCGCGTCACGCACGTAAGGAAGAAGAAGCCCACGCTAACAGACCTAGAAACAGAAGAACTGCGACGGCCATTTAGCCAGCGAGTACTTGTTCCTGTCTTCGATTCAGTATCTGCTTCGATGCAGCGTATGCTGCCAGGTGCGATGATCAGCCGCATCAACACCAAGCTAGCCGAAGCCGGTAGACCGTTTGGCGTAGAGCGCTTCGTGGGCATGAAGGTGCTTGCTTCGCTTGCAGCACTGCTGTTCTACTCCACCATGGTGCTGCCCCAGATGCCGCATGCTAGGCGTCCACTTGCTGTGTTATACGCCGCACTGTCAATGCTTATCGCGTTCAACCTGCCCGATGCTTGGCTTACGAGTAGGAAAGAAGCACGAGAGCGTGCCGTAAGAAAACACTTGGCAGACGTAATGGATCTGCTGAGCGTGTCGGTAGAGGCTGGCCTTGGATTTGACGGGGCGATCCAGAAGGTGGCCGAGAAGTTCAAAGAACCGGTTTCAGGCGAGTTCAAAGCGTATCTCGCAGAGGTACGACTTGGAAAAAGCCGGGCAGAATCTCTCAGAAACCTATCGCGCCGCGTCGATGTCCCGGAAGTCCGCTCTTTTGTTGCCTCCGTAATTCAAGCCGACCAGCTTGGGGTAAGCATCTCGAGCGTTCTTCGTGTGCAGTCTGAATCGTTGAGACAGCTTCGAAGACAGCGCGCCGAAGAACGCGCGATGCAGGCTCCTGTCAAGATGCTGCTGCCTCTGGTGTTCTGCATCTTTCCTACCCTATTTCTGGTGTTACTAGGGCCGGTGGCAATCCAGTGGCTGACCTCGTTTCGCACACTACCTTAATTCACCTCTACCTCTGACTTGATGTGTGTGCGGGCAGGTCTTACGCCCCGGATGCTAGAATCTGTGCAATGCAGCCCATTCGGTGGAGGTACAACCATGTCCGAACGAGGTGTAAGACGCCGCCGAACCAGAAAACCACGACTGCAGCAGTACCTGAGTTATGACGACGAGGTGCTGGCGGTAGAACCAGTCTGCCCCACGCACGAGCGGTTCACACAAGAGCTGCAGTCGGTGCTGGCTGAGGCGAGAAACAGGGGCGACCAAAGCGTAGACGTGAGATCCGGAGATCTTCATCGACGCACAGGTGGTTACCCTCAGAGACGACACAGGCTACCCACATGCTGCAGGGTGATGTACGAGTTCATGAGACCGCAAGACGAGATCATAAAGCGCCCCCCGAAAGGAAACGGCGCAAACCTCGTAATTCGCTATCATCTGCCACGCTAGACAACCCACGGTCGGTTGTTTCTAGCGCCGACCGGCTAAACCGTTGCATCATACACCCGGAATCAAAATACAGTCTTAGTGGACTCTTTTTTATCCGGGGTGAACCAAAGTGCAACGTACGGTTCTTGTACGGCTGCTTTCGATCATAGGCTCGCTATGCATCCTCGCTGTCTTGTGTGTTCTATCCACGCAGGTACTGATTCACACCGAACCTAGTACATTGACCGCCGCACACACGCGTGTTCAGCGCGTCGTTACGTATGATGTAAACCTTTGCGACGCTTGTTGCTCAGACGAACGAGAACTTATGCTGGTAGAGCCGCCTCTTGAAGGCGACGACGTGGCGCTGCTACAAAAGCAACTTGCCTTGCTAGGATTTTACTCCGGACGCATTACTGCCGTCTTTGACCGCCCAGTAAGCGAAGCAGTGGCCGAGTTCCAGTCCAGCCAAGGCTTGGCTCCGACAGGTGTTACGGACGAGCAGACATGGCACGCGCTCGCACCTTCGCCCGTACCTGCTTCCCAGCAGCCAGCCACGGCGCCTGATGGAGTAGTTTCCATTGTGGTAGACACCCGAAAACTCACACTCAGCGTGTTGGTCGATGGTGAAGAGTTTAAGAAATACCCCTGTGCTATAGGCAAGTCGTCTACTCCCACCCCTGTCGGGGAATTCATGGTGGTAAACAAGCGCAGGGAGCCCGGAGGCCCGTTCGGCAGTCGATGGCTCGGGCTCAATATACCTTTTGGAACGTACGGTATTCACGGCACCAATCGTCCGGGTTCTATCGGGCAGATGGCCAGTGCTGGCTGCATACGCATGCTGAACTCTCACGTAAGCGAAATCTTCCCGTGGGTGAATGTGGGTACACGCGTGTACATACTGGGTGCCGAGCCGCGTGCGTACATCGGGCGCTCGCTGAAAAGGGGCAACACTGGCACTGACGTGCAGTTCTTGCAGTACAGAGTGCGGCAATCTGGCTTTAACGCTGGCCCGATTGACGGCAGGTTCGGGGACGAACTGCACAACGCTATAGTCGAGATTCAGAAGTTCTACGGGCTGCAGGTTACTGGTATTGCAGGGCCAAACGAATTTCACGTGCTGGGCATGAAGTGAAGGTGGGCATAGTAGCGTGAGAATCCTGATCTTTGCGGTATTTCTTCTGTTCATCCTGCTGCTTGTGTTCGGAACGACCGCGTACTACAAACCGCATATTGTACCGCCAAGTAACTGGCATCCAAAGTCGGTGGTGTACAAGACGCAGGGTGTAGACGTTCAGCCCTGGACTCCGCTGGAACCAGAGCGAAAATATGTAATCGAGTACTGGGACATCAAATGGCCGGTGTTTAGGAAAGATTTTTTGGACTACGAAGGCTATCTCGATTACGTCGTCCAGGGGTTTATGGCGCTGTATCCAAACGTACGTGTCGAGACGCGGCTGTTTGACTTGAGCCTCGATGCCGACTGGCTGCTCCAGGCGGCCAGCACCGGTGACCTCCCCGATGTGGTGTGCGCGCCGTTCGAATCGTGGATTGCCGAAAGAGGTCTCCTAGTTGATCTTTCGCCATTCCTGGGACTCTATCCGCCGGGCTCGTTTGTGTCTGCGTGCGTTGAGGCAAACACGTATCAAGGGCGATTCTGGGCTTTCCCCCGCTGGCTAGAGCCGGATTTCATGGTTGCCAACAGACGGCTGCTCGGTCAAGTCGGTATTGACGCAGAGAGCATCTGTAAGCACGGTTGGACGTGGGACGATTTCGCAGCCACAGCACAGAGCCTGAGAATACCGAATGTCACGCCGCTCATCCTAAACACATCAGGTGTCAGGCCTTTGGAGAAAGTGGTGTGCTCACTCAGTGGCAGAGCGCTGCTTCTGGACGGAGAGCTGGGGTGGACAGAAGACGACTTGGCGCGCACGGTAGAACTGCTAAACACACTATCTCGCGCTCAGATTATCTCGTCCCCTCCGGCAAAGCTTGAGAACGCGATGCTAGAACACTTCTGGTCTGAGCGAGCGGCAATTATTGGGCCAGTCTCGAGCGGCCTCTTAAGACACATACGCGAGCGCCAAGAATCGCTTATCATTCTTCCCGAGTCAGAGAAGAAAGCCAGGGATATCGAAGTTGCGCTGCTCCCGATCCCAGCGGATTCGCCAGAACACATCAGATTTCAAGCGGGAATGCTGTCACTTATGGTGTTTCGCTCAGATGAGCCAGCACAGATGAGAGCAGCCGCAGAGTTCGCCAGGTTTCTTGCAACAACAGACTTGCCTAAAATAACCGAAGCTCTCCAGGTCGTATCGTGCTACACACCGCTTGTGTCGGATACAGTCGACCTACTGCGTGCATGTGAGTGTAAGCATTGGATATCTGATGCACTCGCAAGCGGCACCGGAATCGTGCTACCGCTTGACACCTTATTCAGCGCAACAACATCTCTCAAGAAAACGCGAATTGAGTCTGTGTTAAGAGCGTTTTGGCAGAAGCCAAGCACTGCGGAAGAACTGCTAGAAGCGGTCAGAGCGTCGCTCGAACAACCGCTTGAGTCCCCCACCAAGCGGTAATAAGACTGCTAGTCTCTTTCAATCTGCAGTTGCATCTGAAGTGAGCACACTCCCGAAAAACTCATGCGATGCTCGGCGCACGCACCGTATCTGCGTAGTGCCATAAGGTGTTCTCGGGTTGCATATCCTTTGTTTCTGGCAAAACCGTACACGGGATACTGCTCGTGCAACTGCTGCATCAGTCTATCACGATACACCTTCGCAACTATGGACGCAGCCGCAATCGAACAACACAGGGCGTCTCCCCCAACAATGGCGTTCTGTGGTACTGCCAGACTGGGAATTCTGAAACCATCAACAAGCACATACTCCGGACCCGGTACGAGAGCGGATAGCGCCTCCCGCATGGCGGCAAAGCACGCTACTGCTATGTTGTGCTCATCTATGTACCGCGCGCTCTTGAGCGCCACAGCCGTGCACATCGCGCGCTTGGTGATCTGCCCATACAGCTCAAGTCGCTTGGTTTCCGTAACCTGTTTTGAATCGTTCAAACCAGGTATCATTAGGTCAGGGGTAAACAACACGGCAGCTGCAACCACAGGACCGGCTAAAGGTCCTCTTCCGACTTCATCCACGCCTGCGATCAGCGAGTAACCGTCCCGTCTTGCGGCATGCTCGTACTTGCACATGCACTCAAGCCTACTCATTTCTGCACGCTCTCTCGAAAGACGCCGCCTGATCACTCTGAGCGCTTCCCATGCGCATCTGCGTGGGTCTTGCTCTAGCTCGGCACACGCCTGTTCTGCTGCCTCAAGCGGTACCTGTAGAGCCCATTTCTTCATCTCTGCCGCAGTCTTTGAAGCCATACGTTTTTCACACCGGCTTTATTTTGAATGTAACGGGGGACGTTCGAGGCTCAATCGTCCGAGCCTGGCCGACCTAAAGTCCTGAAGCACAGCAAGTGCCGCCTTAGTCAGGTCTGGTACTCCACCTGCTCCAAGAAAACCTCTCCTGAGCGCAACAGCCTCGAGCATAGACTGAGCAGAACTGCTTGGTTCAGCGATGCCGTATCTGCTCCTCAGACAGTCCGGGTTCTTGTCAAGCAGTATATGTATCAACGCCGAAGCGACTTCTATCTTGTCTACCACATCGTCAGGTATCGCTCCGGTAATGCAAAGTCTCATGAAACCCTCACTATGCTGTTGCTCTGGCCACATAATACCTGGCAAGTCAAGCAGTTCAAAGTCACGTCTCAGCGCAATCCACTGCTTTCCTCGGGTGATGCCAGGCCGCTCTCCGGTCTTGGCCGATCTGCGCCCCAGAATCCTGTTAAGCAGCGAAGACTTTCCCACATTGGGTATGCCAACCATCATCGCTCGCATCGGTCTCAATCGTCTACGCCCAGCCGAAACCCGGTTAGCCTGCGCATGTGCAGCATCGATAAGTGGTTTGACTCCCACGCCTTTTACAGCGTCAACGGGCACCGCAGTGATGTTTGCCAGCTTGTAATGACGCACCCAATCAGATGTAGTGTGGGGGTCTGCAAGGTCGGACTTGTTGAGCGCTACCAAAAGGCTTTTTGAGCCCAACATCGAGTCGAGGTTTGGAATGCGACTGGATTCCGGTATCCGTGCGTCAACCACCTCTATGACGACATCAACCAGTCTGAGGTTGTCTCGCAGTTCTCGTCTGGCCTTTGGCATGTGGCTCGGATACCAACCGGCCATGCCTATAACCCTCTAGCCAGCACATGCACGCGCGATAGTGGCCAGTACACCAAGAGCGCCTTTCCCTTGATGTTGGAAATCGGGACAAACCCGAAATACCTGCTGTCTTCGCTGTTGGAACGATTGTCTCCGAGCACAAACACGCTGCCCTGCGGTACTTCGACCTTGGGATAGCTCGCAAGGCTTGTTCTTGTCTCGAAGTTCTGCTGCAAGGGCTGACCGTTGACGTATACCTGCCCCATGCGAATTTCAACCGTCTCTCCGCCTACGGCAATCACTCTCTTGACGAAATCTGTGTCCGGGCGTCTAGGATACCTGAACACTATTATGTCCCCGCGCCGCGGTTCAGAGAACCTGTACATAAACTTTGCCACGATCAGCCGCTCCGAATTCCACAAAGTTGGCTCCATCGATGGGCCATCAACGTAGAAGGGCTCAAACACGAACATGCGTATGAGCAAAGCGAGTACTGCCGCGATAATTACAGTCTCGAGCGTTTCACGCAGGAATTTCATGCTTTTCCTCCAGCAGGAATCAGGGGCCGGATTCGCCGGCCCCGTACTCGCTACCTGCTTCTCTTTTCCTTTATCCTGGCAGCCTTGCCGACAAGATCGCGCAGGTAATACAGTTTGGCTCTTCTGACGCGGCCTCGCCTGACTACCTCAATTCTGTCCACTCGCGGGGAATGTAGAGGAAATACCCTTTCAACGCCCACGCCGTAGGACACGCGCCGGACGGTGAATGTCTCGGCGATTCCGCCGCCCTGGCGGTTAATCACGACGCCTTCAAACGCCTGCAGTCTTTCCCTGCCACCCTCGACCACCTTAACCATAACACGAACGGTATCGCCGGGATGGAAATCTGGCACATCCTTCTTCAGCTGCTGTTGCTCCAGGACTCCGATGATGTCCACGTCCTGTTGCCTCCTTCGCCCTGCTGGGCAGAGTAATTATAACATAGCGTATTTGTGAGCTCAAACCCCCAGACCGCAGCGTTCGGCCTGCTCTTCTCGCTCGATTTGCTCAAGCAGCCTGAGGTCTTCTTCTCCTAGCCGTGCCCTGCAAATGAGTTCGGGTCTTTGCTCAATTGTCTTCAGCAAAGCCTGCTTTCTGCGCCAGAGCCGGATCCTCTCGTGGTCACCCGAAAGCAGCACGTCAGGCACATGCATCTGTCTGTACTCTCGAGGCCTTGTGTACTGTGGCCCTTCGAGAATTCCCTCGCTAAAGCTCTCGTGCACGGTTGAATCCTCGCTTATTACCCCCGGCACAAGCCTTGCAGTTGCCTCAATAATGACTGCCGCAGCCAGTTCTCCCCCGGTCAGAACGTAATCGCCGATGGATATCTGGTCGTCGACAAAAGCACATACTCGTTCGTCAACACCTTCATAGTGGCCACATACTATCAGCAGATGTTGCTTGGCAGCCAGAACTCTGGCGATTTGCTGGCTGAACACCCGTCCGCGCGGTGTGGTCAAGATAACATGGGGCTGCTCAGTGCTGACCGCACACACGCTTTCTATTGCTTCTATCACCGGCTCGGGCTTCATCACCATACCTGCGCCCCCGCCGTATGGGTAGTCATCCACGATTCTATGCTTGTCGTGAGCAAAATTCCGAATGTCTACGGTGTCGACCTGGATTACCCCTGAGGCAGCAGCGCGTGCAATGATGCTCTCTTGGCAAAATGCTTGTATCATGCCTGGAAACAGGCTGAGCACAGTGTACCTCACTGCTGGCTCTCCTCCCCCAGAAGCCCCGGAATAGGGCTGATTACTATCTTACGCGCATCCAGATCCACCCGTTTAACGAATTGCTTCACGAACGGCACGAACGCAGTTGTGTGCGAAGGTGTCAGAATTTCGAGCAAGTCATTCGCCGGGCCGGTTATGACTCGGCTGACATTACCGATAATATGGCCGTCAAGGTTAACTACCTGACAGTCAAGCAGTTGGTATTCGTAGAACTTGTCGTCAGGAAGTGGTAGCACATCTGCTTCGTCTATAGTCATGTACTTTCCCTTGAGCCTTCTGGCCGACTCGCGGTCGTCCACGCCTTCGAATTTCACAAGCCATACTCTCTGATGAGGTCTCGCACTTTGGACACGGCGTGTCTGCTCTGTATCATCCAAGAACACCTGACCAGTGTTCTTCAGCCGCTCTGGAACATCGGTAAGAGGCAGTACTTTCACCTCGCCGTGCACTCCGTGCAGCCCAACTATCACTGCTATAGACACTCGTTTCTCAGGTGCTTTTCGACCCACCTCGTATTCCAACCACCTTACCGTCTTCTATAACTATCTCAGCACGCGCAAGCTCGTCCCAGTCAAAGCCCACCTCGACCATGCTGATGGCGTCTGCCGCGCCTTGCACAACCAGTGTACCGTCCTCAAGTTTGGCAATCTCCTTGAGACGCTGCAGCAGTTCAGAACGCTGCGCAAGTCGTTTCTGCTTTTCGGCTTCGAGCTGTCTGAGCGCATCTGAATCAGTACCGGATTCTTGCTTCTGTCTTAGGTCAAACACAAGCCGCTTATGCTGGAAGTCCAGCTGGCCGATCTCAATGTCCAGGCGTTTCAGGCTCTCTTGTATGTCAGCCGCCAATCGCTTCTTCAGGTCAGGTGTTACCCTGGCCTTTACGGTTACAGCGTGCCTGATGAATAGCCTGTCCAAGTCTGCCGCCCCCTCACTCCACTATCTCGACGGCCACTCGCTTGCCTTCTCTTGTAGCAACAGACCTAACGACTGTCCTTATCGCCTTGACAATCCTTCCATGCTTTCCGATAACCTTGCCCATGTCGTCTTCGGCGACACGTACCTCGTACACCATGTCATCCCGGCCGCTTGCTATCTCCTGCACATCTACCTGAGACGGGTCGTCAACCAATGCCTTGATGAGCACTTCCACGAGCTGCTTCATCAAGCCTCACCCCCTCACCACTAGTTTCTGCTCTCGGCCAGTTTCTTGAGTATCCCCGATTTTCGGAACAGAGTGCGCACCGTCTCTGAGGGCTGGGCTCCCTTCTGCATCCAGTCAATCGCTTTGTCCTCTTGAATCTTGAGTTCAACCGGATTGCTGGTCGGATTGTAGTAACCGATTTCTTCTATGAACCTGCCGTCTCGCGGCGAACGGGAGTCCGCGACCACAAGCCTGTAAAACGGTGCTTTCTTGCCTCCCATTCTCTTGAGTCTGATCTTTACCGCCACAGTATCACCCCTGTATTTTCTGTACGGGCGCGTCGGCACCCGGCTAAAGCCGAACTCATGGTTACGGCAGAAAAGGCATCTTTATCTTCTTTCCGCCCTTTTCCATATCCGCAATTGTCTTAAAAAGCCTCTTTGCCTGTTCAAACTGTTTCAACAACCTGTTCACATCCTGCACATTTGTGCCGCTTCCCCGCGCAATACGTCTGCGCCTGCTTGCGTCAATTATTCCCGGCGTTCGTCTCTCGCCTGGAGTCATGGAGTTTATGATGGCTTCAACCTTGCCGAGTTCTTTCTCATTTACTTCTAACCCCTGCATCTTCTTTGCCGCGCTGAAACCTGGCACCATCCCGAGCAGCTGATCTAGCGGTCCCATATTCTTGACCTGCTTAAGCTGGTCTTTGAAGTCTTCAAGCGTGAATTCCTGAGACTTCATCTTCTTTTCCAGTTCGCGCGCTCTCTCTAGGTCAAAAGTGGCCTCTGCCTTCTCTATAAGGCTCAACACATCCCCCATGCCCAGAATCCTTGACGCCATTCTGTCAGGGTGGAACGCCTCAAGCCCCTCGAGTTTTTCGCCTATGCCTGCGAACTTGATCGGCTTGCCTGTCACAGCGCGCACAGACAGCGCGGCTCCGCCTCGCGTGTCACCGTCGAGTTTGGTGAGCACCACACCGTCGATGTCCAACGATTGGTTGAACGTATCTGCCACAGACACTGCTTCTTGACCCGTCATCGCGTCCACCACAAGCAGAATCTCGTGAGGAGCGAGAGCCGTTTTCATGTTCTTGAGTTCTTCCATCATCGGTTCATCTATGTGCAGACGGCCGGCCGTGTCAATTATCAGCATGTCGCGCGTGTTATCTATTGCCCATTTCACGCTCTGACGCGCTATGTCCAACGGGTCGGTGGTATCCGACCTGCTGAACACAGGCACCCCTACCTGCGACCCGACAACCTGAAGCTGCTTTATGGCAGCAGGCCGGTACACGTCACACGCCACAAGACATGGTCTTCTGCCCTGTTGCTTATTCATGAGCGCCAGTTTGGCCGCTGTCGTGGTCTTGCCCGAGCCTTGAAGTCCTACCATCATCACAACTGTTGGCGGCTTCGAAGCAAGATTAATGCGCGTTTGCGAACCTCCCATAAGTTGGGCAAGTTCTTCGTGCACTATCTTCACTACCACTTGCCCCGGCGTCAGGCTGCCCATGACCTCCTGTCCGACCGCGCGCCGCTTAATGCGGTTCACAAAGTCTTTGACAACCCGGTAGTTGACATCGGCCTCAAGAAGCGCCAACCGCACTTCTCGCATCGCCTCATTCACATCGGCCTCGCTGAGTTTTCCCTTTCCTCGCAGCCGCCGGAACGTTTGCTGCAGTTTTTCGGCGAGCGTCTCAAATACCATAACGCTGCTCCTCTCCTGCTATGTCTTCAACTCTTCGAGTATGTCAAGCGCGCTCTTTAGCAGCACGCTGATCTGGCGCAGTTTCTCTGTTTGATCCATGTGCTTGTGCACAAGCGCGAGCTTTGATTCATACTGCTCAAGCAGGTTCAGCCCCCGCCTTTCTGCATCATGCACCGCCGCGCGTGTCACTCCGCGCTGTTCAGCAATCTCACCCAATGAAAGATCTTCTTCATAGTGCATCCTGAGTATCTCAGACTGGGTCTCGGTCAGCAGGCTCCCGTAGAAATCGAGCAGCAGCGAAACACGCAACACATCATCCATCGACTACCCGCCTTCACTGTCAAGGCTAAAACCTATACACGCTATTGTAAACCGATCTTAGCCGAAGGTCAAGGCTTTCGCGCGGATGTGCTGACTTACAGCGTGGCTAGCTGAAAAGCGCTCTGGCGAACTCGTGGGGATCAAACACTTCTATGTCCTGAACCTTTTCACCCGTGGTGATGAACTTCAGAGGAATCTCGAGTTCAGCGGCTATGGAAATCACCACTCCTCCTTTGGCAGTACCGTCTAGTTTGGTTATCACAATGCCTGAAACCTCTGTGGCGTCTTTAAACACTCGTGCCTGCTGCAACGCATTTTGCCCCGTGTTAGCATCGAGCACCAGCAGCGTCTCGTGCGGTGCACCTTCGACTTCACGCGCCATTACCTTATGTATCTTCTTCAGTTCGTTCATCAGATTCACCTTGGTGTGTAGCCTACCAGCGGTATCCACTATTAACACGTCTACCTCCCGAGCCTTTGCTGCCGAGAGCGCATCGTACACCACTGCAGCCGGGTCACTGCCTTCGCGGTGACGCACGATATCACAGCCAACCCTTCCTGCCCATATCTCCAATTGCTCTATCGCCGCCGCCCTAAATGTATCGGCTGCAGCCAGCAGAACCTTCTTGTCTTGAACACAAAAGTAATTGGCCAATTTGGCGATTGTTGTGGTCTTTCCGACTCCGTTAACGCCAACGACCATTATGCAGTGAGGTCTGTGCGCGGGCTTAACAAGCATACCCGCGCCATCTATAAGGATGTCGCGTACTGAACGCTCTAGCGCTTCAGCAGGTGTTTCTCCTTGATCACGAGCAGTTCTGACCTGCTCAATAAGCCGCATAGAAGTGGTCGGCCCAACATCCGCGCTGAGCAAAGCTTCTTCCAATTCTTCTAAGGTTGCCTCATCCACCGATGCCTGCCCGAGTAGTGATGTCACTCTCTCAGATAGCGCCCGGCGGGTCTTATCCAATGTCTGTCTAAACTTGGAAAACACGCTCATGCTTTGCACCTCCGGCCCAAAAACAGGGTTCATGCAACTTAGTATTCTCCGGATACCTTCACTGAAAGCGTTCTGGACACACCGCTCTCTTGCATGGTGAGTCCATACAGCACATCTGACACTTCCATCGTCCTTTTCTGGTGCGTGATAAGTATGTACTGGTTATCTGATGCGACTTTCTGCAAGAACGAGCAGAAACGCTCGATGTTGGCATCGTCAAGCGATGCTTCTATCTCGTCCAGTACGCAAAACGGGCTTGGGCGCTGATTCTGCACCGCAAACAAGAGCGCAATTGCCGTAAGACAGCGCTCGCCGCCCGAAAGTAGCGACATCGAATGGGTGCTACGCCCAGGAGGCCTAGCTGAGATCTCGATTCCGGATTCGAGGATGTTCGAAGGATCATCAAGCCATAGGTCTGCATCGCCACCTCCGAACAGTTCCCGAAACACGCTCTTGAACTCATCCCTTATCCTGCTGAACGATTCTTTGAAAATCGTGCGCATTTTGCTGTCGATATCATCTATTATCCCGAGCAAGTCAGCACTTGCCTGGTCGAGATCCCTATCCTGACGCCTTAGGAATTCCAGTCTTTCACGCGCGCGCTTCAACTCTTCCGGAGCCGAATGGTTCACGTTGCCCATCTGAGAGATCTCATCTCGTAGTTCGACAATCCGTGGTTCGACACTCTCATCCATCAGGTCGTACATCGATCGGGCTCGCTCGAGTGTTATCCCAAATCTGGTCTCAAGCGATTCCATAAGCGCGGCAACCGATGTCGAAAGCCTGCTTTCCTCTCTCGTGGCGTCAACCAGTGTCAGAGTCAGACCGTCAAGCGTTCTCGATGCAGTTCTATTCGCCCGCTCCAGCGAAGCGTGTCGCCTTGAGTTGGACTCTCTTTCGCGCGCTACGCTTTCGTACGCCTGCTTGGCATCGTCTCTTGCTTGCCGCGCGCTCAAGACATCCTCGTCGAACTGCTCAAGCCTGCGTTCTAGTTCGGTGAAAGCCCCAGCGAGCCTGTCACATTCTTCTGTAAGCGATTTCACGAGGTCATGCGCCTCATCCACACGCCTTCTCGTTTCGCTGAGCCTAGCCTCAGCAGCTAGTTCGAGTTGCTCCTTTCTTGCTAGCTCCTCCCTCGCTTTGGCAAACCCCGCATTAGCATCGCTCCTTGAGCTCTCGAGAGCCGATGTGCGTTCACCCAGCCGATGAACCTTCTGGCCGATCTCTTCGCATTCGGTCAGAGCCTCTTCGGCCAGAATTCCATATTCTCGCGCTTTGCGCGCAAGGCCTAAGGCGAGCGCTCTTCGTTCTTTGGATCTGTGCGCGAGTTCTTCAACTCGTCGAATCCCGGCTTGCACAAACCCGGCTATTTCGCGGGCCGCCCTTTCGGTAGACTTGAGTTCTGACTCAAGTCGCATAATACCAGACTCTGCCTCTAATCGGCGAGCTTCTACTTCTCCAAATTTGGCGGATTCGGCTAAAAGGGAAGTCTCGAGCTCAGTTATCTGTGCTTGCACCTTCTTATGCTCAGCCAAGACAGTATCGAGTTCAACACGCCTCTGCACAAGGCCTGGTCTCTCCGTTCGCCTGTCCCCACCCGTCAGGCTGCCTCCAGTGTTCACCATATCTCCGCTCTCGGTGGCAATCTTCACAGTAAACCGAGTCGCCCGGCCGTAAGATAGAGCAGAATCCATGTTATTGCACACCAAAGAACGCCCGAGCAAGTGCTGAACCACCGGTGAGTACATCTCTTCGCACGAAACGACCGTCGAGGCAGGTTTAATATCGGGTACTTCGTCCATCGCGTCTATCTCTCTCTGCGACAACGAATGGGTGCGTATGGTGTCAAGCGGTAAGAACGTTGCCCTGCCCGCCTTCGCCTGCCGCAGGTACTGGATCGCACGCTTTGCATCATCCGCGGTCTTCGTTACTATGAACTGCAACGAACCCCCCATAAGCGCTTCAACGGCACGCTCGAAGCCCGGCGAGACTCGTATCAGTTCGGCGACAGCGCCCAAAATGCCGTGTAGTCTACCTGCTTTCGTGGCTCTCATAACCTGTTTTGGTCCCTCGGCGTAGCCTTCGAGCCTGTCACTCATCTCTTGCAGCACAGTCGCCCTGCCCGAAAGTGTGGCGTGAGCAGAGCGCGCCTCGACAAGACGCGCCTCGACCGAGTCTCGTTGCTCACGCGCCTTTGCTGTTTGCGCTCTAAGCACTTCGAGCATACTCTCGGATTCTGCCAGTTCACGTCGGATGTCTTCAGCTCTGCGTGTCTCGGTTTCGACCCTGGTTCTTAGCTGCGACAGCTGCTGTTCCGCATCGAGGCGCTCGTGTTCGTATTCGCCTACTTCGATTTGAGCCGCCCGAGCTCTGTCGGTAAACGAAAAAGCCTCGCTCCTCAGTCTGTCTGACTCCCTGTTATGCAGAATAAGCGTATGTCTCAAAGATTCGAGTTCGGTACCAAGCGCGTCCCACTCAGACTGCACAGACGCGAGGCGTCGCTCTGCTTCTTTGACGCATTGTCGCGAGACTTCCACTTCAGAACGGATAGCCAAGATCTCGTCGTGCTGGCTACTTTGTGCTTCTTGTAGAGAATGCACACGCACTTCGGCAGTCTGCCTACTCTGGCGAGCCTTTTCCAGCGATTCGGCGACGCCCGACTTCCTCTCTTCTGCCAGCGCGCGCTCGTACTCCGTCCGACGCAGCACCGATTCGGCTTCGTCGAGAGACTGTTCTAGACATGCCTCGTGTTGCTGCTGTTCTTCCATCTGCCGGGTGACAGAGAGTAATTCAGACTCTATTTGCCTGATGCGTTCACGCTCTCGCTCAGCCTTGTGGCTCAACTCTTCGAGATTGGAACGCTGTTCCGCGAGTTGTGTCTCAAGACTCATCGCCCTATGGAGTTCCCTGCCGATTTCGAGCGATGCAAGCGTCTGCTGCAGCCGCCTGTGCTCTTCCGCCTTGGCTGCCTGCTCTCGAAGCGGTTCTATCTGTGATTCGACTTCTGTGATGATGTCTTTTAGCCTTATCTGACCTTCTCGCGTCTCCTGCAGCCGCTTCAGCGCTTCACGCTTCCTGTTGCGGAACCGTACGATGCCAGCCGCTTCCTCGAATATACCTCTCCTGTCCTCAGGCCGCGAAGACAACACTTCGTCGATCTTCCCCTGCCCGATTATGCTGTACGCGTCGCGTCCGATACCTGTGTCTGCGAGCAGATCATTTATGTCCTTCAGCCTGCAAGGCGTGCGGTTGATGTAGTAATCACTTATGCCGTCGCGGCTCATACGGCGGGTTACAGCTACTTCTTCGAAATCCAGCGGTAGGGTACGCTCTGAATTATCAAGCACGAGGCTGACCTCGCAAATAGACACAGGTCGCCTCCCGTTCGCACCTGAGAAAATCAGGTCTTCCATACGCTGCGCACGCAGAGTTCTCGGGTTCTGTTCACCGAGCACCCACCTCACAGCATCAACCAAATTGGACTTACCGCTACCGTTCGGTCCTACTATAGCAACAACGCCGGCGCCAAACTCCAGCACCGTCTTGTCGACAAACGATTTAAACCCCTGAATCTCTAGACGCTTGAGCCTCAGCCGTTACACCTCCAACTACCTGAACAACACTGTAACGTGTTGACCTGCGTGTATTCTGCCAGAAGAAGCCAATATCCTCTATCAATGCCTAATTACACAAATATGGTGTTTTTAATATCCATTGTTAGGGTAAAGGTTTGTGACGTTTCTGTACTAAATTCTCTCTGGCATAGCATCATGGAGGTTAGCGCTGTAGTGGACCATATGAGAAAGATGACTTCAATCGTAAGAAGAGACCCGTCTATCACAGTCAAGGACTTGACACGTGAGATGGGTTTTGCCGAGCAAAAATCGGTGTACTACTGGCTCGATAAACACGGCTTCCGTGGACTGCGCGAGTTCAAGAGAGCCGTGCTCTCGCAGCGCAGCAGTTTCGAGCTGGATAAGCCGAAGCAATCCGAGCAGGCCCGAGAAACCAGTACCCTACGGCCGGGGCACCGTGTGATATCTGTGCCTGTAGCCACGGCCGTTTCGACAGACGGTACACCTGTCTGGTCGCAGTACGCATTCCACATGGAGTTTCCGGAAGAAATGCCTTCTTCTGTCTACGCCATACGCGCAAGAGACCTGTTTGGAACCGGGAAACGCAACGAATGGCTGATAGTAGACCCGATAGGATCGCCCAAAGACGGCTCTCTGGTGGTGGCATCTCGCCAAGATGGCTCGAAGCTGGTGGCACGTCTTATCTCATTCGGCAGCGTGCGGCGATACTTTTCGCTTGGAGGTGAGGAAGTTACTTCAGATCTAACCATCAACGGCGTATTGAAGGCGCGCATTGAGTACTTAGTCAGTTAGGCACATCATCAGAGTTCAGGCGAACCAGTCTGAGAGCTGACGCGGCTGCATCCTGTTCTGCGCTTTTCTTGCTGTGTCCGCTGCCGAAAGCCAGCCGTCTGCCATCTACCCACACACTCACGTAAAACGTCTTTGAGTGGTCAGGGCCTTCTTCTTTGTCCACATGGTATCTTATCCTATGTTGTCCCGAACGCTGCACTGTCTCCTGCAGCCGACTCTTGGCGTCTAGTTTTGAGCTACCTTCCGCCACATCAAGCCAGTCGAGCACCATCTGCGTGGTGCTCTGCATGCCACACGCCAGATAAAGAGCTCCTACTAGCGCTTCAAACGCGGCCGCCAAGACAGATGGCCTGTTCTTCTCGTCTGATTCCAACGCGCTTCTGCCCAGCAATAGGTATGCACCGAGTTCAAGTCGTTCGGCAACCCTCGCGAGGTTTTCCTGTCTTACCAGAGCTATCCGGCGAAGAGTCATCTGTCCTTCATCAAGCGAAGGGTAGTCCCGGAACAATGCGTGCGCCACTACAAGCCCTATTACGGCGTCCCCCAAGAATTCGAGCCGCTCGTTTGAACGCAATCCAAGTTCGGGGTGCTCATTAACGTACGATGCATGCGACATCGCCTGCAGTATGAGGCCGGTAGCATCAGAATCCAGCCCAAGAGTCCTGACAAGATGAGCTACCGGCCGCACTTCGCTCAAGATTCTTCCCACCGTTTCAGAATAAGCGTCGCATTCTGCCCGCCGAAGCCAAATGAATTGCTCAGTGCATAGCGGACTTTATGCTCTCTGGCCCTATTTGGCACGTAATCCAGATCACAATCAGGGTCTGGGTGCTCATAGTTGGCGGTAGGCGGCACGATCGAGTCTCTCATGGCCTGTACGCACGCCACAAGTTCGACCGCCCCCGCGGCCCCAAGCAGATGCCCGCTCGAGGATTTTGTCGAGCTGATGGGTATCTTCTTGGCATGCTCGCCGAACACGCTTTTGATCGCGTCAGACTCATTCTTATCGTTGGCAGGAGTCGACGTACCGTGCGCATTTATGTGGTCGATCTCATCAGCAGTTATTCCTGCGTCCGCAAGCGCTGCCTTCATCGACCTCATACCCCCGTCGCCGGGCGCAGTCACATGATGCGCATCTTGCGTTACGCCGTATCCGACGATCTCGGCAAGAATGTTCGCGCCCCGCGCTGCTGCATGTTCTAACGTCTCAAGCACAAGCATGCCCGCTCCTTCGGACATCACAAATCCGTCTCTTGTGCGGTCAAACGGCCTCGACGCCGTCTCGGGACTGTCGTTCCTAGTCGACATGGCCTTCATGGAGCAAAACCCGGCGAACGCCAGAGGCACAATGGACGCCTCTGAGCCACCCGCTAGCATGATGTCTGCAAAACCCCACTGCAACAGTCGGAATGCGTCTCCAATTGCGTTAGAAGACGCGGCACAAGCCGTAACCACCGTGGATGAAGGCCCTTTGGCCCCATATGCTATTGCTATCTGGCCAGCTGCCATGTTAGCTATCATCATCGGTATGAAAAACGGGCTCACTCGGCCGGGCCCTTTGACCTTCATCGTCTCAAACTGATCGGTAAGAGTCTCCATTCCACCAATCCCAGTACCTACGACAACACCCGTCTTCTCACCGGCAATGTCACTTCTGCTAATTCCGGACATCTGTGTTGCCATCTCAGTTGCGGCCATCGCGAACTGCGTGAACCTGTCCATTCGCCTGGCTTCCTTGCGTTCCATATACTCTTGCGGGTCAAAGCCTTCAACTTCGCCTGCAATCTGAGTTGCGTATTCTGTTGGGTCGAATCGCGTAATCCTTCTTATCCCTGACTTCCCGGAGACAAGCGCCTGCCAGAAACTCTCCACGCTAGAACCGAGCGGCGTCACTACCCCCATACCCGTCAGCACTACTCTGTGTCTCTTAGTCACCGGCTCACCTCTTTACAGTGAGTCATGGTCAAGAGTCCCGCAGTGATACTTGTCCGCGGGACTCCAGACTCTATGAGTTCTGCTTTATGTAGTCGATCGCATCCTGGACGGTGGTTATCTTCTCTGCGTCCTCGTCCGGGATCTCAATCTCAAACTCCTCTTCGAGAGCCATGATCAGCTCAACGATATCGAGGGAATCAGCACCCAGATCATCGATGAACGAAGCCTCCGGAATCACCTCCGCCGAATCTACGTCCAGCTGATCCACGATGATGTCTCTCACTTTCTCAAAGATGCTGTCTTTTGTCACCGCTCGATCACCTCCTTCCGAAAAATGGCACCGCCTGTTTCTATCTACATCGCCAGCCCGCCGTCAACCACGATGACCTGGCCGGTAATATACGAGGCCTGATCAGATGCCAGAAAGACAACAGCACCTGCCACATCGCTAACCTGGCCAAACCTCGCCAGCGGAACTTGAGCAAGTATAGCGTTTTTGACTTCTGCCGAGAGAACCTCTGTCATGTCTGTCTCGATGAAACCCGGCGCAACCACGTTCACCGTGACTCCACGAGTCGCCAGTTCGCGCGCAACCGATTTGCTAAAACCAACTATACCAGCTTTCGCCGCCGCATAGTTGGCCTGGCCCGCATTTCCCTTGAGACCCACCGTTGATGCTATATTGATAATCCGGCCGCTCCGCTGACGCATCATGACTCTTGCGGCCACTTTGGTACAGTTGTATACACTCTTGAGATTAGTATTTATCACAGACTCCCAGTCTTCGGGTTTCATCCTCACAAGAAGAGCATCCTTCGTAACACCGGCGTTATTAACCAATACATCAAGCGAGCCGTGCTTAGCCGTTACCTCAGAAACCATGCTCTCCACCTGCACTGCATCTGATACATCAGCTCTTACGGCAAACGCGTCGGCTCCCTTCTGCCTGATCATCTGCACAACTTCGTCAGCAGCCTCTGCGCGCGACAGATAGTTGACAGCGACTCTCGCACCTTCTTCTGCCGCACGAAGCGCTATCGCTCTGCCTATGCCGCGGGACGCCCCGGTAACCAGTACCGAACGCTGGTCTAGCAACATATTAACACCCCACCTTGCCGCTTTCAATAATGGTTTCCAGGGATTCCCTGTCGTCAAATTTAAGACAAGCAACGCCCGGAGAGATCTTCTTTAGAAACCCTGTGAGCGTCTTTCCGGGACCGACCTCGATAAACGTATCTATTCCCTCTGCAAGCAACCTTCGAACAGATTGCTCCCACAACACAGGGTTCGCCATCTGGTGTATGAGCGCACTGCGAATCTCTTCAGGTGTGCTGACTGCAAGCGCGGTTGCATTCGCAATCACAGGTATCTCTGCGTGCTGAATGCACACCGTATCAAGCACTGCCTGCATCTTAAGCGCGGCTGGTTCCATAAGACTAGAATGAAATGGCGCGCTAACCGCCAGAGGAATCGCCTTCTTCGCCCCAGACCCAAGCGCAATTCTCGCAGCCTCTTCTACCGCAGCGCGTTCTCCGGATATTACCACCTGCCCGGGACAGTTGTAGTTCGCAGGCTGAACTACGCCAAAGCTGCGAGCCTGCTGACAGACGGTGTCAACCAACTCCGCTGACAGCCCCACAACTGCGACCATTGCCCCAACTCCATCGGGCACAGCCTGCTGCATGATGCGGCCGCGCTCCCTAACAAGCCTTAGCGCGTCTTCAAACTTGATCGAGCCTGCAGCCACAAGCGCGCTGTATTCACCAAGCGATAGGCCTGCGGCCACACTAGCCGATACGCCGTACTGCCTCAGCACCTCTAAATACGCTATGCTTGTGGCAAGTATTGCAGGCTGCGCGTTTTCTGTCAGTCGCAGCTTATCTTCGGGGCCTTGCCAACACAGTTCAGAAAGGCTCTCATTCAACGCATTGTCGGCACGCGAAAACACACGCTCTGCCGCATCAAATTCTGACGCAAGCGCGTGCCCCATTCCTACGAACTGAGCACCCTGCCCAGGAAAAACCAGAGCTATTCTCGCCAACCTAAAGCACTCCCATTATGTGTTATGCAGGTATCCATGCAACCGCCAGGGTGCCCGGTCCCACGTGTGTGGCAATCACTGCTCCAAGCGGCGCAAGTGTGGCTTCGACCACTTTCAGCCTACTTGCGATCTCAGCCGAAAGCGACTCAGCCGCCTGCAGACTTGCAGAGTGCATGATAGTCACCTTAACCGGAGCATCTTGCGGTACTTTTTCGCTCATTATCTCGAGCAGACGATTAGTCGCACGTTTCTGACCCCGCACCTTGTCGTGTGAGATAACCACTCCATCTTGCAGCGTAAGGATAGGTTTCATGTTTAGGAGGCTACCCATCAGATGAGCTGCCTTTCCGATTCGCCCGTTGCGGTGCAGGTAATCGAGCGTATCGACTGCGAAGTAGACGTGACAAGTAGCGCACTTATCACGAATCACATGCATCACTTCGTCGATATCCGCGCCTTGCTGTGCAAGACGTGCCGCCTCAATTACACACAGACCGGCTGCCATCGAGGCGAGTCTGGTGTCAACGACTTCGATTCTGGCGTTCGGAAATGACTCTTTGGCTATTGACGCTGACTGGTACGTACCCGACAGAGAACTCGATAGATGCATTGACACAATGTCCATTCCCTTTTCCACAAACGGGCGGTACATCTCCACAAATTCGCCCGGGGAAGGTTGCGATGTTCGCGGGTGCACTTTGCTCTTGACCAGTTTGTCCATAAACTGCTCTGCAGTGAGTTCCACCTGATCTTTGTACACTTCGTCGCCAAAATGAACGTTTAGAGGAACCAGTCCAATATCATGCTGATCTAACACATTAAGCGGTATATCCGACGTGCTATCCGTTATGACCTTTACTTTAGCCAACTGATTACACCCCCAAGATTACCATTTTATGGCCACTGAACCCCAGGTAAGCCCTCCACCGAACGCGACAAGAACAACTATGTCGCCTTCTTTCACCTTTCCGTCTCGGTGCGCCTCCCATAGAGCAACCGGTATAGACGCCGCAGACATGTTACCGTACCTATCGATGTTGATGGCTACTTTCTCCGGTGCAAGCCCCAGTCTTGAGCCAAGAGCCTCTATAATCCGCAGGTTCGCCTGGTGGGGCACGAGCAGCGTGATGTCGTCAACAGTTAGTCCGGCTAACTCCACAACCTGTCTGACCGCAGTATCCATTGTCCTTACAGCGAACTTGAACACCTGCGAACCGCTCATTTGAATGAAGTGCTCACGAGACTGTACCGTCTCCAAAGACGCCGGCTTCAATGAGCCGCCTGCCGGCTGCTTCAATATGTCGCCTCCGCTTCCATCTGCACCCAGTTTGACCGCGAGAATCCCTCTCGAATCCTGTGCTGGCCCGAGTACCGCAGCGCCAGCACCGTCTCCCATGAGTACACACGTGTTGCGGTCCTCAAAGTCGGTTATCCGCGAAAGTGTCTCCGCGCCAATTACTAATACCCGATCGTACATACCGCAGGCCACAAACTGTATTCCCACCGCCATCCCGTATAAGAAGCCGCTGCATGCCGCCTCTAGATCAAACGCGGCGGCGTTTTTTGCACCCAGTTTGTGCTGCACAAGACAAGCAGTTGCCGGAAACGGCATGTCAGGCACGACTGTAGCCACAATTATGAGGTCAATATCCAGAGCGCTGGTTCCTGAGGCCTCTAGTGCTCTCTGCGCAGCCATTAGCGCAAGGTCTGACGTAGCCTGGTCATCTGCGACAACTCGTCTTTCCAGAATCCCCACCCTCGTGCGTATCCACTCGTCAGATGTGTCTACCATCCTCTCCAGGTCGCTGTTCGTCAACACCTTTTCAGGCAGCCCAACGCCCATTCCGAGGATACCCACCTGTCTTAGAGACGTCACTCCTGAACACTCCTCTCGCCGGTACCGGCATCACTTATAAGCCTGGTTACCCCAGACCGAACGTATCTTAACGCGACTTCAATTCCGTTTCGTAGAGCTGTCGCATTCGAACTCCCATGGCACTTTATTAGCGCTCCGTTCAAGCCGAGCAGTGGCACGCCTCCGTACTCAGAGTAATCGAATGTCTTCGCCATCTGCTTTAAGTATGGCTTCAGCAATAGTCCTCCTAGTCTTGAGCGTGTATCCAAGGAGACTTGAGCCTTCAGCATGCCAAACATAGTACCCGCGACTCCCTCTATTGTCTTTAGCACCACATTGCCCACAAAACCGTCACAAACCAGCACGTCGGCGTGGTGAGCGAAGATGTCCCTTGCTTCCACATTACCCACGAACCTTATACCGGTGTTGCTCAGCAACTCGTAGGCCTGCTTGTAATGCTCTGGACCTTTGGTCTCCTCCGTCCCAATATTCAATAGACCCACCCTCGGAGAACTGATTTGCAGTACGTTCTCGGCGTAGAGTGAACCCATGTGTGCAAACTGAACGAGGTTCGCAGGCTTTACAGAAGTGTTAGCACCCACATCAAGCAGAAGAAAGGGTCTTGCATTTGCGCTGGGGAGTATCGCCGTTAACGCCGGCCTGTTAATTCGCCTTATCCTGCCCAAAACTAGGAGGCCTCCTGCTAGCAACGCGCCGGTACTACCTGCAGACACAAACGCGTCAGCCTGCCCACTCTTAACCAGCGAAAGCCCAACCGCGATAGAGGAATTCTGTTTCTTCTTCAAAGCCTGCACAGGCTGTTCACCCACAGTGATCATCTCTTGGGCATCTACAATACCGATCGCAGAATCATCGGAGGCTTCACCGAGTAGCTCGGCGATCTGTTTCGTCGGCCCAACTAGCAGGATCTTGGTCCCAGCAGTCTTGGCCGCTGAAATCGCTGCCTCGACAGGTGCACCAGGAGCGTGATCGCCACCTAACGCGTCAAGCGCTATAACCGTCATGAGCATCCCACCTGCCCCGTACCGCTCAACTGAATCTCATCGAGAGCTACGACAACAAACTTCGCACGGAAAACGTTCTGCTGCCCGGCGCGTGTTGTGACTAGCACAACCTGCTTGTTTCCCCGAGTACGGATCACTTCAGCTTTGGCCACCAGTTTGTCGCCTACTTTCACGGGTGCTTTGTACTTCACGTTGGCAAGGCCTGTCAACACCACTTCGGCGTCAACCAGCGCAATTGCCAATGATTCAGCCTGAGAGTATATGTAATGGCCTCGAACTACTCCGCTTCTGCCGAATGCCATATCTTGCGTCGTCTCAAGGATGGAAACCGCACTCTTGCCGAGTTCGATGTCTATCAGCTCGCCTATGATCTCATGAGCTCCGATCGACTTGACTACTCCCAGTACACGTTCTGCAACTTCTCTTGTGCGTTCGCGCAGTTCGGGTATGCCAAGGCTCATACGATCAAGTCTGATCGTCTGGACACTCACCCTAAACATCCTGGCCAGTTCTTGGTCGGTAAGGAGCGGGTTGTCTTGAAGTCTCTGCTTGAGCATTGATTGTCGGCTAGTCCTCGCACCCGCCACCAGTTCTCGCCTCCCGATACGCGGTACCCTAATTAGGAGTTGCTATTAGAAACTGCTCCTATACGCCAGTATATATGAGCGCTTCATTATCTTGCAAGTACTAACAAAAAAGACCCTGTAAAAGGGTCCTTTCATGTCTGTAGAACTAAGGTTAGTCTTCCTTCTTCGTTTTGATGATCTCCTTGGCCTTATAGTGGCCGCAGCTTGGGCACACGCGATGCGGTAACCTCATTTCGTGACACCTTGGACATTCAATCAGATTCGGCGTCTCGAGTTTCCACTGCGAATGTCGCGAATTATGCCGCGCCTTGGAAGTCTTTCTCTTTGGGACTGCCATTGGTTTCTGCTCCTTTCAAATATGAGCTGTCATTTCTTCAATAGGTCCTTGAGGACAGCAAGGCGTACGTCTACGTCTTCTTTAACACAGTCACACGCCTCATTGTTGAGGTTCTTCCCACACGAAGCACACATGCCCTTGCAATCAGGCGTACATATTGGCTTCATCGGCAACGCCAGCACAACTTGCTGCCTCACGTCGTCAGACACGTCGATCAAGTCACCTTCATAGAAGACAACATCTTCGTCGCCTTCCGGTTCTGACTCTTCGAGCGAAGCGGTATACTGGTAGGTGACCGAAAACTCAATATCTACTGGCTCGGAAAAAGGTTCAAGACATCTCGAGCAAACCATCTGCGCCTCAGTGTGCACCTTGAAATATCCGGTAATCGACTCGCCCGAATTCAGCATCTTGACGTCTACTTCTGCCGGGCTAAACGTTATGCTGTCGCCGCCCAATTCGAGAGGCTCTATCTGTTGTGTGAATCTGTACTCGGCTTCACGGCCGATGACTCTTCTTAACTCAGTGACATCAATCTTCACAGGAGTCCTCTCCTTCTAAGCCGAGACTAAATTATATATACGGCCTTCGTGATTGTCAAGCAAACGCAGGGTGTACGCTGAAAAGTGTGCTAGTAGGAATAGAGAAGCGGTAGCAGGAATT
>CAYQIY010000019.1:868-52087 GCA_964417635.1 uncultured Pseudomonadota bacterium | reverse complement strand
GCTCGTCGGGCTCATAACCCGGAGGTCGCAGGTTCAAATCCTGCCCCCGCAACCAAGCTTTTTCCCCCGAGTGATCGGGGTACCATATTGTAAGAGGCTCTAAGCGGTGCTCACGTAGCTCAGTCGGCAGAGCGCGTCCTTGGTAAGGACGAGGTCACCGGTTCAATCCCGGTCGTGAGCTCCATTTTAGTTGAAGAGCCGTGTGACCCGCTTTATTGACACGAAAAAACGCGTGTGATACATTGAGAAAGCAGCAATTGGGGGTGTGTCGTCGTGCGAAATATCATTACACTGGCATGCAATGAGTGTAAGAGACGCAACTACACAACAAAGAAAAACAAGAAGAATGACCCCGGCAGAATTGAGATGAAAAAATACTGCAGGTTCTGCCAGGTACACACCCTGCATCGAGAGACAAGATAGAAGAAGGCGTGTACAGGCCAGTAGCTCCAACTGGTAGAGCGGCGGTCTCCAAAACCGTTGGTTGGGGGTTCGAATCCCTCCTGGCCTGCCATTCATCTTCATGAGCGGGATGTGAGCGTTTGAAGCACAACTTGTACACCAGAGCTCGCCGCTTTCTTCGGGAAGTGCGCTCAGAGCTGAAGAAAGTCATGTGGCCCACGAAGAAGGAGACTGTTACGTTCTTCGGAGTTGTGATCGGGTCGGTGCTATTCATTTCTGGTCTTATCTGGGTAATCGACAGCGTGTTCAGCCGCGGCCTTGCCCTGATAATAAGGTAGGAGCACATTGGGAACACTATTATGTAAAGGCAAGTTTCACCAAAACACAATAGCCGGGAGGTGAGGGACCTACAACGATTGTTGTGGGGTCTCTTGGTGTTATGGAAAAGTTGTGGTACGTGGTACACACGTACTCCGGTTACGAGAACAAAGTGAAAACTAACTTGGAGAAGCGTGTGGAATCCATGTCCATGCAGGACAAGATTTTCCGCGTTGTGGTTCCAATGGAAGAAGAACTTGAGATCAAAGACGGCAAGAAGAAGATTACGAAGCGGAAGGTATTCCCTGGCTATGTTATGGTCGAGATGATCATGAGCGACGATTCATGGTACGTGGTTCGTAACACGCCTGGGGTGACCGGTTTCGTTGGGTCGGGTTCGAAACCAACCCCGTTACAGCCAAACGAAGTAAGGGTCATTCTGAGGCAAATGGGAATAGATGAGCCAAGGCCCAAGATCGAGTTCAGTGTGGGTCAGAGCATCAGGGTTGTGGGAGGACCGTTCAGCGGATTTATCGGGGTTATTGAAGAGATTAACATGGATAGAGGCAAACTAAGAGTGCTTGTTTCTATGTTTGGACGGGACACACCTGTAGAACTCGATTTTGGCCAGGCAGAAGAGTTGTAGCAGAATTTGACTGCCGCTTTTAAGGGCAGTTTTATCTAGTGGGAGGGCTTCCCGCCCGCCATATACCACAGAGGAGGAATACCAATGGCTAAGAGAATTGCCGCGGTGGCAAAACTGCAAATACCCGCCGGCAAGGCGACACCGGCACCACCTGTTGGCCCGGCGCTCGCTCCGCATGGCCTGAACTTAATGGGCTTTGTCAAGGAGTTCAACGAGCGCACCGCCAAACAGATGGGGACAATTATACCGGTAGTCGTTACCATCTACGAAGACAGGTCTTTCACGTTCATTACGAAGACACCTCCGGCCCCCGTGCTGTTGAAGCAGGCAGCAGGCATAGACAGGGCCTCAGGTGAACCGAACGTCAAGAAAGTGGCTAAGGTTGCACGTGCAAAAGTGCGCGAAATTGCCGAACTGAAGATGAAAGATCTGAATGCGGCTAGCGTTGAAGCCGCCATGCGCATGATTGAGGGCACTGCCCGAAGCATGGGCATTGAGATAGTTGAGTAGCGCGTTTTAGGAGTGGGAGGACCAAATCCGTTATCACCACGATTGGAGGAATAATAAATGCCATCACACGGCAAGAAGTATATCGAGGCTTCTAAGGCATACGACAGGGCGAAGTTGCACGATCCCGAAGAAGCTATCAGCATAGTAAAGAAGATTGCACCTGCCAAGTTTGATGAGACGATTGAGTGTGCAGTCAGGCTCGGCGTGGATCCGCGGCATGCTGACCAGATGGTAAGGGGTGCGGTGGTGCTTCCGCACGGGACCGGCAAAGAAGTGCGCGTGCTGGTATTCGCAAAAGGCGACAAAGCTAAGGAAGCAGAGGAAGCTGGCGCGGATATGGTTGGAGCCGAAGATCTGGTCGAGAAGATTCAGGGTGGTTGGCTTGAGTTTGACGTCGCGGTGGCCACGCCTGACATGATGGGCACTGTAGGTCGGCTCGGTCGTATACTCGGACCGAAAGGACTCATGCCTAACCCCAAGGTGGGTACTGTAACGTTTGATCTGAAAAACGCCGTTCAGGAGATAAAGGCCGGTAAGATAGAGTACAGGGTTGAGAAGGCAGGCATAGTGCATGCGCCCATAGGGAAGGTATCTTTCAGCGAGGACAAACTGAGAGAGAATTTCTACACCCTCATGGATGCTTTACTGCGCGCCAGACCGGCCGCCGCAAAAGGTACGTATGTCAGGAGCGTTGCGCTTGCGTCGACGATGGGTCCGGGCGTCAAGGTTGCGCCGACCCGGGTTGTACGTCCCGCTCAAGACAGGTAGACTTGAAGACCGCTACTGTGGTACAATTTGTATCGTTCCCTGCGCCCTAGACAGCAGGCGTCCGACAGGACTTAATGTAGGCCAGCCGAGGCGAAGGACTTTTGACAGAGGTTAGCATGTCATCAGTACCCCGCGTCCCTGGCGCGGGGTACTGTTTTTGAGCGTATCGCAAAGGAGGTGTCTACATCATAGTGGAACGAACTCCACGCAAGGAAAAAGTGCTTGCAGTATCCGAGATACGAGAGAAACTCTCAAAGGCACAGGTGTCAGTCCTGACGGATTACCGCGGCATAAACGTGGAACTCATGACCGAGCTCAGAAGCAGGATGCGAGAGGCCGGAGTTGAGTACGCGGTTACCAAGAACACACTCACAAGACTTGCGTTATCCGAGCTCGGCGTAGAAGGACTTGACGAACATCTCGAAGGGCCAACCGCGATAGCGTACGGCTTCTCAGACCCGGTTGCGCCAGCCAAAGTGATAGCCAGCTTTCAGAAGGATGCAAAGAAACTAGAAGTGAAAGCGGGTTTGCTTGGAGGGCGCGTGATTAACGAGGCAGACGTCAAGGCGCTTGCGGCGCTCCCGTCACAAGAGGTGTTGCTAGGGCGTGTTGCCGGTTGTCTGGCCGCTCCGATGATAAGTCTTGCGTCAGTGCTGAGTGCACCCATTCGAAACGTTGGGTACGCGCTTGAAGCGATTAGGGCAAAGAGGGAAGAAGAAGCGCAGACCGCTTGATATTATGTTGTAGACCAAACCAGGAGGTGTACCTGTTGTCCAAGATACAGGAGATTATTGAGATCATAAAAGGCCTGAACGTGCTTGAACTGTCTGAACTGGTCAAGGCTTTTGAGGAAGAGTTCGGTGTTTCCGCAGCTGCCCCCGTAGTGGCTTCCGCTGCAGCGCCTCAGGCTGCCGCTGCGCCAGCTGCCGAAGTTGAAGAGCAGACAGAGTTTGACGTAATACTGAAGGAAGTCGGCGCACAGAAAGTACAGGTCATCAAGGTCGTGCGTGAAGTCACCGGCCTAGGCCTTAAAGAGGCAAAAGAAGTCGTCGACGGCGCACCCAAGCCGGTCAGAGAGAAGATCAATAAGGAAGAGGCCGAGAGCATCAAGAAGAAGCTCGCCGATGTGGGCGCTGTTGCAGAAGTGAAGTAGTATGCTCATGCGGTACTCTCACCGGCGGGTTTCCGCCGGTGAGATGCCGCTAGAAGCCCCCCTGACCCACCGCACACGCTGCTCCTTTTCTAAGTTTAACTTTCACAAGTAGATTGACGTATCTGCTATGGTGTGTTACTATAACAAATTGCCATCATCTTGAGTTCTAAGGCGGGATTGAATCCTGAAGCAAGAAACTGGTTAGAATACATGGTATCTGCCTTTTGACCTAAGCACCTGCTGCCAAACTTAATTGCTCGCAAAAAGGAAGGCATGAAGGGGCTTATTTACGTTTCAAGATACCGACGGCAATGTTGAAGTAGCTGTGCCCCAAAAAGTCACAAGGAGTGACCGCTACATGGCGCATGCCACCAAGGTCGGCACGCGGGAGAGAGTATCCTTCGGCAGGATTGAGGAAGTCCTGCAAATGCCCAACCTTATCGAGATTCAGCAGAAGTCATACGATTGGTTTGTTAATGAAGGTCTTAAGGAGATCTTCCACGACATTTCGCCGATCGAGGACTTCACGGGCAAACTAGTGCTCGAATTCGGGGAGTACGAATTAGACCGCACAAAAGCAAAGTACGATGTAGAGGCGTGCAAAGAAAGAGATGTCACGTACGCTACCCCACTTAAGGTGCAAGTGCGCCTTATTAACCGGGAGACCGGCGAAGTCAAGCAGCAAGAAGTGTTCATGGGAGACTTCCCTCTCATGACCGAGAACGGCACGTTTATCATAAACGGTGCCGAGCGCGTTATTGTGAGCCAGCTGGTGCGCTCACCCGGTGCGTACTACTCAGAACAGATCGATGCGACTGGGAAGGATCTGTACTTTGCAACCGTAATCCCAAACAGGGGAGCTTGGTTGGAGTTTGAATCAGATTCACAGGATGTTGTCTATGTCAGGGTTGACCGCACGCGAAAAATCCCTGTTACCATACTGTTGAGGGCCGTCGGTCTTGGTTCAGATGCTTCCATACTTGAGGCGTTTGGAGAGAACCAGTACATCAAGAGCACTTTGGACAAAGATCCTACTGATTCAACAGATGAAGCGCTCATAGAAATCTACAAGCGTTTGCGTCCGGGAGAGCCGCCTACGGTGGACAACGCGCGAACGCTGCTGGGCAATCTGTTCTTCGAGCCTCGCAGGTATGATTTGGCGGGTGTCGGCCGCTATAAGCTCAATAAGAAGCTGAACCTAAGGCGGCGCATAGTTGGAACGTTTACGATAGAATCGCTGTACCATCCTGTAAGTGGAGAGAAGATCGCGGATGAGCGTACACTCATAGACCGCAGGCTTGCCGAAAGAATCGAAAGCGCAGGATTCTCTCGGCTTGAAGTACAGACACGCGATGGAGATATCGTCAAAGTTATATCGAACGTTTCAGAAGAGACTGGTCAGATGCCGGATGCCGGAGTCAAGACGCTTGCAAGAGAAGACATAATCGCTGCCGTGAACTACCTCATAGGACTGTTCTATGGTGTGGGAGTGGTTGATGACATAGACCATCTCGGCAACAGACGTCTCAGGTCTGTTGGAGAACTGCTGCAGAACCAGTTCAGAATAGGGCTTGCCCGCATGGAGCGAGTCGTCAAGGAACGTATGACGATTCAAGATGTTGATGTTATAACGCCGCAGGCGCTGATCAACATCCGCCCTGTTGTGGCGGCAGTGAAAGAGTTTTTTGGTTCAAGCCAGCTGTCTCAGTTCATGGACCAGACCAACCCGCTTGCTGAACTCAATCACAAGCGTCGGCTTTCTGCACTAGGGCCGGGAGGGCTGTCGCGAGAGCGCGCAGGCTTTGAAGTGAGAGACGTTCACCACTCTCACTACGGCCGGATGTGTCCTATAGAGACGCCGGAAGGTCCGAACATCGGACTCATAGGCTCGCTCAGCACGTTTGCGAGGATAAACGAGTACGGTTTCGTTGAAACGCCGTATCGTAAGGTGGACAAAGAGACTCACCGCGTTACTGAAGAGATAGTGTACTTGACCGCGGACGAAGAAGACGAAGCTGTCATAGCCCAGGCAAACGAGATTCTGGATGACGAGGGTCGTTTTGTGTCGGCGCGCGTGACTGGTAGATACCGTCAGGACATACTTGTTGTGGACAGAGACCAGGTTGATTACATGGACGTGTCGCCAAAGCAAGTTGTGTCAATCGCGACTGCTCTGATTCCGTTCCTCGAAAACGACGACGCCAACAGGGCGCTGATGGGCGCCAACATGCAACGGCAGGCGGTGCCGCTTATTCGCACAGAGGCTCCGCTGGTCGGAACAGGTATGGAATACAAGGCCGCTGTGGATTCTGGAGTAGTGATACTCGCTAAGAAGAAGGGTGTTGTCGAGAGCGTAAGCGCAGACAAGGTTGTGCTAAGACCGGACGACGGCTCTCAAGATATCGAGTACAGGTTGACCAAGTTCGCCCGAACTAATCAAGGAACGTGTATGAATCAACGGCCCGTTGCTAAGAAGGGGCAGGTTGTCGAAGAGGGCCATGTTATAGCAGACGGTGCAGCCACTGAGTTCGGAGAACTCGCACTTGGGCAGAACATCCTCGTGGCGTTCATGCCATGGGAAGGATACAACTACGAAGACGCCATCCTTATCAGCGAGTCGCTTGTCAAGAATGACCGCTTCACCTCTATACACATAGAGGAGTACGAATGTGATGCACGCGATACTAAACTTGGTCCCGAAGAGATAACTAGAGATATACCGAACGTCGGTGAGGATGTTCTCAAAGACCTTGACGAGCGAGGCATCATTCGAATAGGCGCTGAGGTCAGGCCAGGGGATATCCTGGTAGGCAAAGTCACGCCCAAGGGCGAGACCGAGCTCACTGCCGAAGAGCGCTTGCTCCGCGCGATTTTTGGGGAGAAGGCGCGTGAGGTTAGAGATACCTCGTTGCGCGTGCCACACGGCGAGAGCGGCATAGTCGTTGATGTAAAGGTGTTTTCTCGCGAGAACGGTGACGAACTTGCGCCGGGTGTGAACCAACTCGTACGAGTGTATATTGCCCAAAAACGCAAGATTTCTGAAGGCGACAAGATGGCAGGTCGTCACGGGAACAAAGGCGTCATAGCCCGCATCCTGCCTGAAGAAGACATGCCGTTTCTGCCCGATGGAAGGGCGGTCGAAATAGTGCTCAACCCATTGGGAGTGCCATCAAGGATGAACTTGGGCCAGATATACGAGGCACACCTTGGTTGGGCAGCCCAAGTTCTCGGGTTGCGGGTCGCAAGTCCAGTGTTCGACGGTGCAGATGAGGACGAGATTCTCGACATGCTGGAGCAGGCAGGACTCCCGAGAAACGGCAAGACACTGCTGTACGACGGTCGTACCGGCGATACCTTTGATAACGAAGTCACTGTGGGTTATGTCTACATGCTGAAGCTCGCCCACTTGGTGGACGATAAGATTCACGCACGAAGCACAGGCCCTTACTCTCTTGTTACCCAGCAGCCTCTCGGTGGAAAGGCGCAGTTCGGAGGCCAGAGGTTCGGAGAAATGGAAGTGTGGGCGCTTGAGGCTTACGGAGCAGCTTACACGCTGCAAGAGCTGCTCACGGTGAAGTCTGACGATGTTGTCGGCAGGGTCAAGACTTATGAAGCCATTGTCAAAGGAGAGAATGTTCCTGAGCCAGGCGTGCCTGAATCGTTCAAGGTTCTCATAAAAGAGCTGCAGAGCCTTGGGCTAAACGTCAGAGTGTTGAGCGGTGAAAGCACCGAAATCGACATAAGAGACTCCGAAGACGACATCACAGAGACTGCAAAAGAGCTTGAGCTTAGCATAGATGGTGAGGAAGAGCGAGTGCCCTTGGTTGCCTCAGATGATCAGGACTCAGAAGATGCCGATTCTGAAGATGAGGTTATGCCCGACGAGACTGATGATGAGTCAGAGGATGCAACTGAGAGCCAAGTCCCCGGAGAGAGCTTGGATGACGAGCTCAAAGAGACGGACATGGTAGACGAGGAAGTCGAGGTAAGACGTGTACCGTAGGTCTGTCTGGCCCGAGGGCCTGGTTGACGACGTCAAAAATGAAAGGGGACGGAGTCTTTGCTAGACGTCAATAACTTCGATTCTATACGGATAGGGCTTGCATCTCCTGAGCAGATTCGTGAGTGGTCGCGCGGCGAGGTCAAAAAGCCCGAGACTATAAACTACCGTACTCTTAAGCCAGAGCGAGAAGGGTTGTTCTGTGAGAAGATTTTCGGGCCGACCCGCGACTGGGAATGTCACTGTGGTAAGTACAAGAGAGTGCGTTACAAAGGAATAGTGTGCGACAGGTGCGGCGTGGAGGTTACCCGCTCCAAAGTCAGGCGTGAGAGGATGGGGCACATAGAACTTGCAGCTCCAGTGTCTCACATCTGGTATTTTAAGGGCATTCCAAGCAGGATGGGACTTCTACTCGACATGTCGCCTCGCTCGCTTGAGAAGGTGCTATATTTCGCTTCGTATGTGGTTACTGACCCAGGTGATACACCTCTGATGCAAAAGCAGCTTCTGACCGAAAACGAGTACAGAGAGGCTAGGGAGAAGTACGGAAGCGGCTTTAAGGCTGGCATGGGAGCCGAGGCCGTGAAGAGCCTACTCGATGTCATAGACCTCGAGTCGCTTACGCGTGAGCTCAGGACTGAACTCAAGGAAGTGAGCGGCCAGAGACGTGTGCGTACCATCAGAAGGCTTGAGGTTGCTGAGGCGTTCCGGAAGTCCGGCAACAAGCCAGACTGGATGATACTAGATGTTATCCCTGTGATTCCACCCGACCTTCGTCCCATGGTTCAGCTCGACGGCGGAAGGTTTGCAACGTCTGACCTGAACGATCTTTACCGGAGGGTCATAAACAGGAACAATCGTCTGAAGCGGCTGCTGGATCTTGGAGCACCTGATATCATTGTGCGAAACGAAAAGCGGATGCTGCAAGAAGCAGTTGACGCTCTGATAGACAACGGAAGGCGAGGAAGGCCGGTTACAGGCCCTGGCAACAGGCCGCTCAAGTCGTTGAGCGACATGCTGAAGGGAAAGCAAGGACGTTTCCGCCAGAACTTGCTCGGAAAGCGTGTTGACTATTCGGGTCGTTCAGTGATCGTGGTCGGACCCAAACTCAAGTTTCATCAGTGTGGTCTGCCCAAAGAGATGGCGCTCGAGCTGTTCAAACCGTTTGTGATGAAGAGACTCGTAAAAGACGGGCTTGCGCACAACATAAAAAGCGCCAAGCGCATGGTCGAAAGGTTGCGTCCAGAAGTGTGGGACGTGCTCGAAGAGGTAATCCGAGAGCATCCCGTGCTTTTGAACCGTGCACCCACTCTGCACAGGCTGGGCATACAGGCTTTTGAGCCTGTGCTGGTAGAAGGCCGAGCCATACAGATACATCCTCTGGTGTGCACCGCTTACAACGCCGACTTTGACGGTGATCAGATGGCAGTGCACGTGCCGTTATCTGCGGAGGCGCAGGCTGAGGCGCGGATACTGATGCTTTCTGCGCACAACATGCTCTATCCAAAAGATGGCTCGCCGGTCGTGACACCACACCAAGATCTGGTGTTAGGATGTTACTATCTGACTTTGGAGACTGAAGGCGTCAGGGGAGAAGGCAGCAGATTCGCGTCTCCTGAAGAGGCGATCATGGCATATGATACGGGCTGCCTGCATCTGCACGCAAAGATTGACGTGAGGATAGCTGGCCAGAAGTACAAGACTACCGTCGGTAGGGTGCTGTTCAACGAAAAACTGACTGAAGATCTCAGGTTCATAAATGAAGTGGTGGACTCCAAGGTGCTAAACCGCATCGTCAGCATGTGCTTTAGACGTCACGGCTCATCGGTAACGGCGGTTGTGCTCGATGGCATCAAAGAACTTGGGTTTAAGTTTGCCACCAAAGCGGGTACCACTATTGGCATCAACGATATTCCGGTGCCTGACACCAAGCACAGCCTCGTAGAGGCGGCAGAGGCAGAAGTCTCGCAGGTGCAGATGCAATTCCAGAGGGGACTTATCACGCCGGACGAGCGCTACCAAAAGATTATCGACATCTGGAACCGTGTCAAAGACAAGGTATCTGCTGATCTAATGGAAAACCTGAAGAGCACGATGAACCCTGTGTACATGATGAGTGTGTCCGGCGCAAGGGGCAATCCGTCTCAGATAGCGCAGCTGGGCGCGATGCGCGGGCTGATGGCAGACCCGTCTGGGCGGATCATAGAGATGCCCATCAAGGCCAGCTTCCGCGAAGGGCTAACGGTGTTGGAGTACTTCACCTCGACTCACGGTGCGAGGAAGGGTCTCGCAGACACCGCGCTGAGGACGGCCGATTCAGGCTACCTGACGCGCAGACTCGTCGACGTGTCACAAGACGTAATTGTACGCGAGATCGACTGTGGCACGACGTCCGGAATCATCGTGGCCGAGATACACGATGCAGACCAGGCGATAGAGCCGCTGTACGACCGGATTCTCGGAAGGACGGCGCTTGACGATATCGTTCACCCCGAGAGCGGCGAGATGATCGTCGGAGCAGATGAGGAGATCACCGAAGAGGTTGCGGATCGTATCGTCGAGGCAGGCATGGAAGAGGTACCGATAAGATCGGTGCTCACATGCAAGACAAAGCACGGTGTGTGTGCCAACTGCTACGGAAGAAACCTGGCAACCGGCAGAGCGGTCGAAATCGGAGAGGCGGTCGGCATAATCGCCGCCCAGTCGATCGGCGAACCCGGAACGCAGCTAACCATGAGGACGTTCCACACAGGTGGTGTCGCCGGAGAGGATATAACGCAGGGTCTCCCCAGAGTTGAGGAGTTGTTTGAGGCCAGGAAGCCCAAAGGTCAGGCCATCATATCTGAAGTAGACGGTACGGTTCGCATAGTGGAGAACAAGAACCGTAGAGAGATAGAGGTTGTCGGGGATACAGGTGAGATCAATTCTTACCCAGTGCCATACGGTGCCAGGTTGAAGGTGCAAGAAGGCGACTACGTGTATGTTGGTGACGAACTCACCGAAGGCTCGATAAACCCGCATGACTTGCTGAGGGTCAAGGGGCTTCGCTCGGTACAGATGTACCTGCTGCACGAAGTGCAGCGCGTGTATAGGCTGCAGGGTGTGGATATCAGCGATAAGCATATCGAAGTGATAATTAGGCAGATGCTTAGGAAAGTGAAAGTTGACGAGGCCGGAGACACAGGTCTGTTGCCGGGCGGTCTGGTGGATATCTTTGAGTTTGAAGATGAGAATGCGGCCGCTATAGAAAACGGCGGACAGCCCGCCGTAGCCAGGCCGTTGCTGCTCGGAATAACCAAAGCGTCGCTTGCCACCGATTCGTTCTTGTCAGCCGCGTCGTTCCAGGAGACAACCAGGGTGCTTACCGATGCCGCCGTCAAAGGTAAGCGGGACTCGCTGGTCGGGCTGAAGGAGAACGTGATCATCGGCAAACTCATACCTGCGGGTACTGGCATGATGCGCTACCGCAATATTCAGGTGGTTCCGTACCAGTGGGAAGAGTCTTCGCCAGCAGACGGTGAGATTCAGCAAGATGAGGAAGAGGTTGCAGACGACACGGATCTATCTCGAGACGATGATAGGATACACGCAATGGAACGTGCCATCCTTGATGAGCACGAGTAGGATTAGAGGCGGCTGCAGAGCCCGCTCTGCAGCCGAAAAGCCAATTGACACCGCCATATGCCGGTGATACAATCTAGAAGTGTCTGTCTGGACCTGGAGGTGTTATTGATTGCCCTATGATCGGTTGCGGATAGCACGAAAGAAGGCTGTTGGCGCAAAACAGACGTTGCGAGCAGTCGAAAAAGGAAGCGCATTGGTTGTTTTTGTGGCTTCGGATGCTGACCGTAGGATAACCGAAGAAGTGATTCGGGAATGCCAGATGAAGGGTATACCAACTGAAAGCGTGGACTCGATGTTGTCCCTCGGGCGCGCTTGTGGCATCCAGGTTGGAGCCGCGGCCGTTGCGATTATCGAAGAATAGAAGTACCTATATGAGCAGTTATCACACAGAACGAGGGAGGTGTATTGATGCCGACGATCAACCAACTCGTACGTAACGCGCGGGTGCAGAGCAAGAAGCGCTCAAAGGCGCCGCATCTCAAGCAAAACCCGTTCAAGCGTGGAGTGTGTACGGTGGTGAGGACCATCACTCCTAAGAAGCCAAACTCTGCGCTAAGGAAAATTGCGAGAGTCAGGCTTGTTAACGGCATCGAAGTCACGGCTTACATCCCCGGCATCGGGCATAATCTTCAGGAGCACTCGGTTGTCATGGTACGAGGAGGCCGTGTGAAGGATCTGCCCGGTGTCAGGTATCACGTGGTACGTGGGGTACTCGACACGGCAGGCGTTCAGAAGAGGATGCAGGGCCGGTCGAAGTATGGGGCCAAACGGCCCAAGAAATAGGGGGGACAGTGAATGCCGAGGCGCGGCCATGCAGGAAAGCGCCAGATTGAAGCCGATCCGGTGTACGGCAGCGAGATGCTACAGAGGCTTATAAACAAGATGATGTATGACGGCAAGAAGACTCTTGCGCAGCGTATTGTGTACGACGCGATGGCTATCATAGGCGAGAAGAGCAAAAAGGATCCGCTGGAAGTGTTCGATACCGCGATGAAGAACGTCATGCCGGTGCTCGAGGTTAGACCGCGGCGCGTTGGCGGCGCAACTTACCAGGTTCCGGTTGAAGTACGCTCTGAACGACGAATGTCGCTTGCTATGCAGTGGCTTACACGATACACCAGAGAGCGTGGAGAGCGCACCATAACCGAGAAACTCGCTGGCGAGATTCTGGATGCGGCGAACAACACTGGCGCGACCATCAAGAAGCGGGAAGAGACGCATAAGATGGCCGAAGCTAACAGGGCTTTTGCACATTACAGGTGGTAGATTAGATTTGTGAGTTGCCTTGAAAGGAGGGATATTCGATGCCTAGACAGCACTCAATTGACCACGTGCGTAACATAGGGATTATTGCACATATCGATGCCGGAAAGACGACGGTATCTGAGCGAATACTGTTTTACACTGGTAAAGTGCACCGTATGGGAGAGGTACACGAAGGTTCAGCTACCATGGATTGGATGGTGCAGGAGCAGGAAAGAGGTATTACCATAACCTCGGCTGCAACCACATGCCTCTGGAAGGATCATCGCGTGAACCTGATTGACACGCCAGGGCACGTGGACTTCACTATGGAAGTAGAACGGTCGCTGAGAGTGCTGGACGGTGCGGTCGGCATCTTCTGTGCCAAGAGAGGCGTCGAGCCCCAATCCGAGACTGTGTGGCGACAAGCGGATCACTACCATGTCCCGCGTATCGCGTTTATTAACAAGATGGATGTTGTGGGTGCGGATTTCCAGAACGCCATTCAGATGATTAAGGACAGGCTTGGAGCCAACCCGGTAGCAATTCAACTGCCGATAGGAATTGAAGAGCAGTTTACAGGCGTTATCGATCTTGTTGAGATGACAGCTATTGTGTTCACTGGTGAACTGGGAGCACAGAGCGAGAAGATGCCGATTCCAGAAGACATGAGAGATGCTGCCGAGCAAAGCCGAATTGAACTTATCGAGGCCGTCGCAGAGTACGATGAGACACTTATGCTGAAGTATCTTGACGGAGAGCAAATCGATGCTTCGGACATTCGACGAGCCATCAGGGCGGGGACAATCGAGACCAAATGCGTCCCGGTGTTGTGTGGCACGGCGTATCGCAACAAGGGCATACAGCCTTTGCTGGATGCTGTGGTATACTATCTGCCCTCGCCAGCTGAGGTTCCTCCAATGAAGGGCGTGCATCCGCAGACTGGCGATGAGATCACGCGTCGTCCAAGCGATGAAGAACCGTTTTGCGCACTTGCTTTCAAGATCGCAACTGACCCGTACGTGGGCAAGTTGACGTATATCAGAGTGTATTCGGGAACGCTTGCTGCAGGGACGGTCGTGTATAACCCCACGAAGCAGAGGCGAGAGAGAATCGGTCGCGTGCTCGCGATGCATGCCAATCATCGCGAGGATATCAGCGACATGATGACGGGTGACATTGTAGCAGCAGTTGGGCTCAAGGAGATATCCACCGGTGATACCCTGTGTGATGAGAAGCATCCCATAGTGCTTGAACTGATGGAGTTTCCCGAGCCGGTGATTCACCTGGCGATTGAGCCCAAGACCAAGGCAGACCAGGAAAAACTCGCGGTGTCTTTGGCCAAACTTGCCGAAGAAGACCCGACTTTCCGTGTAAGCACAGATCCCGAAAGCGGCCAGTCCATTATTGCGGGTATGGGAGAACTTCATTTAGATATTATCGTTGACCGCCTGACCAGAGAGTTCCACGTGCAGGCAAACGTCGGTAAACCTCAGGTTTCATATAAAGAGACGATAGCCAAGAAGGTAAGGACAGAGGGCAGGTTTGTCAAACAGACAGGCGGCCGGGGTCAGTACGGCCATGTGGTGCTCGAGGTGGAACCACTCGGACGAGGCTCTGGATTTGTGTTTGAAGACAAGACTGTTGGGGGTACGGTTCCAAGGGAGTTTGTGCCTGCCGTTCAAAGCGGTGCCAGAGAAGCGCTGGAATCCGGTGCGCTCGCTGGCTATCCCGTCGTGGACGTCGGAGTACGTCTTGTTGGGGGATCGTATCACGAGGTAGATTCATCCGAAATATCCTTTAAGATTGCGGCTTCGATGGGTGTGCGTGAAGCGCTCGCGAAGGCCGGAGGAGTGCTGCTCGAGCCTGTGATGCAGGTCGAAGTCATAACTCCCGAGGAGTACATGGGCGATGTGCTCGCAGATTTGAACGCCCGAAGGGGCCAAGTTGAAGGTGTGTCAAGCCTTTCTGGTGCCCAGGTAATCAAGGGATCTGTACCGCTTGCGTCGATGTTTGGCTATGCGACAGACTTGCGTTCAAAAACGCAGGGTCGCGGTACTTACACTATGCAGTTTTCGCACTATGCGGAAGTTCCGCGTGCGGTGGCCCAGGAGATTGTTTTCAGGATTATGGGTAGATATCCAGCGTAATGAGGGAGGACGAATCTGATGGCTAAGAAGAAATTCGAAAGAACGAAGCCGCATGTCAACGTCGGCACAATTGGTCACATCGACCATGGCAAGACCACTCTTACTGCGGCAATCACGAGGGTGCTCGCGGCAGAAGGGCTGAGTAGTTTTGTGGCGTTCGATCAAATCGACAAGGCGCCTGAGGAAAAGGCAAGAGGTATAACCATCAACACCGCACACATCGAGTATGAAACGAAGAACAGGCACTATGCACACGTTGACTGTCCGGGACATGCTGACTACATCAAGAATATGATCACCGGCGCGGCGCAGATGGACGGGGCGATTCTGGTTGTGTCGGCTCCCGACTCGGTCATGCCTCAGACTCGTGAGCACGTGCTTCTGGCCGGCCAGGTTAACGTCCCGGCTATCGTTGTTGCTCTTAACAAGGCAGATATGATGGACGATCCCGAACTGCTGGAACTGGTCGAACTTGAGGTCAGAGAACTGCTAGATAAGTACCAGTTTCCGGGTGACGAGACACCAGTCGTGCCGGTGAGCGCGCTGAAGGCGCTTGAGTGTGGCTGTGGCAGCAGGGATTGCGAATGGTGCGGAAAGATCCTTGAACTGATGGACGCCGTCGATCGCTACATTCCGACCCCTACTCGTGCAGTCGACAAGCCGTTCCTGATGCCGGTCGAAGACGTATTCTCGATCACGGGACGTGGCACGGTTGCCACCGGTAGAGTTGAACGCGGTCGCGTCAAAGTGGGCGAGGAAGTTGAGATCGTGGGCCTAATGGATAAGCCGCGCAAGACAGTCGTCACCGGTGTTGAGATGTTCAGGAAACTTCTGGATGAAGGCACAGCAGGAGACAACGTAGGCTGTCTGCTCAGGGGTATTGACAAGGACGAGATCGAAAGAGGGCAGGTTCTAGCCAAGCCCGGTTCGATCAAGCCGCATACCGCTTTCTCCGCTGAAGTGTACGTTCTGACCAAAGAAGAGGGCGGCAGGCATACACCGTTCTTCAACGGTTACAGGCCTCAGTTCTACTTCAGGACGACTGACGTTACAGGTGTTGTCAACCTACCCGAGGGTGTGGAGATGGTGATGCCTGGTGACAACATCCAGATGGAAATCGAACTGATCACGCCGATAGCCATTGAAGAGGGTCTTCGCTTTGCAATACGTGAAGGCGGCAGGACAGTAGGCGCAGGCGTTGTCACCAAGATCAAAGAGTAACACAAGAAACAGAAGGTTCATCTAGCTACCCTGGTGATGCGGGGGGCGCCGCCCCCCGCACCCGGGAGCTACGAGGAGGGACTCGAATGCCAGGCCAGAAGATCCGCATTCGCCTGCGGGCGTTCGATCACAAGATCCTTGACCAGTCCGCATCTAGGATAGTGGACACAGCAAAGAGGACTGGGGCCAGCGTTTCGGGGCCTGTTCCCCTTCCGACCGAAAAGAGCGTCTATACCATCTTGGTGGCGCCAAACGGTGAGAAGGACATACGAGAACAGTTCGAAATGCGTGTTCACAAAAGGCTCATTGACATCTTGGATCCGACGACAAAGACTGTCGATGCCCTGATGAGGCTCGACTTGCCTGCCGGCGTCGACATCGAAATTAAATTATAACTGGGGCCAGGGGGGTGGCATCATTGCAGAAGTTCATGATGGGTAGGAAACTGGGCATGACCCAAGTGTTCGACCCTACAGGCAAAGTAATCCCCGTGACGGTCATACAGGCCGGCCCCTGCGTGGTTGTGCAGAAGAAGACGGTCTCAACTGATGGGTATGACGCGTTGAGACTGGGATATTCTCCCGTAGAGGCCAAGAAGCTCACGAAGCCGGAGCGAGGCCTTTTCGAAAAGACCAAGATCCAACCTGTGAAAGTGCTGCGCGAGGCGCGCATCGCAAACGCCGATGAGTATCAGGTCGGCCAGGAGATAAAGTGCGACGTGTTTGCAGATGGCGACTACGTCGACATCACAGGTGTATCCCGGGGTAAGGGATTTGCAGGCAGCATCAAGCGACACGGATTTGGGCGAGGACCCATGGCGCATGGCTCAAAGTATCACCGCGGGTCTGGTTCGCTGCAGTCCAGAGACGCTGCCAGAGTGTTCAAGGGCAGGAAACTGCCGGGCCGCATGGGCGGCGACAGAATTACGGTGCAAAAACTGCGCGTTGTGCGCGTTGATCCAGAAAACAACATCATCCTCGTCAGGGGCGCGGTGCCCGGAGCCCGCGGCACTCTGGTGACCATAAGGGACACGGTCAAGAGGAAATTCGCTAGGACCTAGGTCCCAGGGTTAGGCAGGGAAAGGAGGTTTTGGGCATGCCGAAGCTCCCGATTTATGATATCGAAGGAAACAGCGTCGGGGAGATAGACCTCAACGACGATATATTTGGGGCGAACGTGAACGAGAGTTTGCTGCATCAGGTTGTCCGGATGCATCTTGCGAACAAGCGGCGCGGAACAGCCAGCACCAAGACGCGGGCACAGGTAAGAGGCGGCGGCAGGAAGCCTTGGAGGCAGAAAGGAACTGGCCGTGCGCGTGCCGGTACCATTCGCTCACCACTTTGGAGAAAGGGTGGAGTGGTGTTCGGACCGCATCCTCGCAGCTATTCGTTTACCATGCCGAAAAAGGCCAGGAGACTGGCTATGAAGTCTGCACTATCAAGCAAAGTGCACGAGGGAGATCTTATAGTGCTCGAGGAACTCAAGTTTGACGAGCCCAAGACGCGTGCCATGGCGAAAGTACTCGCCAATCTAAACGTTGACAGAAAGGCGCTTGTGGTGATTTCGGAGCCTGATGAAATGGTTTCGAAGTCTGCGCGGAACATAGAAGGCGTTAAGTCATTCCCAGTGGGAAACCTCAACGTTTACGACGTGCTCCGGCATGACAAACTGGTCATCACAAAAGATGCTGTTGCCAAGGTCGAGGAGGTGCTCGCCTAATGGACGCCCGCGACATCCTCATCCGGCCTGTGGTCACAGAGAAGACACACGCCGATATGGAAAACGGAAGATACTGGTTTGTCGTAGACAAGAGAGCTAACAAGACTCAGATCAAGGACGCGATCGAAGAGGTGTTCAAGGTCAAGGTGGCCTCAGTTAACACCATGAATGTGCTCGGTAAGATGCGCAGGTTTGGTCGTTACGAGGGCAAGCGACCGGACTACAAGAAGGCCGTCATAACCCTTGCCGAAGGGCACACGATCAAACTGTTTGAAGGCATCTAGGCTGCGTAAAGGAGGGAAAAGAGATGCCGGTTAAAGATTTCAAACCAACCTCCGCCGGACGGCGGTTCTTCACGGTCAGTACATTTGAAGAAGTTACGAAAGATAAACCGGAGAAGTCCCTGTTGCGCAGTCTCTCAAAGAGGGCAGGCCGCAACGCTCACGGCCGCATAACGGTCAGACATCGTGGCGGCGGCCACAAGCGCAAGTACAGGATAATCGACTTCAGGCGTGATAAAGACGGGATTCCGGCCAAGGTGGCGTCGATTCAGTACGACCCAAATAGGTCTGCTCGAATAGCGCTTCTGAATTATGCCGACGGCGAGAAGCGATACATTATCTCGCCGGTTGGACTCAAAGTCGGGGACACCGTAATGTCAGGCCCAGGTGCAGACATCAAGCCTGGCAATGCGCTGCCGTTGCGTTCGATGCCGACAGGCTCGACCGTGCATGCGATCGAGATGAAGCCTGGCGGTGGTGCCCAACTGTGTAGAGCTGCGGGCACGTCTGCTCAGCTCATGGCAAGAGAGGGAGATATGGCGCTGTTGCGGTTGCCTTCTGGCGAGCAGCGCTATGTAAGGGCCGATTGCCGCGCGACACTCGGTCAGGTCGGGAATGTCGAGCATGAGAACATCAAACTCGGCAAAGCCGGGCGCAAGCGTTGGATCGGCATTCGCCCGACGGTGCGCGGAGTCGTAATGAATCCGGTTGATCACCCGCATGGCGGCGGTGAAGGAAAGTCACCTATCGGCATGCCGGGACCTGTTACGCCGTGGGGCAAGCCGACTCTTGGGTACAAGACTCGGCAGAAGAAGAAAGAGTCTAACAAGTACATTTCGAAGCGCAGGAAGTAGCGGAAGGAGGTACGCCAACGATGTCCAGGTCTGTAAAGAAGGGCCCTTTTGTCGCACCGGAGCTTGAGAGGCGCATTCTTGTGATGAACGACAAAGGTGAGAAGAGGGTCATCCGGACATGGTCAAGGGATAGTGAGATTATCCCGGAGATGGTAGGTCACACCATAGCTGTGCATGACGGGCGCAAACACGTCCCGGTGTACATCACAGAGGACATGGTGGGACACAAACTTGGTGAGTTCGCCCCTACCCGCACTTTCCGCGGACACGGTGCACACACTGAGAGATCTACCTCATTGAAGTAGCCCGCTAGCGTGCGGGTCGAGTGTAAGGAAGGAGGCGGTCACGGTGGAGGCCAGGGCATACTTGCCACATATTCGGATCTCCCCGAGCAAGGTCCAGATAGTGATCGACCTCGTGAGAGGGAAGCCGGTCAAAGATGCAGTTGCTATACTGAAGCATACGCCCAAGAGAGCATCTTCGGTCGTCATTAAGGTGGTCCGGTCTGCGGCCGCCAACGCCGTCAACAATCACAATATGTCCGAAGACGACCTTGTGATTTCCGAGATATACGTTGGGGCCGGTCCGACACTGAAAAGATTTCAGCCCCGTCAGAGGGGCCAGGGCTTTCCCATTCTCAAGAGGACCAGTCATCTGACTGTTGTGGTCAGTGACAGAAAGGAGGACTGAGGTGGGACAGAAGATTCATCCCAAAGGTCTTAGGATAGGAATCACTCGCGACTGGGACGCGAAATGGTTTGCGGGTCGCAAGGAATATGCCACCTTGCTCCATGAGGATGTCAAGGTGAGGAATTTCATAAAAAAGAGCATGTATTCGGCCGGGGTCTCCCGAGTTGAGATCGAGCGCGCCGCCAACAGGCTCAAAGTCACTATACATGCTGCAAAGCCCGGCATGATTATCGGGCGCGGTGGTACGGGCGTAGAAGAACTGAGAAAGAGATTAGAGGCGATGACGTCTAAGCAAGTGTCCGTCAATATCGTCGAGGTCAGAATTCCGGAGATCGACGCACAACTTGTTGCTGAGAGCATTGCGTCTTCACTTGAGAGACGCATATCGTTCCGGCGTGCCATGAAGCAGGCGATCGGTAGGGCAATGCGGCTAGGCGCACGAGGCGCGAAAGTCAAGGTGGCCGGTCGACTCGGAGGCGCGGAGATGGCCAGACGTGAGGCAGACTCTGAAGGTACCGTGCCTCTGCATACGCTGCGAGCCGATATAGACTACGGTTTTACCGAGGCAAAGACTACGTACGGGCAGATCGGCGTGAAAGTGTGGATCTGTAAGCCCGAACCTAGGACTCATGCTCAGGCGAGACCCGAGCGTGCAGAGCGGTTTGACAGGCCGGAGCGTGAACGCGCATCAAGGCAGGCGCCGATGCCGGCAGCTCCTCCGGGATACACAGCGATTCCTTCTTCTAGGAAGAGCGAGGCAGAGGAGGAGAAAGAATAATGTTGATGCCGAAACGTGTCAAGTTTCGAAAGCAGCATCGCGGCCGGATGAAGGGCACGGCCGGTAGGGGTCAAGAGGTGTTCTACGGTGAGTTCGGTCTTCAAGCGACCGAGCCGGCTTGGATCACCGACAGGCAGATAGAAGCAGCCCGTGTGGCTCTAACTAGATATATAAAAAGAGGCGGTAAGGTTTGGATTCGCATCTTCCCGGATAAGCCGGTGACCAAGAAGCCTGCCGAAACCCGTATGGGTAGTGGTAAGGGTGCGCCGGAGTTTTGGGTAGCCGTGGTCAAACCGGGTCGAGTTATGTTTGAGGTTGCCGGTGTGCCTGAAGAGGTAGCACAAGAAGCCATGAGGCTCGCCAGCAGCAAACTGCCGATCAAGACAAGGTTCGTCAAGGGCCTACAACTGGGTGGTGAAACGGGTGAAAGCCAAAGAGATTAGGGATATGGATGAGGTCGAGATCGCTCAGAAGCTTGATAGTTTCAAGCAGGAGCTGTTTAACCTCAGGTTTCAGCAGTCAACAGGCGAGATCGAGAACCCGCTCAGGATAAGGGAAGTAAGGAAGAACATTGCCCGGATTAAGACGATCATACATGAGCGGCAGATTAAGAAGAATAGAGCCTGATCCTGGAAGGAGGTTTTGTCTGGTGGAAGACCGCGGAGTACGTAAAGTAAGGCTGGCAACCGTTGTATCTGACAAGATGGATAAGACCGTGGTTGTGGCGGTCGAGCGTATAATGGCGCACCCTCGCTATAAGAGGCGAGTCAAGCGCACGAAAACATTCAAGGCGCATAACGAAGGCAACCAGGCCAGAACCGGCGACAGGGTCAGGGTGATGGAGACCAGGCCTTTGTCAAAGGACAAACGTTGGCGCGTGGTGGAGATCGTTGAGCGCGCCAAGTAGCGCCGGATAAGGGGGTCATATGCAGTGATTCAGCAGCAATCGAGGCTCAATGTGGCCGACAACACCGGCGCTAAGGAGATAATGTGCATCCGAGTGCTCGGTGGGTCAGTCCACCGGTACGCCGGTATTGGAGATATCATAGTTGCTTCTGTGAAAGAAGCATCCCCGGGCGGCGTGGTCAAGAAGGGCGAGGTAGTAAAGGCTGTCGTTGTGCGGACCAGAAAAGGCGTACGCCGAGAAGACGGTTCTTATATAAGGTTTGATGAGAATGCAGCCGTCATCCTGAAAGACGACAAAGAGCCGCGCGGCACGCGCATCTTCGGACCGGTCGCCAGAGAACTGAGAGAGAAAGAGTTCATGAAGATAATATCACTAGCGCCGGAGGTGCTCTGATGAAGACAAAGATGCACATAAAGCAGGGCGACACAGTCGTCGTTATCTCCGGCAAGAGCAAGGGGAAGCGCGGCAAAGTGTTGAGGGTTGACCCCACGAAGAACAGAGTCGTGATAGAAGGGGTTAACATAGTCAAGAAGCACCAGAAGCCGACACAGAAGATAATGCAAGGCGGCATCGTAGAAAAAGAAGCGCCGATCGCGGCTTCTGCGGCAATGGTCTGGTGTGCCAAATGCCAGGAACCCGCCAGGACCCGTCATAAGGTTCTTGAAGGCGGCAAGAAAGTCCGGGTTTGCCACAGGTGTGGCGAAGTTCTGGACAGGTAACCGGCCGCAAGGCAGGTTCAAGGAAGGGGGTACATCGGTGGCTAAGAAGCTGAAAGATAGATATGCTGAGGAAGCTGTGCCGGCTCTGATGAAGACGTTTAACTATACGAACCAACTGCAGGTGCCTCGACTGGTCAAGGTCGTTGTCAACATGGGTGTTGGTGACGCCATCCAGAATTCAAAGGCGCTCGACGCTGCGGTGAGCGATCTTGCTCAGATTACGGGCCAAAAGCCGGTGATCACTCGGGCCAAGAAATCGATTGCGGCGTTCAAACTCAGAAGCGGCATGGCCATAGGCACGAAGGTAACCCTGAGAGGCGACCGGATGTTCTATTTTCTCGACAAGCTGTTTAACGTAGCGTTGCCGAGGGTTAGGGACTTTCGAGGAGTCTCCACAAAGGGTTTTGACGGCAGGGGCAATTACTCTTTAGGTTTGAAAGAACAACTTATCTTCCCGGAAATCGACTACGACAAAGTAGAGAAGATCCGAGGAATGGACGTGGTCATTGTGACCACAGCCAAGACCGACGAGGAAGCCAAAGAGCTCTTGAAGCTACTCGGCATGCCGTTCAAAGAGTAGCCCCCAGATCGCGAGGAGGGAACTAGGTGGCAACTAAGGCATGGATGGAAAAGCAGAAGAGGACTCCCAAGTTTAAGGTGAGGCGCGTGAACCGTTGCAAGCTGTGCGGCAGAGTGCACGCATATATGCGCAAGTTCGGTCTCTGCAGGATGTGCTTCAGGGCCATGGCTCACGAGGGAGAGATTCCGGGAGTCAAGAAGTCGAGCTGGTGATGACCCCGCTCATACCGGCATCATGGAAGGGGGTTTTGTGGCAATGGCAATGACTGATCCTATTGCCGATATGCTGACCCGTATAAGAAACGCGACCCATGCTCGTCACGAGCGAGTCGATATACCCGGATCAAAGATAAAAAGGGCCATCGCTGAGATCCTAAAGGACGAGGGATTCATCAGGGATTATGAGTGGCTCAACGAGACTCCGCAGGGAATCGTGCGCGTGTACCTGCGTTATGGTCCGGACAGGACGAGGGTCATCACGGGTCTCAGGCGCATCTCCAAGCCTGGCTTGAGAGTGTATGCGACCAAGGACAAAATTCCTCGCGTGCTCGGAGGACTCGGCGTGGCCGTGCTTTCGACATCTCGAGGTGTTATTACGGATAAGAAAGCCCGTCTAGAGGGCGTTGGTGGAGAGGTGCTCTGCTACATCTGGTAATGCGGGGAGGTAGGATTCTATGTCAAGAATAGGCAGACAGCCGGTAGCTATCCCCGCGGGTGTGAGCGTCGAACTCGAGGGTGACACCCTGCGAGTCAAAGGGCCTAAAGGGGAACTATCAAGGCAGATGCATAGAGAAATCAAGGTATCGATCGAGGACGGCATGGTACATGTCGTGAGGCCGTCAGACGTGCCTTTCCATAGGGCGCTTCACGGCTTGACTCGGAGCCTGATTTCTAATATGGTAGACGGCGTGTCAAAAGGTTTTGAGAGAGCGCTGGAGCTCGTAGGCGTGGGATACAGGGCGTCTAAGGCAGGCGAGAAGCTCGTTATAAACGTGGGCTACTCCCATCCGGTCGAAATGGAGCCGCCGCCAGGTATCAGTTTTGAAGTGCCGAACCCGTCCACGATTATCGTAAAGGGTGCGGACAAAGAAGCAGTTGGCCAGGTGACTGCTAACATCCGCGAGGTAAGGCCGCCCGAGCCCTACAAGGGCAAAGGTATAAGGTATGCGGGCGAGAAGGTCCGGCGCAAGGTCGGAAAGGCCGGCAAGAAATAGGAGGTTGAGGCAGGGTGCTTAAGACATATTCGAAGAACGAAGCACGGAAGAAGAGGCACCTGCGCGTTCGCAAGCGTGTGGTCGGCACGCCGGATCAGCCACGACTCAATGTGTATAGAAGCTTGAAACACATATATGCCCAGGTCATCCGCGATGACACCGGTGAGACCTTGGTTCAGGCTTCGTCCATTGACCCTGAGATCAGATCGCAGATTAAACACGGCGGCAATATTCCTGCCGCGGTCATGGTCGGGGAACTGATCGCAAAGAGGGCGCTCGAAAAGGGTGTATCCAAGGTCGTGTTTGATCGCGGAGGCTATCTGTACCATGGTCGTGTCGCCGCACTGGCTAACGCAGCCAGAGAGGCAGGGCTCGACTTCTAAGACAGTGAGGAGGTAACCCATGTCCAGAATGGACCCGGCGCAGGTGGAATTCAAGGAGAAAGTGGTCTCAATCAACCGCGTCGCAAAAGTGGTCAAAGGCGGCCGGCGTTTCAGCTTTAGCGCGCTTGTCGTCGTAGGTGACGGTGAAGGCAGGGTCGGCGTCGGGCTCGGTAAGGCGCGCGAGATACCGGAGGCCATAAGAAAAGGTATTGAAGACGCAAAGAAGAGCATGATCGACGTTCCGCGGGTGGGAACAACTCTCCCACATGAGATAATAGGCACGTTCGGCGCAGGCAAGGTGCTGCTCAAGCCGGCCTCTACCGGTACAGGCGTCATTGCCGGGGGCCCCGTGCGTGCAGTGCTTGAGCTTGCAGGTGTGCAAGATGTGCTCACCAAGTCGCTTGGATCGGCGAATGCCTGTAACGTGGTGTACGCGACGATGGAAGGGCTCAAGCAGTTACGCAGCGCCGAGCAGGTCGCAAAGCTGAGGGGAAAGAGCGTAGAAGAGCTCTCGTCCGCCGACTAGGAGGTAACATAGATGCCCAGACTAAACGAACTGTGTCCTTCTCCAGGCGCCAAGCGGGAGCGCAAACGGGTTGGCCGGGGGATTGGATCGGGTCTTGGCAAGACCTCAGGCAGAGGGCATAAAGGCCAGAATTCCCGTGCCGGTGGCGGCAAGGGTCCTGGTTTTGAGGGTGGCCAGATGCCCCTTCAGATGAGGCTTCCCAAGCATGGTTTCACCAACATATTCAGAACGGAGTACGCACTGGTAAACGTCGAAGACCTGAACAGGTTCGAGGCCGGTAGTGTTGTGACTCCCGAAGTTCTTAAGGAAAGAAAGATGCTAAAGCAGATGCGCGATGGTCTTAAGGTGGCGGGACGCGGTGAGCTGGAAAAAGCGCTGACCGTCAAAGCTCATAAGTTCACGAAATCTGCCGTGGAGAAGATCGAAGCAGCTGGCGGAAAGGCCGAGGTGATATAGGTGCGTCTTCAGTCGCTCCGCGCGGCCTTCCGGATCGGCGATCTCAGAAGAAGGATATTCTTTACATTCTTGATGTTCCTGGTATTCCGGATAGGTGTTCACGTGCCGGTTCCGGGCATCGACACTGAGATAATAAAGGATCTCTTCCGGGAAGGAAGCCTTTTCGGACTGCTTGATCTGTTTTCCGGCGGTGCGCTTCGATCTTTCTCGGTCTTTGCGATGAACATCTATCCATACATTAATGCGTCGATCATAATGCAGCTGCTCACCATGGTGATTCCGGCGTGGGAGAAGATGTCCAAGGAAGAAGACGGCAAGAAGAAACTGCAGCAGTATGTGAGGTACGGCACAGTCGTTCTTGGCTTCATCCAGGGCGTGGGGATGGGTTTTGCCATCAGGTCACAGGGAGCGCTTGTTAACCCAAGCAGCTTTCATGTGGTCACAATAGGTGTCACACTTACGGCAGGTACTGTATTCCTGATGTGGCTGGGTGAACTCATAACCGACAAGGGTATCGGAAACGGTATCTCTCTGATCATATTCGCCGGTATCGTGTCGGCGCTGCCGGGCGGACTAGTTAACATGATGCGGCTCACACTTGCAGGCAGAATCAGCATCTTCAACATTGCTGCGTTGGGCGTAATGGGCGCGCTGCTCATTGTGGCGATCATATGGGTAACAGAAGGCGAGCGCCGGATCCCAGTTCAGTACGCAAAAAGAGTCGTCGGACGCAAAATGTACGGTGGACAAAGCACACATATACCGATGCGCATTAACCAGGCCGGTGTAATTCCGGTGATTTTCGCATCGTCAGTGCTTGCTTTCCCGGCGACTATTGCTTCGTTCATCAACGCGCCCTGGGCGCGTACGGTGGAGCAACTGTTCGATTTTCGAAAGCCGCTGTATATGATCACGTATGCGGCTCTCATCATGTTCTTCACGTATTTTTACACGGCAATGACGTTTAATCCGGCTGAAGTCGCCGACAACATGAAAAAGTACGGCGGGTTCATACCGGGGTATCGTCCTGGGAGACCGACCACCGAGTATCTTGACAGGGTGTTAACCAGGATCACGCTGGTTGGAGCAGTGTTCTTGGCGTCGGTGGCGGTGCTTCCGAACATTATCATGAATCTGACCAACATACCGGGTGCATCGTTCAGTGGAACAGCGCTGATAATCGTCGTAGGCGTTGCACTAGAAACAATGAAGCAGATTGAAGCTCACTTGATCATGCGCAATTACAGGGGTTTCATGAAATAGCGTATCCAGGAGGTACGGGCATGCAAATCGTGCTTATGGGACCACCTGGAGCAGGCAAAGGCACACAAGCCGACCTGATCGCCGGCGAGTACGGCATCTGTCACATCTCGACGGGTGAGATGTTCAGACAGGCAGCGCGCGAAAACACGCCGATCGGCAGGGCCGCAAGCGGGTTCATGGAACGGGGTCTTTTGGTTCCTGATGATGTGACCATAGAGATGGTCAGACAGCGGTTGTCTAAACCCGACTGCAGAAAAGGGTTTGTGTTGGATGGTTTTCCGAGGAATGTGTTTCAAGCGCAAGAACTTGACCACATCGGTGACGAGATCGGCAAACCCGTCCAGGTTGCGCTAAGCATAGAAGTCTCGCGCGACATCTTGCTCCAGAGATCTGCCGGCAGAAGAGTGTGTACGTGCGGTGCGAGTTATCATATTCGGCACAGTCCGCCCAAAGTGGCAGAGCGCTGCGATATATGCGGCGGCAGGCTCATGGTAAGAGAAGACGACCGACCGGATGTTGTACTGAACAGGCTCCAGACATACACCGAGCAGACCGAACCAGTTAAGTGCTATTATAGACAGTGCGGTAGGCTGCGCGAGATAGACGGGTCTGAGGACGTACAGTCCGTAAGGAACTTAATACGCGCGGTTCTGGAGATGTTCAAGTGATTGTCATAAAGTCAAGCCAGGAAATTGATTGCATGAGGCGTGCGGGCCGAGTGGTGGCAATGGCGCATCTGGCGGTGGAAAAGGCTACACGACCAGGGGTGCGCACCGCTGAACTCAACCGCATAGCCGAAGATGTGATAAAGCGAGCAGGAGCGACGCCGTCGTTTCTAGGATACCAAGGGTTTCCCTGCTCGATATGTACCTCGATAAACGAGCAAGTTGTGCATGGCATTCCGGGTGGCACCAGGCTCATAGAAGGTGACATCCTCAGTGTAGATATAGGTGCATGCCTTGACGGTTTTCACGGTGACGCGGCCGTTACCCTCGCGGTCGGAGAGGTAGATTCTGAGTCTTTGAGGCTGATCGACGTTACCAGAGAAGCGTTGTTCCGCGGCATCGACAAAGCTTTGGTCGGAGGCAGATTGAGCGACATATCGCACGCCGTACAGAGTCTTGTTGAGGAAAACCGCTTCTCAGTAGTGAGAGACTATGTCGGGCACGGCATCGGTAGCAAGATGCATGAGGAACCTGAGATCCCGAATTTCGGAGCTCCGGGCCTTGGGCCGGAGCTAAGGGCCGGAATGACGCTAGCCATAGAACCTATGGTAAATGCCGGCACTCATCGTGTTCAGGCGCTTTCCGACGGCTGGACGGTTGTGACGCTTGATGGGTCACGTTCTGCGCACTTTGAACATACGATCGTTCTTACAGAGAACGGGCCGGAACTGCTGACAGTGCCATAGGAATCTGTTTCCAGGCTCACGGGCAAGCTAATAGCTGGATGTTTTCCAGCCGGAGGTGTAACAGGGTGGAAGATGGTCCATTACCGGGTCACTTTGTCCGTTCTACTGCCGGACGAGACTCGGGCAAGACGTACCTGGTGCTTGGTGCGTTGGATAGCAGGTATGTGCTTGTAGCCGACGGAAATGCACGACGCGTCGAAGATCGGAAGAGGAAGAACGTGCGTCATCTTGAGGTGCTTGATATGGCTCCGGGAGCAATACGCACCAAGATCGGCTCGGGGCAGAGAGTCAGCAATGAAGAAGTGATGGAAGCGCTGTCTTGGATACGAAAGGCAGCACAAAAAATTGAACTGGAGGGCTCTACAAGTGAATGTCAGGAGGTTTAAGTAACCCATGGCGAAGCAGGACGTGATTGAAGTTGAAGGCAAAGTCATAGAACCCTTGCCGAATGCAATGTTCCGGGTGGAACTCCCGAATGGGCACAAAATTCTGGCCCACATTTCCGGCCGGATCAGAATGAATTTCATCCGTATCCTGCCTGGGGATAGGGTTACGGTAGAGCTCTCGCCATACGATTTGACTCGAGGGCGGATCGTGTACCGTCACAGGTGAGCGGTATCGCCGTAAGGAGGAAGAGTGTTGAAAGTCAGACCATCGGTCAAAGCTATTTGCGAGAAATGCAAGATCATAAAGCGCAAGGGACGCGTAACCGTTTTGTGCGTGAACCCAAAGCACAAACAGCGCCAGGGCTAAGAGGAGGTGTAAGCGGTGGCAAGAATCGCGGGTGTTGACCTGCCGAGAGACAAGCGCGTAGAAGCAGCTCTGCCCTATATCTTTGGTATTGGTGCGGTTACTTCGAAGAAGATAATCGGCATCACCGGAGTGAATCCGGATACAAGAGTGCGGGATCTCACCGAAGAGGAGATCTCCAGAATCCGAGAGGTAATAGACAATAGCGTTAAGGTCGAGGGAGACCTGCAGCGCGAGATACAGCAGAACATTAAGCGTCTCATCGATATAGGATCGTACCGTGGTCTGCGCCACAGGCGAGGTATGCCTGTGCGTGGTCAGAATACACAGACCAATGCAAGGACGCGCAAAGGGCCCAAGAAGACGGTCGGTGTGCGCAGGAAGAAGTAAGGGAGGGAGTCCAAGACTGTGGCAAAGAGGGTTGCAAGAGTTAAGAAGAAAGAACGCCGCATGGTTGAACGCGGTGTGGCCCACATCCACTCGTCTTTTAACAACACGATCATTACCATAACCGACACTCAGGGCAACACCATTGCGTGGAAGACCTCAGGCGGTATGGGTTTTAGGGGTTCGCGAAAGAGCACTCCGTTCGCCGCGCAGATGGCAGCGGACGCGTGTGCCAAAGAAGCGATTTCGCATGGAATGCGTGAGATAGAAGTGTACGTGAAAGGCCCGGGCTCAGGCCGAGAGGCGGCCATAAGGTCGTTGCAGGCCGCAGGGCTTGAGGTTAACCTGATTAAAGACGTGACTCCGGTACCGCATAACGGATGCCGGCCGCCCAAGCGTCGAAGGGTATAGGGGGTGCCATTATTTGGCAAGATATACCGGTGCTGTGTGCAGGCAATGCCGTAGAGAAGGAACCAAGCTGTTCTTGAAAGGCAAGAAATGTTTTGACCCGAAGTGCCCGGTGCAAAAGCGCGCGTACGCGCCTGGTGAGCACGGACAGTCAAGGAAGAAGACTTCTGAGTACGGCATGCAGCTGCGCGAGAAGCAGAAAGCAAAGAGAATCTACGGTGTGCTTGAAGCACAGTTCAGAAAGTATTTTGAGACTGCCGCAAAAAAGAAGGGTGTAACAGGCGAGATTCTGCTCCAATTACTGGAGAGACGGCTTGATAACGTCGTATACAGGCTCGGGCTTGCAACATCGAGAGCCGAAGCGCGGCAGCTGGTTCGTCATGGTCATTTCAGGGTTGATGACAAGAAGGTCAACATACCGTCGTTCCTCGTGCGAGAAGGGGACAGCATTTCGCTCAACCCGAGCTCGAGAGACATGCCGAGGATCAAGGAACTGCTCGAATTCGCGGCGGCGCATCCGCATCCGGCATGGCTGGAACTCGACCTCGAGAATGTGCGTGGGCGTGTCGTAAGGCTTCCGCGGCGAGACGAGATTGAGATTCCCGTGCAGGAGCGAATGATTGTCGAGCTCTACTCCAAGTAGCCCAGACCCAGCAACTGACCTTAGGTACGATTTCCGGTTCGCCCAAGGAGGGTTTGGCAAGTGATCGAGATAGAAAAGCCTACAATTGAATGTGTTGAGATGGCAGAGGACTACAGCTACGGCAGGTTCATCGTTGAACCGCTGGAGCGTGGATACGGTACGACACTGGGCAACTCGTTGAGGCGAATACTGCTCAGTTCGCTCCCAGGAGCCGCCGTGACATCGGTGCGCATTGAAGGCGTGCTGCATGAGTTTTCCACGATTCCCGGTGTTGTTGAGGACACAACAGACATCATCCTGAACATCAAAGAACTGGCCATAAAGATGTACGCCGATGGCCCCAAGACGATTAGGATAGAGGCGTTTGGTGAAGGAGAGGTCACTGCGGGTGACATCATACACGACGCCGATATCGAGATTATGAACCCTGAACTGCACATCGCAAGCCTGGATGAGAATGGCAGGCTCGTGATGGAGATGGCTGTTGACAGAGGACGCGGATATGTTCCAGCTGAGCGCAACAAAAAGCCCGACCAAGCGATCGGCGTGATCGCCGTGGACTCGATCTTCACCCCGATAAAGCGCGTCAACTATACTATTGAGGACACGCGTGTCGGACAGGTGACAGACTATGACAGGCTTACCCTCGAAATCTGGACAAACAGGACAATGCGTCCCGATGAGGCTGCAAGCGTTGCGGCACGCGTCATGAACGAGCACCTGAACTTGTTTGTCAGCCTGACAGAGGACGTGGCGCCTGTCGAGATGACAGTCGATAAAGGTGACGACGGTAAAGACAGAGTGTTTGAGACGCCTATAGAAGAACTTGACCTGTCAGTGCGCTCTTACAACTGCCTTAAGCGTGCCGGTATCAACTCTGTAGGTGAGCTTGTCGCAAAGACAGACGAAGAGATGATGAAGGTGCGAAACCTGGGCAAGAAATCGCTTGAAGAAGTTAAGCAGAAACTCGCGGCGCTCGGTCTTTCGCTCAAAGAGGCCGAGGAATAGGCGGGGACGGCTGCCGAACGGAGGAATTACGCTATGGCATACCAGAAGCTAGGGCGTTCGATGGCGCAAAGAAGAGCGCTGCTGCGCGCGCTCACGACCGCGCTGCTGGCGCAGGAGAAGATAGAGACCACCGAAGCAAAGGCAAAGGCCATCAGGTCTATCACTGATAGAATGATTACGCTTGGAAAGCAGGGCGATCTTGCTGCAAAGAGGCAGGCGCTTGCTTACCTGACAGATGAGAGCGTGGTCAAGAAACTGTTTGATACTATCGCGCCGCGGTACAAGGACAGGCAGGGTGGCTATACTCGGACATACAAAATCGGTCCGAGGCGAGGCGACGCGGCTCCTATGGTAATAATCCAGCTCATATAGCCGATTGTGAGTGAGTCCTGTGACGACGATCATAAGCTGTCAGGACATCTATCATCGGTATGATGCAGGTGGTGCCGGCGAAGTCGATGCTCTTGACGGGGTGGATCTGGAGATTGACGAAAGCGAGTTCGTCGCGATTATCGGGCCAAACGGCTCCGGGAAATCCACGCTCGCAAAGCACATGAACGCATTGCTGCTGCCTCACCAGGGCCGGGTCCTCGTAGCCGGACGTGACACGAAGGACCCGGATTTGCTGTGGGAGATAAGACGCACTGCGGGTATGGTATTTCAGAATCCGGACAACCAGATAGTCGCTACAGTAGTCGAGGAAGACGTGGCATTCGGACCGGAGAACCTCGGCCTTTGTCCTGAGGAGATAAAGAGACGTGTTGTCGAATCGCTCTCGGCAGTCGAGATGACAGACTACCTGAAACATGCGCCTCATCAGCTTTCCGGAGGTCAGAAACAGAGGGTCGCAATAGCGGGCGTGCTCGCAATGCAGCCGCAAGTACTTGTGCTGGACGAGCCCACTGCGATGCTAGATCCTTCGGGCAGGCGAGAGGTGCTAGAGACTGTGAAGCGCCTCAACAAACAGAAAGGCATTACGGTGGTGCTCATAACACACTTCATGGACGAAGCTGTAGAAGCGGACAGAGTCATAGTGATGGATGCCGGCAAGATTGTGGTGGCAGGCCCCCCGCGGGAAGTGTTTTCGCAGGTCGAAGTGCTGCGTAATGTCGGGCTTGACGTACCACAGCCGACTGAAGTGGCGCACAGACTCAAGGCCATGGGGTTTGATGTACCGCCCGACGTGCTTACCGTGGATGAGTTGGTGGCTGCCGTATGCCGGTGATTGTAGAGTCTTTGAGCTACGTGTACAACAAGAACAGCCCGTTTGAGGTAAAAGCGCTCGACGATGTCAGCCTGGAGATCGGAGATAACGAGGCGATAGGGCTCATAGGGCCTACCGGCTCGGGCAAGTCGACTCTTGTGCAGCATCTTAACGGACTCATCCGGCCGCAGACCGGCAGGGTCATTGTGGACGGCACCGACTTGTCGCAGAAGAAAGTGGACATGAAGAAAGTCAGGCGGCGTGTCGGACTGGTGTTCCAATACCCTGAGTACCAGCTGTTCGAAGAGACAGTGCTTCAGGACGTGGCGTTTGGACCAAAGAATCTTGGATACTCGCAAGAAGAAGCAGAGCAGAGAGCCAAGGACGCGCTCTTGGCCGTGGGACTCTCGAGTTCGGTACACATGCGCTCACCTTTTGACCTTTCGGGTGGGCAGATGCGCCGGGTAGCGATTGCTGGAGTGCTTGCAATGGGCCCGGCAATACTGGTGCTAGATGAGCCAACCGCCGGCCTCGACCCCAGAGGCAGAGACGATCTGCTGCGTCACTTATCATCTCTGCGAGCCGAGAAGCAGATGACAGTAGTGCTTGTGTCGCATAGCATGGAGGATGTCGCCAAAGTTGCCGAGCGTGTGCTGGTTATGCAGCGCGGCAGGATAGCCAAGGACGGGCCTACACGTGAGGTATTTCAGGCGAGCGAAGAACTTGAAGCCATGGGGCTCGGAGTGCCTGCTGTAACAAGACTGATGAAGCGACTTGGCGAGAAAGGCAAGCCTGTTTCCCAGAACGCGATCACGGTAGAAGAAGCTGCAGAGCAGATAGCACGCGTTCTTAGAGCAGGTGAGGGTGAACAGCATGTTTAGGAGTGTGATCATAGGACAGTACTACCCGGTGGAATCGCCGGTGCATGCTCTTGACCCTAGGACGAAGATCCTGATTACGTTTGCATTCATTGTGGTGTTGTTTGTCGCAAACAATCCAGCAATGTACGCAGTGTTGGCGGGATTCACACTGTGCTCAGTGGCGCTATCGAAAGTGCCGCCCAGACTTATAATACGAGGTCTTAGGCCAATTCTGTTCATACTTGTGTTCACGTTGACGCTTCACCTGTTTATGACCCAAGGAGAAGAACTCTTTCGCATAGGCCCGCTCGTGGCAAGCAAAGAGGGCGTGGTGCAGGGCGTGTACATTGCTGTTCGGCTGATACTACTGCTTTTTACGACGTCGTTGCTAACTCTCACGACATCTCCCATAAGCCTGACTGATGGACTCGAATCGCTGATGAAGCCGTTCAGTCGAGTGGGTGTACCGGCGCACGAACTGGCGATGATGATGACGATAGCGCTGCGCTTTATCCCGACGCTTATGGAAGAGGCCGAGAGGGTTATGAAAGCACAGATGGCTCGCGGCGCAGACTTCGAGAGCGGACACATTCTGCAGCGCGCCAAGAGCCTGGTGCCGCTTCTGGTGCCTTTGTTTGTGAGTGCTTTCAGGCGTGCGGATGATCTAGCGATGGCGATGGAAGCCAGGTGTTATCGCGGGGGAGAAAACAGAACCCGCATGAAACAGCTGCACGCTGGGCAGAGAGACGTTGTCGCCGGTGCGGCCACGTTGCTTGTGGTAAGCCTGGTGGTGTTCATGAGATGGGGAGTGCGCTGAGAAGGCTCGGAATGATTATGGAGTACGACGGCACTGAGTTCTGTGGTTTCCAAAGGCAGGGTGACCTGCGCACGGTGCAACTTGTGATGGAGCAGGCTGCGTCCAGAGTGTTCGGTCATTCGGCCAAAGTGCGAGGCGCTGGCAGAACTGACAGCGGAGTGCACGCAATCGGACAGGTGATTTCGACTGACTGTATGGGCAGCATACCTACTGATAGAATGATTCGTGCGCTAAACAGCATACTTCCTGAAGATATTGCTGTAAGCCGTGTGGTTGAAGTGGAAGAGCAGTTTTGCGCACAAAGGTGTGCGACGAGCAAGGTTTACAGATATGTGTTCTCAGATCACGAATACGCGTCGCCTTTTGTGTCAAGGTACGCGCTGCCGTTAAGACAACGCGTGGATATCCAGGCCATGCAAGAGGCTGCATCACAGTTTGAGGGCTCGCACGACTTTGCCGCTTTCCGAGCAACTGGTTCCAGTGCGAAGACGACGACCAGAACAGTCTTGAGTTCGAAGGTAAGTGTCAGAGAGGCCATCGGCCGACTGATTGTGTTCGAGATAGAGGCAAACGGCTTTCTTTATAACATGGTGCGTATTATGGCGGGTACTCTGCTTGAAGTGGGCAGAGGACGCATCGGTGCGCATGACGTGTCGGAGATAATGCGGCTCGGCGCGAGAGAAAACGCCGGCCCCACCCTGCCACCAAATGGGTTGTGGCTGATGTGCGTGCGCTATGAGCGCCATGGTTCCTTGACGGCAACACATCAATTGTATTAAAATTTCACTTGTGACTTTCGAGGAGGGAAATCCGAAGTGAGAACCACCTACATGGCCAAACCCGGCGAGATAGAGCGTAAGTGGTATGTTGTCGATGCCACGGGCATACCGCTTGGTAGGCTCGCGAGCGAGGTCGCAAAGATACTCAGGGGAAAGACCAAGCCCGTATACACCCCGCACGTGGACACCGGGGACCATGTGATAATAGTAAACGCTGACAAAGTCGCGCTTACCGGCAATAAGCCCGACACCAAAGTGCTCTACAGACACTCCGGTTACATCGGCGGACTCAAGACGACCAAATACCGTGACCTTTTGAAGAACAAGCCGGAGCGTGCGATTGAGATTGCTGTGTTCGGCATGCTGCCGAAGAATACTCTGGGCCGACAGATGGGCAAGAAACTCAAGGTGTACAGAGGCTCCGAGCACCCGCATCAGGCGCAGCAGCCGGAATCTCTTGAACTAAAGCACCAGATATAGAAAGGAGGTTTGATTGTGGCCACTGTACAGTATTTCGGAACCGGAAGACGTAAGAATGCCGTTGCCAGAGTTTTGCTTAGTCCTGGAACAGGCGTTGTGGTCGTCAACGGAAAGCAGATTGAGGATTACTTTCCTATTGAGACCATGCGCTCTCAGGCCGTTGAACCCCTTAAAGTATCTGGTACTGAGGGTAAATTTGATATCAGCGTGAATGTTCAGGGCGGCGGAGTCTCAGGCCAGGCTGGAGCACTTCGACACGGACTCGCCCGAGCTTTGCTTAAGGTGGACGAGTCGTTCAGAGATCAGCTCAAGAAAGCCGGTTTTCTGACGCGAGACCCGAGAATGAAAGAGCGGCGCAAGTATGGACTTAAGAAGGCGCGCAAGGCTCCGCAGTTTTCAAAGAGATAACAGCATAGACCTAATACTGATAGAGGGGGGCCAACAAGCCTCTCTTTTACTTTGGCTTACAGCCGTTTGCGGCTTCAGTGTGTTCTACGCATCTCCCGCCCTAAATAGGTTCTAGCGGAGGGATGTGTTCGATGCGGGTCATCGTGTTTAGTCAACGCCGTTTTGCGTATCTTGCTCTGTTCATCGCCGTTGCAGTAGCCGTTTCTTACGTTCATCTGGGTAGGGCGCGAGAGACTGCCAGGATAATATCAGGGCTTACAGTAGTGATCGACCCGGGCCACGGAGGAAAAGACATGGGAGCCACCGGCCCGGGAGGAACTGAAGAGAAGCACGTTGTGCTCGCTGTGAGCCTCAGGATCCGCGAAATGCTGGAGTCAGAAGGTGTGAACGTCTTTATGACTCGAGAAACGGATACAGACCTTGCCGGGATGGGTGATGGTCCTCGCAAACCGCGTGACCTGGCGAGGCGAGTTGAGATTGCCACGGAACAGAGCGCTGACCTGTTCTTGTCCATACACGCCAACGCAGTGCCGTCACCCGTGTGGTCTGGCGCTCAGGTGTTCTACGACGCTGAGAAGAACCAACTGAACAGGTTGCTCGCAGAAAGTATCCAGCACGAGTTCAAACGACTTGTAGGTGGTACTCGACGAGAGGCATCTTCGAGAATAGACAACTACATATTGAGAAACCTAGATATTCCCGCCGTTACGATCGAAATTGGTTTTTTGTCAAACCCGCGCGAAGAGACGCTTCTTGCACAAAGAGAGCACCAAGACAAGATAGCATGGGCCATATGTGCCGGGGTAATGAGGTTTCTTGTCGAAGCAGGCAAGAATTGAAGAACTCCTTTGTGACTTGTGCTGCTGCGCTTTTCGGATATAGTCGACTAGGAGGACAAGCTAAAGCGAGAAAAGAATGCTTTCTCTGTACTGAACCTGAGCGCAGATCGGAGTACCGGCGCGGCTGCGTTCGTCCACAAGGAGGACTACCTACAACGTGAGCGAGGCAGCAAAGCAGGGAGACTGGGTGCAAATCCATAGCACGGTGCTCCGCCCGGAAGAGCGAGCTCCGCAAGTGCCCGCTGATACCAAGAAAGTCCCGCTTGAAATGTGGCAGAAGGGTTATGCGTTGACAGCCGCAAGAATAGGAGAGCAAATCCAGATCAGGACCGTAACCGGCAGAGTGGTTACGGGTGAACTGGTGAGCATAAACCCGCGGTACGACCACGGCTTCGGACGACCGGTGGAAAGCGTGCTAGCGATCGGGCAAGAACTCAGGGCGCTCTTAGAGAGAGAGGCGGCGCCGAAATGAAGCGCGACCTATCCTATGAGGGTGTGATGGCCCGAAAGAACCAAATCATGATAGCAGCTGTCGGAATCGACTATTCAGAGTTTGAAGAAGGCCCGCTTTCATTCGACTATGAAGGAATGATGCGTCGTGCAGGTTACTCGCTTGACGAGGTGCAACGCATCCAGGCAGAGACAGGTGTTGGAAACACCCCTCTGTACGAGCTACGCAACATCACCAACGTTGTCAGGCAGTACGCGGCTCCAGGATACGGGGCGAGGATACTGCTGAAAGATGAGGCGTGCAATCCTTCGGGTTCGTTCAAAGCAAGGCGGGCGGCGGTGTCGGTCTACCATGCCAAGAGAAACGGATACAAAGGAGTAATAGCTGCCACCAGCGGCAACTACGGTGCAGCTGTGGCATCACAGGCTGCCATGCGCGGTCTTGCTTGCATAGTGGTACAAGAGGTATACGACTCAAACCGAATCGGGCAGCCCGAGATACTTGAAAAAGGGCGCGCGTGTGAAGCGTACGGTGCCGATGTCATACAGCTGAGCGTTGGGCCTGAACTGTTCTACGTGTTCTTGCGGTTGCTCGAAGAAACGGGATACTTCAACGCATCGCTCTACACACCGTTCGGAATCGCGGGAATAGAGACTCTCGGTTACGAACTAGCCGGTCAAGTGAGACAGAAGACCGGTCGGAGTCCCGATGTTGTGGTTGTTACACACGCAGGGGGCGGGAACGTGACAGGCACTGCGCGTGGCCTCCGGAAGGCTGGTTGCGCGAGCACGCAAGTAGTAGGTGTGAGTGTCGACTTGCAGGGGTTGCATATGGCAAGCGACAGAGACTTCAACAGGAAATCGTTTACCACAGGACACACGGGTTTCGGCGTGCCGTTCACCACGTGGCCGGATAGAGCAGATGTGCCGAGAAACGCCGCCCGGCCTTTGCGTTACCTGGACAGATACCTGGGCGTGACGCAAGGTGAGGTGTTCTACGTTACCGAGGCACTTGCCCAGATCGAAGGATTGGAACGAGGACCTGCAGGTAACGTGTCTCTGGCTGCAGCGATGTCAATTGCGGCAGAACTCGATCGCGACCAAATCGTAGTGGTGCAGGAGACAGAATACACAGGTGCTGGCAAGCATCCGATGGCTCAACTCACCTTTGCATCTGAGAACGGGGTTATCGTGAAGCGCGGAGACCCGCGTGTGCAGAAGCCTGGCGAGAGCATAATCATACCCGAACACCCGGAGCAAATAAGCGCAACCGAATTGCCGCTTGACGCTCTGAGGCGTTCATATTTGCGAAACGCCGTAGAGTCTCTGGAAGCAGATGCGCTCGAGCATTCCGATCTCAAGTATCTTTGCGAAGAGACTTCAGCATCTCTAGAATTTGTGCGGCAGGTGCTCTGCGAATTGGGCGTGAACACTCAGTAAGAAGCGTATTGTGCTATACTATGAGACGAACGGGGAGCTCCGTCTAAGGGGCTGAGAAAGGGCTTGGAGTCCTGACCCGATGAACCTGATCAGGGTAATGCCTGCGAAGGGAGTATACTTGGTGTATTCCGGCCACCCCTTCGTGGGTGGCCTCTCTGTTTTGGTGAACACTAATGTTGGTGGAGGGATATTGCATGACTACCCAAAGACTACAGGCGCTTGCGGGCTGTGAGACGGCCGAGATGCGCCGAGTTGCCGAAAGAGAGAGCGTGACCACAGCCGTGTTGATGAACGCGCTCGCAGAAGGCAGCGTCGTGATTCCGGCAAATCCGCGTCACAAGATGCTTGATGCGCAGGGGATTGGCTCTGCGCTCAGAACCAAAGTCAACGCGAACATAGGCACTTCTATAGGCTCACCCGGCATCGAGTACGAGATGAAGAAACTCAGCACGGCTCTTGAGGCTGGCGCGGACGCGGTGATGGATCTGTCGTCAAGCAACACAGACGACATAATTGAGATGCGCAGACGTGTGGTTGCTCTCTCCCCTGTTCCGGTTGGAACGGTGCCTGTCTACGAGGTTGCGGTACAGGCGAGGGAAAAGCAAGGGCGCGCAATTGACTTTGGTATTGATGACCTGTTTCGAGCAGTCCAACGGCAGGCTGAAGACGGAGTCGACTTCATAACGGTGCACTGTGGGTTGACACGCGAAGCAGTTGAGAGGCTCAAGAACCAAACACGCGTCGCGGGAATCGTGAGCAGGGGCGGGGCGCTGATCGCGGCGTGGATGTGCCACAACCGCAAAGAAAACCCGCTATACGAGTACTATGACAGGCTGCTTGAGATAGCACGCGAGTACGATGTGACGCTGAGCCTAGGTGATGCGCTCCGACCAGGATGCACTGCGGATGCCACCGACCGTGCTCAGATGCAAGAACTGATAATCTTAGGAGAACTTGTGCAGAGAGCGTGGGACAAAGGGGTACAGGTGATGGTGGAAGGTCCGGGGCACGTGCCTCTTGACCAGATCGAGACTAACGTAAGAATCCAGAAATCTGTGTGCCGAGATGCGCCATTTTACGTGCTCGGGCCACTTGTAACTGACATTGCGCTGGGATACGACCACATAACATCGGCTATCGGGGGGGCGCTTGCTGCGTATTACGGTGCAGACTTCTTGTGCTACGTCACACCCTCAGAGCATCTGGGTTTGCCCACGCCTCGCGATGTGAGACAGGGAGTAATCGCTTCACGCATAGCAGCTCATGCTGCAGACGTCGCCAGGCGAGTGGGTGGGGCGTGCGAAAGAGACCACGCGCTTTCAGAGGCAAGGCGGAACCTCGACTGGAAGACACAGGTAGAGATGGCAATTGACCCTGTACGAGCGCGCCAGATGAGAAGAGCGCGCAATCCCGAGTATACTGACGAGTGCAGTATGTGTGGCGAATACTGTGCGCTGCGGGTTTTCAGACAATACGTTGAGTGATACTAACTGTGCGAAGGAGGGCGTGCTGGAAGAGAAGAAGAAGCAAGATAGAACACGACTCATGCTGGAGGAACCAGTACATGGCTAACCCAAGCATCATTGTGAACCAGGATAAGATAGAGCATAACGCGCGCAAAGTATCCGAGATTGCCCGAGATTACGGTATACAGATAATGGGCGTTACAAAAGGCACATGCGCACTCCCAGAAGTAGCGCGTGCAATGCTGTCAGGCGGCACGAGTGGGCTGGGCGATTCCAGGATACAGAACATAGAGCGGCTAAGACAGGCAGGAATAGACTCTCACATTACGCTGCTGCGTTCGCCGATGCCACACGAGGCGCTTCGGGTTGTTCGGCTCGCAAATAGGTCTTTGGTGTCAAGCACAAGCGCTCTCAAGGAACTTGACAGGTGTGCGACCGAAGAGTCGACACAGCACGAAGTGGTGCTCATGGTAGACTTGGGCGACCTGAGAGAAGGGTTTTGGCCAAGGCGTGAGACATGGAACGAGCCAGACCAGGACGTCATATATGATGCGGTGAGAACGGCTCTGGATATGAGGGCCATCAGACTCACAGGTATCGGAGTTAACCTGGCGTGTTTTGGTGCTGTGATTCCCACTCGCGAGAAGATGCTCGAGCTTATCGAAATAGCTGAAGACGTTCGAAAGAGCGCGGCGCTCGAACAACTTGTGGTGTCAGGCGGCAACTCGGCGAACATCGGGCTATTGCTTCGCGGTGAGATGCCTTCTGGAGTATCGGAACTCAGAATAGGTGAGGCTATCTTGCTAGGTACAGACCCGGTAAGCAGGACGCCGATTGCCGGATGTTTCCAGGATGCGTTTACACTTGTGACAGAGGTCATCGAGGTGCATACCAAGCCATCACTCCCAATAGGCCAACAGGGTGTAGATGCTTTTGGCGGAAAGCCTGAGTTCTGCGATAGGGGGCCGAGAAGACGTGCAATCCTCGCGCTTGGAAGGCAGGACATAGATTGGGAGGACATAACGCCCAATAGCCCAGGGATCGACGTGCTTGGCGCATCGAGCGATCATTTGGTTGTGGATGTACATGAAGCACCGTGGCGAGTTGAGGTTGGTGACAGCATACAGTTCGATGTGGGCTATGCTGCCATGTTAAGGGCGTGCACTTCTGCTTATGTCTCAAAACAGGTTTTCACAGGAGGCGTGTGATATGCCGCACAAGAGCGGTGTCGTGGCATGCGCTGTCTCGCCGCATCCTCCGGTTGTGCTGCCTGAGGTGGGCGGAGACGATGCAAAGGTAGTGTCGAGTACCCACAGCGCGCTCACCATTCTTTCAGAGCGCATCTTGCAGCTCAAGCCCGACACAATCGTTGTGGTGGGACCCCACGGCCCCATATTCCGCGAGGCGATAACTGCCACAGGCGATGAGTTTGTCCGAGGTGACTTGCGCCGTTTCGGGGCGAGGAGCGCTTCAGTGTCGTTTCGCAACGATCTGGAACTGCTGAGGCAGATTGAAAGACACTCTCTTGAGCAACAAGGTGTGGAACTCGTCGCGCTGGACGAAAGTGGAAGGAGACGCCTTGGTGCTCCTCGAGAGCTCGACCACGGCGCGGTAGTACCGCTTCGCTTCGTGTATGGAGCTGGGTACCGAGGTATGGTGGCAAATCTGTGCATGGGTATGCTCGACTTCCCCGACCTTTATGCGTTCGGTGTTGCCATAAGAACAGCTGCAGAATCGCTGGACCGGCGGGTGGTAGTGCTCGCGACAGCAGACCTTTCTCACAGGCTGACTCCGGGTGCGCCCGCTGGTTACCATCGCGACGCATCCAAATTCGACGCCCAAGTGTTATCGGCGCTTGAGTCATGTGATCCGATGCCGCTGCTCAATATGGACAAAAACCTCATAGAGAACGCGGGCGAATGCGGCCTACGGCCCATAATTATGGTAATGGGGGCGCTTGACGGTAAGCAAGCGCGATCTGAAGTGCTTTCGTACGAGGCTCCGTTCGGCGTAGGTTATTGTGTGTGCTATATTGAGCCAGGAGAGGCAGACCGCGATAGGTGTCTCCTCCCAAGACTCAGGGCTGCTGGCGTCGAACGCGAATGCAGTGAGCAGTCAGACATAGTTAGGTTGGCTCGAAAATCACTCGAGCAGTACGTGCGCTCTGGAACACGTATTGAACCACCTGGGGATGATTCGTGGATGAGCAAGACGGCAAACGCGTGTTTTGTATCACTTCAGAAGCACGGGAGGTTGAGAGGCTGCATAGGCAGTATAGAGCCTCAGAACAGCACGCTTGCAGAAGAAGTGATCGAAAACGCCATAGCCGCGGGTACTGAAGACCCCAGATTTATGCCGGTGACACCTGAAGAACTTGGCGATCTGGTGTATTCTGTAGACGTGCTCGAACCTGCCGAACGTGTGGCAAGTGTCTCAGACCTCGACCCAGAGGTGTACGGAGTGATCGTCGAAAAGGGTAAGAGAAGAGGGTTGCTTCTGCCTGATCTTCCAGGCATAACTTCAGCCGACGAGCAGGTCAGGATAGCTCGGGAGAAAGCAGGTATCCGGGAGGCAGAGACAGGAGTCAACTTGTACCGGTTTCGAGTTGAGCGTTACCACTAGCGTACGCGTGTGCGTAGCGAGCGGCGGTCTTAATCGCTTCAATCATGCTCACCGCCGAGGCGTTGCCTTGACCTGCAATGTCCAGTGCAGTGCCGTGGTCGACCGAAGTGCGCAGAAACGGCAAGCCGAGCGTGACGCTCACCGTGCGCTCGAAGTCATACGTCTTTGCAGCTATGTGCCCTTGGTCGTGGTACAGCGAAAGCACAGCATCGTACTTGCCGCGCAATGCAAGGCTGAATACTGCGTCAGCCGGTACAGGCCCAACTGCGCAAAACCCGCAGTTTCTTGCCTGCTGAACTCCGGGCGAAATTAGATGCTGCTCTTCAGTGCCAAACATACCACCGTCACTTGCGTGAGGGTTCAAAGCCGCGACAGCTATCTTTGGCTCAGGTAATCCAAGCCTTCTCAGGTTCTGCACCGCAGTTGATATGCCTTCAGCCACGAGGTCTGCCGAGAGTAGATTGATGCTGTCTTGAAGCGACACGTGCCTTGTCAGGAAGAACACGCGAAGCGTGTCCACCAAGAACATCGTGACCGCGCTCGAACCTGTAGCATTTTCTAACATCGTGGTGTGATCGACGAAATGTGAGCCGCCGAGTATAAGTGATTCTTTGTTTATGGGGGCGGTGACAACAGCATGCACACAGCCTTGTAGCGCAAGCCTGATTGCCGCTTCTATGTAAGAGAATGCCGCCCTGCCCGCAGAAGCGGAGATGCGTCCGATGGTTATGAGTTCTGGGGTGACACTGCCAGTTTCGACCACATCGATAACCCCTGGCCTACTGTCTTGCACAAAAGGAGCGTGTACCTGCCTCAAGTGTTGACCCGTGCTCAGAAGATCAATGTAGTGACGCAGAATGCCGCTGCTGCCAACGACCACAGGTCTGGCAATGTCGTACACGCTATCTTGCTGAAGTGCCTTTACGGTAATCTCCGGTCCGATTCCTGCAGGGTCTCCCATACTGATGCACACAAGCGGCTTAGATATCAACGTATCTACTCTCCTATGCCTGAATCTGCGGGCGGAGCGAGTGCGTCTTCGCTCCGCCCAACCGACGTTATTCGTTGTATCTTTTGACCCACATAGCGTGTTCTTCTGTGATCTGTTCACGCTTGGACTTATCCATGGCAAGCCTTAGACCTATAGCGCCCATGACTTTGGCCATGAGGACGAGCGCATCGTGGCCTTCTTTGCTCACTGTAAGGTCTGCGCTTTCGTGTGAGTGGCCTGTCTGGGGAGTCACACCTTCAATCCCGAATCCCACGTTAATTCCAGGCACCAGCACTGTCATGAAACCAGTCTCCTCCCAGTGTCTGGGGACGCTTGCTTCTTTGCTGTTTATACCACCGTACATACAGGCGTAGTCATACAGTAGATCGTTGTACGTACCCACCGCGATACCAGGAATGTACGAACCGTAGTGGTCAATTTCCACTCTGGTTCCGGTGGCAAGCGCGGCTCCTCGTGCCGCGTTGTCCACTTGCTCGACTTTCTTGGATATCATCTTTTTTGCCTGCCTGGGGCTAACTGAACCAACACGTGTTTCGTCTATGAGGTGACGTACCCAGACGATGCATGATGCTCTTTCGGGAACGATGTTGGGCGCGACTCCGCCTTCCGAAATCACCCAGTGAAACCTGAACTGGGGTTCAGAGTGCTCTCGCAGCATTTCCACTGCATTGAGCAGCAGCATCACAGAATCGAGTGCGCTGACACCGTTCCACGGCATCTGGGCGTGCGCCGACTTGCCGAAGAACGTGTACTTGAGTTGCTCGATGTGCCTTTCGGAGAAGCCGCCGGGATAGCGTACCGTTTCGTTACGTGATTCAATGCCGTGGCTTCGCATCACGAAGTCTACTCCGTCAAGATAGCCCGCTTTGGCAAGCGCTGCTTTGGAGGGAGGGCCGACTTCCTCGGCGGGTGCGCCTATGACCCAGACGCTTCCCGGGATGCCTTGTTCCTCCATGGTGTGCGCCAAGGCTATCGCGGCTCCTACGCCAGTTGGCCCTTGCATGTTGTGCTGGCAACCGTGAAACGGAGGGTCGCCGCGCAATGCGTCGTACTCCACGACGATCGCTACTACCGGCTTCTCGCTCTTGGCTTTGTATTTGGCTCTGAAAGCGGTGGGTAACCCGGGAGGCCCTTTGTAAGACGGTGAAAGCCCTCCCACGTACTTGAGACGGTCAAACTCGGGCCATGCTTCTTCTAAGCCGGGCACGCCCATTTCCACGACGAAGCCGTTACTCTCCAGGCTTTCGGCAAGCATCTTGCTCGCCCCAAACTCCAAAAAGCCCGGCTCTGGATTATGATACATCCAGTCGTTCATCTCAATCAGGTGGTCTCGAAGAGAGTCTACTTTCGCCTCAACTTGGCCGCGAAGCTCGGTAACCCGGGTTGGTTCAGATTCATACTGCTTGATTGAACTCATTTTACTCCTCCCCTGTACCGTTTTGCACCAATACGTTTTGCCAGTGGTCGGCCATTGACCTTCTTTGTTGTAGTACGGGCGGGGTGGGAACAGCAGAAGAGCCCCTCTGGGGTGGGCTCTTGGGGTTCACTATTCAGCTGCAGTTTTGGTCTGAGATGGGGAGTTCTGCGAACTAGATGTCTCGCTGTTGTCTTGTTTTGCCTTTTCGACGTAGTCCTTGGGTCTATTGTCGCTTGCGTAGTAGCCACCTGCCTTGAACACGATGCCGACATTCCTGCCGATAAGTTTCCTTACTTTTTCGCCGCAAGTGGGGCAGTGCTCAAGGTTTGGCTCAGAGAACTTCTGCAAGCGTTCAAAGACACCGCATTTTGGGCAACTATACTCGTAGATAGGCATAGTGGGCACCCTCTTTAGTTGTTGTCTCGTTCACATAGACATATATAAGCTAATCTGGGTTGCTTTGTCAAGCGGCCGAAGGAGTGAGGTTTTGCGAGAAGAGCATGCAAGAAGAGTGTTTAGGCCTAAGAGAGTGCTTGTTGAGAGCGCGGCGCTTGAGTATCCTTTGGGCAAAAAGATACACGACATGTTCTGCGGCACGGAGGTTGATGTAAAGGTCATACCTTCACACAACCGGATTGTGACGGAACGCGGGCTCAGCGCGCGGCAGGCGTACACTATGGCCAAGAGCACTCTTGTGGTAGGTGTCAGAAAGTCCAAGAAATTTGAGACATGCCGCCCGTCAGCAGATTTCCAGTTGCCACTGGTGACAAGCTGCCCTGGCATGTGCCGATACTGTTACTTGCTCACAACTCTCGGAAGAACTCCCTATGTGCGTGTATACGTCAACGTGCAAGAAATGCTGGACATTGCAGATGAATACGCAAGAGCGCGCCAGTGTGAGCTCACCACCTTCGAGGGAGCGGCCACAGGTGATCCGCTTGCGGTAGAAGAGTACACTCGCGCCCTTGCGAACGCGATCGAGCATTTTGGAAAGTGCAGCCATGCTCGGTTTCGGTTCGTATCCAAATTTGCAGCCGTAGATAGCTTGCTTGAACTAGAGCACGCGCGCCACACCGAAATCAGGTTCTCGGTTAATGCGAGAGAGGTGATCCGACTCTATGAGCAGGGCACTGATACGCTAACGGCGAGGCTTGATGCGGCTGCAAAGGCTGCAGTCGCAGATTATCCGGTGGGTTTTATGGTAGCCCCGATAATCGTCTTTGATGGCTGGGAAGCAGCGTATGAGCGTTTGTTCGGGTTGATTCAACGTTACTCTCAGCACACTGAAGCGCTCCAAACCGCAACTTTTGAACTCGTGACGCACCGGTTCACTCCTCGCGCAAAGGCGAGGGTCTTGGAGTTATTTGAGGACGCACACCCGGATATGGAAGAGAGCAGCCGTAAATTCATATTCGGTCAGTTCGGTTACGGAAAGTATGTGTATGAGCAAGACACAATGCAGCGCATAAGCGCATTGTTCGACAGGTTGCTACGCGATTACATGCCCAAGGCACGCCGGCTATACCTGGTATAAGAAGGAATCAGGGGTCTATGCACGAATGCATAAACTCAGCGTGAGGTGAGTAGCAGGTGAAAGTCGCGAGTTACTGGCAACCTTTCGAAAAACAGCATGTCAAGTGCTTGCTCTGTCCGCACGAGTGCCGGATAGCCCAGGGTAAGACTGGTCTGTGTCGCGTGCGCGAGAACAAAGAGGGCAGGCTCTACAGCCGGAACTATGCCAAAGTGGCGTCTATCGCGGTCGATCCTATTGAGAAGAAGCCGCTGTATCATTTCTATCCAGGCTCGTATCTGCTTTCTGTGGGTACCACAGGCTGCAATCTGCGCTGCGGCTTCTGCCAAAATTACGGCATCTCTCAGACATCGGACGTTCCGAAAACAGAGATTGCACCCGCAGACCTCGTTTCTCGGTGCAGCCGGGCACAAGAGCGCGAACCGCGAGTTGTGGGGATCGCGTATACCTACAACGAGCCGTCGGTCTGGTACGAGTACGTGTTCGATGCGAGCAGGTTTGCGCATGACGCTAGACTCAAGAACGTGCTTGTCACAAACGGCTACATAGCCGAAGAACCTCTCAGAGAACTGCTGCCGTATGTTGATGCGCTTAACATAGATTTGAAAGCGTTCTCAGATGAGTTCTACCGTAGAATCTGCCACGGCACGTTAGAACCTGTTCTTCGCTCGGTACAGATGAGCGTTGCTTCCGGTTGTCACGTAGAAGTCACGAACTTGCTGGTTACTTCGCTCAATGAGAGCGAAGAGCACGTGCGAGACCTCAGCAGTTGGATTGCCTCGGTTGGAAGAGACATACCACTTCACCTGTCGCGCTACTTTCCGAACTTCGAACTTGACTTGCCGCCTACGTCCACTGCCACTCTGACCGAAGCTCGCCGGATTGCCAGAGAGTACCTCGATTATGTGTATGTGGGGAATGTATGGGGCGGTATGGCAACAGATACTGTGTGCCCAGAGTGTGGTCATACGCTTCTTGGAAGACAGGCTCTCGAATTGTCGTACTGTGATCTCGAAGCGAACAAGTGTCCCAATTGCGGGCGTGAGATAGCAATGCGCGGAGAAGTAACGTGGGATAAAGGAGAGTAGCCGTGTCAAGGATAGTCGTCGCGCTCGGAGGCAACGCGATTCTAAAACCGAAGCAGAGGGGCACCATCACCGAGCAACTCGAAAACGTGCGCACAACGAGTCGTCAGATAGCCTCCATGATAGCCATGGGCCACGAAGTAGTGGTAACTCATGGTAATGGCCCTCAGGTGGGAAACATTTTGCTGCAGAACGAAGAAGCGTATAAGGCCGCGGGTATTCCGCCAATGCCGCTTGACGTTTGCGGATCGAAGAGCCAGGGGTTGCTCGGATACCTCATCCAGCGCAGCCTAAGAAACGAGTTGGTCACGCGCGGTATCAGAAAGCACGTTGCCACAATTGTGACGCAGGTGCTCGTGAAGCGAGACGACCCCGCGTTTCTCAATCCGGAGAAGCCCATAGGCCCATTTTACACACCTGAGCGTGCAAGACGACTTGCGAATGAGCGCGGTTACGTCATGAAAGAGGATGCGAACAGGGGGTTGCGTCGCGTAGTACCCTCTCCAGACCCAACTCGTATAGTGGAAATCGAGGTAATTCGCACACTTGTCGACGCTGGCAACATTGTAATAGCCTCCGGCGGTGGGGGTATACCGGTGATTGAGGACGATAGAGGCCGACTCGAAGGCATCGAGGCGGTTATAGACAAAGATCTTGCAGGTGAACGTCTTGCAACAGATCTTAAGGCCGACACCTTTTTGATACTCACAGACGTCGATCAGGTGGCACTTGACTTCGGGAAGCCGACGCAGCGATTCATAAGCCAGGCTAGTGTTTCCGAAGTGAGAAACTGGCAGCAAGAATCGCATTTTCGGCCCGGTAGCATGGGGCCGAAAGTTGAGGCAGCAGTTAGGTTCGTGCTTGCAGGAGGAGATAGGGCGGTCATAACTTCGCTTGAGGCCGCGTGTGCGGCGCTCGACGGCGCCGGAACACACATAACGCGAGAATAGTTTGCTTGCGCTCACGGGTGTGTAAGTCAGAATAAAACGGGCATGTCCTCCGAAACATACCAAACGAGTCGACGATTACGGAGGATCAACATGACCGTCCCTCAGATCATCTATCTCGTTGCCGTTGCGGTATACCTTGTTTTCTTCTGCCTGTTTTTGCGCTTCTTTTTCTGGAAGGCATATGCCGACAGCAACTACTGGCGCAAGAAGCCCTATCTTGACACAAGCGTCGTACTCCAACTGGCGGAGTCCAAACGCCAGCAAGTACCGTTCATCTCTCTTTTGGTACCGGCGCGGAACGAAGCAGACGTGATTGCGAGAACGATCGAACACATGGCTTCTCTCAACTATTCTTGCGCCAGATACGAACTCATCGTTGTCACCGATGAAAAAGAATTGCAGGCGAGAGAAGATAAATTGCCCGAGTGGATAATGCAGGTGCAGCAATTTGCAGCGGGTGAGATAATTCCGGGCAGGCTCAGCCCACAAGCGCGTAGGCTGGTACTCGGGTGGCTCAGCCGAGAATGTGTGTCTTCGCATGAGTGTTGGACTGAGTTTGGTCGTGGATTGTCGCCGCAATCCGGAGTAGATGTGCAGACAGTCGCAGAACTGGCGGAGCAGATAGTGCTAAGAGCCGACGCTGCAAAGCCCAACGGGTTAGGGCAGATAATAGACAGGACATACAGGCACCGGAGTGAGCGAGAAAGAAGGAGCATAAGTTCTGCTCTGACCTCTTTTGCTGCTGTGTGTGCACTCGCTTACTGTAGACTCGCCAGCCTATCCGAACCGAGGTCGTGGCGCACCCTCATAAAGCGTGCTGCCGAAGCATCGCACACTCTCGACAGCCGCGTTCTGGTATTTGCGCACAGGATGGCCAGCCTTTTCCGAGAGGCATCTTCGAACGGTGCATTGTGTCTTCAGATAGAGGCTTTTGCGCGTGAGTGTCTGCCCACAACGCAGGACATAACCGAGCATAAGATTGATGAGTTGAGGCGGAAGCGGCAGACACCGGAGATAAGACACGTGACGGTACCTTACGATTTTGACGGCAAGATAGGCGGCCGATGCGTCGGCACGGCCGTGGCTTCAACCAAGGGAAGGGCTCTGAATTATGCACTTTCCTTCGTGGATAGCAGAAGCGAGATGTGTGGCTTCTACGACGCCGAATCAAGGCCCGACCCTGATGTGCTGCTGTACGTGGCTTACAGACGCTTAGCAGACGGAAGCAGGGTCAGAATACTGCAAGGGCCTGTGTTTCAGGTAAGGAACTTCTACCAGATGGGCGCCTTCTGCAAGATAGCTTCGCTGTACCAGGCGATCGCGCATGACTGGTATATGCCGGCGTTGTTTAAGAGACTTCCGTTTGTGGGTGGCACGAACCTGTATGCAGATAGACAACTGCTCACTTCCATAGGCGGATACGACCACGCAGCGCTAACCGAAGACCTCGAACTCGGTGCGCGCGCGTATCTACTCGAGGGTGCCTGGCCCGAATACCTACCGTACTACTCTTCTGAACAGACGCCGCCGACGTTTTGCGCGTTCTTCCGGCAGAGGCTGAGGTGGGGGACAGGCCACCTGCAGGTAATGGATAAGATAAGAGCCGACGATGCGTACCCTGTAGAGCGTAAGCGACCCCTTCTGAAGCAACTGTACATAAAGGGGCAGTTGGAATGGGCAGTGTACCAAGGCGCCACCTTTGTTCCACCCGTGGTTCTGACATTGTGGTACAACGGTCTGGTTGACCCGTACGTGCTTCCCGAATGCGCGCGCTGGGTGCTGAATGCGTTCAGCGCTACGTATGTGGCGTTCACGGTCTATGCGTACTACCGTTACCATCCGTATGTGGATAATTGGGCCAGGCCACAGTCAACACTCGGACGCGCAGGCGTACTGATGCAGCTGCTCTTTCTTCCGCTTGCGGCATTCTTCTTTCCTGTACCCTACAGTTCTGCAATGGTGCTTAAGGCGCTCGGCAGACACCCTAAGACGTGGACAAAGACTCCACGCACCAGAGAATAACATGGAGGTGCACACAGTGAATGAGAAGAGAATCGTCATAATGGGCGCTGCAGGTAGAGACTTTCACAACTTCAACGTGGTGTTTAGGAATAACCCTTTGTATGAGGTGGTCGCCTTTACCGCGACTCAGATACCGGACATATGGGGCAGGAAATACCCCGCTGAACTAGCGGGTATAGACCGCTACCCCGAGGGCATTGAGATACTGCCCGAGCGAGAACTTGCTCGCGTGATCAGCGATTTCGAAGTGCACGAGTGCGTATTCAGCTACAGCGATGTGCCTCACGAACATGTGATGCACGTGGCATCAACGGTCATGGCGAACGGCGCAGATTTCCGGCTTCTGGGGCCCGGCGCTACGATGCTGAGATCCAGAAAGCATGTGGTTGCGGTAACCGCCGTGCGTACCGGAGCAGGTAAGAGCCAGGTGACTCGCAAGGTGGCGAAGGTGCTACAGCAAAGGGGTTACAGAGTTGTCATCGTGCGACACCCGATGCCATACGGGGATCTGCTTGGGCAGGTTGCAATGCGATTTCAGAATTATGATGACCTTGACCGGTACAACTGCACCATAGAAGAGCGCGAGGAGTTTGAGCCGCATATTGATGAGGGTTTTGTGGTGTATGCAGGAGTTGACTACCTTCGTATTCTCGAACAAGCCGAGAGTGAAACTGACGTGATACTGTGGGACGGAGGAAATAACGATCTGCCTTTTTACATGCCCGACACACATATTGTGATCGCAGACCCGCATCGACCGGGACACGAGATGGGCTACCACCCAGGTGAAACAAACCTTAAGATGGCAGATATCGCCATAATTAACA
>CAYQIY010000019.1:0-858 GCA_964417635.1 uncultured Pseudomonadota bacterium | reverse complement strand
CTGGAGCGGTTGAGCAGGTGAGAGCAAACATCAGGAGAGTTAATCCTGACGCTGTGATTGTTGAGGCTGCTTCGCCCATATCTGTGGATAGGCCAGAGCAGGTAAGTGGCAAGCGAATTTTGGTGGTTGAAGACGGTCCGACTCTCACGCACGGTAACATGGCGTACGGTGCCGGCGTGATCGTTGCCAAAAGACTCGGTGCCACACTGGTAGATCCAAGACCTCACGCTGTGGGCAGCCTTAGGCAGGTCTACGAGACGTATCCACATATAGGCAGGCTGCTTCCGGCAATGGGGTACGGGCCAGCGCAGGTCGGCGAGCTTGAGCAAACGATAAACCGAGTTGAGTGCGATGCTGTGCTTGTAGCGACACCCATAGATCTCAGCCGCATAGCAAGTATACACAGGCCTGTAGCCAGGGCACGGTACGAACTTCAAGAGATCGGCATGCCAGACGTAGAACAGGCACTTGGCCAGTTCATAGCAGGCGGTGCCCCCGCCATGCATCCATATGTGGCTGGCCAACACAGATCAGCTCACATGCCACACCACTAGTTACCTCCGACCAAAGAACGGCTTTGGCCGGTATGAGTAAAGTTAATGTGGGTTAAGTAAGTACAAGAAGCAAGGCGAGAAGCCGTGAATCCCGTAAAGGTTTCTTGTGAAAGAAGAAATAACTAACGGGAGGCTTCTCGCAATGGAGCAAATTCTAGATTTCGATCAAATATCCTTCGACCAGTTGGAGGCATGCGCTTTCAATCTATTGCGGCGCCATGGATACGAAAAGCGGTAGAGTATTTTCCGAACGCTATCTACCAGGTAGACCGGTTTCACGTGAAGAGAGACGTGCGCAGGCTGC
>CAYQIY010000018.1:35964-53227 GCA_964417635.1 uncultured Pseudomonadota bacterium | reverse complement strand
TCTAGCGATGCTCAAAAAACCGGAAAGGAGGCGGACTCTGTGGTCGGTTTTGTCGTCAGGCTTGTGGTTTCGGCATTGGTGCTGTTGTTCGTAGGGTTTCTGGTGCCGGGTTTCCGCATCTTCGGCTTTCTGAATGCGCTTATTGCGGCCGCAGCTATAGCGGTGCTCGGGTTTCTCGTGGAAACACTTATGGGCCGCAGGATATCTCCCCAAAGTCGCGGTATCGTCGGTTTCATTGTTGCTGCAGTCGTGATATACGCCGCTCAATTCGTGGTGCCCACTCTTGAGGTGAGCATATTCGGAGCGCTACTCGCATCGTTCGTCATAGGTATCATAGACGCCGTCGTGCCCACTGAACTGCGCTGACCGAAGAAGAGAGGAGCGCGCTTCTAGGGCCCCCGGAGCTATACCGGGGGTTCTTAGATTTTGGGTGGTGCTAGAGTTCAGTGCCTGGTTCATATACATAACAGCGCCGGGAGGATAAGCGTAGTGAGACTGCGTAGAAGGAGCCCCATAAAAAGAGTGTTCCGAGTCGCCAGCGTTTATATGATGTTGGTCGTTATGATGTTTGGAGTTGCAAGGCTTCTGCCTGGGCGTTCACATGTCGTGCCGGTGATGAGCCCTGCACGCACGCAGCACGCGCCTGTCCAGTCATTCGTGAAATGGCTGACTGCGATATACCCCGAACTTCCTGAGGCGAGCCTGAGGCTCGGACTACCTCGCTTCTGGTACGTCGAAGACATCGAGCGAACAGCGGTGCGCTCGCGCAGCTTCTGGGGTATGTTAGGGGAGTTTGTGACTGGGGTGGATCCGGATGATCCAACGAGCCTCGTGCGGCTGCATTTTCCTGCCGGACTCGGGGCCAGCGTATCTTACCAGACACCTGTTCCGTATACTCCGCCGGTACCGCAAACGCCTGCAGCCGAGGCGATAGTGAGAGTTCCTCTGGCCGCCGCAAGACCAGCTGCAGGTAGCACAGACAGTCCTCTTGTGTTTGTCTACCACACTCACGCTCGTGAGACTTATCTGCCCGAAATGGCAAGTTCCAAGCCGCTTAAGCCCGAAGACGCTCATACCGATGATCTGGAGATAAGCGTTGTAAGAGTTGGGCGTGAGCTGGTCGATGCGCTAAAAGAACTTGGTGTACCGGCGCTTCACAGCACTGAAGTGCATGACAGAGAAGGTAGGTTGGGCTCTTACGTCAGGTCTGAGGCAACTCTGCAGTCGGTCATAGGTCGTTACCCATCGATACAGATATTGCTTGACGTGCACCGAGACTCGCAACTCAGATCTCACACCACTTTGCTTGCTCAAGGGCATACCATGGCGAAGATAATGGTAGTGTTGGGCAGCGATAACCAGGCCTGGAGGCAGAACTACGACTTCGCGGTGAGTTTAATGAACGTTCTAGAGACAGAATACGCTGGAATATCCAGGGGCATATTCCCGAAGCCCGGGAGGTTCAACCAGCACTACTCACCTTACGCGTTGCTTCTTGAATTTGGCGGTGTGGAAAACACGCTTGAGGAGGCGTTGCGTTCTGCACGGGCAGTAGCTTATGCTATAGCCGCGGTTGTGTTTGCAGAGCACAACCCGTAGACTTCGGGTTCTGTGCGAAACAGCTCGGTATGCTGCATCCAGCTCGTTCAGGGGCTTCCTTGACAATGTTAACCCAACCGTGATATTTTCTAGTTAGCAAAGATTAGCACTCTCTCTCTTAGAGTGCTAAAGCAGGTGGTGAGCGTCACGTGGTGAGTAACAGGCTCGACGAACGCAAGCTCCGGGTGCTCAGCGCAGTCGTGCAGGATTACGTGGCTACCGCCGAACCCGTGAGCTCGCGTACTATCGCGCGAAAGTACAAGATGGGCGTCAGCCCGGCTACTATTCGTAATGAGATGTCCGATCTCGAAGAACTCGGTTATCTGGAACAGCCGCACACTTCTGCTGGCCGAATTCCATCGGATATAGGGTACAGGCTATATGTGGACAGGCTGATGCAGTTGCAGAACATGACAGAGCAAGAGGAAAGACTCTTGCGTGCGGGCTTCCAGAAGAAGGCGGAGCAACTTGAACAGCTTATGCAGATGACCGCTCGCGTGTTATCTAATATGACATGTTATTTGTCTATTGTGTTTGGTCCCAGTAAGAAGAAGGCTTGTTTCCACTCGCTTTACATGCACCTGATATCCCCAGAACGGGCGCTGCTTGTCGTGCTGACAGACCTCGGCATGGTCGAAAACGCTGTGGTGTCTGTGCCCGGAGACACCTCAGAGGAAGACCTGCGCGCAATAAGCGACTTACTGACGACAAGGTTGCGCGGCATTCCAATAGAAAACCTTGGGGTTGCTGCCGTGCGTGAATTCAGGCTTGAGATGAAGCGTCACCGTGTCATAGTTGAGCAGATGCTGCAGGTGCTCAGTGTTTGGCCTGAAGAAGACAGCGATTACGGTGTTTACACCGATGGTGCGCTTAACATAATGACCCAGCCCGAGTTCAGTAACCTGGAGAAGGTTAGGCTTGTTCTATCGGCGCTTCAACGCGAAGACGTGTTGTCTGCGATGCTTGAATCGAGCGAACCTGACTCGATCAGCATATCCATAGGCGGAGAGAACAAGTACCCAGAGATACGCGACTGCAGCATTGTATGGACGACGTTCGTTGCCGGCAACAGACCTATAGGTTCGATAGGGGTGCTCGGACCCCGTCGGATGGAATACGGCCGCGTTGTCGCTCTTGTAGAGACGGTGAGAGAGCAACTGGTGACCGCTCTTCGAGGCAATGCCGGATAGTCGTTTTGTGGTTGTTTCTCGGGCTCTCCCTGGCGTATATGGGGAGAGCCTTAGTATGCCATAGCGAACCAAAAGGAGAGTGTGCATGACTCTGAAACAGGTGGCAAGCGGTTCCGAAATTGACGAAAAACTCACGGCTCTACTGACGAATGCAAACGCCGTAAGAGCAATTGCATCAGCGGTTGAGGGCACCATTGGGCCCAAGGGACTCGACACGATGCTGGTCGACAGATTCGGTGAAGTGGTCATAACAAACGACGGGATAACTATACTCACCAAAATGGATGTCAACCATCCCGCAGCGCGCATGGTGATAAACACCGCCAAGGCGCAGGAAGACGAGGTCGGAGACGGCACAACAACGGCCACAATAATGGCCGGTGCCTTACTCGGAGAAGGGATCGGCCAGGCGATGAAGGGCGTGCCGATCACTCGGATAATCGAAGGTGTGAGGACAGGCATTCGGAAGTCCATCGAGATTGCACGGCAGAAGTCTATCGCGGTGGACGGTGTCGATGACCCCATTCTGAAGAAGGTCGCACTTGTGGCAGGACGCGAGCACGACGACATCGCGACGCTTGTTACCGAGGCTGCGCGCATGATAGGAAAGGACAAAGTGCTGGATGCCACGTTCAAACTCTCGGATACGGTGGTCTCCGAAGAGGGCGCAGACAACGAGGTTTTTATGGGCGTTATCATAGACAGAGAACGAGTCAACGATCAGATGCCCCTAGAAGTGTGCGATGCGCGTATAATGGTGTTTGACGATGCGCTTGAGCCCGAGGAGATAGAGGAAGAAGCGCTAGGCACTGAAGCCGGCTTTGCAAAGTATCTGGAACTGCAAGACGAGTTCAAACATAACATACGCAAGATTGTGGCTTCAAGTGTTAACGTTGTCATGGTTGACAGGAGCATCGACGCCGCCGCTGAAGAGATATTGACAGACGCCGGTGTTATGGTGATTCAGCGTGTATCGTCAAGAGAACTCAAGAAAGCAGCAGAGCACACGGGTGCGCGTGCGATGAAGCGCACAGGGCTCAAAAAGGAACTGAATGAGCTTGAGAAGTACATCGGCAAAGCAGATAGAGTATACGAAGATGAAAAACTAGAGCACGTCAGGATCATCGGGGGAAAGGGCAAGCCCATGGCGACAATTCTGGTTGGAGCTGCCACGGAAGAGGTCGTGGGTGAAAGAGAGAGGATTGCGAAAGACGCGGCGGCGGCGGTGCAGGCTGCAATAAAAGGTGGCGTTGTGCCGGGCGGCGGAGCGATTGAACTCGCAATATCCAGAGAAGTTGTGAACCTCCGCTCTCAGATGAAGGGCATGTCGGCTTATGGCATTGATTGCGTGGCTGAGGCGCTCAAGAAACCGCTCGCGCAGATAGTGGCGAACGCCGGCTTCAACCCACTTGAGAAGGTCGGAGACGTGCTTGCGGCGCAAGTAGAGAACAACAAGGACTCGCTTGCGGTCAACTGCGACACAGGAGAGGTCGAGGACATGGTGGAACTCGGAGTCGTTGACCCGACACTGGTCAAAACTTATGCGCTGCGTGCTGCGGGTGAGATAGCCGAGGCCATCTTGCGGATAGATACGATTATTAAGAAGAAAGACGATACCTCTCAGCAAGCCAGAGCGCAGGATCAGGGCAGCCAGGAGATGGATTTTTAGATAGTGAAACGAGACGAATTGGTTCATGCCTGCGTCGAGTACGTGGCGACCAGGTTTAGACACAAAGAAGGTATAGACCTTCTGCTTCATCCGGAAGCGTCGAATCTGCTGCGCGCCGCATGCGCACAGCTGCTGCCCGAGCTACTGGATAAAGGGAGGGCGAGCGTTGTATTGCCCTGTGTTATCCGGAGGCACGGAGAGTGCCTCCATCTCGATGTCTTGATACTGCTCGACCAAATCCAGGGCCAGGGGGTGTGAAGCGCTGGACAAGAGAGATTACTATGAAGTGCTTGGCGTGCCAAAGGACGCAGACCCCGATGAGATAAGGCGCGCATACAGGCGTCTGGCCAGGCAATACCACCCGGATGTCAACAAGGAACCCGATGCTGCCGAGAAATTCAAGGAGATAAACGAGGCGCACGCCGTGCTTAGCGATACCCAGAAAAGAGCTGAGTACGACAGGTTCGGGCATAAGAAACCTGGCGGTTTCGGCCCCGGCACGTCGCCTTTTGACGGTTTTGACGACATTTTTGAATCCTTCTTTGGAGGCTTCGGTCATAGCCGTCGGCACGAACCCCGAAGAGGCCAGGACATAATCTATCGATTGGACCTGAGCCTTGAACAGGCGGTACAGGGTCTCGAGACCACCATAAAAGTAGATAGGATCGAACACTGTGGAACGTGTCAGGGAACGGGCGCAAAGCCCGGCACGAGTAGGGTTAGGTGTTCTCGCTGCGGGGGCACAGGTCAGGTGCAAGTGGCGCAAGACACAATACTGGGCCGAATGGTTACCGTGCGAACATGCGACAGATGCAACGGTCTCGGCACAGTGGTTGAAGAGCCGTGTCCTGATTGCGGAGGCATTGGTCGAGTCAGGCGACAGGCAGCAGTGGAAGTCAAGATTCCGGCCGGGGTTGATACAGGTCAACGGCTGCGGCTTGCAGGCCAGGGCAACGTGGGCGACCTGAATGCGCCGACCGGGGATATCTACGTTAGCGTAAACGTCAAAGAGCACCCGGTTTTCAAGAGACACGGACGTGATCTTGAGAGTGAAGTGGATGTGTCTTATGTGCAGGCTGCGCTTGGAGCAAAGATCAAAGTGCCTGTGATCGATGGAGAGCACGAAATTCAAGTGCCTGCTGGTACACAGCCGGGGACACGAATCAGGCTGAGGGGCAAGGGCATGCCCGACTTAAGAGGCGGCGGTAGAGGCGACCAGTTCGTCGTGATAGGAGTTGAGATACCGTCTAGGCTTCAGGACAAAGAACGCGAGCTACTGAGACAGATTGCGGAAGTACGCAAAGAAGACGTGTCCGAGGAAAAAGGGTTCTTCCAGAGCGTACGGGACGCGTTCAGAAGATGATACACCACGGCCCGCCGAACAGGCGGGTCTGCTCTTAGGAGGAGTAGGCTTGAAATGGTTTTGCTTGAGCGTCGTGTGCAACTCCGTTTTTGCCGATCTGGCTTCGGACGCGCTCGAAGAACTCGGCGCAAAAGGCACGCTTATGCACGAGACACAAGAGTGTTCTCAGGTCGGCGTAATCGAAGAATCGTGGCGTGAGCGGCATGTTGAGCAGGTGCTTCCGGCTAGAGAGGTACGCGTTGAAGCGTTCTATTCTATGCCACCTCACACACCGGCGGCTATTCTAGAGGCCGCAACTCTCCTGCTTAGCGCTCGCGGCCAAAAGGCGGAGGAAGAAGGCATCAGTGCAGGCAGATGCGCACTCGACGTAGAGTTCTGCGATGATTCTGTGTGGCTTACGGCGTGGCGCGCAGGGTTTGGCCCGCACAGAGTTGGGCAGAAGATTATCATTGCGCCTCCCTGGGACATGCCTTCGAATGCGCAGCCGGGTGAGGTTGTCGTGATCATAGACCCCGGCATGGCTTTCGGCACCGGAACTCATCCCACGACCAAGATGTGTCTTGAGATATGTGAGCAAGTGGTGACTCCAGGATGTATCGTTGCGGACATAGGTACCGGTTCGGGTATACTGGCAATATCTGCTGCTCTGCTCGGTGCGTATAAGGTGTATGCGTGGGACAACGATGAGGTGGCTCTTGACTCTGCTCGTGCCAACATAGATGCAAACCGTGTGTCGGCAGAAGTGCGTGTGTTTAGTCATGAGTCTGCCGACGATTCAACTGTTCCGCCTGAAGTGGCGGACAGGTGCGATGTGGTGTTCGCGAACATAGGGTACTGGACGCTCTTGAGGCTCAGGGCGCAGATAGCACAGATGTTGCTGCCAGAAGGAGTCGCGGTGCTTTCAGGGATCATTGCAGATAGGGCGAAAGAGTGCGTCAGCGCTTATGCTGAGATGGGCTTTTCACTCGCAAAGTTGGTGCATCAAGACGACTGGGCTGCACTTTGGCTGAGGAAAGAAGGAGGACGCTAAGTGCACAGGTTCTTCGTACCTGCTCATTCAGGCGAGCACGACGACGTGCTGCTTTGCGGGCAAGATGCAAAGCACGCCGTAAAGGTGCTCCGGCTACGCGAAGGCGACAGGTTCATAGCCGTAGATCCGGGAAGAGAACAGTACGTAGCGAGAATAGTAGAAGCAGGCGTGCGAGAGGTTCGCGCTGTCATTGAAGGGGTCGTGGATATCAGGACGGAGCCACCGGTTGACGTGTGGCTTTACCAGGCGCTACCCAAAGCTGACAAAATGGACCACGTGGTGTCTAGAAGCACTGAACTGGGCGTAAGAGCCATAGTACCTGTGCTGACCGACAGGACGGTTGTGAGACCTGAGCAAGATAGGCTCGAGTCTAGGTTGAGACGCTGGCAGAAGATAGCCGAACAGTCAGCAGAACTCGCCGGTCGGACTTCATGTCCGCAGATCGCAACACCCGTGCCGTACGCTGAGGCGCTGCGCAACTCAGCCGCGCATGCTCTGCGAATCATGCCCTGGGAAGAAGAGCGGGCAAGAGGGATAAAGAGCGTGCTCCGAGGATCTTCAGCACGCAGTGCGTTCGTGCTAATAGGCCCTGAAGGCGGTTTTACGAGGCGAGAGGCGGATGAAGCGATGGGCGCCGGAGTGCTACCGGTGACGCTCGGACCCAGGATGATGAGGACAGAAAACGCCGGGGCAGTGGTGCTGGCCATGATCATGTATGAACTTGGGGATATGTGCTAGATGAAGAGCGTTGCGTTCTACACACTTGGATGTAAGGTGAACCAGTTTGACACCGAGGCTATGAAGCAGGCGTTCGCCGAAAAAGGCTATACGATAATGCAGTCCGACGACAAGGCCGATGTGTACGTCATAAACACCTGCACCGTGACTTCGCGCAGCGATGCCAAGTCAAGGCAAGCGATAAGACGTGCCATAAGACAGAACCCGTCTGCGGTCGTTGCTGTGACAGGATGCTACTCGCAGGTGGCACCTGATGTGGTAGCGCATATGCCGGGCGTTGACGTTGTGGCGGGCACAAACCAAGCCGCAACGATCGTGCAACTTGTCGAGCGAGCCGTGGGCGAGCGTCAGTTGCAGGTCGAGCGCGGCACCGACTGGCTCAAAGCGGTGAGTTCTGGAGGTCGTACACGCGCTATGCTCAAAATACAGGAGGGGTGTGAGCAGTACTGCTCTTACTGTATTGTGCCGTACGCGCGCGGTGGTCTCAGGAGCCGGAGCGCAGATGACGTGCTGCGCGAGGTACAACGCCTAGTCGACCACGGCTATAAGGAGATTGTGCTCACTGGAGTACATCTCGGTGCTTATGGCAGAGAGACTGCTGGACCTGACCTGACGCAGATTATCCGTCTGCTCGGGGGGATACACGATCTTAAGCGACTCAGGCTCAGTTCGATTGAACCTATTGACATAGATGAGTCGCTGTTTGATGCGCTCAAGCAGTTGGATTCGTTCTGCGAGCACCTTCATCTACCGCTGCAGAGCGGCTGTTCAAGCACGCTTCTCAGGATGAACAGGCCTTATACGGCATCACAATATGCAAAGATTGTTGAATCTGCGCGGCGAGTCTTCTCGGATATCGGGATAAGCACCGACGTGATCGTCGGATTTCCCGGGGAGACCGAAGCAGAATTCGAAGAAAGCGTTCGATTCGTGCGTGAGATGCAATTCTCAAGGCTTCACGTGTTCAGGTTTTCGCCCAGGAAAGGCACACCCGCGGCTTCGTTCCCTGACAAAGTTGGTGTGCAGCAGAGTAAAAGGCGTTCTTCAGAACTCATACACGTGGGAGAGCAACTTGCATGCGAGTTTCACAATAGGTTCATCGGACGAAAACTTGAGGTGCTAGTCGAAGAGCAGAGCAATGCACAGGTGTGCGGGTTTTCCCGAAACTACATTCGCGTGTGTTTTGACGGTAATGAGGAACTTAGAAACCTCATATGCGACGTAAAGATTGAGGCTGCAGATGTGAGCGGTGCATACGGTAGCATCACATCCGGAACAACGCGCGGCTGAGATAAATATCCTGAAATAGACAGCATGCCATTTGGGACCGAGGTGAAAGGATTGGCAGCAGTAAGAGTGGGTGTCATCTTTGGAGGACGGTCTGGAGAGCACGAAGTGTCGTTGATGTCCGCGAAATTCATCATAGACACGCTAAAGAAGGCTGGCTTCGATGTGATACCGATCGGAATTGACAAAAAGGGCAGGTGGCTTTTGCCAAAGAACTCAAGCGCTCTTCCCGAAGAAGCGCTTTCTGCGGACGCCGAGCCGGTCGCGATGCTCCCTGAGCCGGGCACGAGCGCGCTTGTGCGACTGAACGGCAGAAGTCATGACAAGGTGCTGTACAAGTCGGTCGATGTCGTGTTCCCGGCGATGCACGGCACGTACGGTGAAGATGGTGCTCTGCAGGGGTTGCTTGAGATGGCAGATGTTCCGTACGTCGGGGCAGGCGTGCTTGGTTCTGCTGTGGGCATGGATAAGCACGTTCAGAAACGGTTGTTTCGCGAGATGGGAATCCCTGTGCTCGATTTCGTGATGGTGCCAAGATCGAGAGTCGAAAAGCAGCCTGATGCTGCAGTGCAACAAGTGTCGTGCGAGATCGGCTTTCCGTGCTTTGTGAAGCCGTGCAATCTGGGTTCAAGCGTAGGAGTGAATAAGGCACTTGACAGAGTGCAGTTGCTGGAAGCGTTGCGAGAGGCGGCGCTATATGACAGAAAGATACTTGTAGAGAGGGCGGCGGTTGGATACCGCGAGATAGAAGTAAGCGTGCTGGGTAACGATGAGCCCATTGTGTCGCTACCGGGCGAGATACTGCCTGCGCGCGAGTTCTACGATTACACGGCGAAATACCTTGATGAGCGCTCGCGAACAGAAGTCCCAGCTGATCTCAGAAAAGAAGTGGTAGAGAAGATCCAGTACCTAGCCAAGCAGTGTTTTCTCACGATAGACTGCTGCGGTATGGCACGCGTAGACTTCTTTGTTTCCAGAGACCAGCATACTGTGCTCGTGAACGAGATAAACACGATTCCGGGCTTTACCCGCATAAGCATGTATCCTAAAATGTGGGAAGCCAGCGGGCTGTCTTATCCCGAACTGCTTACAAAGCTTGTCGAACTCGCATTGGAAAGACACCAGGACAAGAACAGGCGTCTCACCGACTACACGCCTTCTGGATACCTGTGAGAGCGAAGGCGAACGGCTCTGACTGGAGACGCTCAGCCAAAGGCGAAACGCAGCCGACCTACCGGGAATAGAGAAGGCCCTAATCATGCTGCAGGCTGATGACTTCTTGAATGCGGTACAACGACTTTGGAGCAAGCAGTGTGTCTTAGATCACTCTAACCTGTGAGGAGGTGAACTCATTGGATTGTCTGTTCTGCAAGATTGCAGCAGGTGAGATTCCCTCGCAGAAAGTGTACGAGGATGAAGACGTTCTGGCTTTCTCGGACATAAGCCCTGTAGCGCCTTTGCACGTGCTTATCATTCCCAAGAAGCACATAGAGTCGCTTGCTGCATTGAGCGATGATGACAGTCTGCTCGCATCGAAGATGCTGTTTTGCGCGAGAGACATCGCTAGGGAAAAAGGATTTGCAGAAGACGGATACCGGGTGGTTACAAACTGTGGCGCAAGAGCCGGTCAAAGCGTGAAGCACATTCATCTGCACCTGCTTGCAGGCCGAGATTTCGAATGGCCCCCAGGTTGAGAGATTGACATGCCAGATTTGACTAAGCTATAATAAGCGTGAAGTGTTTGCGGTTAATCCTGCACTTTGAGACGGACCAGTCGCCACACTAATGCTTGAACGGGAGGAGGGATGTGGGGTGCCTGAGGTCAAAGTTGGTGATAATGAGACCCTGGATGCCGCTCTCCGCCGGTTTAAGCGCCAGTGCCAGAAGTCCGGTGTATTAGCGGAAGTGCGTAGAAGAGAACACTACGATAAACCCAGTGTCAAGAAGAAGAAGAAATCCGAGGCCGCACGAAAGAGAAAGCGAAAATTCAGATAAAACGTTGTACTAGACGACGCCGGGACTGAAGTTCCGGCTCGTATCATTACTGGGCCTGAAATGGGGTGTGGTTAGATGAGCCTTAAAAAACGCCTCGCCGACGATATGAAGACATGCATGAAAGCGAGAGAAGCAGGCAAGGCCAGGCTATCTGTCGTGCAGATGGTAAGGGCTACCGTGCTGCAGGTAGAAAAGGACAAGCGAGTTGAACTCGACGATGCCGGGATTATAGAGGTGCTGGTAAGAGAAGAGCGCCAGCGGCGTCAGGCGATGGAAGAGTACGAGCGTCTTGGAGTCGAAGAACAGGTTGCGAAACTGAAGTACGAGATAGGCGTGCTGCGTGAGTACATGCCTGCCGAGATGAGTGAGGAGCAGATCCGGGAGCTCATCGCTGATGCCATAAGCAGCACCGGAGCGCAGAGCGCCAAGCACATGGGCAAGGTTATGAGCCTCGTCATACCGAAAACTCGAGGCCGTGCTGACGGTCAGATGGTGAGCAACATGGTAAGGCAGATGATTGAAGAACTTTCGAAAGAATAATCTTGTGTGCTGCGCGAAACAGCACGCGCGTAGAAACGTAGTATTAGCAGGTTGAGTTTCTGCATTTACCTCATACTGCCGACTGAGAGGAGTCTTACCGTGAGAAGATGTGTTGCCGCCATCTTGGTGCTCGCCGTAATGCTGTTACCTGCATCGTTCTCTTACGCGGGTCAGACGGTACCTAGTGGAGGCGGCCATGTTGTTGTCATACCTGTGGAAGGTACCGTCGAGCCGGGGCTAGCCGCTTTTGTGTCCCGCTCGATTAGACAAGCTGTTTCGCAGAACGCAGCAGCTATTGTGCTTGAGATACGCACGCTCGGCGGACTGGTGGATGCAGCTCTCGACATGCGAGACGAGATCCTGGGTTCCGCTGTGCCTGTACATGCCTTCGTGCATGGCAGGGCGTGGTCTGCCGGCGCTTTGATCACGCTTGCATGTGACAGGGTCGTCATGCGTCCGGGTTCAAGCGTTGGTTCTGCAGAACCCAGGCCACTTGAACCTAAGAATGTATCTGCGCTGCGCTCCGAATTTGAGTCGACTGCAGCGGCAAGAGGTAAGGATCCCAAGATCGCGGCGGCAATGGTTGACGCCTCAATCGAGATTCCAGATCTCATTGAAAAAGGCGGTATACTGAATCTCACTGCTTCACGTGCGGTGGAAGTCGGGTATGCTGACGCGCTTGTCGGGAATCTGTACGGCGCTCTCGAATACCTGGGACTGGGCGAAAAGAGCGTAGTGGTAGCCGAACCGAGTTTTGCAGAGCGTTTTTCTAGAGTGGTTACGCATCCAAACGTATCAACTATGCTGCTAATTGTGGGTATCGCAGGCCTTGTCATAGAATCCGTGGTTCCGGGATTTGGGTTACCAGGAGTGATAGGCCTCATATCTCTGGCAACACTGATACTCGGTAGAACGGTTGCGCAGCTCGCAGGCATAGAAGCAGCGCTGCTCTTTTTGCTCGGGCTTGTGCTATTGAGCATTGAGGCGTTCATGCCGGGCTTTGGCATTTTCGGGTTGTCCGGGATTGGTTTGCTCGTGGTATCACTCGTGTTTGTGGCAAGGACTGCCGAGAGCGCTGGCGCACTGGTGCTCTCTTTCGTAGTGGCAGCGCTCGTGCTAGTCGCGATGTTTAGGTTCGCGCAGAAGAAGGGGCTTTGGTCAAGGCTTTCTCTAGGTGCTACCCTTAGAGAAACGTCGGCCGTTGAGGTTTCGAAGGTACAGGTTGGGCAGGAAGGTACCGCGCTCACTCCGCTCAGACCTTCGGGCACCGCCCAGTTCGGGCAGATTAGAATGTCCGTGGTTACTGACGGCAGGTATGTGCCTGCTAATTCTAAAGTAGTTGTCGAGTCGGTCTCCGGAAACCGGATAGTGGTAAGCCGCGTTGAAGACCAATAAATCAATAAGATACATGTGGAGGTGCCATGGTTGTTGCCGTTTAACATCGGTGGGTTGATTCTGGTAGCCATTGGTTTTATTTTGCTCTCGGTAATCTTGAGTTTCTTCCCGCTAGGTCTGTGGATTTCAGCTCAGGCAGCGGGCGTCAAAGTCGGCATGATAACTATGCTCGGTATGAGGCTGAGGCGTGTGCCTCCCGCGCGGATTATTGTGCCGCTGATCAAGGCTATCAAAGCAGGTCTAAGTGTCAATGTGAATAACCTTGAGGCGCACTTTCTTGCCGGTGGCAATGTGGACAAGGTCGTAAACGCACTGATTGCTGCTGAGCGCGCCGCTATACCTCTTGGGTTTGAGAGGGCGGCGGCGATAGACCTGGCAGGACGTGACGTTTTGCAGGCCGTGCAGATGAGCGTTAACCCCAAGGTGATTGAGACTCCGGTTGTTGCCGCGGTCGCTAAAGACGGTATCGAGCTTCAGGCCAAGGCGCGTGTGACGGTGCGCGCCAACATCGACAGGCTCGTCGGTGGCGCAGGCGAAGAGACGATTATCGCTCGTGTTGGCGAGGGCATAGTGACAACGATAGGTTCGTCCGATTCGCACAAGCTGGTGTTGGAGAATCCGGATAGTATCTCGCACAATGTGCTGGGCAAGGGGCTTGACTCGGGCACCGCGTTTGAGATCTTGTCCATCGACATCGCCGACGTCGACGTCGGAGAGAACATCGGTGCAAGGCTCGAGACTGACAGGGCCGAAGCCGACAAGCGAATTGCGCAGGCGCGAGCAGAGGAAAGGCGCGCGATGGCTATCGCAAAAGAGCAAGAGATGATAGCGCTCGTACAGCAGATGAGATCCAAAGTGGTGGAGGCAGAGGCAGAAGTGCCCAAGGCAGTTGCCGATGCGCTCCGCGAGGGCAAATTGGGTGTAATCGACTACTACCAGCTTCAGAACTTGCAGTCAGATACGAAGATGCGTGAGTCGATCGGCACACCTCCAAGACCCGAGAGCAAGAAGTAGCCGACTATGGAAGTCCTACTAATCCTGTTCGTGCTGCTGTCTCTGGTTTCGCGCATAATGGGCGGTCTTTCGCGCAAGGCGGCGGAAGACGCTAAGAGAGCCTATAGGCCGGCGAGATCGCCTGCCGAAAGGGCCAAGCCTGCCGAAAAACGCAGAGAAGAGCCAGACATAAAGGCGTTCAAGCGGGAGAAGACTCTGCAACGAGAGTCTCATCCCAGACCTAAGATGGACAGAAGGCTCGAGCGTCCGGTGCCGAGACCTGTGTCAATGGAGCAGGCTCCGCAGATGAAGCCTATCGTTCGGGCGGCTGCAGATGATGTGACAGAAACAGACGTCGAGGCAGCTTCTGCTGTCGGTGCGCGACCCGATCTGGCGTTCGGTATCGTGATGTCAGAGATACTGGGTAGACCCAAATCGGTGTTTGCGCCGAGGCCACTTTCACTGGCGAGGCGTCACAAGTAGAAGCCCAAGCACTATGAAGGAGCCCAACCGGGCTCCTTTTTGATTTAGTACAACATACTATAACATCATGCTTAACTTATGCTGAATTATGAATAGAGGTTCGTCGACGTATGTAGTAGAGCAGTTATGTTACGTGTTTGTTGTGACGCGATCGGCGACTGAAGGATATCTGTCCATGCCGGCTGGGCAAATCTTCAGTCGTTTATCGGAGGCGCAAGACGCGCCCTACATATTCCAAGGAAGGTGAATGTGCGTGAGAATCAACACCAACGTTGCTGCGCTGAACGCGTGGCGCAACCTTACCGTCAGCGACGGTATGATGGCAAGATCGCTCGAAAGGCTTTCCTCAGGTCTGAGGATTGCCAAAGCCGCGGATGATGCAGCTGGACTCGCAATCTCAGAGAAGATGAAAGCGCAGATAGGCGGGCTCAAGATGGCGCAGAGGAACGCGCAGGATGGTATCTCGATGATCCAGACGGCAGAAGGTGGACTGTCCGAGACTTCGAGTATATTGCTCAGAATGCGCGACCTGGCGACTCAGGCCACCACAGAGACTCTCACCGACGACGACCGTGCGAAGATAACAGAGGAATTCACTCAGCTCAAACACGAACTCACCAGAATCGGTGATAACACCAAGTTCAACGATAAGCAGCTACTGAACGGGCTGCTGTCCGCAACTGTAGAACTCGGAACCGGCCTGGGAGCTGGCGCCGGTATCGAGAGAGTTGCGCTGGCAGGTGCCAGTTCCGGAAACTACACGCTTACCTACGACTCTGGTACCAAGGCACTCACGCTATCGGGTGGCACGGTCTCCCAGACGGTGGAGGTTGAAGCTCCGCTCGCAGGAGAGACCTTGGACGTGTCGTTCGCTGGACTCGGGTTCACAGTGACGATCAACAGCAATCTGACGGACATAAACGCAAATAACACCATCGACGTGACGCAGAACGCCGCGAGACTTAGCATCGGTGCAAACGGAACAGAAGAACTTGAGGTTGAAATTGGGGATATGCGTGCTGCGGGGCTGGGAGTTGACGCGTGCACGGTCGGTAGTGCGGCAGACGCCAAGTCAACTCTCCAGGCCATTGACATCGCCATAGGACTGGTCAACAGCCAGCGCGCGAAGCTCGGAGCGTACCAGAACAGGCTTGAGCATACCATAGCAAACCTCGGAACGACCATAGAGAATCTGACATCTGCCGAAAGCCGGATAAAGGACGTCGACATGGCGCTCGAGATGTCGAACTTCACAAAGGGACAGATTTTGCAGCAAGCAGGTACTGCGATGCTTGCGCAGGCTAATCAAAGGCCGCAGGCGGTGTTGCAGCTATTAAGGTAAGTCAGAGGGCCTCGCCAAACGGCACGAGTGCCCTGAAGAGTAACTAACACTCAAGTGCCAGGGTCAGGAACACGCTAACGTGTGCCCCTGACCCTTCTTCCTGTGTCCAAGGCAGCATCCTTGGTGTATGAGAGCTCCCAGGCGTCACACAGCGACCATGGTTTCACACGATACGAGGCATATGCCATGGCCCCTGATATACGGATCACTCTGCTCTCAGCGATTATCTTGGCTTGTATCAACCACGGTGTAATGCCTTCTGGCGGATGCCTGTGACAGTCAGCGAGTTGAGAGTCTTGCTCCAGATCTGTGCCCGTGTTGCCTGACCGCTTGGTGCAGACTCAAGGGTGGCTTGTTAATAGAAATGTCACTTCTTTTGCCAGACAACAGGAGTTTGGTCACTTTTGCAGGAGGATGCAATCATATAATCACGAAAATGTTGATTACATGCAAAGTGTTGTCCTAATGGATGAATATGACAGGTTGAGCCAATTGACAAGAAGGTAGGAGAGCTAAGTGTATACTGCGGCTTATCGTAGCAGACGTTCACTCAGTATTCTCACCCTATTCTGCCTGCTATCCTCTCTGGCCGCCCCGATCAGGGCCTACACATCAGCAGATACGCTGGCAAGCAACAGCTTTGACCTGTTGCATCTGACCCCTGATATTGATGGAAATCTCACTGTAGACATTGCCGATTTGGCGCTTCTGGCTATGGCGTACGGATTAAGGAACACTTCGGAAGGTTTTAATCCGGCGTATGATCAAAACGGAGACGGGCTTATTGACCTCTTTGATCTTGTCGCTGTTGCAAGACATCTGGGTACACAAATAGAGTTGACAAGTGTCACGCTGTCCGGCCGTCCGGACCTGACATATAGAGGAGACGACCTACACTACGACTTAAGTGGCCTCACTTTAACTGGCAAAGACCAGTTCGCTCAGCCCCACGGCATATCTGCTAGGCCCGTGACATGGCGTGTGGTTTCTGGTCCGGCCTCCGTTATTGGCAACACCCTTACGATTACAGGCAGCGGAACGGTTAGGATAGATGCCACTGTAGGCGGTATAACAAGCAACTCGGTCGATGTCTTAGTGAATCGGGCGGTATCAGAACTCGCTAGCCTGCAGTTGTCGGGTGCCCCAGCTCTGGTCTACACCGGATCAGCCCTCACTTACGATTTGACCGGCCTTACAGTTATGGGCCGCGACCAGTTCGATGACGTTTACGACTTAGACGGCCTAGAAGTGACCTGGAGTGTCGTCTCAGGCCCGGCATCAGTTAGTGACAGCATACTGACCATCAGCAACAGCGGTACTGTGGCCGTAGACGCCACAGCAGGTGTTGTCGTGAGCAACGTCTTGGAGATTGTCGCTGGCCGTGCTCCGCCGTTACTGAGCAGCCTCATCCTGGCAGGTAGCCCGACTCTGACATACGATGGATCCGCCCTCACTTACGATTTGACCGGCCTTACAGTTATGGGCCGCGACCAGTTCGATGACGTTTACGACTTAGACGGCCTAGAGGTTGCCTGGAGTGTCGTCTCAGGCCCGGCGTCAGTTAGTGGCAGCATACTAACCATAAGCAACAGCGGTACTGTAGCCGTAAGCGCTACAGCAGGTGTTGTCGTGAGCAACG
>CAYQIY010000018.1:0-35864 GCA_964417635.1 uncultured Pseudomonadota bacterium | reverse complement strand
TTACAGTTATGGGCCGCGACCAGTTCGATGACGTTTACGACTTAGACGGCCTAGAGGTTGCCTGGAGTGTCGTCTCAGGCGCTGCGTCAGTTAGTGGCAGCTTGCTAACCATCAGCAACAGCGGTACTGTGGCCGTAGACGCCACAGCAGGTGCGGTCATGAGCAACGTCTTGGAGATTGTCGTTGGCCGTGCTCCGCCGCTACTGAGCAGCCTGATCCTGACAGGTAGCCCGACCCTGATATACGGTGGAACAGACCTGACTTACGATTTGGGCAATCTTAGCCTGATGGGTATCGACCAGTATGGCGAGCCGTTTGACGTTGCCGATCAAGCGGTCGAGTGGACAACAATCTCCGGAGCAGGTGCAATTGCCGGCTCTATCATGACCATCACCAGTAGCGGAATCATTACGGTTAACGCCGCTATAAGCGGCGTTAACAGCAACAATTTCGACTTAACAGTAGACTCTGCGATCCCGGTGCTGACCAGCTTGTCCTTAAGTGGCAGTCCTACTCTGACCTACCATGGTGCGGATCTCAGCGGTCTGACCCTCGTCGGAAATGACCAGTATGGACAGCCCTACGGTATTGCTGACCAAGTAGTTACTTGGTCAGTGTTCTCGGGCCCGGCAGTCATCAATGCGGACGGCCACACAGTGACCATCATGGACGCCGGTGCTGTTTTGGTCAATGCCGCAGTGAATAGCATTACCAGTAACAACCTGCAGGTCACTGGTGGACCCAGCAGCAGCGTGTTTGACACCGGTTACCCAGGATTCTCTGGTTGGTGGCAACACCAGGGAGAATACGGCATAGAACTGTCGGTTCAGAGTAGCGATTTTGTGGACTGCTATATTCTGCTTCTTCCTGCAACAGACCCTGCCCCCACTGCGGAGCACATCAGGAACACCGGTCACTGGAATTACATGTGGGAACGTGCAATGAACTGGAGCCTCTATCCCATTGCACCTGGACAGGAGTACATGCTATATGTAGTAGCCGAGTATAGCCCCGGCGACATCTCAGATGTAGAGGCCATACCCGTGAGCACTCAGGTCACTGCGATAATCCGTCCTGACGATCTTACAGTCAACCAGGGCACAACTCTTCAACAGATAAAGGAACTCTTTCTTCCGGCGAAACTAACAATGGTTCTAGGCAATAGTCTTACTGGAGACGTTGACGTATTATGGAACGACGGGACACCGGCTTATGACGGCACCGTGGGAAGCACGTTCGCATTTAGGGGCACGCCGGCACTGCCGGTGCTGACAAACCCCTACGGGTTACAGGCGGATGCCAAGGTCACCGTGACAGGGTTTCAAACCTTCGCACCGGGTTACCCGCAGATAGAGGTGTTTCCGAGCAAAGTCAACTTGCTGGTCAAGAGCACAGCGGCTTATCTAGATGGTTACTACCTGGTTCTTGAAGAGGATATGCCTGCGCCGAGTGTTGAGCAGGTACTTGGCGGGCAGTGGAACTACGCGCAATCACAACAGGCTATGACTTGGGTTGTCGATGATCTCATTGCGAACACGACGTATAACATCTTCATAGTGTTCAAGGATGGAGATCTTACGTCTGAAATCAGTGTGGTGACCGCGACTACGACGCTATCAGGTGTGAATGTCGTAGATGTGGAGACACTTCCTGATATCAATATACAGATAGGTTCTTATTCTGGCCTCGGGCTTGCCTCTCGCGTTACCTTGTACTTGAGTGATGGAAATACTGCAGAGTGCCTCCTTATCGACTGGGACCAGGGCACACCGCAGTTCGACCGCTCGACGCTTGGGACGTATGTGTTCTCGGGCCACCTGTACTTGCCCGATGGCGTGACAAACACCAGCGGTCTAAGAGCTGAGCAACGCGTCATTGTCGCTGATGGCCTACCGCCCCAGTTCATCGAGGGATATCCCCGGGTAGAGAACGCAGACCTTGACGGATTTGACATCTCGGTAAAGGCCGACGAGGACTGCACGCTCTATTATGTGGCACTACCTCTAGGCGCTGCTGCCCCCGATGCGGCTCAAGTCACGGCAGGACAGGATAGCCAGGGAGCAGATGTACCTCTAAAAGGCCAGATGGCGCTGGCTGCAAACACAACGTCTGTCAGGCACCTATCGCGATCAGCCTATGGGAAGCCGTACAGTGTGTACCTCGTAGCAGAGGATGTTTTTGCCAACATTGCAGAGGTTCATTCGATAGAGTCTGCACCTATTACGGATCTGACATATGACGGCAAAAACTGGGCCGACGTGATCATGCTCAGCTGGACGACCCCCATCGATGATGACGGTGTTGAACTGTATGTGCGAGATGGTGAAGATGGCTACACCATGGTCGATTACACACTTACCGGCTCAGGCTCGCGCACATCCGTAGAAGTCAGCGGAGTATTTGCTAGTCCAACCTTTAGATTGCTGGTTCATGGGGGACCGAACGCCGGTACATCCAACGAGGTCAATGTATCATTCGGGTTTGCAGGAGGCTCGGGAACCGAAGAGGACCCCTACATCATCACCAGCGCTATTCACTTAGACAACGTGCGGTATTACCTGGGTGCCAGCTACAGGCTTTCAGCCGATATCGACCTCGGAGTGGCCCCGTATGATAACGGCAAGTGGAGGCCGCTTATGTCTGGAGTGGAAGGGTTCACCGGTACCTTCGACGGAAACGGCCACAGCATCAGTAACCTCTCTGTAGCCAGTCTTGGGGCGATCAATGTTGGTCTATTCGGCTATTTGGATGGAGGAACCATCAGGGATCTGCATCTGACAGGTGTAGATATTAAAGGGTTTAGTAATGTTGCAGGTTTGGTCGGCCACAGCAAGCGTGGCACCATAGAGAACTCCAGTGTCACCGGTAAGATAGAGGGAGTCGGGGATAATGTCGGCGGCTTAGTAGGATTGAACGAGGGCATCGCTGGAACATCCGGAACCATTTCTGGTTGTTTTGCGGCGGTAGACCTCTATGGCCAGGGGCGCTACTTTGGAGGTCTTGTAGGCAGCAATTCTGGGGCAACAATAGAGGACTGCCATTCGAGTGGGACGGTAAACGGGACTTTCTGGACTGGCGGGCTTGCTGGCCAGAATGAGCGTGGGCAAATCATTAGTTGCTACTCGACAAGCGCTGTGGAGGGAACAAGCAGGGTAGGAGGACTCGTAGGACATAGCACCGGTCAGATCTGCAGTTCTCACGCCGCTGGAGTGGTTTCAGGAGGTATGTATACAGGTGGCCTGGTAGGAGACAGCGAGTCAGACATTGAGGACTCGTACGCACTGGGAGATGTAACCGGCACTGATAGCGTGGGCGGGCTGGTCGGGCGGGCTATGGCAGTCTACAGAAGTTTCGCGGCGGGGCAGGTCACCGGCGACTCTCTGGTTGGAGGCCTGGTGGGCGAAAACAGAATCCGCATCGTCAACTCGTATGCGCGAGGCGATGTCAGCGGCACAGGTTCTGCTGTAGGCGGGCTGGTCGGTGACAACCGGGGTCTGGTCTATAACACGTATGCACTCGGCAATGTTAGCGGGGCGGGGCGCTATGTGGGTGGCCTTGTAGGCAACAACGGTTACCTGGGTGAAAACTCCTATGTCCAGGCGAGCAATATCCTCAGTTCCTTTGCTTGGAGTCAGTCTGTGACCCGGCTGGCAGGCAGCGATGCTACCAGTTTCGGCAGGGTGGCAGGGAAGAGTGGCGGCCAGCACCTTGCGTTGCTCGACAATCGAGCCAATGCTTACATGGCTTTTGTGGGTATCGACCGTCCGCCTGTGCCCGGCCCAGAAAGCCCGGACGGCGGTGACATAACGCTGTACGGTGCAAGGAGCCAGAGACTATATACCAATGGCGGGTGGCTTTTCGACCCGACCTCCGACCCCAGTGCACCGTGGCAGATGCCAGCCGATGGTTATCCACTGCTGCGCTGGCAGCCCGCGGAACGAGCCAGTATTACAGGTGTTAGCGCCAGCAACGGAGTCATTGAAATTCATTTTGACAAAAACGTCTCGTGGCTAACACTGGATGACCTCAGAATCAGTGCCACATTAGGCGGTAGCGAACATGATTTGCATAACCTGAGTATTGACCCATCGATCAATACGATAGGCTTCACTCCTGTGTCACCCACTGAGCAAGCAACACTCGTGATCACAGTGGACGCGAATATGGAATCGACCAAGATTGCCGGGACAGCCACTGCTACCATCGACACCCGGATCGAGGCAAGTGTGCTGGCCACGAATCTCATGAACATACGCGGATTGCAGGAAGACTGCACTGCCATGGTCTTCAGGTCTGCAGGCTTCAACGCTGAGCAAACCGCTGCTGCCTTGCAGGACGTGTATCAGGCTGACGGCCATCTGGCAGCTCGGGCTCTGCAGTCAGCCGGGTTTGGCGCCAGCGGCGTCGCCAGAGGCCTAGAAGCAACGTACGGCCACGCCAATACCGCATCTGTGCAAATCCTGAGGCAATGGTTTGGAGCAGATGAGATTGCTGTAGCACTGAAGGACGTGTATCTCAATACTGCTGCCGAGTCTACCGGTGTGCTGAGACAAGATGGCTTCGGTGTAAGCGATATTGCAGAAGCTCTCAAAGCAGCGTTCATCTATACCGAAAATGAAGCAGCAGTGGCCCTGATGGGCACTGGGTTCTCAGCAAAGCAAGTCTTCGACGCTCTCATAACCGCATACGTTGCGGACTACCACACAGCCATCAGAGCTCTTGGTGATGCAGGTTGTGATGTCATTGATCTGGCCCATATACTGAAAGACCTGGGGCTTAGTGACATCTCCGTTGTTGGAAGGCTTAGAGTGCTTGAGCCTAGCGCCAGTGAGATTGCATCTGTGCTCGACACGGTATTTGTTTTGTCTGCCACGCAGGCAGTCCGCGTCTTGATGCACCAGTTCCAACTCAATGACTGGGCAGCAGCCCTGAAGAGCACTTACGCATTGAGCGGCCTCGAGACTGCACAGACACTCAGGGTTTCGGGCTATGGTGCGGAGACTGTGGGACAAGTCCTGCGTGATGTGTGTCATATGGACGCTACGGCTGCTGGCGCAGCGCTGGAGGCTGCGGGATTTGCGGCAGAAGACAGCGGGCATGCTTTGACCAGAGTATTCGGCCTTACAAGCATGACGATAACAGCGCTCGGTCAGCTGGGGCTTGGAATAGGCGAGATCACGTCACTGCTCGAATCTGCCGGTGAGAGCAGTACCGCCACGGCGCAGTTGCTAAGCGGCGCCGGCTACACGGCAAGTGCAACTGCGGAGGCGCTAAGAGACGTCTTTGACGCCGGCTCAGAACCCGTTGCCGGTGATCTTAAGCGTGCTGGATATGATTCAGTATCAGTAGCTGCAGCCCTTTTCGCGGTATTCACGCTGGATGGTGCTTCCTCGGCGAGAGTGCTCCGGGTGGCCTCGTATGATTACTCTCAGGTAGGTGCGGCTCTGAAGGCAGTGTTCGGTTACACCGGATTGCAGACTGCCCTACACTTCAAGGAGCACTACTTGAGTGCGACTCAGGTGGCATCTGTTCTCAAGGAAGTGCACCAGGCTGGCGCTGCTGATGCCGTAGATGCTCTTTTCAGGGCCGGTTTTGCGGGACTTGCAGAAACACTAAGAGATGTGTATGGAATTGATGCGGTGCTGGCCTCCCAGGCTCTGAAGCCCACAGGACTCAATGCCGGCGTAATATACAACGAAATAATCTCAACATATGACTTGAGTGATGCGGAAGCTCTCGCCGCATTGCTCGTCGCGGGTTTCGACATTCATACCGACATTGCCACGGGATTCCGCACCTCTGTCAGAAATCCGGAACTAACAGTTGCTTCTGCGCTAAGGGCACTCGGATACGGTCCGGATTATGTTGCTGGCTTCCTCAAGACGTATTATGGCACTTGGTTTGCAAGGCCGGCTTCTGTCTTGAGAGGGGCAGGATACAGTGCCTACGAAACAGCCAGCGCGGTGGATTCAGTTTTCGAGTATGACATGGAGAAGGCACGAGAGTCGCTGTGGAGAGCAGGGTACGACCACGAAGCCGTTATTGCTGCTCTCAAAGACGTGTACGGCACAGCTGGCGCTTCAGCGGCACAGGATCTGAAAGACCAGGATTATACTGTCAGTGAAATTGCTGTTACGCTGAAGACAGTCTATGATTACGACGCCCATGCTACAGCACTAGACCTGCGCATCGTAGGGTTGAGTGCTCAACAGATCGCTGCCGTCCTAAAAGACATAGACATCTTTGCTCTCACCGATGGCGAGACTGCATATGCAATCGAAATGGCAGGGTTCGGGGCACTAGACACCGCAAAGGCACTTAAGGACGTATGTAACACTGACGCCTTCGAAGCAGCACTGCTGCTAAAGGAAGCTGGCTTTGATGCAGTTGAAATTGCGTGGGCGCTCATATCTGAGTTTGGGGTTAGCGATGGGAACGCTGCAGCAGAAATGCTCGTGAGTGCAGGGTTGGGCCCTGAAGGCATTGCAGCCTCCCTTAGAATTGTCTACGGTATCGGGAAGGATGTTGCGGCTCAGTTCCTGTCTGGTGCGGGCTATGATCCGGCGAGCATTGCCCTCAGTATCCAAGAGTCATATGACCCGGGTAGCGCAGGTATTGCGCTAGCGCTTAAGGAAGCAGGCCTGGGTATAGATGACATCTGCGCATCGCTCAGTGCTATCGGTGAGGCACATGAGGCAATCGCTTCTGCTCTGCAGTCTCTTGGATATGGCCCGGCCAGTATAGTCAGTTCGTTACAGGCCATGTTTGGTGATAATGCAGTCATGATGGCGCAGGGTCTTAAGGCGGCCGGACTGGCTCCGGCTTCTATCGCATCCGCTCTGCACGAGAGCCTTGGTAGCGCGCAGGCGGTGACAACAACCATGAAGCATGCTGGCTTTAGTGCTACCGCTGTTGCCACTGCTCTAGAATTTGTGTTTGATTGCGACAGCGGTTGCATCATCGGTCTGCTGAGCGGGAGCGGGTACGTAACAGACGATATTGCTGTGGCGCTCAAAGAACTGTACTCAGGCACAGAAGGCGGGACAGTTGCTTCGGTCGCCCAGAAGATGTTGGCCGCCAGCATCGAAATAGAGAATGTTGCCTTGGGGCTAAGACATGCCTACGGCGACGCTTATCTTGTGGCGATAGCCCAGTGCATTAAGAGCGCAGGCTACGATGCGCTGAGAGTGGCCGGCATAGCAAGAAGCACGTTTGGCACTGATGACTACGGGGCTGTAGAACTTCTTAAGGCAACCGGGTTCAGCATCAATGACGCGGCGCAGGCGGTGTGTCGTGTATACGGCAGTGACGCCGCTAGCGTGGCCCATGCGCTCTGGAACACGCAATATGAGCAAGACAATCTGGAAGAGAAGATATCTCTGGCACTGAGGCAAAATGGCTTCGGAGCTCTCAGGACAGGTGAAGCGTTGCTTCTGGTTTTGGGAATGCATTCCTATGCCGGTGTCTACAGTCTTGTTGGCTATCTCAATTATGCTGGTTTTGAAGCTCATGAGGCGGCGCGGGCGTTAGAGGTGATCTCGCCCCGATACGGAGTTCCGTTCACTGCCAGCAACTGTGCCTACGCTCTTCGTCAGGGCAATTACGGTGTAAGTGAGACAGTGGCCGGGATAATGGCTTCTTTCAGCGGCATAGGAGCTCAGGCCGTCTACTCCGCGCTTATTGGTGTTCCTCTGGAGCATATCTTAGATGCTCTGATCGATGTTATGGGGGCTACCGATTTTGAAGTAGCCCAGATCGTGTTTGCCGCAAGGGAAAACAGTACAACAGCAGCCCAGGCACTGAAGGACGGATTCGAGCTTGATGCTGTTGAAGCGATACAGATAATGAGAGCTGTAGGTTATGGAAGGCACGGCATAGCAGAGCTTAGCCATCCTGCTGAGCACGTGTTCGGACACACTACAGACGAGATTGTCGGCGTGCTGCGAGCAGCAGGGTTCCCTGCTACGGACGTGGCACTGTGGTTGAGACCTCGAGTGGGTTTTGGCAGCACATCTTCCATACTCCAGTCGCATGGCTATACGCTATATGACCTAGTCATGCTTGAAAGAAGCTATGGCAATTCCATTGTGGCGATTATCCACGGTTATAGCCTCCTGCACCCCCTGAACGAGTTGGTACTGGCCTTGCGCACGGTCTATAACCTGAACGCTTTGGACATGACAGAGATGCTAGTAATGCACAGCGGCCAGAGCCGTACCGAGATCAATGCTGCAATAGCAGCTGTTTACGCTGTCGAGCCGGCGATTGCAGTGGCTCAGGCGAAACGTGAAGGTGGCGCCTCGGCGTTCCAGGCAGTCTCAAGCCTCAGGTACTTGTTCGCCATGGACACCCCCGTCGAATTGGCATGTGTCCTGAGCAACGTGGGCTATACCGAGGGTGAAGTGCTTAATGCTCTGTGGAAGATGAAGAATTCAGGAGAGATGATCGTAGAGGTGTTGCAAGACGTTTACCTTGAGACTGATCAGGCGATTATCATGTCAAAACTCCTCAGCGTTGAGCGATGGTATGGCCACTCATCCGAGTTAGCAGCTGTACGTTTCATCCGAATGGGCTTTGACCTGAACAGCATGGTTGTTGCTCTCCAGAATGTTTTCGGTCTTGATGCTCATGGCGTTCTCGATGTTCTTCACATGAGGAGCAGCAGTTCACGTGTGGATCTGGCGGAACTCATGAGGGCTGTTGAAGAGGTCTACGAGGTTGATCCAGTGATCACTTTCATAGTGACAGCGAAGCAGAAAGGATACACAGCATACAATGTCTTGGATGTGCTGAGAACCAACTTGATTGCGGATGATTTCTACGAGTTGGCCGGCCTCTTAAAGGCAGGGGGTTACACGCATACAGAGGTACTGGCGTGGTCGCATTTCGGGGGAGGAGCGACACTCCACGCCGAAATCCTGCGTAACATCTATGAAATAACAGATCCGATAGAGATAACCGGCATACTGGCACGAGGTATGTATTACCGGGAAGCCGAGGTTGCAGCCGCCATAAGGCACTTATTCCCGAACCTTACCGATGCAGAGATTATCTCTATACTCCATCAAGCTGGTTACAGCGAAGACGCTTTGGTCAGGATCGCAAGAACGGTGTTCATGGCTCCCGCAACGGAAACCCACCCGGCAACGAGCCATGCTCTGCTCTTGTTAAACACATACCAGATGACAGACCCGAAGAAGATTGCTGGAGTGCTGCACCTTAAGTATTCTGAGGCTGATGTTTTGCATGCCCTTTCGAGAGCGTTTCCACATCTCAGCCATGCAGAGGTCATGTCGACATCGGCTCAAGCGAGCTACTCTGAGTCCGAGATGCTGAGCATTGCCGCGAAGTTCGTCGCAGAAGACACAGCCGCGATACATGCTTCCTTGCTGATGCACCAATACGAGATAACCGACCCTGTTAGAATCGCAGGAGTTCTTAGGACTCTCTATCCCGAAGCCCAGGTCAGCGCAACACTCTCACGAGTGTTGCCAGATCTTAGCGAGGCGGACATCGTCTCAATAATGAGCCGGGCGGATTACTCTGACCACGAAGCGCTGAATCGTGGGAAGTACCAGATCAATGATGATCCTGCTACAGTACATGCCTGGGTGCTATTACACACACACCAGATTACAGACCCGGTTATCGTGGCCACACGCCTGAGAGACACTCGGTACTACAGCGGGACGCAGGTCTATAACGCGTTGCTGGCAGTGTTCCCCAGCCTTGAGAGCACCTCCGTGCTCTCGGTGATGCAGCAGGCCGGTTACGACCAGGACTCCATAGTGCAGGTTGCCAGGGTTCACTTTTTCGATGGTAACACAGCAGCAGCGCATGCCCATGTTTTGATGGCGGCATACGGCATAACAGACCCCGCGAAGATTGCAGAAGCGCTCAAGAACTCCCGGAGCTACGGTCATAAGCCCGTTTTTGATGCAATGAGAGCGGTTTTCCCCAGCCTTACTGCTGGGGAGGTGTTACGCATTCTGGTTGACATTTACAATGACCCAGACCTAGTCTGGAGAGGACTCTTCAATTGGGCTCCCCAACCCCCAGATGATTCAGTTGCGGCTGTCTTGAAACAATGCGATTTCCCCATTTATTTCGTTGTCCATTACCTGTTTTTGGCATACAGCATCGAGGACGCGGTAAAGTGGCTTCGACACAACGATTATCCGCTCAACACGCCGGGGTTATTGAAGAGCACACTCTGGGATGACCATATCAAGCGCGACGTTACTAGGATACAAGCAGTCGTGAGCGCCCTGAAGGATTACGGCTATACCAATGGAGATATCGCTGAGGGGTTTGCCACGTTCCACTGGCACCGGCAGGCATGCAGTATAGGTAACCAGGCATGGACAATTTCGTCTCTTTGGGAGTATGCAGGTCTTGATCTTGGCGAGATAGCGCTGGCGTTTTCCGCTAATGAGGGCCGCGCGTTTCTTACTACTGGAGGCGGGTACGAGGAGATGGTAGAGGCTTTTTGGACTGCCTCTAGTATTCTGCGTAATCCGCACACTGGTGGGCACGGATGGGAAGCGCACTGGTCGGCTACGCAGATTGCTCAGGCTCTGCATGCGGGTGGAGCCAATATGGGGCAGATTGCCCGGGGCTTCACCAAAGCTCACCGCGGGGGGACAGGGCTGTTTACAAAAGCGGATATATATCACGCTTTGGCGTCTATTCAGGGGCCTTATGTGCAAAGCATAAGAAGCCAGCTTACAAGTGCTCAGAGTGATGTTTCCCAGCATCTGCCGACTGCATTGCCGTTTGCGGCTTTAAGAATAGCTGGGTTTTCGGCAAGTGACTCTGCTCGGGCAATGCGCGAGCTTGTTTGGGGATGGGAGACTGCTTCGGTCAATCTGATGGTAGCGGGGTATTCCTTTGATGATGCGTTTAGTGCAATATGGAGCGTCTATGGGGACGTTCTGAAGATCACATTGACACTTGCATTGAAGTCTATAGCTGGTTTTCTCTTTCCGATCGCCACCATGCCCTGGTACATCAACCTCCTGATCAGGACCATCATTGTGGATCAGTTGGGCTCTTAAGGAGAACGGTTACTGGGACGGGCTTTCGAGGTCGGGTGTATTCTTGCCAGGAGCCCGGTAGGCCGTGGTGTCAGAGACTCCTATGTCCATATTGGGCCAGCCTTGCTGTCGAGCACTGTGCTCTGAGCAGGCTACAGATGGACAAGCTCTTTGCTGTGGGAGTGCACTTCACAGCGAAAACTGGGCTCATGAGCAAGACGGCGATAGGCTTACCGAGTACCTTCTACCTTGGGTGTTAGAGGCTCATATGACCAGGCCAATCAGTGGCTACAGCCGTGTTGCAGCTTCTTAGATAACATCTCAGCCGCAGTGTAGCATTCCCGAAAGGGTAGAGCCCTCTTTTGCGGGCACTACCCTTTTTGCTTGGGATTCAAGCAACAAAACGGCGTGTGGCTGCATAGGAATTATAGAGTCTGGTGTTCTTCGCAGGACTCGGAAGAGGGAGGCTCGTGACGCAGCGCAAGAGCGACCTGGGCAGCCGGTTCGCATCGTTTTTCGAATTGCCTGGAGATGTTGTGCTCAACATTCCAAGGCTTACTCTCATAGGTAACACACAGATGAGCGTAGAGAACCACAGGGGGATTATCAAGTATGACCCGTGCAGTATAGTGCTGGGAGCCGGGGGCTACCAGGTACTGGTGGAAGGAGATGACCTGGTGATAGGCGCGGTCAGCATGGAACAGGTAACCATCCGAGGCAACATAACCCGGATAACGTTCGAGACATAGCCATGATACTGCTCAGGCTGTGGCATTTCGTTTCAGGCTACCTTGTGCTTAGAGTCGAAGGCGGCTCACTCGAGCGCTTGTTGAACCTGCTCGTTGCGCACCGCATATACGTTTGGGACGTGCAGCAGCACGACAGAGTGCTGCATCTTAAGATAGGAATCGCTGGGTTTCGGCGCATTCGCCCTTTGGTCAGGCGCACGCGCTGTCGGGCGAGAATCGAGCTGCGTCAAGGTGCTCCCTTTTTGCTGCGTGATTTGAGAAGGCGCTCGGTTCTCGCCTTTGGGCTCTTTTTCTTCATCGTGATGCTCTACATGGTTACCTCGGTTGTGTGGGTGGTAAGGGTAAGCGGCACCGAGAACCTAGATTCTCGCGTCGTGCTTGACCTAGTGCGCGAGAGCGGCCTGAGACCGGGGGTGCCAAAGCGCACGCTGGACCTGAAGAAGATAGAGACAGACATTGTACTTGAACTGCAGCAGATCTCGTGGGCGAAAATAAGAGTTCAGGGAACGGTCTACACAGTTGAAGTGATTGAGAAGACAAAAGAGCCCGAGACAGAAGAGCCACTCGGGCCATGCGATATCGTAGCCAAAAAGAGTGGCACAATACGCAACATGTTGGTACTGATGGGGCGGCCGCTTGTGCGAGAAGGCCAGACCGTCACAGAAGGGCAGGTGCTGGTATCAGGCGCACTGCTTGGCGCGCCTCGGCCTTCGCAAGATCTCGACCATATGCCCAATGTGGCCAAGTACCTTCACGCGCGCGCAATTATCAAGGCTGAGACCACCTACCAGGCTTACAGAGAAGTGAGCATCGACGAGGTCAGGCTGGTTGAAACAGGAAGGGTTACCAAAAAACTGATGATCACAATAGGCAGGACCAGCACAGTGTGGGGGTTGCCATCGACTGAATACAGCCACTTCATAGTGCGTGCAAACCCGGTGCTACCTTGGTCAGGAAGGAATACATCGCCTCTCGTAGAAGTGCACCAACTAACTTACCACGAGATTGTACCGAGTCAGGTTGCGCTAGATGTTGAAGAGGCCAAACACCGGGCACAGGCGATGGCAATCGATGCAATAAACTCGTTGCTGCCCCCTGAAGCCGAAAAACTTGACGTGAAAAGCGAAACTTTTACGCACCCGGGGTTGGTCGGTGTTCTTGTTACGGTGACCGTACTTGAGGATATAGGGGTCGTACGTCCGGTCAAAACAGATTGAGGGAGGACGATTATTAACACTTGACTCAAGACCAGGTTGAGAAAAGAATCGAGATACAGCAGAACACGCTGGCTCAGGATCTATTCGGCAGGCACGATGCCAATCTGAAGAGAATCGAGCAGAACTTTGACGTCAAGATAGTCACGAGAGGCAACGAGATCGCGATAACCGGGCGTGAGGAAGAGGTTGAGAAAGTCGCGCTCTTGCTGGACAGGCTCCTTAGCATGGTCCGTCAGCGCGGCACAATAGCCGACCAGGACGTCAGGTACGCCATCAGCCTCACTCGGCATGGCGATGCTTCCAAACTCGAAGAAGTGATCACGTCGGAGATCATAACGACTCCAAGAGGCAGGCAGATAAGACCAAGGGGTCTTGGTCAGAAGTCGTACGTAGACGCGATGAGACGAGACAACCTTGTGTTCTGTATCGGACCTGCGGGCACGGGTAAAACGTATCTTGCGGTTGCCATGGCAGTTGCCGCGCTCAAGAAGCGGGAGTTCAGCCGGATCATCCTCACAAGACCCGCAGTCGAAGCTGGCGAGAAACTCGGTTTCCTACCCGGTGACATACAAGAGAAGGTCAATCCGTACTTGCGTCCTATTTACGATGCGCTTTTTGACCTTTTGGGAGTGGATACGTTTGAGAAGTTCATGTCACGGGGTATAATTGAGGTCGCTCCGCTTGCGTACATGCGCGGCCGGACACTTGACGATGCGTTTATAATCCTGGATGAGGCGCAGAATACCACGCCTGAGCAGATGAAAATGTTCTTGACCAGGATGGGTATCGGTTCTAAGATGGTTGTCACAGGAGACATAACACAAATTGACCTGCCACGAGGCACTTCGTCAGGACTCGAGCAGGTGAGAGTGGTGCTCAGGGATGTTGAAGGCATTTCTTTTGTGTATCTGAGCGACAAAGACGTGGTGCGGCACGAACTTGTTCAAAAGGTAGTGCTTGCGTACGAGCGGTTTGACAAGAGCAGGCCGCGAGATCACGAGGCTGAGGAGATGTAGAACGCGTGGGCGTGTTCAGAAGCGCAGGAAGCCACCTTCAGAGGTGGATAGACAGACCTGTTCCGAAGAGGTCTGCTGCTAGGCGAGTCGGCCTGGCGGTGGTGTGTTTTGCGCTGCTGTTCGTGACGTTCTCGACTTCTCTTAAGCCAGATACTTTTGAGATATCTGCGGGGCAGCTCGCCCCCAAGGACATAAGGGCGACACGTGAGGTCATAGACCGCGTAACTACAGAAAGACTCAGGGACGAGCGTGCAGCGCTCGTCAAAGACGTGTATGAACTCGATGACGGTGTGCTTGCCGAGATGCTCGACCAGATTGAAAAGGCTTATTCGGCCGTGCGCGTCATAGCATTAGACCCCTCAATAGCAAGAGAGCAGAAGATCGATGGGCTGATGGAACTCGCCGATGTGGGAGAACAGGCTGCAGCAGCTTTCTTGCGGTACGAAGAAGATGCATTTGATGAGCTGGAAGAGGCATCAAAAGAAGCGGCTACCAGAGTGCTCACAAGTGGCGTGAGGACAGATGCAATAGAGATTTCGCGTGCACAGATAGATGCTGAAGTCGAAACACTGGCTTCGCGCTTTACCAAAGATGCTCGCACTTTCGCCGCAGGCTTGACGAAGCGATTCCTCGCACCCAACTTGGTGCCAAACGAAGCAGAGACCGCCAGGATGAAACAGGAAGCGCGCGCAGCAGTTGAACCGGTGAAGGTACTCAGAGGTCAGCTCATACTGCGCGCTGGCGAGATCGTAACCGATTACCATATGGTGTTGCTGCGTGATCTCGGTTTTGTAAAAGCCGGACCGGATGTGAGGACTGCTCTCGCTTCGGCCTTGTTGGCGGCAATTGTGCTTTCGGCGTTGGCGATGTATCTGTGGAGGTTTGAACGCCCGACTTTCTATGATGACTCGAGGCTGTTGCTAATAACGTTTGTGTTCTTCGGGACGCTGATGTTCTCTGCAGTGCTAAACCGCGTGTCCGGTTACATGATGCCTGTGGCCGCCGGAACGATGCTGCTTGCGGTGATGATCGAACCTAGGTTTGCGCTGCTCTCGGCAGTTGCGCTGGGCGTATCCAGCAGCATTATCTCAGGTAACGATGTGAGATTCTTGCTTACCGCGCTTGCGGGAAGCACGGCAGGTGTTTTTGCCATAACGCACATCGACCAGAGGGCAGACCTGATGAAAGCTGGTATCGCCGTCAGTGTCGTCAACGTTCTCAGCATTCTTTCTTTGAGTCTCATAGACGGGGTGGCGCTATCTGAGATAGGCGCGATGGAAGAACATTTCTGGGGAGTTCTAAACGGTGTTGTGTCGGCAACGCTTACCATGGGTTTGCTCCCGTTCTTTGAAGGTGTTTTCGGTGTCATAACACCTGTTAAACTCATAGAACTCTCGAACCCGAACCAGCCGCTTCTAAAAAGGCTGCTCGTTGAAGCGCCAGGAACATACCATCACAGCGTGCTCGTCGGTAATCTGGCCGAGGCAGCAGCAGAGGGAGTGGGCGGAGATTCGCTGCTGGCGAGAGTTGGCGCGTACTACCACGATGTCGGGAAGACCAAGCGCCCTTACTTTTTTATAGAGAACCAGATGGGTATGGAGAACCCACACGATAAGACTTCTCCCACGCTTTCGACACTCATAATCACGTCTCACGTGAGAGACGGGGTTGAACTCGCACGTGAGCACAAACTGCCTGAGCGCATTATAGACTTCATTCGCGAACACCACGGTACCACGCTTGTCGGTTATTTCTACTCGAAAGCTACCGAAGGCGGAAAGGCACAGGATTTCGTCGAAGCAGATTTCCGTTACGAAGGCCCGCGGCCGACGAGCAAAGAGACTGCAATAGTGATGCTTGCAGACTCGACAGAAGCCGCGGTGAGAGCGGTCGGCAAGCCGACGCCAGGCAGGATTGAAGCGATAGTCAAGAAGATCATCAAAGACAGGCTCAACGATCACCAACTTGACCGCTGTGACCTGACTCTGCGAGACCTTGACACCATAGCAGATATATTTACGAGAGTGCTTTCTGGGCTGTTCCACCCAAGAGTTGAGTATCCTGAATACCAGCAGTCAAGAAACCAGTCCAAGCAGCAGGCAAATGGTCAGGAACACCAAAAAACGGCTGGCAAAGAAGGTAAGACAGGTGGCAGTAAGAGTAACGGTGTCGGCTGAGGCAGGATTCAAGCAGGTGAAATTGCCGCGTACGCGTGAAAACCTTGTGCGCAAGGCGTTTCGCGCGGCTCTTGCGGTGACGGGTTACGCAGGGCCGGGCGGGACCGCGAGCGTGCTACTCACTGACGACGAAGGCATATCGCGCATACATGAGCAGCACCTTGGCGATTCGGGTGCGACAGATGTCATATCGTTCGGGCCCGAAACTGCGGTCGACGTGCCTCCGGTAAGAGGCAGCTCTGTTCCTCGGGTGTTCGGTGACATAGTGGTATCACTGGAGCGCGCAAGTCAACAGGCTGAGCAGTACGGTCATGGCGAGGATGAGGAACTGGCGCTTCTCGTCATTCACGGGGTGCTTCACATCCTTGGATATGACGACGGCACTCCGCGCGAGCGCGATGAGATGAGGCGCATGGAACAGCAGGCTATGTCACTTGTCTCAGGAGATATATCGCGGTGAAATCGTCAAGTCTAACAGACAGTTTCAGGTACGCGTGGCACGGCTTGCGCGATGCATGGCGCGCCGAGCGAAACATTCGTGTGCATGTGCTGGCGGCGTTTTTGGTGCTTTACCTGGCATGGCTGCTCGAGGTGCGCACGGACGAATTCGTGGTGCTGTGCATGGTATCCGGAATGGTGATTGTCGCCGAAATGGCCAACACGGCGCTTGAGGCGCTCATAGACCTCGTCATAAAAAAGCACGACCCGCTTGCAAAGACCGCGAAGAACGCGGCGGCGGGCGCGGTGCTTGTCACATCAATAGCCGCCGTACTTGTCGGCATTGCAGTTTTTGGCTCGAGATTCGCCAACTACGAAGAGCAGATTGCGATGCTCCGGGCAAAACTGCCGGCTTTAGCCGTAGGTGCTGCGCTGTTCATACTGCTGTTTGTTGTGTCAGTTGCTGTTCCTCTTTCGAAAAAGTCGTCTGCGTAGACCTTGCCCAAAGCTGCCTCGCCCAAAACCTTGCTGTTGTGCTATTATCTGTTAGTAGAAGTGGAGTTTTCTGCACTAATCGGCCGGAGGTGGCTTGCTGTGGCGCGGCGAATAGCGCTTGTTTTTCTTGTGTTGCTTGTCCTAGTCTGCTCGGGGTGTAAATCTGAACCTGTGGCGCAAAACCCCGAACCACCGAAGACGAACCCTGAACCACCCCCGCCACCTCCACCACCGCCTCAGGCGGAGAGTCCGCTATCTGGTAGACTTGTGAATCCAGATGTTGTGAGCAGAAGGGCAATTGCAGTCATGATGGATAACTCGCTCACAGCAAGGCCGCAGTCAGGGCTCGGGAATGCGTCCATAGTGTACGAGATACTCGCCGAAGGCGGGATAACGCGGCTTCTTGCGGTATTTCACGAGAATGACGCAGACATAATAGGGCCTGTGAGGAGCACCCGGCACTACTTCGTGTGGGTCGCGGCAGGCCACGACGCTGTGTTTGCACATTGTGGGGCCAGCCCGCAAGGCTATGCCGAATTGCAGCAGCTCAAAGTGCCCAGTCTCGATGACATGAAGATGAGAGATGTGTTCTGGAGGATGCAGGGGCGCAGCGCGCCACACAATCTGTATACTTCCACCGCTAACCTGCGAGCAGCGATGGCAGAGCGCAAGATGGAGAAAGACGACGTGCCGGTGCCGCTTCTTGAGTGGACAGATGACGAACCAGAAGGCACAAAAGCACACAGTATCACGATACCGTACCAGGGCGGTGCGTCTTACGTCGCAAGTTATGAGTACGACGAAGCGTCGCAGATGTACCGCAGGTTCAGCGGTGGCAACCTGCACGTTGATGCCACAAGCGGCCTGCAGATAGAGTGCAGCACGGTTCTGGTTTTCTACATAGATACATGGCTGATACCTCAAGACCCCGAACTGCGCATAGATATGCAGATGGTGGGGAGCGGCAAGGCCAGGATATTCAGCCATGGTGTGCAGCGCGAGATAAGATGGTCTAAAGACTCAAAGACGTCGCCGTTTGTACTGACAGAACTCGATGGCACTCCGGTTAAGGCGCCGCGCGGCCGTGTTTGGATTCAGATTGTGCCAAAAGACATGCAAATAAGCTTCAAGTAAAGGAGACATATGTTCTCACGCGACCAGTTAGCGGCAGCAATAGAGCACACAATGCTCAAGAGAACGGCAACGCCAGCCGATGTAGACCGGACGTTACAAGAAGCGCTGCAGAGCGGGCTCCGGTCGGTGTGCATTCCACCGTGTTACGTGGCGCGTGCCGCCCAGAGCGCCGATGTGAGCGTTGTCAGCGTGGTGGGCTTTCCCAACGGCTATGCGAGTAGCTGCGTCAAAGCTTTTGAGGCGCAGAAGGCTGTTGAAGATGGCGCCTCCGAAATAGACATGGTGGCGAACTTGGGCGCTATCCGGTCGGGCGATACACAGATGTTCTTAGGAGATGTCGAACAGGTGGTTCGAGCCGCGCGCGAAGCGGGTCACAAGCGCGGATTGGGGCACGTTGTTGTGAAAGTAATAATAGAGACGTGCGAACTCACGTATGAGCAGAAGCGGTTTGCGTGTGAGTTGCTGAGAGTCTCTGGCGCGGATTACGTCAAGACGTCTACCGGCTTTGCGGCAGGCGGGGCGACGCTTGAAGATGTGAAGTTGCTCAGTGAGTGTGCCGGGTTGCTCAGGGTAAAGGCGTCGGGTGGAATACGCACGCTCGAGCAGGCTCTGGCGATGCTTCTTGCTGGTGCATCGCGTATAGGTACGAGTTCGGGCTCGTCGATAATGAAAGAGTACGATGAACGTGCCGAGGCTGAAGGTGAGCGTGCTTGACGGCTTACAAGACAGAAGCAGTCGTGCTCAGGACATACGACTTAGGTGAGACAGACAAAATCCTCGTTGTGTACAGCGACAAAGAGGGCAAACTATCGTGCGTGGCCAAAGGTGCTCGCAAGCCGAAAGGCCGGTTTGCGCCAGCGTCTCAGGTGTTCGGTCACTACAGTTATGTGCTGCATTCTGGCAGGAATCTCGACGTGTTGAGTCAGTACCAGGTTGTCAGGAGTCACAAACTCATAGGATACGACCTGGATAAATACGCGCACGCGAGCGTGGCTGCAGAACTGGTCAATGAGACCACTCACGCAAGAGATCCTTCTCCCGAGATATTTCAACTGTTGCTTTGGGTGCTGGGAAGTATCGAAGATGGAAAGAACATAGGCGCAGCAACGGCTGTATTCGTCTTAAGGCTGCTCGACTTGCTCGGTTACAGACCAGAACTATCTAGATGTGCGCTCTGCGGAAGAGAGATACTAAAAGAGTGCAGGTTCAGCGCGGAGGCGGGCGGCGTGGTGTGTGGTGTGTGCACTCCCGAACCCAACGCTGGACGTGGCGGTACTAGGCCGCTTTCTCTGGGTGCGCTTTCGTGCCTTCGCTCGCTGCAACAGCCAAGTGAACGCTGGCATGTGCTGAGGCTCGATGGAGATGTGGGCGAATGCGTTGCGGCTGTTTTGGAGGAATACATATACTATCGTATAGAGAAGCGGCTGAAGTCGCTTGAGTTCTTGAAATCACTAAGTCGAGGGAAGTGAGGTCTAACACGATGGATCTGCTTATGAAGGTTGATATCATAAGAGAGAGAACGGGTGTCTCGTACGAACAGGCCAAGCAAGTTCTTGACATGACGGGCGGCGATGTGGTTGAAGCGCTTATCTTGCTGGAGAAAAAAGAGCACGACGATGAACAAGAGGGTCGTCGCTGGACTGAGCGAGTTCAGGTACAGGGTAACGAACTGGTCGGCAAGGTAAAAGAGCTTGTGCGCGAAGGCAATGTCCGGAGGCTTGTCGTAAAGCACGAGAATAAGACAGTGCTAGAGGTGCCGCTTACGCTAGGTGCCCTCGGAGCCATAGTTGCCCCGCAACTTGCCGCGCTTGGCGCTTTGGCCGCGCTGCTTACGAAATGCACGATAGAAATCGAACGCGTGAGAGATGAGCAAGACCCGGACACTGCTGAGTGAGATGTGCAAGTTCGAGTGCTGGTGCATTGCTAAGTCCGGGTGTTTCCCGTCCCTGGCATAGGCGCCGGGACGGGAGTTTTGTGTTGACTGGAGGTAGAGCATGAAGTCACCAACGCTACAGGATATAATACTGTCTCTCCACCGGTTCTGGTCAGACAGAGGCTGTTTCATCGCGCAGTCATATGATGTGGAAAAGGGTGCCGGCACGATGAATCCATTCACCTTTTTCCGCGCACTTGGCCCCGAGCCGTGGAAGGTGGCGTATGTGGAGCCCTCGCGCAGGCCGGCCGACGCGAGATACGGGGACAACCCTAACAGGCTGTATCAGCACTTTCAGTACCAAGTGATCATAAAGCCTTCGCCTGAAGACATTGTGGACGTCTACATGGATAGCCTGAAGCACCTTGGAATCGACCCCGCAGCCCACGACATACGGCTTGTGGAAGACAATTGGGAGGCGCCTACTCTGTCTGCGTGGGGACTGGGTTGGGAAGTATGGCTTGACGGTATGGAGGTGACGCAGTTCACCTACTTCCAGCAGATGGGCGGACTTGAGTGTAAGCCTGTGTCTTCGGAGATAACCTACGGGCTCGAACGCATAGTGGGTTTCCTGCAGCAGCGGGAAAACGTGTTTAACATGAACGTCACTCCCGAACTCACCTACGGAGAACTGTTCAAGCGCGCCGAATGGGAGCACTCGGTGTACAGTTTCGAAGAAGCGGACATCGAGATGCTTGGCGAGACATTCGACAAGTTTGAGCAAGAGGCAAGGAGACTTCTTGCACGTGGACTGGTACTTCCGGCGTACGATTTCGTGCTCAAGACATCGCATCTTTTCAATGTGCTCGACGCTCGAGGTGCGCTTGGAGTGGCCAGGCGCACCGAATACCTCGGCCGGATAAGAGCGCTTGCGCGCCAGGCGGCATCAGGCTTTCTAAAGCAAAGAGAGCAAGCAGGCTACCCACTGCTTGCAAAGGGGGTGGGAGCACGGTGAGCACAACTGCGCTGTTGGAGATAGGAGTAGAAGAGATGCCAGCGCGCGTGGCGCCTTGCGCCTCGCGGCAGATGGAGATACTCTGTGCGCAGTTCTTACGTCGCGAACGGCTCGGTTATGCGGCGGTGCGTGCGTATGTAAGCCCTCGTCGTATGGCGATTGTGGTGTACGAGTTGTCGGCTAAACAGCAAGATGTGCAAGTGGAAACGCGCGGACCATCTGTGAAAGTGGCATTTGACCAAGATGGAAAGCCGAGCAAGGCGCTGCTTGGGTTCGCAAGGTCGCAATCTCTCGCGCCTGAGCAACTTGAGGTCAGAGATACAGACACAGGCCGGTATGTGTTCGCAGTCAAGGCGCAGCAGGGCGAGCCTACGGATGTAGTACTGAAACGCATCTGGCCCGAACTTATCACGTCTTTGGAGTTTGGTAAACCCATGCGCTGGGGTTCGGGTGACTTCCGGTTCATACGCCCGATCAGGTGGATAGTGAGCTTGCTGGATACAGAAGTGGTTGAGTTCAGCATTGCTGGTGTAAAGGCGGACAGGCTGTCCAGAGGCCACAGAGTGCTAGCTCCCAAGCCATTTGAGATAGCGTGTGCGGATGAGTACGTTCAGGCACTCAAAAGCAACTCGGTGCTCGTGGACGCAGAGATACGGGCACAGACAGTGAAGCAACAAGTGGCCGAGGCTGCGAGTGCTGCCGGAGGTTTTGTGGCTGAAGACGCTTCGCTACTGCTTGAAGTGGCAAACATAGTTGAATGGCCGACTGCGTTTTGCGGTAGGTTTCCCGAAGAAAGCCTCAGACTACCGAGGCCGGTACTTGCCACTGTAATGAAGCACCACCAGAAGTACTTTCCTGTCGAAGACGAGCAGGGTAACCTGTTGCCGCGCTTTGTGGGCGTCAGAGATGGGGGAGCAGACCACCTCGAACAGGTGACACGCGGCAATGAACGATGGCTCAAATCTAGGCTTCAAGATGCCGAGTTCTTCTTTGACGAAGATTTGAAGAAGAGTCTTGAGTCAAGACTCGACGACCTAAAGGACATATACTTCTTGCGCGGTCTTGGCTCGATCCACGAAAAGAGCATGCGACTCATTGAGCTTGTTCTGTATGTGGCGGAAAACGCCGGCATTGCAGAGCACGCGCAGCTTGTGCAGAGAGCGGCTCTTCTGTGCAAAGCCGATCTCGCGACAAACCTTGTGAGGGAACTGCCTGAGTTGCAGGGCACCATGGGTGAGGTGTACGCGCTGAGTTCTGGTGAGAATCCCAGCGTCGCAAGAGCCATATCTGAGCATTACTTGCCGCGTCTTGTCGGCGATGACACCGCCAAGACGCACATCGGCCAAGTGTTGGCCATCGCAGATAGACTGGACACCTTAGCTGGCGCGTTCCTGGTGGGACTTGTGCCTACGGGGTCTCAAGACCCGTTTGCGCTGAGGAGGGCTGCTACCGGCATAATCCAAAGCGTGTGGAACGCGCGACTGCTGCTTGATATCCAAGCGTGCATCCGCTACGCCGTAGATTGCTACAAGCAGTTCGACCAAGACACAAGAGATGACGCAACAAAGCATCTCGGCGAGTTCATGCGGCTGCGCGTCACGAGCATGCTCTCGGACTTGGGGATGAGATACGACGTGGTAGATGCAGTGGTGAGCGCAGGCATGAACGATTTGCTCGACCTGTTAGAACGGGGGAGGGCGTTTCAGCAGTTTGTGTCGCACGAGCATTTCACCGAGATGATGCTCGGTTTCAAGCGTGCTGCAAACCTTGCGCAGCAAGGCCCGACAGACGTGGGCGTAGAGCCAGGGCTGCTACGCGAGGCCGCAGAAAGCAGGCTCTACGATGCATTCTTACAGACAGAGCAAGAAGCAAAGCGCGCGCTTTCAGACAGACGCTATCTCGAGTTCTTCGAAACCATGGCGCAACTCAAGCCCAGAGTCGACGAGTTCTTGGACAACGTGCTCGTGATGGCTCTTGAACCAGAGATAAAGCGCAACCGGCTTGCGCTTCTTCGGCTAGTTGCAGATCTTTTCGGCAGGGCGGCCGACTTGACGCGGGTGGCAGGCGGCTAAATCTTTCGGATGTAGAAGGATGGCGTTTTGTGGCAGCGAATAACATCTAGATGTGCCAGGCAAGACCGAAGTCTCAGACGTGCTGAGTGAACCATAGAGATGACCAGAAACAGGTAGAGAAGGAGGAGACTGCTTGACGATGACGACATTCCAGCATACTTACTCGTTCAAAGAGGGCAATGCAAAGATGCGCGAGATCCTCGGCGGAAAAGGTGCGAACCTTGCCGAGATGACGCGTCTTGGGCTGCCCGTGCCCCAAGGATTCACGATAAGCGCCACGGCGTGCATCAAGTACTACGAAGAGGGCAAGAAACTGCCTGCCGGGCTCGAAGAAGAAGTGACAAGACGTATGGCAGAACTGGAGGCGGAAACAGGAAAGAGATTCGGCGATAAGAGCAACCCACTGCTCGTATCGGTTCGCTCAGGCGCGGCCGTTTCGATGCCCGGCATGATGGATACGGTGCTGAACCTCGGGCTCAACGACAGCACTGTTGAGGGCTTGGGCGCGCTTACGAACGACCCGCGATTTGCATACGACTGTTACCGCAGGTTCATACAGATGTTCTCGAACGTTGTGCTCAAATTCGATATCTCCATATTTGAAGAGATACTTGAAGAGGCCAAACACAAAGCCGGAGTCGAACTTGACAGCGAGCTTCCGGCAGACTACCTGAAAGACGTGGTAGTTCGCTACAAGAAGGCTGTCAGAGAGGCTACAGGCTGCGAGTTCCCGGAAGAGCCGATGAGCCAGCTTATTCTGTCTGTCTCGGCGGTGTTCGACTCGTGGTACAACAACCGTGCCATAGTGTACCGACGGGTGAACAAGATACGCGAAGACCTTGGCACCGCTGTTAACGTGCAGGCGATGGTGTTCGGCAACATGGGCGATGACTGCGCTACAGGTGTGCTGTTTACACGCGACCCAAACACCGGGGAAAAGGTGATATATGGGGAGTACCTGACCAACGCGCAGGGCGAAGACGTGGTGGCAGGTATACGCACGCCTAAGCACCTTGATGATATGAAGACAGAGTTTCCTGCGGTGTACGACGAGATAGCCGGTTATTGCGAACTGCTCGAAAACCATTACAGGGATATGCAGGATATCGAGTTCACGATGGAGCGCGGTAAACTGTATGTGCTGCAGACCAGAAGCGGCAAGCGGGGCGCCAGGTCTGCCGTCAAGATAGCCGTGGACATGGTGCACGAGGGCAAGATAGACAAGAAGACTGCAGTCTCGCGCGTGGAACCCGAACAGCTTGAGAGGCTGCTTCACAGAGGTGTTGACCCAAGCGCTTCGCTCACAGTGCTCGCGACCGGCTTGCCCGCATCGCCGGGTGCGGCAACCGGGCGCATAGCGTTTGACCCGGACACCGCCGAGACATGGGGCAAAGAGGGCGAGAAGGTGATTCTCGTAAGGCCTGAGACCTCACCTGACGATATGCACGGCATCGTGGAAGCGCAGGCAGTGCTCACAAGTCGCGGTGGTATGACGTGTCACGCCGCCATAGTTGCAAGACACATGGGCAAGCCTTGTATCGTGGGATGCGAAGCGCTCAGAATAGACCTTGAGCAAAAGGTGCTGCTCGTAAACGGCAAGACGTTTAGCGAGGGCGACGTGATATCCATAGACGGTGCCACAGGAAGAGTGCTCGAAGGAAGCGTGCCGCTCGTAGACCCCGAAATCGGGGGAGATTTCCTCGAACTGCTCACCTGGGCAGACGAGATCAAGACACTCGGTGTGCAGGCGAACGCAGACACGCCCAAAGATGCGCAGAAGGCGCGCGAACTGGGTGCGCACGGAATTGGCCTTTGCCGCACTGAGCACATGTTCATGGAGGCAGAGAGGCTTCCTGTGGTGCAACAGATGATCCTTGCCGACAACACCGAAGAGCGTAAGGCAGCATTGGACAAGTTGCTTCCAATGCAGCAGGAAGACTTCTACGGAATCCTGAAGGCGATGCACGGCTATCCTGTCACGATAAGGCTGCTCGACCCGCCTTTGCACGAGTTCTTGCCCGATGTCGAGGAACTGCGCGATGAGATTCGTGAACTAAGAGCATCCGGTGGCAAAGAAGAAGAACTCGCCGAGAAACAGGATCTGCTGAGAAAGGCGCGCCAGCTGCATGAGTCAAACCCGATGATGGGATTCCGCGGCACAAGGCTCGGGGTTGTATACCCGGAGATATACGAGATGCAGGTGCGTGCCATTGTCGGCGCTGCAGTGGACCTAGTACGAGATGGTATCAGTGACGTGAAACCGGAGATCATGATACCGCTTGTGGGCATTGCCGAGGAACTCAAGCGCATGAAGGAACTGTCGCAGAAGGTCGCAGAAGAGATTCAGCAGTCGCGCGGCATAAAGCTCGACTACCTCAAGATAGGCACAATGATCGAGGTGCCTCGTGCTGCTGTTGCCGCAGACCAGATAGCAGAGCACGCCGAGTTCTTCTCGTTTGGCACCAACGACCTTACGCAGATGACCTATGGTTTCTCGCGAGACGACGCCGAAGGCAAGTTCCTCGCGGATTACGTACAGCTTAAGGTCATAGATGAAAACCCCTTCCAGGTGCTCGACAGACAGGGCGTGGGCAAGCTGGTCGCGATGGCTGTCGAACTAGGCCGGAAGACCAGGCCAGATCTTAAGATCGGTATCTGTGGCGAACACGGTGGCGACCCATCGTCGATAGAGTTCTGCCATATCACGGGGTTGGATTACGTGAGTTGCTCGCCATTTAGAGTGCCTGTTGCGAGGCTTGCTGCGGCACACGCTGCAATAAAGCATTAGGCGGCGTAACCTAGAGGATGCATCTTAGAGTATCACAGTACGATTCAGCCGGGGGCTATGGATGTGTATCTACGGCCTCCGGTTTGTGTCGTGTGTGCGCTCTGTGTTTGCAGGAACTGCTTGGTGAGGGTATAGAATACAGATTGGTGACTTGGGCGATAACGCCCGCAAAGTGGTGAGAAGATGCAGCCAAGACTCGTTACAGAAGAGATGGAGATCAAGATGCTTTCGCAGTTCGCCACCAAGGCGTGCGAAAGCAGGGGTAGAGAGCGGCCTGAAGAGCAGTGTGGCATCAGGACGGTGTTTCAGAGGGACAGAGACCGGATAATCCACTCAAAGGCGTTCAGGCGGCTTAAGCACAAGACTCAGGTGTTCTTGATACCGGACGGAGACCACTACCGGACGAGGCTCACCCACACGCTGGAGGTGTCTCAGGTTGCGCGCACCATATCTCGTGCGCTCAGGCTTAACGAAGACTTGACAGAAGCGATTGCGCTTGGTCATGACTTGGGTCACACTGCTTTCGGGCATGCGGGTGAAGAAGTGCTCGATGAGATCCACCCTGGAGGGTTTCGGCACAACGAGCAGAGCCTTCGAGTGGTAGATGTGCTCGAAAAGCCAGGCGGCCTAAACCTTACGTGGGAAGTAAGAGATGGCATCTTAAAGCACTGCGACGATTTGCGCCCTGAGACTCTCGAAGGTCAGGTTGTTAAGCTTTCGGACAAGATAGCTTACATAAACCATGACATAGACGACGCGATACGAGGAGGCGTGTTGAGTCACGAAGACCTTCCGTCTGAGTGCATCAAGATACTCGGTGATACGCACAGACAGCGTATCGATACGATGGTGGTAGACGTAATCCATGCAAGTCGCGAATCGCTTGACATAAAGATGAGCGCAGAGATTCGCGAAGCCACTTTTTCGCTTCGTGATTTTCTGTTTAGAGAGGTGTACATAGATTCTGAAGCCAAGCGCGAGGAGACGAAGGCGAAGGCAATTTTCAAAGACTTGTATTACTTCTACGTGCGCAACCCGGAACACATACGCGGCGTTCCAGCATGTATTGCTGAGCACGAAGTGCGTCAGTTGGTGTGCGACTACGTCGCCGGTATGACAGACCGTTTTGCGGTAGACCAGTACAGGACGCATTTCCTGCCTGCAGCCTGGAAACTCGAGTTCTGAGGCAGGAACCGGTTGCGCCAGGTTGAATACACTAGACTTGAAGGCCGAGAATTTGCGGGAGAGATTGCCTCTACCCCGTCCACCGCTTGGGGGCGGGGTCTACTTGTGGGGGCTTCCCAAAAAGCGAGGTTGGCGCTAATGGCGCCGTATGACCAGAGTTTCAAAGAAGAAGTGAAGAGTCGCAATGATATAGTCGACGTCATCTCTGAGTACGTCAGTCTACGGCGTACGGGGAAGAATTACCTTGGGCTGTGCCCGTTTCACCAGGAGAAGACGCCGTCGTTTACCGTCGCACCTGAAAAGCAGATATTCTACTGTTTTGGCTGCCATGCGAGCGGAGACGTGTTCGAGTTCGTGATGAAGCGCGAGGGCAAGGACTTTGCTGAGGCGCTTCGCAGCCTTGCCGACAGAGTCGGGCTGGAAGTGCCAGAGGTGCAGATGTCTGCCGAGCAGAGCGTGCAGGTGCGCAGGCGGCGTGCGCTCTACGATTCGGTCGCACGTGCGCAGAGTTTCTACGAGCGCTGTCTGGCAGAGCCTCAGGGTGCTCGGGCACGAGACTACCTCGAAAAGCGAGGACTCGATGCAGACAGCATCGAACGGTTCGGCATCGGCTACGCCCCTGATGGCTGGGAAGCGCTAAGAGACCACCTGAAGGCGGCAGGCTTTTCTGAAGAGATATTGGTGGCTGCAGGGTTGTGCGTAAAGAGGTCGAAGGGCAGCGGTGTATACGACAGGTTTCGCGACAGAGTCGTCTTCCCGATAAAAGACTTAAGAGGCCGCACGCTCGGGTTTGGTGCGCGCTGTCTCGACGGAAGCGAGCCCAAGTACATCAACAGCCCTGAGACAGAGGTCTACAGCAAAGGCAGAGTGCTGTTTGCGCTAAACCTGGCGCGCGATGCTGCCAGGACGGAAGGTGTGCTAGTGGTGGTGGAAGGTTACATGGATGCCATCAGTGCGCATCAGGCGGGCGTGCAGAATGTGGTGGCTTCGCTCGGCACAGCTCTTACTTCAGAACAGGCAAGACAGCTTGTGCAGATCTGCCCGAGCGTGGTCATGGCGTATGATTCGGACGCTGCAGGCCAGGCAGCGACGCAACGAGGGCTTGACACGTTATCTCGAGCAGGCGCACGCGTGAGGATATGCGAGATACCCGATGGCAAAGACCCAGACGATTTCGTTCGTTCGCACGGAGGCGACGCATTCAGGGAACTTGTGAGGCAGGCCAGCAGTATTGTGGAGTATTACTTCGCGGTCTACCGCAAGAAGTTTGGAGATAGCCTGTCCGGAAGACTTCAGACGGTGGAGCAGATGGTGCCGTTGCTTTCAGGGCTGGATGACGCGGTTGAACTTGCCACTTCCATCAGGCTTGTGGCAGACCGCGCGGCAGTGTCTGAAGCCGCGCTGCGCCAGCAGGTAGTAAGGGCGAGGAAAGGTTCTGCTAGAAGCGCTCCTGGGCATAAAAGCAGTCAAAGTCGCAATACTAACACGGACACGCAAAAGATGGAAGAGCCTGCCTTCCAGGGCACTCCTGCAGAAATTGAGGCGGAACAGCAAGTACTCAGCCTGATGATTTTGGACACTGAGTGCCGGAAAAAAGGTCTTTTGGAGCTAAAGCAGGAATTATTCTCTGGGACAGGCGCACTAGTGTTCCATGCGCTAGGAAATGAGCAGTTCGACGACGAAGTGAATGTGGATGAACTGGTAGAACATGTCGGCCCCGACTCGCGGGCGCTCATAGCGAGCATGGCGGTAAAAGAGCATCCTGACGATGAAGATGAAAAGAATAAGCTAATGAAGGGCTGTACTCTGGTTCTAAAGAAGAGAAGGCTTCAGAGGCTGTATGCCGAAATTCAGTCGCGCGATGCAGCGACGGAAGGGTTTCAGAGGTTGTTCGGCGAATACCAAGTGCTCCTACGGGAAATTAAGGCATCGTCTCGTCATTCGTCGTAATCAGTCTAGGAAGGGGGGATATAACGTGGAAACTAAAGACATAAAGATCGAAGCATTAGAAGAACTAACAAAACTCGGACGAAAGCGCGGCATGATAAGCTACAGCGAAGTCATGGACGCGTTATCCGGAGTTGAACTCTCCCCTGAGCAGATCGAGGATGTGTATGAATCGTTCGCCGAACTTGGCATCGAGATCGTCGACGAGATCAAAGAAGACGGCCAAACTGAAGAGCAGCCCAGTTCAGAAGAAGAGCCAGAGGCCGATCTGAGCGTGCCTGAAGGCGTTGCGATTGACGACCCTGTGAGGATGTATCTCAAGGAAATAGGCCGCGTTGCGCTTCTTACGGCTGAAGAAGAAGTGATGCTCGCAAAGCGTATCGAGCAGGGCGATGAAGAGGCGAAGCGGCGTCTGGCAGAAGCTAACTTAAGGCTCGTGGTAAGCATAGCCAAGAGGTATGTCGGGCGGGGTATGCAGTTTCTGGACTTGATTCAAGAGGGCAATCTTGGACTCATAAAGGCAGTCGAGAAATTCGACTACCGTAAGGGATACAAATTCAGCACGTACGCCACGTGGTGGATCAGGCAGGCTATCACGAGGGCGATTGCGGATCAGGCGCGTACCATCCGTATTCCGGTGCACATGGTCGAAACAATCAACAAACTCATCCGAATCTCGAGGCAACTACTGCAGGAAAACGGGCGAGACCCGAGTCCTCAAGAGATAGCCGAGAGGATGGAGTTTCCTGTCGAACGCGTACGCGAGATAATGAAGATTGCGCAGGAGCCTGTGTCGCTCGAGACGCCTATAGGCGAAGAAGAAGACAGTCACCTGGGCGACTTCATAGAAGACCAAGAAGCTCCAGCGCCTGCTGAGGCGGCTTCGTTCACGCTGCTCAAAGAGCAACTTGAAGAAGTGTTGGATACACTGACAGGGCGCGAGCAGAAAGTGCTGAGGCTTCGTTTCGGATTAGATGATGGTCGTGCAAGGACGCTCGAAGAAGTCGGACAGGTGTTCGGTGTCACAAGAGAGCGAATCCGACAGATTGAAGCAAAGGCTTTGAGAAAACTGCGCCATCCCAGCAGAAGCAAGAAACTCAAGGACTATCTCGACTGATAGGCTTGAGCCCAGAATGTTGACTCTGGCTGGTGCGTGCGCTATAATAAGCCTCGTCGATGAACGACCAACCAACCAAATACGATTAACTTATGCTCCTCGATAGCTCAATGGTAGAGCATCCGGCTGTTAACCGGAGGGTTGAAGGTTCGAATCCTTCTCGGGGAGCCATCTATTTCTCAGAGGGTTTTGTTGATAGAGCAGGGGTTTCATTTGTGGAGCCTTGGCTCTTTTTTCTATGCCGGAGGGTTATCACCCGTGCTGTTGTGCCATTGTTGTGCCCAAACTGCCAACTGAGTGCGTCTGGGCAAGCCTCAGTAAAGGTATAAAGTGCGTTGTGCTGCGGGTTCTATGAATCATCGCTGCTCAAGACGGAATGAGGTCTGCTATGGTACAGTTCCTGAAGCCAGATCCCAAGGTAATGTTCTACCTCCGAGGCGTATCAGTGCGGCCAGCAACCTCAATGACGGATTACGAGTTGGGCGAATGGATAGCGGAGGACGTACGGCCAATCTTAGACTCGCATTCGCCGTACCCGCATGCATATGCTTTTCGAACAGATCTTCTGGATCCAAAGAACATGAAGGCGCGGCAAGATGTATTGAGGAAGGCGTTGAAACTATGATAAAAGATAGACCGGAAGACTATAGCCTGCCTCACGACTTCGACATTGAGCGTGAGCGGCAAGAAGTAGAAGAGCGTCGTAAGCGGATGATGGCTATGTCGGACGAAGAGATTGAGCGGCTGCTGGCCGAGATGCGGCCTGGCCACGACCTAAGTGATTGGCGGATCAAGTAGATAGTGGAATTTGAGCTGGAGGGAAAGCAGTAGCGCCGAGTAACGACAGGTAACCCGGGATAACGAGAGGAGCCTTGCAAGGCTCCCTTTCGTTTTCCCGATTTTCTGACAGTGTTAGGAGGTTGAGCATGGTTGCCCAGAAAACCCTAACGATCGACCTGCGCGAGTTCGGCGCTGTCAAGATTGCCTACGGGTATTGTAAGGCGGCGGTTGAGGTTCCAGTGGCGATATCCCAGCAGTCGTACCTGATAACGACAGGTAACGAGAGGAGCCTTCCACAAGGTTCCTTTTGATTGTGCGCCTGGCATGGGCGATGGCAAGGTGCCAAACTCCCCTGCGGACGGTGGCCACGTAGAAGCCTGCGGCAACGTGAGATCCGAAGGAAGCCGTAGCCAATACCGCGATCCAAGGAGCACAAACCCTGGAAGAGGCGGGGGCGAGTCTGCAGAACTAGATGAAGCCCCAGATTGGCTAAAGGGCTGTCATGCAAACAGGGTGGATGTGCCGGGAAAGTAATCGCTCTTACCCAGGGAAATCTGCCAGATGGCCGTGAAGCGGTAAACCTGACGGTGGCGGAGAGCGGGCCGAGCACAACCCCGGCACAAGTGGAATCTTCATCCCGTGGGGAAGCAGGTAACCGGCTGATGGAAAAGGCGGTAGCGATAAAAAATGCGATGCGCGCGTTCAAACGTGTGGAGGCGACCAACAGGGCCACAGGGGTAGACGGGATGAGAATAGAAGAACTCCGTCCCTGCCTGAAAGAGCACTGGTTAATGGTTGAAGCGCTGGTAACCAGGGCCTACGGGCCAGCTCCTGTGCGGCGAGTGGAAATCTCCAAACCGACAGGAGGAGCACGGCTGCTGGGGTGCCCGCCGCAGTAGTCCAGCAGGCAAATCCTCCAAGTGCTGAGTCTGGGTTTCTGACCCCGGCTTTGCGGAGGAGAGTCTCGGCTTCCGGCCAGGGCGAAGCCAACCTGATGCGGTCAAGGCGGCCCAGAAGCATATCGATGCAGGGTACGCCTGGGTCGTAGACCTCGACACCCAGAAGATGTTTGACCGCATCAACCACGATATCCTGATGAGCAGGGTCGCGAGGAAGGTGACGGACAAGAGGGTTCTCAGGCTCATCCGGCGGTATCTTGAGACCTGGGTGATGGTTGATCGCGTTAATGTCCGAACGGAGGAAGGGACACCACAGAGAGGACCTCTGAGCCCACTTTCGGGCAACATCCTGCTTGATGACATGGACAGGGGATGCGGCGACGCGGCCATAGGTTCACGCGCTATCCGATGACTGTGCGCCACGAAGGCAAAGGGCTGTGTGTAAAGCCCGAAAGCCATGCTTAACCGCCAGATGAGGGAAGGCCCCTTGGAGCCGATATACAGGTGGAGGCTTTAAACCACCATAAGTTGCTGTGGTCAAGGCCATGGTCGTAAGCGTTACGTAGAAGGCGAGGCAAGACTTCGTCAGGTACGTCCCAATGGAGACGAACGACCGCGAACCGCTGATAGACTGTTGAAAGAGCAGGGACGCCATCAAAACCGGGAGGTAGTCGTTAGCCCGGGATAAATCTGGAGGAAACCTGTTTACTGTCCAGGTGGTAGCCAGCATGAAGGCGGCGTGAACGTGGCACGGGCTGCGGTTGAGAACGTGGGAACCTGCCTGCTGATGCCAAAGCAAAACTTCAAGCGGAGGACCCGCAAGGACGAAAGTACCGATGCGGAGGGCAGGGGCGGAACAGCACGTAGAAGTGACGAATCTCCGTAATGGGAGTAGAACGAAACGGCTGTGTTATCCAGTTTTGAACAATCGTCAACCGCAAGGGAGGAGCAAACGGACAAAACAAAGCCATACGAAATCTCCAAGCATGTAGTGCTGGAGGCGTTCCAACGAGTGAAAGCGAACAAGGGGGCAGGGGGAATAGACGACGAAAGCCTAGAAGCGTTCGAAGATAACTTGAAGAACAACCTCTACAAGATTTGAGATCGAATGTCTTCCGGTAGCCATTTACCCCCATCGGTGAAAGCGGTGGGAATTCCCAAAAAGAACGGCGGGAAGCGCATACTCGGGGTGCCCACCGTGGCGGATCGAGTACCGCAGATGGTCGTCAAGGCCTGTTTTGAACCAACTGTAGAACCCCATTTCCACCCGGATTTCTGCGGCTACCGGCCGAGAAAGTCGGCCGCCAATCACAAAGGCCCTGTCTCTTCGGAGGCAGGGCTTTTTGCATTTCGCACGAAGACTGGGAGTGTGGTTAACGCCTATGTGCAGGCGACAGCCAACGGATGAGAGGGTATTGAAGTCATTGCAGGGGTGATGTGATGAACCAGGTGCTATTTGGGAACATACCGGCTGAAGCAGTGGGTAGTCTGCGGGAGGCTCTCTCGAGATTCATGAGGTCTGACCTATACAACAAGATCGTGGAACCCAAAGAGGCTGTCTTGGCACGTTTTCAGCCCGCGTTCGCTCCTGAACGTGTAGGCGACATCGCTGAAGATGAGTTTCTCAGTTTTCTCTTGTTTAAGCATAACCATCATTGGACAGGGCTTCATAGAACGGGCCCTCGTATGTGCAGTGATATGGGGCGACTCCGTGAAGCCCTTGGATTGCTCGTTGATGAAACCCGACCTGTGGCCGATCGGTTGGACGATGCCGTACGCATGGTTTCAGGGATGGGTAAGAATGTGGCCTCGGCCATTCTTCTCATAACGCAGCCCGACCGGTATGGCGTGTGGAACAATCGTTCTGAAGCAGTAATGAAGCAGCTCAGGATTTGGCCGGAGTTTGAGCGTGGTGAATCATTCGGTAGACGGTACGTCAAGGTTAACCAGATACTTCTTCACCTTCGCGATTCACTTCAGATCGATCTGTGGACGCTGGATGCTCTGTTGTGGTATATGGAGCAGGGAGAACCTGAACGAGAGGAAAACGATGAAGATGAAGTGCCGTTGTGCGTTGATGCGGCTGCCGACAATGGACAGCGATTCGGGCTTGAACGTCACCTCCAAGAGTTTCTGCGTGATAACTGGAGACAGACAGAACTAGGTCAAGAATGGGCGATTTACGGGGAACAGGGCGACGAGGAGGCAGGGTACGAGTACCCTTGCAGCATTGGCCGTATCGACCTTCTCGCCAAGCACAAGAGTGAACCAAGGTGGCTGGTGCTGGAGCTGAAGCGCAACCAGACCAGCGACGAGACAGTGGGTCAACTCCTTCGTTACATTGGATGGGTCAAGAGCCACCTGGCTGAGGATGGAGAGACTGTACAGGGGCTAATCATCTGCCGTGAGGCCGATGACAAGATTCGCTACGCGTTGAGCACGCTCGACAATATCGATTTGCGACTCTACAGGGTGGAGTTTCATCTCGAAAAGCCAGCGCCGCTCAGAAATGGGTAGTCCTAGTGATTGATAAGGCAGAGAATCATACTCGTGCATGAGTGATAGGGGGAGTTGCCTGTGCGCCAGATGCTTCTGGATTGGGCGTCACGTTACGATCATACCAAGTATCCCACCTCAGTATATGAAGAACTAGTACTCCGCCAGCACCAACACCCCGATCGTTTCCGGATAATGGGTGCGTGGAAGACTGGTTGCCTCCAAAGATGGGGGAACCGGTCAGCCTACCGTGACACAAAAGGGCAGCGGTATTTCTACAGTAATCGATGGAAGCCGGAAAACTTGGTGGTAGGCTACCGCGTATGGAATCACATAGCGGACAATGATGCACAGGTCGCACAGAGCGTGCCACTTGCTTTTCCGCCGCTGCAACCGAGGCTCGTAACTAGTCTGTCGAACAGAGTTGGTTTTGGTTTCGTCTGGAGCGTCTTCGTGCTACACTGTGTAAATCCCACGGTCTTCCCTCTATATGACCAGCATGTCTATCGTGCGTTCAGGACGATAAAGGCGGGAACTGAGATATCGGTTGATGCCGCCCCAAAAGAATGGGCTGAGTACGTAGCTTACCGCAACTTTTTTCGGGAGATCATTGATGCAACCGGTCTGGACTTCTGGACTGCTGACAGGGCGCTTTGGACCTACGGACGGTCGCTGAAGCGTAACGCGACTACGCAGCCTCGCAAACAGAAAGTGCATTCAGTACCTAGGTCGGCAGACGGAGTCAATGACCTTATCGTTTCAGACTCACGCCAAGCAGAAGATACTGTACATAGAGCGTGCGCACTAGTGGAAGCCCATTTCGGACGACTACCGTTCAGGCACAGAGGTATAAAGATAACGAGCGAACTTGTCCGAGCTGCCGTCGAAATACTGGACGCCGAGTCTTCCGGTATGCTACCTCAGAATTGCCGGAATCTGCGGGTGGAAGAAACCCCCGATGGTCTTGATAGGCGGATCAAGTTGCGGCTTGGTACGGACCTCCGGAGAGCCAACATCATCTCCGACGTGCTGGCTGAGGTGGGTGTAGTGGAAGTCTCGGAAGCGAAGAATCCGTCCACCGGCAGGTTCATCAAGTGCACTCAATTGAGGTCAGAGTGGCGCTCATAGGCCATGGAGGTATTCCCACGTTGCTGCAGAGGCGCAACGAGGAGATGTTTCATCACCACTACTTGGACTGGGAGCCATCGACTGTGTTGTGCCATTGTAATGCCCACACTGCCAAACTGAGTGCGTCCGGGCAAGCCTGAGTAAAGGTAGAAAGTGCATAGTGCTGCGGCTTCTATGAATCGTCACTGCTCAAGCAGCCTGTGACTTGCGGCCATTAACCGAGGGTTGGAGGTTCGAATCCTACTCGGGGAGCCAAGTCCATATCCGTTGGATTTCAGCGGTTCTTGCTTGACGCAGGACTC
>CAYQIY010000017.1:0-55899 GCA_964417635.1 uncultured Pseudomonadota bacterium | reverse complement strand
ATTGTTCAGAAAAGCGGGAAACATGGTTTACTCCCCACATTCACTTGACAGACACCATACACCACAAAGTCTTGCAAACCAAGAGCCGCCGAGATAAGCTTATTCGTGGTAGCAGGTTTTCCCCCTTAATCAGGTCATGGTTTGAGTCAACCATGGAATTCTTGCTACCGCTTCTCTATTCCTACTAGCACACTTTTCAGCGTACACCCTGCACTTGATGGGTTAATGCCCGTTTGGGGCGCCAGTCTATGAACTACATTTCCAGTTCTAACGTGATGTCGAATCATGTAATACTTTATCTCAGCAGCGTATTTGTGGATTATACTGTAACTGAGTACCTTTCTGGCGAGTTCTGTTCAGCGGACACTCTCGTAAGGCTGGGCGAGAGGAGTGACAAAACTGAGATCAATACTCTCGAAGATCCGGGGCAGTTCCATTCAGCACGCCGGCGTAGTTAAGTTATGCGTTGGCGGATACGCACTGCTGCTGGTATTCACATCTGTCAAAGGTCAAGTGTTCTTGACTGGGCTTCTAGGTTCTCTCTTAGTCATAAGCTCGTCTCTTCTCTGGGGGCTTCGGGGAGGCGCGCTGTCGACTGCATGGGCTACCGCGCTCATAATCTGGGCAACGCTTCTGACGTACCCCGACGTGCTCATGATGAACGTGTATGTCGGCATCGGGTTCTACCTTGTAAGTGGGATTGGTCTTGGCTACTGGGTAGACATATCTCGCGAACAGCGCCGCAGGCTGTTTGAAAGCGAGGCAAACTACAGATCGCTCGCAGACAACACTTCCGATCTTATCTACAGCATAGACACAAGGCACCAGATCACGGCCGTAAACCGAAGCGTGTGCATGGTCTTAAGGCGCGATGCCGATACGATTATCGGGAGGACGATATTAGACCTCGAACTACCTGATTCAATGGCACACAAATGGCATTCGTTCCATCAGCTGGTATTTGACTCGCGCTGCACTTTAGATGAAGAGATCAGCGCGCTGATGCCTGATGGAGCTAGCCACGTATACGAGATTGTGCTGCATCCGCTGTTCGGAGAAGCAGGTGTTCTTAGAGGAATACGCGGTACCTTCCGGGACATAACCGAGCGCCGAATGGAAGAACGTCTTAATCTGATGCAGAAAGACTTGGCGCTTTCCATAAGTAGAACTCGCGATACGGGATCGGCGCTGCGCGAAGTGGTTCGCACCGCCCTGACGCTCGAGGAGGTTGACTGCGCTGCCATCTGTGTTGTGGGGGATGACCAGATGCTGCTGGATAGTCTCGGCCAATACCCCGACCTCAAGGTGTGCAGGTTTGGAGAGTCTGGACAGATTGGTCTTACCTTAAGCGACGAACCGAAGTACTTCCACCGGAGTCAAGCCGAAGATCTGCCGTTCGATGAGTCAATGGGCGATGTCAAGGCTATGGCGTTTCTTCCTATAGCACACGCATCGCGTACGCTTGCGTGCCTCGGGGTGGGTTCTCATACTTGTGAGGAATTCCCTCAACACGCGAAATACGTGCTGGAGACCATCGTTTCTCAAGCCGGAAGTGCCGTGGCACACATAGCGGCTGAAGAAGAGATCAGGCGAAACCAGCAGAACCTGCAGTCTTTCTTTGACAACATCGACGAGATCGTGCTTGTGCTCGGGCCGGAAGGGCGCGTATTGTCCGCAAATCCAGGTGTGTATACGCGGCTTGGTTACACTAGATCGGACATCCCACATCTTTCCATCTACGGGTTGACGCCTGATTCGGAACACCCTGAGATACGAGAACACCTCGAGCAGTCCAAATCACTGCGAGGTGCTCACTTTCACTTCAGGCATAAGTCTGGCGAATTGGTGCCTGTCGGAATGCGGCTTGCCAACGGCGTCTGGGGTAATCAGAGTGTGATGTTCTGTATTGCACGGGATATCACGCAGCAGAAGCAGGCAGAGCAGGCAATGAAGCTTGCAAGCGCCGTAATAGAAAGCAGCTCATCCGTATTGATGCGACGTGTCCTTCCCGGAATTGGAAGGATAACGTTTGTGACACAGAACGTGAAGCAGTGGGGATACTCCGCAGACTCATTGGTTTCAGATGAGATGGCCTACGAGAGCATTCTTCATCCAGACGATGTCGCGCTGTTGTATCGCCGCATAGAAGACTCATTGGCATCTGGTCGAGACAGGTTTTTGTGTAGTTACCGCATAGTGGGAGCAAACGGAAACCTCTACTACGTTGAAGACCAGTCAACCTTCGAAGAGTCTGAGCGACCAGACCGGGTGTTCATACAGAGCGTGGTCAGCGACGTCACAGAGAGGCGCTTGAGAGAAGCGCAGGATGCGCATACAACCCAGATAAGTAAGGCAATTGAGGAAATCAGCAGGAGTTACGAGCCTAAGAGCACTATTGAGACAGCGTGTCTTGCTGCGTCAGTGCTATCCGGCTCGGAGATGAGCGCATTCTGGGAAGTGCAGCAATCCGAGAAAGACGTGCTGGCTCCGCTCCCGGCACACACGGTTGGAACCGACATGTCCGAGATTGAGATGGATGCCATAAGGGAACGCGCGCAACGCCTCTGGGACGATGCAGATGCACCAAGAGTCAGCATGGAAAAGGTGGATCATCATGGCAAGACCTGGTACTTCTGCTGCGCTCAAATACAGTCCAGCCAGAACAAGTTCGGCGTGCTGATAACACTAGGAACACGGCCCTTCGACGAAGAACCCAGAGTGCTAAGAAGCATGGCTATCCTGGGCTATGTCACAAGTGCAATTCTGGAGCGTCAACAGTCAGAAACACTGCACAGCAAGCTTGCAGTTGCTGAAGAGCAGACCAGAATAGCAAGGGACATCCACGACAGCGTATCACAGAGTCTGTTCTCGCTGGTGTACGGGCTTCAGGGCACTCTCTCGACTCTCGACGCAGGCGATATAGCGGCGGCGCGCACCAAACTTGAGACACTGCGCAACATCGCGGCGTCTGTGTCGCGTGAGATAAGAACATCCATCTACCGGCTGTCTGAGTCGTCATCAGAGGGAGCTTTTGTGCAAGCGATAAGAAGTTACCTGGCGGAGTTGTCAAACCTCTATAGCGTGGCCACCAGCCTTTCGGTAGAGGGCTCAGAGGACAATTTGAGTCCGGCTGTACGCAGGGCGGTTTGGCGAGTGGTTAGAGAAGCCACTAGCAATGCGCTGAGACACGGAGAGAGTACCCAGATTAAGGTCAGCCTGCACATGCAGCCTCTGCAGATTGTAGTACGAGTAGAAGACAACGGAAAAGGCTTTACACCGCCTTCGGAGAACGAACTCCTGGGGCAAGACACAGCACAAGTGGCAAACGGTGGGCTAGGACTGTTGAGCATGACGAGCCTCGCACGATCTTTTGATGGCTCGCTCTCTATTGAGAGCCAGAGCGGACACGGCACAAGATTGACACTGCGTATACCAAATCTTGAACACAAGAAAGAGGTGGCTGGCAGTGATCCGAGTAATGGTGCTCGATGATCATCCGCTGGTGTATGAAGGGTTAGAAGCAGTACTCCAGCACGATCCACAAATAGAACTCGTAGGTCTGGCGCAGAATACGGCTAGTGCTGAGACGTTATTTGAGCAAACCAAACCCGACTTGGTACTCGTTGACCTTAGGCTACCGGGAGAGTCAGGGCTCGGCTTCATAAAGAAGATGAAAGCCAAGCAAGTCGAAGCTAAGATGGTGGTACTCACTTCGTCTTCATGGCCGGGAGAGATAAGCGAAGCTCTCGACATGGGAGTGGACGGTTATATGCTCAAAGACTCACTGCCAGAAGAGCTAATCTCCGCGATAAAACGCGTTGCCTCTGGTAGAAAGCATTATGATGCTAGGGTTGCAGAACTCGCCGTGCAAAGAACATCCTCGGTGGCAAACGTGCTGAGGGACTTGACTGAGCGCGAGATTGAAGTGCTGCGAGAGCTCAGCCAAGGACTTACCAACCGCCAGATCGCCGAACAACTATTCATAACAGAGAACACTGTCAAAAAGCACATCAGTTCTATTCTATCAAAGTTGTCTCTTGAAGACAGGACTCAGGCCGCGCTGTTTGCCGTAGAGCACAAAGAATGGCTGAGAAAGAGATCTTAATCATATGTACAGTATCAGGCGTGTTGCAGACATTGTGCTCTTGATAGTGCTCGCCGTCCTGCTGGTTACGGGAGTAGGATCGCTCGTAACAGGCAACCCCGTATTGGCAACTGTCGTAAGGTCTGACAGCATGGTTCCTGTGTACACCAGGGGCGACATAGCCATAGTCTGGAACTGGGCTCAACAGTATAGTCCCGGAGATGTTGTGCTGTTCGTGCCCCAAGAGGGCACGCTCGCGGGTGTGTTCACATTACACAGGATAGTCAAACAGGATTCTGATGGCCTGTTCCGCACCAAAGGCGATGCTGCAGTCCAAGATGACCAGACCGCAGGGCTCGCAGGCCGCATCGCTCGAGCACAGATGCTCGCAAAGGCTGTGTGCATTGGGGGAATACCACTCAAGATACCAAGGGTAGGAATCGTATCGCTCTGGATTGCAGAAAGCCCGCACGCATACTCACGCATTATGGTCATCGGCGCGATGCTACTCATGGTAGTGCTTTCGGCGTTCGAACTCAGCCGTTCAAGAAGGCGGAGCAGGCTCCGTGCGAAACCAAGTCCAAGCGTCTTGCTTGTAGCGCTGGGTGTGCTGCTTGTGTCCTCACTTTCGGCGCTTACGCTGATTCAGACAAAGCAGATTGACCTAGTTTACGAAGTCGGTCAGAGCGCGGGTGTGATCTCAGGCCAGCCCATCGGTATTCTCATGCCCGGTGAATCGGTCTCACGCCAGGTCGCAAACATTCAGAACTCCGGCTTCCTGCCGATGTACGTGCTGGTGTCTTCAGATGACCCAAGCGTGTCCGTAGGTCACGCACTGCATACGCTTCGACCAGGCGAATCACAGCAGATTATTGTTGAGGTAAACGCAGTATCTCACGGAGAGTTTCGCTCAAGACTACGGCTTTCGCTTGTGTTTCCTATTCTTCCGGCTTCAGCGATTGCAGTAGCCGCAAGCGTCAACCACTACTTGGGTGCGTTGCTCGGTCCGTCTCTTGTCGGATTCGTTATGCTAACTTTGTGGCTTCTTGACCCTGCCACAAGGCGCTGGATGCACCGCCGCAGCCGAAAGCTGCTCAGGCTTCGTCTCTAGTGCTGCGGTACACGTAGTAGAAGTTGCTATCGTGGATGGTAAAGAGCAATTCTGCGCCATACGAAGTCTCCCAGCCGGCAATACCTGGTATCTGGGCGTCACCAGAATACCTAAACAGCATCGACTCTACCTCGTCAGCCAGCCGCACAAGCTCATCTATCTTCTTCATCCTGATTCGAGCGGTCACCTGGGCGGTATCCACCGCCTGTACTTCGACAAACCTCGATAGATAGCGCGATGCACTCTTGACAGCCGGGCCTAGGCGTCTCTTCCAGAGCAGAAGTCCCGTTACCGCAAGCAGAAGCACGATCGCCGTGTAAAGGTACAAGTTTGCCAGATCGCGCACGCCAATACTCTGGCCAAAGAGCCTTCGCACATTTGGCTTCTCCACGCTCGCATCGGCGGCAATGTGCCTCGACTGGCTGAGTTCTTTCGGGGCTTCGAGTATAAGCCCTCCTGACGTAAGCCCAAACGCGAAAACCGCGGTTGTGTCGGTCATCTCACCTTGCTCGGGCTTCGCGCTTATGTGGAATCGAATCTCCACATCGTAACGACCTGTCGCCGGCGACACACCCACTTCTTTCTGGATTGCAGCTACATCTTTAAACACTTCTTGTAGCGGTATGTCAAATACCTCTGCTATAACAACCTGCCCACGTTCTATAGGAATGTTGTGCAATACTGCGTAGTGTTTAGACCACAGGTCGCCGGCTCTAAGCAGCATATCTATGCTGTATAAGCCTTCTTCCAGCATTCCCGGAAACGAAGAGATTCTGTTGACTATAGTGAGCGTGGCAGAGTCTATGAGCCGCATCGGTATACGGCTGATCGTCGAATCGAGTTTGGCTCCATCAGGGAAAAGCAGACTGTCCATCATGTCTATGCGGTAATCCAGACTCAGGTTGTGACTGACTACATAGAGCGGCTCGATGCTATAAACCGTCTCTGGCTGGCGCCTTAGCGCGTTCCACGAGTACAAAGTCCAGCTGCACGCGATGAGCAACACAGCAATAAGCAACGGGAATACGCGTACTAGCCAGAGTTTTCCGCTGCGAATTGCCCGTCTTGTGCTCACCAAAGTCTCCCCTTTCGCCACTTCACAGTCTGTTTACCACCTCGAAGTACACTGTCATGTAGGTGGTCACCGAATAGCCGACGCCATGCGCTGAGACTGCAATCTGCAACTCGTACACTCCAAAACGCGTGTTACGCGCGGTTGCTATGCTGAGTTCAGCCTGTGCAACCGAACCACCCGGAAGATAAGCGCCGGGCATCGAGGGCGATACACTGACCGACATACGCTCAGGCGCTGTGAGCAACTCGAGCGTGAGGGTCACATCGTTCTGCGAACGGTTTATCACGGGAAATGTGACAGTATGCGTACTGTTTCGCAGCATAGTCACAACGGGCGCATTTCCGAAGTCCGGAACCGAAAGCAGCGCTTGATCAGGCTGGCTGATCATGTATGAGCTGCTGCCGCCGATAGTAGCCATACTGAACGACCATGCGCCCACAAGACTTGCCAACGCAAGGCCCAGCGCTACCACGAACAACCAATTCCCTTTTCGCCGGTGCACAGTCCAAACCTCCTTTCTGATTCATCATCTGGCCACTTCAAGACCTCTTTTGACTTTGTTCAATGCACTGTCTCAAACCGGACAGCAAAGTGTCTGCCAGCAGCGCATCGTCCAGGTTCGAGCCATCACATTCGCATTCAGCCAGCACTTCTCTCACCTGGTTTCCGAATATGCCGATCTCTGAGCCCAGGTCTCGCGCAGCAGCCTTCAGGTACTTGCTGAGCCGTTCTTCTGTTACCCGAACAAACTTGCTAAGAGTCTCTTTGCCCGCAGCAGTCTCCTGTTTAAGCACCGCTTCGATTAGTTCACCAGGCGCACACTTCGCTATGTAGCGCGCCATGAAAGCCGGCGCCTGTGCGATATCACCCAAGTCTTGGATTGCACCTGACAGGCACATTCCCAGGAACGATTCGAAACAAATCAGTTCGTAGATTAGTGACAGTCTGGGTTCGTCGTGCTTGCATCCGGAGCAAGAACTGCCATATGCCTTACCGAGCAGAGCATCGAGAGACTTCGGGTCGAGCGAACTGCGCACGCACTTTTCTGCAATCTGGTTCATCAGTTCTCTCTCCCTCCTGCCGATACTCATGTCTCTATACCCTCCATATGGTGTCTGCCTGAGCCGGTGAGCCTCCGGTCTCAGGCAGACGTCTCCGCTCCTGGCTGGGGCATATATTCTTTTTGCAGAAGTTGCTGCGTTCGTTACTGCGCAGTTGCCGTGACTATGATTGCTCCAGTTGACGGAACCGGTAGTGATCCTGCCTGAGCGGGTATCTGGATGCGCACCGAGACGTTCACTTCTGCGCCTGGCGCAACATTGGTTGTCGATGCCGAACCTAGAGTGTAAGTCGTGCCGTCTAGGCTGAATGCTACGTAGTCCATTGCTGTGCCTATGTTGATGTTTACGGTCTCTTGCGAGTTGTTCTTAACCTTGAATAGCTGTTCCCACGTATATGTACTGTTTGGCTGCATCGCTCCAAAGTTGAACCTGAGTTCACCGTCGCTTATTGAAGCCACACCGTCTTTGTTGCCTGCGCTTGTATTCGGTTTCGGAATGAGCGCGAGTCTTGATTCGGAAGTGGTAGTGATTGTGAACTCAGAAGCGTTCGTCACGGTCGCCGTGTTGTACGCTGCGGCTGACACTAAGCTTGCTATAGTGAGCACCACTGCCATCATCATCCAGCTATACCTTTTCATTGAGCAGCCTCCTGTATTTGTGATCCGTGTTGTTTTCTGTACTCAGCATACCAACTCAGAAAAGGCGGTACATCACACGGCAGAACCAAATCAGCTGCTCAATTCGAAATGCCCAGAGCTCGATTCTGGCATCCAGCAATAGCACCAAAGTAGTATTCGTGATGCTCTATTCGGGTAGGGGTAAGTTCAAGATCGTCAGGCTGGATACTCTGCTACACCCACGTAAAAGGAGCCGGAATGCCGTGTTCGGCATCCCGACGCCCTTGCTGCACTGCTACGATACGCTTTGCTTATCGTATAGTTCGCGGTACAGCGCGTTTGACTCGTACAGTTGTTTGTGCTCTCCTACACCTATTATTCTGCCTTTGTCGAGCACCGCTATTTTGTCTGCGGTCTCAAGCGTGCTGAATCTGTGCGCAATGAGTAGTACGGTTCGGCCTTTAAACATCTGAATCATAGCTCGCTGCAGCCTGGCTTCTGTCTCTGCATCAACGCTTGATGTTGCTTCGTCCAAGACCAAGATGGGACTTCCGGCCACCAGCGCACGCGCAAATGATACAAGTTGACGCTGGCCACCAGATAGCCTAGAGCCGCGTTCACCGACCTGTGTATCGTACTTCTCCGGCAGCCTCTCGATGAACGTGTCCGCGCCAACCATGCGCGCTGCCTCCTCAATCTGCTCCCGGCTCGCATCCGGCTTACCAAGCGCTATGTTTTCCGCTACGCTAGCGTCGAACAAGAACACATCTTGAGGCACCACAGATATGATCTGCCGCAAACGACTGATGCGCACATCTCTTATGTCTATCCCGTCGATGCTCACCGTTCCATCTTCCGGGTCGTACAGTCTGGTGAGCAGTTTTACGAGCGTGGTTTTGCCTGAGCCGCTTCTACCCACAACCGCGACCACTTCTCCTGGCTCCAGCCGGAGGTCTAGCCCATGCAGCACTGGGCGTTTATCTGGTTCGTAGCCAAAAGTCACGTTGCTGAACTCTACTAGCGCCTGTATTTGCTCTGGCAGTTCTTTGGGTTCCGCACGCTCTTTCACATCCGGTCTGACCTGAGTCAGCTCGTAGATACGCTCGGCTGAAGCAGCCGCCGTCTGGTAAGTGGCAAACAACTGACTCAGTTCGCGAAGCGGCATGAAGAATTTGGTCACATAGGTGAGAAATGCGAGCAGACTGCCTACGGTAAGCGCACCCTGTCGCACCATGCCGCCTCCTACACCGAGCACAAGCGCGGAACTCAGCGTGCCCGATGCTGACATGAACGGAAAGAACAGCGCCACAGCGACTATCGCCTTTAGGTTTGCGGCATAGTTTTCTTTGCTCAGCGTCTCAAGCCGCTCGAGACTCTGTTTCTCTCTTCCCATGGCGCGAACTGCTCTGGCTCCCGCAACGTTTTCTTCGACACCCGCGCTCAGCCCTGCGAGCTTCTGTCTTACCTCTCGCGACGCACTGCGCATCATCCGCCCAATAGCGTTGGTGCCAAAGAGGATCATGGGAATGACCAGAAACGCTACTAGCGCGAGTGTCGGGTTCATATACACCATCGCTGCGAAGATCGCCAGTAGAGTGACTATATCACTTACGACTCCGGTGAGCCCGTAGGAGATGAGCTCAGATATCGAGTTAACGTCGTTTACCAGCCTAGACATCAGATTACCGATGGGTTGCCTCTCGTAGAACTGCTGAGAAAGTCGCATAACATGCGAGAACATCTGCTCTCTTACGTCGGCTATGACACTCTGGCCTACCTTGCTGGATAGGTATCTGCCCCAAAAAGAGGCTATCCAATACACAAGGTACAACCCGACATATGCGGCCAAAATGGCAAGCAGACCGGCATAATCGCCTGGCAAGATGTGGTCATCTATCGCGATTCTGATCAAGTATGGAGCCGCAGCGTTTACGCTCGCCACCACAGCCATCAATAACACTGAGAAGAGCAGCGTTTTCCAGTAAGGCTTGAGGTGAGTGGTTATGACAGAAACTGCCGCCTTGTCCAGTTGTCTCAGACTCTTCTTTGCGTCTCTATCTTGAGTGAATCTACCCATGAATCCAGGTTCCATGGACATCACTCACCACCCCCTTCTTCGGCATCTCGCTGCTTCAGTTGGCTGCTGTAAAGGTCTCGATACGCGCCTGATACCGACATGAGTTCGGCGTGCGAGCCCTGCTGCACCAGTCTCCCGTCCTCGATAACCAAGATCTTGGTTGCCCTATGCACCGTCCATAGCCTGTGCGCTATGACGAATACGGTTCGGCCTTGGAACAACGAGTCGAGCGCCTTTGTAAGCGCGTACTCTGTTTCGCTGTCCACTTGCGATGTAGGCTCGTCGAGGATTAGGATGCTCGGGTCGCGCAGCAGTGTACGCGCTATAGACAGCCTCTGTCGCTGTCCACCCGAAAGCCGCACACCGCGCTGTCCGACTTGAGACTCGTATCTATCGGGTAGTGACTGGATGAACTCGTGCAGTTGCGCTGCCTTGCCAGCCGAGCATATCTGCTCAAAAGAAGCGTCGGGTTTTCCGAACGCGATGTTATCCTTTAGGCTGCCTTCGAAGAGAAATGTCTCCTGCATCACTACACCAACGTTCTCCCGCAGACTTTGCAGTGTGACATCCCGGATGTCGTGGCCGTCTATTCGTATGCTGCCTGAATCCGGCTCGTAAAACCGTGCAAGAAGGTGCACGAGCGTCGACTTGCCTGCCCCGGTTGGCCCGACCAGCGCGATCACATCGCCCGGAGCCGCTTCGAAACTGACGTCTCGGATGACTGCTTCTTTCTTGTCGTAAGAAAAGTTAACGTTCTCGAAGACCACATGGCCCCGAACATGTGCAAGTGGTCTTGCGCCCGGGGTGTCTTGGATGTCGGGCTTAGTGTCAAGAACGTCGAATACCCTCTGAGCTGCCGCAATCGACATCATAGACGCCCCGAGCAACATACCCGTCTGCCTTATCGGGCGCATGAGCAAGTTCATGTAGGCTATGAATCCGGTGAGCGTTCCAAGAGATATCGCGCCTGAGATGACCAGGTTTCCGCCTTGCCATAGCACAAGCCCTGTGCCAAAACCCATGATAACGAACACGTACGGCGACCAAAACGACATCACCCGTGACGCTTCGACGTTGAGGTCTCGATACTTTGTGTTCTGCACCTGGAACCGCTTGAGAGCCATCTGCTCACGGCCAAACAGTTTTATAACCGTTATGCCCGAGAGCAAATCCCCAAGCGCCTGGTTGAGCATCCCGAGCGTGCGTTGCGTCTTTTGGAAAAGTGGTCTAACCCGAGTTGCGTACCGCGACATGGCGTGAGCCATTAGCGGCACCGTCAAAAGATACAACAGCGCAAGATAGGGGTGCCACCAAAACAGCACTATGAAGATTCCTATGAGTATCAAAATGTTGCCGGATATATACACTCCTGCAAACCCTATGAGTCGTTTTAGCGCCTCTGTATCCGCGATTGCGCGGGACAGTATTTCTCCTGTACGCTGATGGTCAAAGAACGAAAACGACAGGTTGTTCAAGTGAGAGTAAAGCGCGAGCCTCACGTCGAGCACAACTCTTTCGGCCGTAGCCTCTGCAAGGTACCTAACGCCAAAGTCCATCAGCGCCTGGACGATTGAGGCTGCAAGGATCATGAGCGCAAAAAACCACACAGGTGGACCCACATCTCTAACCACGGACAAGTCTATGGCACTCCTTGTGAGCGCCGGAGAAGCGAGACCTGCCGCCGTGGCTCCAAGCAAACATAGCACCGCTGCGAACAACACTTTCTTGTGCGGAGAGAGGTAGTGCGCCAGCCGCCTGAGTGCGGGTCCGACTGCCACCGTCCTCTCTGTTTGGGTCTTTTGTGATTTTGCCATCTTACCGGGAACAGCATTCATCTAATCGTCACCTGCTTTCTACAGTCTTCACCTCGGGCTGCTTCGGTGAAGATGCCATGTGCTTCTGCCGGTCATAGATCTCGCCTATCTCTTCCTTATTAAATAGCCTTCTCATAACAGACGCTATAATCAGAATTCCGAGCACGTTCAGCGCCCAGCGTGTTAGCGCAAACTTTGCGCCCATAGAAGAAAGTTCGAACATAGACATTGGTATCTTGAGGTTCGACCATGCACCGAGAAACACAAACACGTTGAATACCGAAGCTCCTTTCATGAGCATCGCCGAAGCTATGGGAAATGCCGCGTACAGCGGCCCTGCTGCTGCAGCACCGAGCGTAATCGAAAGCGCTGCCCCAAACGCACCAGACCTATTCCCAAGCATCGCGATCACCGTCTGTCTCGGAACCCAAGTATCCATCAGCCCGAGCAGTAAAAATACTGCAGGAAGAAACTGCGCCATCTGCAGCAGATTCTGAAACGTCACCGAAAGAACCCTCTGCCCAAGCTCAGGCTTTGCCGCGAGCAGTGCAACGTCGATGAGCAGAATCAGGATCGCGAATCCATACCGTCTGACCGCTTTCACCTAACCACCACCCCTAACACCAAGGCCACAACAAACGCCCACACGTAGCTGAATCCGTTTCTCAGCAGTGTTTCCTTGCGCCCAAAGAACTTGGTCTCAAGTGGCGCTGTCACAAAGCCTACAGCCATCAGAGTTGTGACGAACACCGCGATCTGCGAAATACCCGCCCCCGCATCAAGCAGTGATTTGGCGAGAGGAAACGCTATGAATCCGGGGATGAGTGTAAGGGAGCCAACCAATGAGGCGAGTACCATCCCGAACCAGCCGGATGCTTGGCCGAGAAGCGTCGTAATAGCCTCAGCTGGCATAATGGTAAGCACGAGACCGACCAGGCCTAAAACGGCTAAGAAGTCGGGCAAAATAGCGGAAAACGCCTTGTAAGACTTGTCCATGGCCACTTTGGTACGCTGCTTGTCTTTCCCGTAGGACACAAGTAGCAGCACTCCGGCTAGTGCGTAGGCTAGCAGTGACTCCAACCAAATTCCCTCCCGTGATAAACTGTGTCAGTTCAGTTATGCTGTATCCTGCTATCACGAACTGGTTCAGGTGCGGTCGAACTGCTCGGTTTCTGGGTGCTGTCCGCTCGCAGTGGAGTGAGACGCCGGTAGCTGCTGCAGTCTGCTGCGCAAATTCTTCAGAGCGACTACGGCCGCGTCGAGCGATTCGAGCGTGCTCTCAAGCGAGTGCCTGCCTCTTGTGGTTATGCTATACACACGCCGTGCAGGACCGGTATCCTGCAGTTCCCACTTGGATTCCACAAGCTCTTCGCGTTCGAGATGCCTGAGCGCTCTGTACAGCCTGCCTCCTTCGACGCTTACGTCAAGCCCCAGTTCTGTGAGTGCCTGGCTTAGCTCATAGCCGTAGAGCCCTTTGGCTTCGGCTATAAGCAAGAGCAGACACGGCCTCAGCAGTCCGGACAGTATCGTGGCGCATTCACACTGCCTTCCGCGTGCCTGGCATACCCTTTCATCTGCACACACATGTATCACCTCATCAAAGCAGTAAGATATATGCATCTATCATATATATGATAGAGCTCTCCGACTGTCGTAGCAACCTCTGAAATGAATCTATCCAATGCGCTTTGCAGGTAGGTACAGCGCGCGGCTGAATAGAAATCAGGAAGAGCGGCACATATTGTTTAAAGCGCCACTAAATGAGAGCGGAGGCAGACCTCATGCAGCACGTCGAATGGGAAACGGCAATATATGAGCGCAGATCTTTTAGGAGCTACGAACAGCGTGAACTGCAACCCGATCTGATAGAAAAACTAGAGCAATTTGCCGGCAACATCGAAGCACCATTTACCCATGGGGTGGAAATCCGCTTCTTTAAGATGGAGCAACGTCAGAGACTGTATAATACTCTGACTGCTCCGCCTCCGAACGGAGCAGCGTTCATGTGCAGCACTGACGTGCTGTCGGTGTCCAAGGCCGGATTCGTGGGCGAACTCTTCATCTTGTACGCCACCTCTTTGGGCGTTGCCACCTGCTGGTTTGGGCATTACTCCGCCGCCGTTCTTAACAGAGTTATGCCCCATCTAACCGATGAGGAGGTAACTCGGCTTCCTAAATGGGGATGCGGCAGCAGCGAAGCAAGCGGCGTGCGTGCGATATGCATAACTCCTCTAGGCTATTGGCGCAGGCAAGGCGCAAGACTGCTGGACAGGTTTACACAGGCGGCTATGAGTTCCAAGCGCAGGCCGATTCGCGAGCTGCTTCACCCCTATGTCGACGAGCGCTTGATCAAGCCCGAAGTGCTGTACGCGCTCGACCTGGCGCGCATGGCACCTTCTGCAGCAAACAGTCAGCCTTGGAGGTTTGCAGTCCGCTCGGGAGGAGAGCAAGTGCAGATATACGCGCCACAGGGTTACAAGCACCTGAAGTGGGAACACCCGGATGTGGACATCGGCATATCAGCGTCGCATTTCTGGCTGGGACTCAAGATGCAGCAAGTGCAGTGCCAGGTCATCCCGGAAGTGCGTGACGGCCAGGCTGTGTGGACTTTTGAGCTTAAGTAGTCTCTCGGCCCACACCCCTATAAAGGTGTGGGCCGAGAGATTATGTCAAAGACGCAGACTATACCAATTGCTTCAGCATCTCCGGCTCTGGCTTGTTGGGTATGCGCGCAACTTCTTTGTCTCCATACACGAACACCGCTTCGTTACCTTCTCGGATCTCGCCTATGATCTCTGCGAGCGCTCCTTTAGACCGCGCCGCTTCGAGCACCACCGAAACGTCTTCGGGCGAAACCTGGAACAGCATCCTGGCCTGAGTCTCACAAATCAGCAGTTCTTCCGGTGTCAAGCCTTCGACGCTTGCAGGCGCACGAGATAGGTCAACCCACGCGCCGAGCCTGCCGAAACGCACAGATTCGCTGACTGCCGCACCTATGCCCGCAGCTCCAAGATCTGAGCACGCGTGCACTACCTGCGTCTTCATCACCGCAAGCGCTGCTTCCATCGTGGTCCTCTCTTCTCTGAAAAGCGCCTGCGCCGGTCGCATCTCGTCCACCAGTCCCGCCCTGTATAGTGTGTCGTTACCGTCATTGCCTGTAGTACCAACGATGACGAGCTTGTCTCCTGCTCTCTTGGCAGGCTTGGTTAGAGGCTGTTTCGTTATCAGTCTGCCTATAACGGCCACAACAACTCCGGGCACGATGTCGCTAAACGACGTGGACAAGCCGCCACCGACGACAAACACGTCCATGGCTTCGCACATGTCTCTTATGCCTTTTACAAGCAAGTTGACCCTATCTCCACTTGTCATCTTCACGCACTTACCACAAGTGCACTCACCGCTAAAACCGCACGGGCCCACCAACACTTCTTGGTCAAGTGGCCTGGTGCCGATGAAGTCAAGCAAAAACAGAGGCCTTCCGCCCATAGCCACAACATCTCTCATCGCGCCGCCAGCGCCCGTGGCAGCGCCATCGTATGGCCTTGGCACGCACGGTGAGCAATGACTTTCCATCTTCGCAACCATAAGCCCGTCGTCGCCGGGCATCTTGAACACGGCTGCGTCATCATTCGCGTCCGGCCCGATAAGCATCAAGTCTGGCCACGTACGCGCTACTTTTTCATTCAGCTGCCTGAACACGCTGAAGTCAATCGCTTTGTCTATGTTGTGATGCAAGTGTACAAACAGTGCGTGCATTAAGGCCCTCTCAACTCTGTTCACGCTGCCAAAACCCCTTTCTGTACCTTTCGATACACATGACTCTGACCGTCTCACACCGGTCGCTTAAACTTCTGTGGTCCGGCTCACTCTCATAGGTTTTCTTGATACATAACTGCTATCCTGCTGTTACCCGAGACGCCTCACCCAAATATTAGCGATGGCCACACCCAGTCCGGTCAGTCTCCAGCAGTTGGAAACACGCAGGACACTTGGCGCAAATGTCGAATGAAGCCACATCATATCGTGGTCTAAACCTGATTTGGAGGGTCTCTTGTGATTCGACGCGTAGTCTTGGTGTGGGTCATGAGCATATTGTTGCTGAGCTCTGCGGCGATCTGCCAGGCACAGCAACCGCCTGTGGTAAGCGTGCTCATCAACACCGAACCTCTTTCATTCGACGTACCTCCCCAGAATATGGATGGCAGAGTGATGCTGCCCGTACGTGCCATAGTAGAGGCGCTGGGCGGAAGCGTGGATTGGATAGCCGAGACGCGCACAGTAATCGTATACAAGTTCTCAGATCTTGACGCAATGGCGCTTCAGATAGACTCTTTGGAGTACTTCACTCTTAGCTCGGGCCTGGAAAACCCTTTCTACTTCGACAAGTCACCGGTGATTGTGGACGGCAGAACGCTCGTGCCCGTGCGCTTGATCGCTGAGTTCATGGGGGTTCAGCCTTATTGGGACCAGCAAACCCAAACTGTGCTTCTCGTGGGAGAGGTGTTCAGCGGCACGAAGAACGTGCTCTTGGCGCACGAATCGTTTGCCTCGATGTTCGGCCTACAGCCGGAAGTACGCATCCAGCCCCATCCAGAAGGTCTCACCCCCATTTTGGGTCGGCCACAGGTTAGCGCGCAGGCCGCCGCACGTTGGGCAGAGAGCAGGGGCGCAACCGCAGAATTCGTCGCACTTGCCGAACTGTATTGGTCGCTTGCAACCCGAGATGGCGCACGCCCCGACGTGGCGTACGCTCAAGCCGCAAAAGAGACTGGATACGGTCGATTCGGAGGCGCAGTTGACGCGTCCTTTATGAACCCGTGCGGCCTCAAGACTACTAATGCAGGCGACGGTACATGCGAGATCGGTTCGGCGTATCATCGGTTTGCAAGCTGGGAAGAAGGTGTGCTTGCGCACCTCCATCACCTCGACCTATATGCCGGAGTAGATGCAACCCCGTACGAGGACACTCCAGATCCAAGGCATTTCGGTTACCTCAAAGGCAAGGTGCAATACGTCGAGCACCTGGGTGGCACCTGGGCGATGAACCCTGTCTACGGGTTTGAGATTGTAGAAAACCTGCTAAACAAGATGATAGAGTTTGAGCAGTCGTTGTCTGCAAAATAGGCACATTTAAGATGTTTTTCGGCTCACGCACTTTGTGGCAATCGCCTTTGCACCTGTGTTGAGCAAATTGTCAACTATCAGAGCCCCCGCCTCGACGGGCGCGTTGACATCCAGCGCGCTGAGCAGGCGTACAGCTTCTCTCATAAGATGCTTGGGTATCGCGGTATCGGTGCGCACACTCACAAGCGGTATCTCCCCATCGGCCACTTTGACCGTTGTAGTGAGTATTCTCCGCGGGTCGACCAGTTCCCGAATCGCGTATTCCTTGCCTTTTGGACAGAGCGCGTTGTCAACAGTTTCTACCCTACCCTCTTCCAGCAAGACACTCAGCCTGCAACCGTTGGGGCACACGATACACGTTAGTTCAATACTGTTCTTGTTCATTCGTTCACACCAGTTCCACTTTGATGTTCTGCGTATTTCGCACTTCATCCGGGAGCAGTTCGAATCTTATCATTTCGGCGGGTTGTACACGCCGATGCCTTATCCGTTTTACCACGCCTGACTCGTTGCTTACTACGACTGTTTTGTCGCGTCCTGGCTCCGCAACCCTCAACGATACAGTAGCGCGCGCTTCGCCAGATAACCTCGACGGCAGCACGTAGCGCACGCCGTGTCCCGCAAGAACCCTAATCCGCTCGCTTCTCGCCTGCGGCTGCTTCACGTAGCGTGCTGCAGCCTTTCCGGCTATTTCTGCTTCTTCCGACACGTTGTCCACAAGATCGTGCACGTGAAGCACATTACCACACGCAAAGATGCCTGGCACGTTCGTGTGGCATTGCTCATCTACATAGGCACCCTGAGTGATTGGATCCAGTTCCACCCCGGCAGCAAGCGAGAGCTCATTTTCGGGGATCAGCCCCACAGAAAGCACAAGTGTGTCGCACGCCACGCGTCTTGCGCTCGAGCGAACGACTTGACCATGCTTGTTCAGTTTGCTTATGGTGACCGACTCTACTCTGTCGTTACCTCTCACGTTAGTCACGGTGTGAGCGAGCAACAGCGGTATGTCGTAGTCTTCAAGACACTGGCGGATATTTCGCGTGAGTCCACTAGGGTACGGCAGCTTCTCGACCACTGCCACGACTTTGCGTCCTTCCAGTGTGAATCGGCGCGCCATAATGAGTCCGATGTCGCCTGAGCCCAAAATCACGATGCGCTCGCCAATCATGATGTTCTGCACGTTTGCCAAATACTGCGCCACGCCGGCCGTGTAGATGCCCGCCGGTCTTGAGCCGGGGATGCCGAGCGCCCCGCGCGTGCGCTCCCGACAGCCCATCGCGAGTACAACTGCGCCAGCAGAATATCTCTGCATTCTACCTGCACACGTTGCTGTAAGCAGTTTTTCTGATGTAAGCCCCACAACCTGCGTATCCAAAAGCACAGGTATTTCCAACCCGGTTACGCGGTCTGTGTACACTCTGGCATATTCGGGTCCTGTGAGCGTCTTACCAAACTTTATAAGGCCAAAGCCGTCATGTATACACTGATTCAGAATTCCTCCAAGCCGCTTTTCGCGCTCTATAACGATTACATCAACACCGCTCTTTCTTATCTCGACCGCAGCCGCAAGGCCGGCAGGCCCTCCTCCGATAACTACCGCATCGATGCTGTGCGTTTTCATGGCTACTTGACCCTTCCGCTGAAAAGATACGAATCCGGTCCAGAGTAACACATCTTTTCCGGGGCTATGTTGTGCTCATGTTCTAGAAGCGCCACTATCCTTGTGAAGCAATAACCTCCTTGGCAGCGGCCCATCATCGCACGCGTCCTGTACTTAACACCCACCACGCTTTTTACTCCAAGAGGATTGTTGAGCGCATCTTTGACCTCTTTGAGCGTTACACCCTCGCACCTGCACACGATTTCGCCGTACTCCGGCTCACGGCTGACGAGTTCCGCCTTATGCTCCTCGTCCAGCACAGAAAACTTGATCGAAGGTTTTCTTATGGGGTTAAAGTCAGGGTTTGGAGAAAGCGTCTGTTTCTTGCGGATCATGCCCACGACCATCTCAGCGATGATGGGTGAAGCGGTAAACCCCGGTGACTCGATACCAACCAAGTTGATGAACTCTGGTACCTTTGCTGACTCTTCTATTACGAAATCTCCAAAACCACCTTGCGCTTTGCCCACCAGTTTGGGACGTATGCCTGAGAAATCGCGTATGAAATCACGTCTCTCGATAAGCGGCAGCAGCTGTCTTGCTTCATGATACAGCTGCTGCATCACATGTTCAGTCGAGGCGTAATCGTCTCTCGAGTCTATGTACTCTGCGCTGGGGCCTATTAGGATATTGCCGTCTATTGTGGTCGTAAGATGCACGCCGAGCCCGCCTATCTCGGGTCTCGGCACAGGATACACAGGCCTGTTTATCAGGTGGGTCGCGCGTTTGTCCATGATAAAATACTGACCGCGACAGGGGTATATGCGCCAGTCATCGATTCCGACCATCCGAGCAATCTTGTCGGCGTAGAGGCCTGCGCTGTTGATGACCCAGGCAGTATCGAAGGTGCTACCAGATCGCGACCTGACTCTGAACATGCCGTCTTTCAACCGAGAAATGGAAGTGACTTCGGTATTCAAAAAGACGCTTACACCATTTGACAGGGCGTTCTCAGCGAGAGCTATTGTGAGCAAATACGGAGTCATTACCGCAGTCCAAGGCGAGTACAACGCAGCAATGCCTCCAACGTTTGGCTCAAGTTCGAGCATCCTGCGCCTGTCGATTATCTCCAGATCAGGACAGCCATTTTGGTCACCATCATCTTTGAGCTTCTGCAGCGCCTTTACGTCCTGCTCATCAAAACCGATCACCAGTTTGCCGCTTCTTCGGTACGGCACACCAAGTTCACGGCAGAACTGCTCGAACCGAAGGCAACCGGGCACGCACAATCTTGCCATAAGGCTTCCCACTTTGCTATTGAACCCGGCATGCACAACTCCGCTGTTCCTTCCGCTTGTTCCCATCGCCACATCTGCGGCCTTTTCGACAAGCGCGACACTAAGCTCGTATTTTGACAGTTCTCTCGCTATTGCACAGCCGACTACTCCTGCTCCAATGATCACTACGTCGAAGCGCTGATCCAACGGGCTACCTCCTGGCCAGAAACGCATAGTTTTTCCGTAGAGTGCAAAAAGCACCCTAAGATGTTATACGAAAGAATCTGATTCCCTGCTTGATGCGTCAATATGTGCACAGAAGAACACACAAGGTCGCAGCCAACTACGAGCGCGCGACCTTGTGTCCATGTTGCCGTCTACTTCATTGTCACCTTACTACCATCACGCTGCATGGAGCAATCTGCACAATCTTGGTTGACACACTGCCCATAAACAACGATCCGATCCCGGTGTGACCTCTCGAACCCACGACCACGAGGTCTGCCCCGATCTCTCTTGCCTTGTCTGCTATCACAGGAGCGGGATCGCCGGTTTCGATCGCACTGCTTACTCTGTCCTCATACGACTCGAACAGTTTCGTGGTGCTACCTATGGTGGACTTCGCAACGCTAGTGAGGTATTCGTTGACCATAGTGACGTCAAGCGTGCCATACTGAGCCGTGTCGATTCTCGGATCATCCATCGTACTCTGCCCGATCTCGATTCCGGTTACACCCGGCAGGTGGCTTCTCGCGTGCACCACCAGCAGAGTTGCTTCAGGGTTCTTGTCCAGCAGTTCCTTGCACACACTTGCTGCCTTGAGAGCGTCTTTCGACCCGTCAGTAGCCAGAATGATCTTGTTAAACATGCTCTTCCTCCTTCTTCGTCTTGAGTTAGTGCTAAGCAATCAGAAAAGCCCCGGTTTGTCCGGGGCTCCCGATGCCTCGCCAAATGCTACGTTCGTGCTTTGTCTTATCGCGGCGTATATCTATTCTAAGGCTATATGCCCCTCAAATAATACCTTCGACATTTGTGAAGTACATTCCTGCATTTCATGCGCTTTAATGCACTGCTTGCCATACTATGTCAATACCCTCTAGACGGGTCGCACCTATTGCAAAGTGGTAACCCAGCCACGTATCTACGCAAATTATCGCAGAACATATCGACAAGCCTATCGCCGATAAGTGGCGAAGAGTGACTGTCGTGGGGAACAACAAACACATTATTCATGCCCCAGAAAGCGTGACCGGCGGGCAACGGCTCTTCACTGAATACGTCAAGGTAGGCTCCGGCTATCTCTCCAAGCTGAAGCGCCTCAAGCAGCGCATCTTCATCAACCGTCATTCCCCTTCCAATGTTAATGACATACGCGCTGTGCTTCATCAGTCTGAAATCTTCTGCTGTGAGCATATTCTTCGTGTCGGCTGTAAGGGGTAACGCCATCACGAGGTAGTCTGCACGCGCAAGATGCGCGCGCATCTGGTCGGGTGTTGTCACGAGGTCTACACAGTCGTGCAAACCTGCACTTCTTCTTACACCAACTACTCGCATTCCAAACGCTTTGCACAGCCGAGCCACGTGCAACCCTATTCTACCCAGACCGATAATCAGTACGCTCTGTCCATAGAGTTCAGCGTTGGGAATCTGACTCCATCTTCGTATCTCTTGGTTCCTAATTCTCTTTCTAAGGTTCTTGGCGTGTTCGAGCATCGCTGCTAACACGCTTTCTGCAAGCGGAACCGTGTACACACCCGGCGAGTTGGTGAGGACTACCGAGCCGTCCATGATCTGCTGCGTAATGTTATCACCGAAACCGGTACTGCATATCTGAACCCACCTGAGGCTAGGCACAAACAACTCTAGATAGTCTTGCCAGTCAAGTTCGCCATCGTAATGAGTGCGGTTGCCTCCTTCTACAAGTGCCACGTCTATACCGTCAAGACACGTTGAGCGAATACGGTCCGGCGGTATCTCGAGCAACTCAATCGAAGGCGCCACGCTCGTTATCCGCGCTGCGTGTTCTTCGGTAAGCCAGTTCCCATCGGCTCGAGGCTGATGGTATCCTCTTGGTATGCCACTTACGACTATCTTCACCCAGTCCACCACCTCAAGTTTCATATTTGTTCTGCGTGGCACACACACTACCCTCTAGCCGGACTTGGTTCCGCACAATGGGAGGATATGCGTTCTGGCCATAGAATGCTCCCAAAACACGGAGGTGCCATCATATGATAAAATACCTAAGAGAACCCGGCAGCGGTCTGACTCATCTCTTAGGCGCCGCGCTGTCTGTGGTGGCTCTCGTGCTGCTGCTAGATCACGCTTTGTCCAGGCAAGATGTCCGGGGGATCGTGTCGTTTTCGGTGTTTGGGCTAAGTCTGGTGCTTCTCTATGCCGCAAGCGCCACCTACCACCTGGTGGTGAGTTCCCCCCGCGTGATAACCCGGCTCAGAAAACTCGACCACAGCATGATATACGTACTGATCGCAGGCACTTATACACCTGTGTGTTTGCTGGTACTTAACGATGCGCTTGGCATCGGTCTCCTCGTGGCTGCCTGGTCTGTAGCTATCTTGGGCATCGGCAGCAGACTGTGCTTTTCGAACATCCCGCGTGTTGTATACACACTCGCGTATGTCGGAATGGGTCTCATGGCACTCGTCGCCATACGCCCACTCGTTGTTGCGCTTTCGCCGGCAGCCGTCTTATGGCTTATGGTGGGTGGGGGCTGCTATCTTCTCGGTGCTCTGATCTACCTCTTTAAGAAGCCGAACCTGATTCCTAAGTGGCTCGACTTCCACGTGATCTTCCATCTGTTTGTGCTGCTAGGTAGCGCGAGCCACTTCATATTCGTATACCGCTACTGCTGAGCAGATAGATTACGTGCTTTGATCCACTGGACAGAGTATCGGCCTTTAAGACTCAGTCAGCCTCGAACTAGACTTCGAGATCGCCAACAGCAGCGCTGTTCCGAGCAGCGCGAGCACGATAAGATCAGGTACGACCTGCCCCAGCGAAGCATTGTTTTGAGATATCTCGACAACCGGATTCAGAACGTAGTGCGTAGGGAACACACGCGCAAACCAGCCCGGAACCTCAGGAAACATGCGAACTATTGCAGGGGCGTAGAGAAACAGCCCAAGAGCTTTCATCGTGGCAAATAGGCTGTTTATGTCCTTTGTGTGTATACCCATCAGCACGCCTGCCATTGCGCTCACCAAAGAGCCAGCGAACAGCACCAGCAGCATCAGCAAAGCACGTTGGCCAAGAGCCTGATTAAGCGCCAGCACAAGCGCGCCCGTAAACAAGGCCACAAGAATACCCAGCGTCGCTTTGGCCAGTAACACCTCTTTTGCAAGCGCCGGGGTCACCGAAAGCGCGGTGAGTGTGCGCCTGCTCTTTTCGCTGACCAGCGATGCAGCCGGAATCATCATACCACCAAAGAGCACCGGCACGATCACCATGAGAGGTAGCATTCGCTTCTCCCAAGGAATTGAAACGCCCTCTCCGACTATGCTGTGCACCACCTCTACCTGCGCACCGTGACCAGCCACAGTGCGCACCGCAGCGAGCAGCGCTTGCATCGGTACCAGACGGTTCCGTATTGTGCTTTCTCCCCATACGTAAGCCTTCAAAAAGGCCGGAGCACCGGTGCGAACCTGTGCGTCAAATTCGGCCGGTATGACCAGCCCAACGTCTACCGCGCCTTGCTCCATGGCAGCCAGCAGAGTTTCTTCCGAGGTATAAGTTGTGGTGATAATCGCCTCGTTTCCACCGACTATCCAGGTGACCTCTGAGCCCGTGTCAACAACACCGAGTCTGGGCAGACCTGCAAAGAAGGTGCCGAACACCAGAGGCACGACTATGCTCAGCATCAGCGGGATACCGAGCGCGGTGATGAACAAGTAGCTTTTCGGCGCCTGTAACATCTCTCTTCTTATGAGTATCGCTGCGCGGCGCAGGCTCAATCCAATCGCCCCCTGAGTGCGCGTATGCCCAGCACAAACGCCAGTATTGAGAATCCGCACAAGCCCGCGACAGCTGGTGCAACATGGCCTAAGCCGACACCCAGATTTAGCAGCCTGTGAAGAGGATCGACTATGTAATAGCTGGGAAATAACCTTCCCCAGCCTGATGCAAGCCCCGGCAACAAGATGTTAAACGCAGGTATGCTGAACACGACCACTGCAAGCATTCCCCATCCAATCACGGACATCATGTCTCTCGACACAGAAGCTATGAGAAAACTGGTACCGGTGACCATAATAGAACCGAGAATCAGCACTAGAAGAAGCAACGGCAACTCGCCTCTCAGACCGCCTGTAGACCACAGCAGTAGCAGCACTTGCACCAGCGCCATAAGCACACCTGTCACTGCTTTTGCCAAGTATAGTCCTCTGAGGCTGAGCGAAGTCACAAGAAGCGCGCGCAGCGTACCCGTCTCGATTTCTCTTGTCATAAGCGCCGCAAGACCCATGGTTTCCATCATCAACACGAACATGATGAGCACAGGCAGCATTCTATCTCGCACTGATATGGCCGCTCCAGCCATGTCTGGTCCAACCAACACTTCTTCAGCCTGTATATCCAGTGTTTGGCCGAGTACCATATGCATGAGTTCCTGGGCGACCAGTTTGTACATATCTGCGTATTCTGCGGGAACATCCGACCTTGTTAACACCCTTATTTGGGGGCGCTTTGCTTGGCTGATTTGGTATGAAAAATCATCGGGCACGATCAGCGCGGCTGCCAGTTCGTTCTGCAAGATGGGCTGTCTCACAAGCTCTTCCGAAGCATAGTACACGATTATGAGCCCTTCGGATTTGAGTTCTTCTGAAAACGCAGCGCTGAGTTCTGGCCCCACCCAGCCCACAGTGAGTGTCTCTTCGAGCGTGGCAGGAAGAAGATAGTACACCGCCACGTAGAACACCAGCCCGAACAGCGTTATAAAGGCGAAGAACTTGTTCTTAAAGAACAACCGGACGTCTTTGGATATTAGAACACTCAGCGTGCGCGGGTTCATGCCAGTCGCCTGCCGGTTATATGGATGAATATCTGCTCAAGGCTCGCCTCTTCGCTGTGCAGTGTGACAACCTTGCGTGTGCTAAACAGTTCTGCCATCTTCTTTGGCGTATCCGGAGCATCAAGTGGCACTTCGTAATTCTCAAGCGTACCGTCGGGCGCGGCGACCTCTGCCTTTATCGACCTCTTGCCGTATCGCTGCTTCAGCGCGTGCGGCGTATCCATGGCAAGAATCCTGCCGTCGTTGATGAATCCGACGCGATCAGAAAGCATGTCTGCCTCGTGCATGTCATGCGTCGTCAAAAAGACTGTCGCGCCACGCGCTCTTTCCTCCAATATGATGCTGCGAATCGCCTCGCTCGACACGGGGTCAAGCCCGTGAGTAGGCTCGTCCAAGAACAGCACTTCGGGTTTGTTGACGAGCGCCCGGGCAACCATCAGCCTCTGCTTCATCCCCTTTGAGTAATGCGAAACCAGTTCGCGCCCTCTTCCTCCGAGTCCCACTCTTTCGAGCAGACTGTTGGCGTCGAAGTGCCGCACCCCAAACAGCTGCGCAAACAAGTTGAGATTGTCCACTGCGCTCATGTCTTCATAGAGGTTGGTCATCTCAAAGCAGATGCCCGAGCGCGCCTGAACCTTCTTCGGCTCGGACGCCACATCAACGCCCAGCACCAACGCCCGCCCGGACTTAGGTGGTATTTGCCCGGTGAGCATCTTCACAACCGTCGATTTGCCCGCGCCGTTCGGGCCCAGAAAACCCAAGATCTCGTTCGCCGCCACGTCAAAACTGATGCCGTCGACGGCCACCCGCTCGCCGTAGCTGTAGACCAACTGGTGCGCTTCAATCGCTTTTTCGGGCATGACAGTCCCTCGCTATCTCGGAGATTGGGACACACTCTTGTATCTATAAGTATGTTCAGTCAGAAGCCGCACCTTCCCTGCCGTGAGCAGGACACGCACCCTGCTGAATGGAACTTAAGTACACCTTCACACAGGGGGTGTCGTTCATGTCGGGCGCAATACACTTCGGATCACATCTTTTCGGCCTCGCGCTCGCTTTCGCCAAGACGGGAGTGTTCACCTTCGGAAGCGGATATGCCATGCTAAGTCTGATGCAAAAGGAAATCGTGGAAAAGCACAGTTGGCTGAACGCAGAGCAGTTTGCAGACCTTGTCGCAATCGCCGAAGTCACTCCCGGCCCAATAACGGTTAACATGGCCACATTCGTCGGATTTCGAGTTGCAGGCATCGCGGGTGCGATCACAGCGACATTGGGACTTATAACAGGCCCAATGATCGCGATACTGCTGGTGGTTCGCTACTACGCGACATTTCGGCATAACGTGTACGTGGATGCAGCGTTTCGAGGTCTGCGTCCTGCTGTGCTCGCGCTTATTCTGTATGCCGTGATAAACCTCGGCAAAAGTTCTGTAGTGGACACAAGAACCGCCGCAGTATTCGCAGCCTCACTTGCATTGCTCCATTTCGCAAACATCTACCCTCTGTACGTTGCGGTACTGGGCATCGCATTCGGCATAGCGTTCTTCAGATAACCCGCCTCTCAAGACACAAAAGCGCTGCGGTGTACGCAGCGCCATTCGCACAACTGTATTCGGAAGATTGAGTTACACTTACTTGCCCACGGCCGCCCGCACCGCAGCCTGGTGATCAGGATCCATGCGGCCCGAGCAGTGCAGTTTACTTTCAAGAAAATGCAGACACACATGGCCCGAGATGCCGTTGGTGCCTATGGACTGGCCACCGTGTGGCATTCCGTTCATCGAGGCCGCGACCCTGAGTCCTTCGTACTCAAACACAACAGATCTACGGTTCCAGCTCCAGCCACCCCATATTCGCTTCATCGTATCTGCATCCGTGCGCGTTAGGGGCTCAACGTCCGCGTGAAGGGTACCGCCAAGTCGCTTTATCTGGAAACTCTCTCCCGTACGCACGTCGGTGATCGTGGCAACCGCGCCCCGTGGGAAGAGCGGATTCATCACACTCCACGTGATGGCCTCTGCGCCAACACTGCCTGACCTCGATGCGAGAGTATCGTGTCTTCTCCCTGGTACACCAGACAGGGGTATGATGAGGTTCTGGTCGACGCGCAGGAACGCGTTTGCATTGATGCCATTTTCAACCGCGATAGCCGCGACGGTTGTACCGTAATGAGCCGCAAGGTCATACAGCGTGTCTCCCGGCCTGACACAATGCACGGCAAAGTCAGCGTCAACTGAGAGAATGCCTGTCATGGCTTCGGGGGTCACGATTGGTGTATCAGAGGAGGGCGCGGTCGCGACACGATAGGCCTCCGGAATCACGAGTTGCTGGCCTATCTTCAGCATCGAGTTCACACTGATCCCGTTCTGCTGCGCGATTTCGAGCGCAGTAGTAGAATACTTAAGCGCCAAGTGTGACAGAGTCTCGCCAGATCTGACCGTATGTATTATAGGGCCCTCGCGTTCAACATCAGTATTGGCTGCAGTCTGTGTACCGGCTGAAGCAGATGGGATTCTCAACACCTGTCCGACTCGCAGAAGAGTGTTCTGGCTGATTCCGTTCTCTCTGCATATTGCGGTCACTGAAGTACCGTAAGCCAACGCGAGATCGTATAAGGTGTCACCGCTTGCGATACGATGCTCCGTGAAACTCGCTCCTGCAGTTCTTATCTCAAGCACTTGGCCCGGACGTAGGATCGCGTTCGGGTTAAGCCCGTTCGACGCAGCAAGCGCATTGGTCGTTGTGCCGAACCGTATCGCGATGTCGTAGAGCGTGTCACCTTGCACGACGGTATACTCAAAAGCGGTCTCGCCCGCTCGCGCTTCGATAGGGCAGACCACACAGATGATTGCTGCTATCATTAGTAGCTTGGCTATTGCGTGTAACATCCCATGCTTCGACTGCAGACGGCAACCCATATCTTATCCTCCGCTGCGTAGAACAGATTTTCCGGCCTAGCCAGGGAATGGTAAGTTGGATTCTACGTTTTTCGCGTATATCCTTCAAACTTCGTGTGCAGAAGCAATGTTGGAATCATGGCACACATGACACATATGCCGCAATTGTCTGCGTCTAACGCGGAACGCGTATCGCCTTGCCCGTGAACATGCTCTCGTAAGCGCTGCCCATCTGCTGGCGGAACCTGGCTTCTGCGTCGAATCCTGTACAGTGTCCGGAGACCACGCGTGACGGTTTCATTGCCGCAAATTCCGACATCGTCCAACTCATCCTGTCGTCGGTGGCGCCGAGAAGATGAAACCCGCCTATCACAAGTTCTAGGTCGTTACAGCCGGCTAGTTGTGTACAGTGCCTCAATATATTTACTATGCCGGAGTGACTACAACCTGTGATTACCGATAGCCCGCAATCGCCGACCTTGGCCACAAGGCTGATATCGTCGAATATGGGGTCTTCTGTGCAACTGCCGTCGTCGCGAACGCAGAATGTCTTCACTCCTGTTGGCTCGCCGGTACTCCGCGGCACGGTGCCTGTGGTAAAGAGCCCCGGCGCAACTTCCATAGGCTCTGATACGCTCACAAACACCCCCCCTTGCGCTTCGACGGCTGCGCGGTCAGAACACAGCGTCCCAATGACTTTCACGCTAGGTCTGAGACCATAAGTCACACGGAACGCGTCTGGGTGGGTGACTATCGCGAGGGGCCTCTTGCCAATCGCTTCAACGACCTTCACAAGCGCTCCCGCATGGTCATAGTGTGAGTGGCTGAGCACAATACAGTCGATACCCGAAGGCGAAACACCCAGCCGCTCCATGTTGTTGAGCAACACATCTGCATTCGGCCCTACGTCAAACAGCACATTCGACCACTGAGACTCATATTGGGTGCGAATCAGCATCGAAAGACCGTGTGTGCCAAGCAATCCATAGCCGGTGCCACCCGAATTGTCCAGCAACACTCTGATCTCCAACTTCTCGATTTCACGAACCTCAAACTGCATGTTGAATCCCTCCAGAATTTGAGTTGGCACAAGGAAGTGACCAAGCATCCAGAGCAGGGCGCTACGGCCTATGCTGCTAGTCTTTGGTTCTATAGAGGCCACACGGCAAGAATCATAGGAGTTGCAACCACCAGCACAATGATCTGAAGAGGAAGCCCCACTCGCCAGTAATCGCCAAAGCGGTAACCTCCAGGCCCCATGACTAGCATGTTGGATTGGTGGCCTATGGGTGTCAGGAATGAGCATGATGCACCCACGGCAACTGCCATAAGAAACGGGTCGAACTGTACTGCGAGCGCCTGCGCGACGCGGAGCGCTATCGGCGCCATCAGTAGTGCGGCTGGAGCGTTGTTCACAAGATCAGATAGCACCATGGTAAACAGCATGACAATCGAAACCATTACCCACGCGTCGACATGTATCGCCACACCAACAAGCCGCGTCGCAAGCATCTCTGCAGCGCCGGTGCGCTCAAGAGCCCCGCTAACAGGGATCATCGATCCGAACAACACAATCACAGCCCAGTCGATGCTTTCGTACGCCTCTTTCGCCGACGTGAACCCAAACAGTACCATTCCTACTGCGGCAAGAGTCAGTGACAGCTGCACAGGCAGCATTCCAAGACTTGTGAGCGCCACTGCGCCTCCGAAAACGGCTGTTATCAACAGCAGTCTTCTTGGACGCGCCATTTTGATCCCCCTTGACGCAAGAGGCAGGCACTTCAGTTCGCCCAGGACCGAAGGCATGCTATCTGAGTCACCCTGGACAAGCAGCACATCGCCTTCACGAAATCGCACCCGAGATAACCTTGACTTGAGTCTTGAGCCCTGGCGAGACACCGCCAGTAAGCTAAGCCCAAAGCGAGTTCTGAGGCTCAGACTTGCCGCGGAGTGGCCCACCAGACGCGAAGTCGGCATGACCACCACTTCTGCCACAGTAACTTCTTCTGAACCCACCAGCAGCTCTGAGTGTTCATCAGACTGGCCAACAAGCTCGAGGTCTGTGTTCTTCAGCAGTTCTTCAATGTCCTCGGCCTCCGCACGCACCACAAGGCTGTCATTGGGCATTATCTCAAGGCCTGGGTGTACCGAAGGAAACGGCTGGCCTGCTCTCACGACGCCTACAACCTCGATATCCGCGCCTTCAGCCTTCTCGATATCACGCACCCGTATGCCGCTGAGTTCTGAGTCCTCAGGTACTCTCAATTCGGTAACGTAGTCTCCCGGCTCGAACATCTCTTCGCCAGATTCTGCGCTCCGCCTGACAGGCAAAAGCCTCCAACCCACCAAAGTCAAGAACACAAGGCCGCACAGAGCGACAGCACCGCCCACCGGCAGGAAGTCAAACATCCGAAACTGCTCGGCAGCGTACTCAGCGCGAAATGTCGCAATGATAATGTTCGGCGGCGTGCCGATCAGAGTAGCCAGCCCGCCAAGCAAAGAGCCGAACGCAAGCGGCATCAGCAGCAAAGAAGGTGAAGTGCCGGTCTTTCGTGACATACGAAGCGATATGGGCAGGAATATGGCCAAAGCTCCAACGTTATTGATGAACGCCGAGCATACCGCCACGAGCAGTGTGAGCAGCGCTATCTGGATGACGATGTTGCTACCCGCCCGCATGACCAGGCTGTCTAGACTATCTACGACACCTGAATTTGTGAGTGCGCGGCTCACCACAAGCACCGCTGCTACGGTGATAACCGCGCCATGACCAAATCCGGAGAACACTTCTTCCCCAGGGACAAGTCCCAGCACGGCTACACAACCAAGCCCGGCCAGCGCCACGACATCGTAACGAGGTTTTCCTAGTGCGAACAATATGAACATCGCCAGTAGCACTAGCAGTACAGCCGCCTGTTGCCAGGTCAATGCTCCCGCCCTCCCAAAGGCACATTGCCGTGCCAATAGATGGTGTATTCGGCAGGAACCAGGTGCTTCCTTTCAGGTACCCGGACGCTGCATGGCTTCAGTTTGGGGTGCTCAACCGCGGCCGACAAGGTGTGGATTGCGAAGCTGTGCTGCACAGAAAGAGAGCACAGCAAGCGCCATGAGCATCAATACTACTCCGGGGTCAAACCTGCCTCCCAAGTAACCGCCCATAGTTGTACCGATGGGCAGCGTGAACTGCGCGACCAGCCTCCTTATCGAAAACACTCGACCCTGCATACCGTACGGTGTTTCAATCTGCCATATGGTCTGTGAGTGTGAGTTCATGATTGGAGACATGAACGATATTACGAAACCCGCAGCGAGTGTAATGTACACGAATTTCGAATACCCATACGCCGCCTGTGCGATTGCCATTCCCATAAGCGGCACAAGCACACCGTGTGCTCTGTTTCGCCGGACTCCGCCCCAAAGAGTCATCGCCAAGCTACCGATCAGGCCACCGACGCTCATCACCGAGGCCAACAGCGCCAACGAAGCCTCAAACGAAAGCGCTCTGGCAGTTCGATCGGCCAGCAGATTATGCCCCACGATGAGCGGCTGAAGCGTGCCCATGGCTCCGCCAACCAGATTGCACAGCGCGAACAACACAAGCAACCACACCAGCGGCGGGCGGGCAAGGATATGCCGTACACCAGACCTCAGGTCTTCGCCGAGGCCAAGCCGCTTTGTAGTCTGACCTACGCTGTACTGAGTGGGTGGCGGTATCCGCACGAATGCCAGTAGAAGCACTGCCAGAGCGGATGCGACTAGGTTCGCGGCAACGGCCACCGGAGCACCGGACGGCATCGAACCCAATAGATTGGAGATGGTACTGTAAGTGCCAAAAGCGCATACAGCGGCCGGTAAGCGTATAAGCCATGCAGCTACAAGCGGAGCGCAGATCCCGGACACCGCCCACAGTCCCTGCACCATACCGTTTGCACGCGGGAGCATGCTCGTAGGCACCAGCATCACATAGGAAGTTTCGAAACCTGAGGTGTGGAACGCATTGAGCGCAGAAAGAGTCGTCATCATCAGCACTAGACCGGAGAGCGTAAGTGTGTGCTGTGCCATATGCGCTACAAGCAGCGACAGCACAGCCAGAGATGCGATCGAAGAAACTATCATGGTGGCCTTACGGCTGTTTCTGTCCACCCATGCGCCTGCAAGTGGGCCCAGCACAAGGCTAGGTAGTGTCCACGCAACACCGGCTGCTGCCAGCCCCGCCCCGAGTTGAACACGTTGTGCCGGTTCTGGGTACATTACCTGTGCCATGAACACCGTGTTTGCAAACAGAGTAAGAGCGTTCCCAAAAAGCAACACTGCCTGAGATAGCCACAGCACAGCAAACGCGCGCAAATCCGCGGGCTGACGAAGCGTATTCTCACTCATCTCTCACATATCTCCGAATAAGCCTTGATGCGTTCTGCCAAATCGCCGGCGCCAAGCAGTACTTGACCCTACCGTCTCGAAGCAGGTGCACCCTCACAAGACTAGCAGCCCTTAGCACCACAAGGTGATGGTGCACTGTGCTCTTGCCAACAGTACTCGATTCGACAATCTCACTGAAATACATCGGTTTTCGAGCCAGCATCCTGATAATCTGCAGTCGGCTCTGGTCAGAGAGCGCACGCGCCACACGCAAGAGCCGCTTGCCGTTCGCGTCGGAACCGTAATCAATATCGGCTGGATAACGGAGCACCATCTGGCCATCGCACAAATCTCGCAACACCCACGGGCTTGCGTGAAACTGCGGCACGAGCACAACGCTATCTAGCCCTGCCCTTCGGTACACTCTCATCCCGGTGAGCGCTTCTACAAGCGCCTGCGGCTTCTCAATGCCGCTTCTTGCGTTGTCTCTCGCTGCAAGCAGCATGGCATTTAGTTCAGGCGCTTTCTCTGCAAAATACCGCTCATGCCACTGTGACATGAGCCAGACCGCCTGCTCGACCGATGCACATTCGGGCTCGCAGCCATGCTCGTTCGAACGGAGCCAGTCAAAAAAACCAGCCACTTCGGCATACGGGCTCTGCCAGCTCAACCTTAGGTACAACGCGATGTCTTTAGATATTGCCTCCACGTGCTCATGAATCGAGTGACCTATTGAGCTTAGCACCTGCTGTCGCCAGTCGTCGCCTAGATCTAGGACAGCTCGTACCTCATTGCTGGAGTATGCGTAAAGGCTGGTAACCAGTTCGCCGGCTTCGCTGTACACAACCTGTACGTCGTACACTGTGTTTTACCTCCATAGAACTGATACACCAGACTAGTTCTATGATAATCGAACTCCTGAAGCTGACTCAATGCCCTTATGTGTGCTGCCAGATCTCATTTTCTTCTTACTACTACACATTGCGTTTGTGCCAACCAGGCAGGATAAGTGCTACATTGAGAAGAACGTCTCTTGGTCGTTCGAGATGCGTTGCACGGAGGATTTGTCAATGAGTAGAAACGCTAGCCAGCCAACCAGAATAGCCTCGGTTGAGAAGGCGTTATCCATACTTAATCTGTTTGCCGAGAGGCGCTGTGACCTGTCCGCAACAGAAGTGAGCCGCCATTTCGGTTTCAACTTCTCTTCAACTCACCACTTGCTCGCCACGCTTGTCGCAGGTGCGTACCTGACTCAGGACGCGAAGACGCGCAAGTACCGGCTTGGAATAAAAGCACTCGAGCTGGGGTTCGCGGCAAGGGAGGCTTTCTTGCTTGCAGAACGCGCGCAGCCGTTCTTGGAAGAGCTCTCGGCTGAGATCAACGAAAACGTTAACCTAGCAGTATTGGACGGCCACGAAGTGGTGTACATACAACAGGTAACAAGTTCTAGGGCGCTTTCGATGTTTACCCGGCTCGGCGCAAGAGCACCTCTGCACTGTACAGGCGTTGGCAAAGTGTACCTGGCAGATATGCCGCCTGGCAAGGCCAGAGATCTCGCGGAACTCGGCGGTTGGATTGGGTACACCCCCAGCACCATTACCAACTGGGATGATATGCAGCAAGAACTTGTGATCATCAGTGAGCAAGGCTACGCAATCGATCACGAAGAGCGAGAAGAAGGGGTAGTGTGCGTGGCCTGCGCTGTACGCGATTTCTCAGCCGAAGTTGTCGCCGCCATCAGCGTCTCAGGTCCGAGCACAAGGATGTTGCAGCGCCTCGATTGTGTCGCAAAACACGCGACGAAATACGCAAGAGCACTCTCGCATTCTCTCGGCTACCGCCCCGAATAGCATTGCTCCTCACGTTCATTGTCAATGCTTTAATCTGGTCGCATGCAGGAGATCATACTCCACGGGTGGAATTATCTTCATGATACAGATACTCTATTCATATAGTGAAGAGGTGACGTTACAATGAAAGCCCCGTTGAGAAACAACTCAGCACGTCTTCTTCTGGGACCGGGCCCAAGCCCGGTGCACCCGAGGGTGCTTGCAGCGCTGTCCGAGCCTGTACTCGGCCATCTTGACCCCGAGTTCTGCGACATTATGTCCGAGACCACACAGCTGCTCCGTTACGTATTCGCCACCGAGAACGCGTTGACCGTGCCGTTATCCGGCACTGGTAGCGCAGGTATGGACGCCTCTCTAACGAACCTTTTGGAACCTGGTGATAAGGCGGTTGTGCTTTCGTGCGGAGTGTTCGGCGAAAGACTGTGTGATATCGTACCAAGACTTGGGGCAGAGTTGGTCAAAGTCGATTCTAAGTGGGGCACGCCTGTTGACCCAGCCGACGTCAAGCGTGCCATCGCCCAAGCGGGCAGGCCAAAGGTGGTCGCTGCCGTGCACGCCGAGACGTCCACAGGAGTGCTGCAACCACTCGAAGAGATAACTAAGTACGCGCATGAGGCAGGCGCTCTTATGGTAGTCGACGCGGTTACATCGCTCGGTGGTACTGAAGTGCCTACTGACAGGCTATCTTTGGATTTCGTCTACAGCGGCACTCAGAAGTGCCTCTCGTGTCCGCCCGGACTGGCTCCCGTGACGCTCAGCGAAGCTGCGCAACAAGCGATTGCGCGACGCAAGAGTGCTGTGAGCAGCTGGTATCTCGACCTGAGCATGATTCAAAGGTACTGGACTGGTGAGCGCTTCTACCACCATACTGCCCCGGTGAACATGGTGTACGCGCTTCACGAGGCGTTAAGCCTCATACGCGAAGAAACGCTCGAGCACTGCTGGGCAAGGCACGCTCGAAACGCGCGCGCATTCTCTGAAGGCGTCACCGCCATGGGACTCGAACTTCTTGTGGCGCCCGAGTACAGATTGCCGTCTCTAGTAGTCATCAAAGTGCCTCAAGGCATCGACGACGCTCAGGTCAGGCAAAAGCTGCTCAGCGATTACAATATCGAGATTGGCGGCGGACTTGGCGAACTCAAAGGCAAGATATGGCGTGTTGGGCTCATGGGCCACGGTTCAAAGCAGTCGAACATTGTGCTGTTACTGGCTGCGCTTGAGCACATACTCAAAAACCTTGGCATGGATGTCCCCGAAGGCGCTGGCACCAGTGCCGCGTCACGCGCATTCAGCAACTGACAATCGAGAGAGGAGGGGCTGTAACTCAGCCCCTCTCAAAGCCGTGTTATGCTCACCCGTTCCATTCCATGACTATGAAAGTTGAACCAGACATCTCGAAACCTGATTGCGTGAGCGCCTGCCTCACATCATCAGCATCCGGCGCGAACATGCACTCAACTCTGGGGACCCCTAGCTTATGCGCATGTAGTTTGGCAAAATCCAAGCATAGAGCGCGCTCTCCTCTGAAGACCCCGATGTGGAGAGCTTTATGGTGCATGAACCGGGCACCCATTAATATCACACTTCCGCTGCGACTGTCTTCGTACACTTGTCCGGCACGACAGAAAGCAGCGCACGTCGAGGGGTTCATCGCGTAGAACGTGCGGTTCATTACGCCAAAACCTGTCCACTCTTTTTCGCATGCCATGAGCAACTGCGTGGCTCGCTCAACATCAGCGACGCGCTCGAAGCCACCAGCTGTTAGACCTTTGGGTATCTCTTTGGTAGATATGTGTGCACTGTTATAAGAGGCCGCCAAGCGGAACCCGAACCGCTCGGCCAGACCCTTGCTCGCAGCATTTGTGACACCTGTATACATGCGCATCGTGTTTATCCGCTTTTGGGCAGCCACTTCAAAGAAGCGCTCGTAGAAGCGCTTGCCGAGCCCAAGTCGCTGTTTTTCGGGTATCACGCGCAGCGTCTCAAGCCAGGCCGAGCCGTCGGCAACCACTGTAAGCTTGGCGCACGCAACAATCTCGCCGTCAACGAGTGCTACACTGAAATCGCCTTCTTCGTCCGCGACAAACTGCTCGAATACCTCTGGGAGATAACGCAAATTGGGAGTAGACAGAGCCTCAACAGCAAGCACCTGCGCTCTGTCCTGCGTACTAACCGGCCGTAACAAGACGTCCACGTCTACCACCGCCCTGCTTGGATTTGGCGCCAAACACAATCTAAGCACCATTATGCATTGTCTCGATGTATCAATCCAGTCCCAGTTTTCTCGAGTTAGGTGTGTGATGAAGGGTAAACACTTAGCCAACAGAATTGTAGATAAAACGGTCCGGATTATACAGTAGCAAAGGAGTGAGAAGTTGCGGTACATCGAAGAGTTTCTGGAGTTCTTGTCCATTCCGAGCGTGGGTACTCTGCCTGAGCACAAGCAAGACGTGTTGCGGGCTGCAACATGGCTGAGGTGCAGGATGCAGCGCGCTGGAATCCAGGACGTGCAGATCATCGAGACTCCGGGTCATCCCAGCATCTACGGTAGAGTCAGCGCCCAGAATCCCAAATCTCCAACCGTTTTGATCTACGGGCACTATGACGTGCAGCCGCCCGACCCTTTGGACAGATGGATTTCTCCGCCGTTTTCACCAGAGATACGTGACGGAAAGATATTCGCCCGCGGCGCCGCCGACAACAAAGGAGGTGTATTCGCCGCCGTCACGGCTGTGGAAAACATGATTGCATCGGGAGGCCCTCCACTTAACCTCAAGTTCCTGTTCGAGGGCGAGGAAGAAATGGCCAGCCCCAACATAGAATCTCTGATTCGGTCTAACAGTGAGATACTGCGTGCCGACCTAGTGGTGTCCGTTGACGGTGCGGGTCTTGAGCCCGACGTGCCTGTGCTCAGCACCGGTTCAAAGGGCATCTGCGGTGTGGAGATAGAAGTTACCGCAGCCAGCACTGACTTGCATTCGGGTCTTGCGGGAGGTTTGGTACACAATCCGCTACACGCGCTCTCCGGCATCGTGGCGAGCATGAAACATCCTGACGGCAAGGTGGCTATAAGCGGCTTCTACGATGATGTGGTGCCACTCAGCCAACAAGAGCGCGATGCGTTCGGCAAGGTACCTATTACAGAGAAGGATTTCTTAGCGTCAACCGGAGCGCCCGAGTTGTTCGGCGAGTGCGATTTCACAGCGCTCGAAAGAGTGTTCGCCCGCCCCACTTTGGATGTTAACGGGATGTGGGGTGGTTTCACCGGTGACGGACTCAAGACTGTTGTTCCGGCCAAGGCGTACTGCAAGATCACATGCCGGCTGGTAAGCGATCAAGAACCGTCGAAGATCACAGATCTAGTAGCACAGCACGTCCAGACGCATACCCCAAAGGGCGTCTTCTCCAAAGTAACTCCGTACAAGATGGGTGTCAAGGCGTATCTGCTTCCGCTGAGCCATCCTGCGGTAGGTGCTCAGGTTAGGGCGCTTCGAGAGGTATACGGCAGAGAACCTGTCATAATGCGCTCTGGGGGAACACTTCCTGTGTCTCGTGTATTCCTCGACGTTCTGGGAGCTTACTTAGTGACGTTCAGCACCGCCAGCGCTGATGCCAACGTGCACGCTCCAAACGAGTTCTTCCGAGTGCAAGAGTTTGAGAAACTCAGGCAGGGACTGCCGGTGCTGCTGCGTGAACTAGCACAGGTGCTCTGCAAGTAGTAAAGACCAAAAATGAGCGGGGAGTGTCTCAAGACGCCCCGCTCTTTGGCTCTAGTGAGTGGTATCGAAGCGCTTTTCAGCCTCAACAAGCCACCGGTGGGAGCTCGTGCTGAGTTGGCCGTACCGTTGGATTGATTCGTGAATCTCACACAGCGCATCAAAGTATGTGTCAACACTGAAATCCGGCACCAAATATGGCATGGCCTTTAGGTAGTAGATCAATATGCCAGCGTCGTAGAAGTGCACGAGCGGCAAAGCCTCTACCTGACATATGATTCGCATACCAAGCGAAGTCAGCTCTGAGGTTGCACACTCAAGTGTCCGACCGACTTCTGCATGGGGAGCAGGCGCTCTAAGAGCACGGATGAGTTCAACATTATCCATACGCCCGACCTGCTGCGTTATGAACCGGCCGCCCGGTTTCAGCACCCGGAACACTTCTTCAGCCACGTATATCTCGTGCCTGTTGATCACCAGATCGAAGAATGAGTCGCCAAACGGAAGCCCTCCGTCTGGTAACGGGCGTAGAACCTTTGCGCCGAGCAGTCTGAGCCGCTTTGTCGCAACAGCCAAATCTGGCTCGTATGCTTCTGTGCCAAAAGTACAGGCTGGCAGTCTTCCCAACGATGAGAGCAATTCCGCTCCTCGTGTGCCCATGCAAAGCATGGTGTGCGCATACTGTATCGAACGCCCGACGATCTGTACATAATCCCACTTGAGTGGCTCAAATACCATTCTGCCTTCGACCGGGGCAAAATTCCACCCCAAAGAAGCAGCTTGCTCTTCGTGACGGAAATACTCAAGCAGGCACAAATGCCCAGACATCAGGTTCACCACGCTTTACGCATCAGATAATGCTGGCACAGAACTCTGCAGCCGTCTCGGCGAGCCGCTTCTGCCTGCCCGGCGTAAACTCAAAACTCATGACCACCACACCGCCGCGTTCTCTGATGAGCGTTTCACACAGTTGCATGGCGGGCTTCTGACCCGTAGGATTCTTCATGGTCGACAGCAGAGCGACGCGTTTGGACTGCAGGTTTGATAGCGCATTTACGAGAGATAGTGCCGGTGATGCAAGAGAACCCGCCCAGACAGGAAAGCCTATGATCACAAGGTCGTACGAACCAACATCGAGGGAAGCAGGGATAACCTGAGGCAAGACCTTCCTCCTTGATTCCCAGGCGGAGCGGAAGAAGCCTGCTTCATGCTGCCTCTCTACACGCAGCAACGTGACGTCGTGACCGCTGCGGACAAGTTGCTCTCTTACGGCATGCGCCACTTTGTGGGTGATGCCTGTCTTGGAGTAATAACAGATAAGCGTCTTCAAGTAGTCTCCTCCCACCCAATTATTGTTCTATGAATTGAAATACTGCACACCTAGAGCATATCCTACTCCAAACGCTCCGAGGTATGCCTTACTTTTCTGGTAAGCAGCAAGACGTAAACCAAAAGGGTTAAGAGCCAAAGGGCAGAATATGGGTGTTAGTATTAGCTCACAAGGAGGTTTTGATATGCCTATAGTAACCATTGATATGTTTGAGGGGCGTACTCTGGAGCAGAAGAGAGCGCTTGCCAAAGGTGTAACCACGGCGGTATGCGAGGCGTTGGGTGTTGCTGCTGATGCGGTGCAGATCAAGATGGTAGACATGAAACGAGAGAACCTGGCAAAAGCAGGTGTGCTCTTCTCGGACAAGTAGCATTTCCGGGCCCCCTCATGGCGGGGGCCCCATTTCCTCACTTCTGGTTACCGGGGGATGAGACATTGGAGTACGATTGTCTCGCAAAAGAGTACGCCTCACACAGGCGAGCACACCCCGAGGTGCTGAAACACCTTATCTCGCTGTGCAGTTCTGATTCGCGTGTGCTTGAGGTGGGTTGCGGCAGTGCCAACTATATTTCGGCGATTTGTCGAGCTGTGGGCTGCCGATGCTATGGCATAGACCCGTCACGAGAAATGCTACGTATAGCACGCGAGGCCGCCCCGGGCGTCGAGCTGAGCCTGGGCAAGGCAGAACGGCTGGATTTCGGCGTGGCGTTTTTCGATGTGGTGTTCTCAGTAGATGTCATACACCATGTGCAGCACATTTGCGAGTACTTTCGCCAAGCCAAGGCAGTGTTGAAACCGGGTGGGCGATTTGTCACGGTAACAGACTCCGAATGGATCATCCAAAACAGAAGACCTTTGGCCACTCACTTCCCGGAGACTGTGAGCGTCGATCTTCATAGATATCCGCCCATATCTGTGCTGTGCCGACTGCTGGCCGAAGAAGGTTATACCGGCATTTCTGAGAAAGTGGTTGAGATGGAATACCTGTTAGACGACATCGAACCTTACAGACAGAAGAGTTTTTCGTCGCTTCACCTTATCTCTCCGGAATGCTTCAACTCGGGCATTGCCAAGCTGGAGCAGGATGTTGCACAGTCCGCCCTCCGGTGCATCTCGCGCTACCTAATCCTTAGTGCAACTGCGGGCTAACCAACAGCCCACGTGACGCTTGCAAGCACAGCAATCACGTACATGACAAGAAACACAACTCTCCCGCCCTCTGCGGAGCGCAGACGATACTCTTCGTAAGACGCAGACCGCAGCGCGAGCGAGCGCCGATGAACCTCGCCAACTGTGTTGTACACAAGTCCAACCAAGAGCCAGATGCCCACCAGACGAGGTGAGAATCTGACACTCTGCCCAGTACGCGCATACAGCATGTGCATTATCACGACCAGCGCACCGAACACCAGCAGTCCCAACCGTGCTGAGTTCCGGTAGCGTCCATCAATGAGCCGGCGTTCATCACGCGCGTACTTGGAGAGGTATGGCGGTGCAAGATGTGTGTCGTACGTCTCGTGCAAAGCGTCGTACTTGAGCGCACACACCAAGAGCACGACACCCAAGAGCGCTGGATTCGTGTACAGAGCAAGCAACCCAAAAAGCACGAGCAGCAAAAAGACAGCGTTTGTCTTTATCAGCCAACCAGAGAACGCCAAGAATCCTCCCTCCTTGAGAGCCGACTTGGATGTTCGGAGAATGGGTCTGCTACAGTATACGGGTGAGTTCTGAGAGCAGTCTTATCTCGTACGTAGGCTCTAGCCCGTGAATACGCGGCAAACAGTTGGGATTATACCACACGGTGTCGATCCCGTAGTTGGCACCACCACGAATATCCGAGCTCAGTGAGTCACCCACGATCAGTGCTCTGTGTTTGTCTCTTAAGCCCAGTTTCTGAAAGGCGTAATCAAAGATGCGTGGGTCAGGCTTCTGGCAGCCCGCGTCTTCGGACACTATTAGGTGCCTTATGTGCTTTGCGAGTGGGGACGTCCTGAATCTGTTTTCCTGCACATGCTTTATCCCGTTTGTGAGTATTGCCAGCTCGTACTTGCCAGATAGATACTCGCAAGTTTGCTCCGCCTCATCGATCAAGAAATTCGCAGCCGCAAGGTTTTTGAGATACGCCTCGCTAAACGTGTGCGGGTCAACTTCTAGTCTGAACGTCCCGAACAGCTGGCGAAACCGTTCTTTTCTAAGCGCCTCAGAAGTGGTGATGCCGCGTTCGAACTCAAGCCACAGACCATCGTTTATGCGCCGATACTCATCTAGGTGGAGCCTTGGGTCATAGATGAGCCCGAACTCCGAGAACGTGTGTTTGAGCGCGCTCGCCTCGGCCCTGGCGTAGTCAAACAGGGTTCCGTCCGCGTCAAGCAGCAAACTGCTGTATTCTGTCATTCCATCATCTCCAGACGCCACAAATTCGCCGCAAGACAGCTGCTCCCCTCCCACTAAGCCAAAAGATACCACAGCAGGTTCGGTCTGCCCCAGGCGCGAAGTCTCGGATAAAGGGAGGGTTAGCAACATGGCTTATATCAGTGTGGAAGACGCTATTGACCTTCACATTCATTGTGCGCCTTCGATCGTGCCTCGGCTCGTAACTGATGATGAGGCGAGTCAAGGTGCGGCAGATGCTGGCCTGCAGGCAATTGTGATCAAGTCGCATCACGAGAGTACTGTGACGCGCGCAAAGGTAGTGGACAGAAAGCACGGTGACATGAGAGTGTTCGGGGGTGTATGCCTGAACCACTACGTAGGAGGCATAAACCCAGATGCGGTTAGGGCAGCGCTCGGGCTCGGAGGCAAAGTGGTGTGGATGCCGAGTTTTGATGCACTTAACCACCACAAGATAGCCGGGATAAGAGATGTATCCGGTGCCGTACCCACAGGTCGCAGCCGACCAAAGCCAGGGATTAGTGTGCTGGACTCCAACGGGCGGCTCACCGACGATACGGTTGAAGTGCTTCATCTGGTGAAGCAGTTTGACGCAATACTGGGAACAAGCCATCTCTCGTTCGAAGAGGCTGTCGAAGTTGTCTCTGTTGCGCGCAGAATTGGAGTCAACCAGGTTTTGATCACCCATCCGTTCTTCAAGATCCCCGGGTTCAGCGTGAGCCAGCTCAAACATCTTGTCGAGCTCGGAGCCGTTGCCGAATTCGGTTACGGCACAGTGTCGGCGATGTGTGCACATGCGACCATCGCCGAGGTACTTGATGCAATACGCACAGTCGGTTTGGAAAACGCTGTGATTATGAGTGACTGCGGCCAGATTCATAATCCGCGTCCGCATGAGGGCTTACGTGTGTTCGCGCAGTGCCTCCACGAACATGGCATGTCACCTGACGAGGTATATACGTTGATCAAGCACAACCCTAAGAGGATACTCGCCCTCGACTAGACCAAATCTGCTTGTTAGTTGGGAGGTTTTCTAGATGGAATGGATCCCGGATCTCGAACGATTCGTACTCGAGAAGATGGCGAGCACAAAGCTGTCCGCAGTCAGTATGGCGTGCGTGTCAAACGGCGAAGTGATCTATAAGCGAGGTTTCGGGCTGAAGAATCGGGAGCTAGGACTTGCCGCAACTCCGGCTACGAACTACTGCATCGGCAGTGTTACCAAGTCGTTCACCTGCCTCGCGCTCATGCAGTTGCAAGAGCGCGGGCTGCTTAACGTTGATGACCCGGTCGAGCTCTACCTACCGCTCCAAGTAAGGCCATCTGGAGAACCCATCAGACTTCGGCACCTGATGAGCCATTCGAGCGGTCTACCTGCACTAGCCTACTTAGAAAACTTGCTGCGTTACCACCACGGCGCGGTTGACCGCTATCTACCGATTGGCGGAATATCCGACATGCTTGAGTTCTGCAACTCGGCATCCGACTGGGTCGAGTCACAGCCAGGCGAGCGCTGGTTCTATCTCAACGAAGGCTACGTCATTCTTGGAGCCGTAATAGAAAAGGTTTCCGGTGTAGCCTACCGCGACTATGTCCGCGAGAATATCTTGCTGCCACTTGGCATGCAGCGTTCTTATCACAGCCGCGAGTTGTTCGTGCAAGACCCTGATACCGCGGTGCCGTACGCCCTCAACGCGGAGGGTCGGCACCTGCCGCGGGAATATCCTTGGGGACAAGCCGAACCTGACGGTGGACTCATAAGCAATGCCGAAGACATGGCAAAATACGTGAACATGTACTTGAGCGGCGGTACATGCCAATACGGCCGAATCATAAGCGCCGAATCGCTTAACGCCATGACTCAGAAGATAGTGCGCACACCACCTGAAGATGTAGTTTCGGGAGAGCCTGTGTCGTATTACGGTTTTGGGCTTCAGACTCAGGACCTGTTCTCTAGGCAGGCAATCGGACATTCGGGCTCTATGTTCGTGGCGACGTGCGGGATGCGCTTCATTCCTGAAGAAGGTGTGGGGGTCGTGGTTCATGCAAATGGAAGTGGTTACCCGCCGATAACCATGGCCGATTACGCACTCGCCCGCATGTTGGGCGAAGAACCTCTCAGTGTGCCGAGTATCCGCATTGAGAAAATTTTGGAAGAGCTAACAGGCCATTACGATACTTACAGAGGTACTTACAGTTGCACGGTGCGCAAGAAGGGCGACTATCTGATGCTGGAGTACTCGAGTAATTACGGAACCGACTCTACGGTGCTCGTACCGGTAGAGCTCGGACCTGAGCACTCGAGGTTTCACGTATACATGTCTGGCAGGCGACATACAGCCGAGTTCTTCCATCGTGGCGAGCATGTCGAGCTGCTCAACGAACGATACAAGTACAGAAGGGTTGGAAGACTCACGTGAGTTATGGAGACTACTATGCCTGATGCGCTCAGTTTCACGCCCGAGTGTGATGGGGCACTCTACCTGAAGAAAGTGGATCCATTGCTTGGTGCACTCATCGACACGATCGGGCGGATAGATCTGCCGCTGCGTAAGCAGTATTTCCACTCGCTCGTGCGCTCAATTGTTGGCCAGCAAATATCTGGGGCGGCAGCGAACGCCATAATGAAGAGGCTAGAGTCAGATCAAGGCAGTCTGTGCGCGCACGACATTGTCGATAGAGACCTGACGCAAGCGGGATTATCGAGGCGCAAGGCTGAGTACGTCAGGACGCTCGCCGACAACGTGCTGTCAGCCAGGCTCGACCTTGATTCGCTGGATAGATTGCCCGACGAAGAAGTGATTGCAGCACTCAGTACGCAAAAGGGCATTGGACGGTGGACGGCTGAGATGTTCCTTATCTTTAGTCTAGGCCGACCGGACGTATTCGCCGTGCTAGACCTTGGTTTAAGACGCGGTGTGCGACTACTGTATGATCTAGAGCAAATGCCCACACCACAGCAGGTGCAGGAGATGAGCTCTAATTGGAAGCCTTACCGCACCGCTGCTTCGCTTTATCTATGGCAGCTCAGTCGGTTGAAGGCCGTGCCTGGCAGTTAGTCTAAGCTCAGCAGACTTGTAACGGCTGCTGCAATCGTTTAAGCAGTGCAATGCAGCTGAGTGCCGCAAGCAGTGAGCTCCTGGGGTTATTCTTCATTGGCCGAGACCGCACGATGATCTCGGCGCTGCCGAACACCGATTCAAGCGTTATGCTATGCATGTTGTGCTGTAGGTCGGGGCAGACCTCCACTTCGATCCGCAGACACTCGGGGTCGTGAGCTGCCAAGGCGAGTGAAGCGGCTACATTGACGTTCTTTGGGAAGCCACGAATCGCATCTCGCACACCGCCGGAGAAGATAACGGCTTGCGTGTCGAGGTTTACGTCGAGATTCTTTACATACGGCGCGTCAGCAAGCCCTTGTGGCGGTTTTGAAGTACGAATTCGGATGCTGCTGTCAGCCGAAGCGGCTGCCGCCCTTACAAGGTCAATCCCGCCTATGGCACCTGACGGCACGTATATCATGGCTCCGGTACGCAATGCTAGTTGCTTCATCTCCGTGAGCAGCCGCTCATCCAATAGGGCACCACTGCTCAGCACTATGAGGTCTATGCCTCGGTCAAGCACTTCTTTGGCGTAACTCCTGACAGCATCGGCCGTAGCCGTTTCGAGCACCACATCAGGCGACAAATCGAGCATGTGCTGCACATCGTGCGCAACACACGCGCCGAGCATCTGGCCTACTCGCTCAGCCGATTCGGGGTTGTGGTCGAACACGCCAACCACGTCCCACTTGCCGGCTGCGCCCGAGCATACGTGTTCTGCCACATAGGAACCTATAGCGCCGGTACCGAGTAGCGCAAGTTTCGTGGGCATTTTGCGCATTGGCGTCACACCTTTCTCTCCGGAGATACGCAGAAGTTTTCTCGCAGTTCGTGCGATGTCCTGCTGACTGTGTCAGCACAAACAGTACGGCAGGATATGTAGCGTACACGAATAATGCTATTAAGGACAAATGAAAAGAGCAATGACCCGGTAGACATACGAATACTAACCAACTGAGGTGAAGAAAATGGCGCAGCGACAGTACTTGCAGATCCCCGGTCCGACAAACATACCGGACAGCGTGGTCCGCGCTATGGCCAGACAGATGACAAACCACAGAGGAAAAGAGTTCGCCGAGCTGCTTAGAGTGTGCACCGACGGCATGAAGCAGCTGTTCAGAACCGAGGCCGACGTATTGTTCTTTCCTTCTTCAGGAAGCGGTGGGCTTGAGTCTGCGATCGTCAACACTCTGTCCCCAGGAGACCGGGTGCTGGCACTCGTATGCGGTGTGTTTAGCGAACGTGCCGCGATGATAGCCGAAAGTCACGGCGCGCATGTAAAACGGCTTGATGCCGAATGGGGTCAGGCTGTAGACCCGGCGCTTGTTTCTGCAGAACTCAAGTCCGACCCTTCAATACGCGCGGTGCTCTGCTGCCAGAATGAGACTTCTACAGGTGTTGAGAACGACATACAAGCCATAGGCCGGGCAATAGGAGAACTCGATCACTCTGCTCTTCTCATCGTGGACGCCGTAAGTTCACTCGCACTAACAGACTTGAGAGTCGATGAATGGAACGTCGACGTTGCGGTCACAGCATCGCAAAAAGGGCTCATGCTCCCTCCCGGCATGGCGGTTCTGGCGGTGAGCAAGAACGCCTGGGCTGCACATGAACACTCTTCCATGCCTCGCTGGTACTGGAACTGGAAACCCGTGAAGAAGGCGCAGGCCGTCGGCAGAACCGCTTACACTCCGCCAACCGCTCTGCTGTTCGGTCTGGAAGAAGCGCTCCGCATAATATTCGAAGAGGGACTCGACAATGTACATGCAAGGCACAAGAGAATCGCAAGCGCATTCCGGCGAGGCATCAGGGCTCTTGGCCTTAGCGTACTACCGAAAGAGCAACACGCTTCATGCAGTGTGACCGCAGTTAACCTACCGGACGGAGTTGACGGCGCTCAGTTGTCTAAGAGGCTTGCAGACGATCACAATGTGGTCATAGGTGGAGGGCTCGCCAAACTGCAGGGGCGGATATTCCGGGTGGGGCACATGGGTCAGATAAGCGAACTTGACATAGTTGCTATCATGAGTGCTCTAGAACTCTCTCTCTCACGAGTAGGTGCAGCCGTGGAGATAAACAGAGGTGTCAGCGCCATACAAAAGCACCTCGCGTAAACACTAAACGGAGCAATCTAGGCAGAGCAGTCCGACTCCGAAAAGAGCCGGGCTGCTCTCCGAGACAGTCTTAAACCTGCTTCAGTACGTCAAGAATGCGTTCCACATCGCTCATGTTATTATACAGGTGAAACGACACTCGTAGCCCAAAGCGTCTAATTGTGTGTCGTATGTTGTTACTGTTCAGTAGTTCGCTTACCTCTGGCACACCCGGGCGGCCTGCAGGCGGCGAGAACACCACTACATGTGAGAGCGCCGAAGGCTCACACGAACTCACCAGGTCAAATCCGAGTTCTCGTAGCCCCTTTGTGAGTGTACCCGACAGTGTTAACACGTGCTTCTCTATCTGCTCGGTGCCTATCTCGAGTATGTGGTCAAGGGCGGCGTCAAGCGCGTGTACTGCAAGGTAGTTGTAGTTGCCCATCTCGAATCTCCTGGCGCCTCTTGCCAGGCTGTACTCCAGGTCGCCTTGTACGTATTCTTGTTCGTCACCGAGGTCTATGCCGAACCGCGAAAGATGCGTCGGATGAAACTTCTCGGCATCTCGACAGTACAACACTCCAAGCCCGTATAGCCCGAGCAAAGACTTGCTTGTTGCAGCTGCAACCGCATCAATTCGGGTGCGCTGTACATCCATATCTAGCACTCCGAGAGACTGCACACCGTCTACGACCAGATATATGCCTCTCTCTGCTGCGAACTCGGCAATCAGATCAAGGTCAACTCTTCCACCCGTGGCGAACGACACCGAAGCAACGCTTATGGCGCGGGTGTTCTTGTCACACGCACGCTTTATCTCGTCAAGAGTCACAGCACAGCCTTTGAGCGCAAGCGTCCTGACATCCACGCCCTCGCGTCTCAGGGGCAGCCAACCGTATACGTTGTTTGGATGCTCAAACTCAGGCGTGATAACCACGTTATCTCCGTGTTTCAGACAAAGCGCAGAGATCACCGAACTTATACCGTGACTAGTGTTCTTCATGAACGCTATCTGATCAGGTTCGGCGCGCAGTAGACGTGCGACCTTAATCCTGACTTGTTCAACCTTGTCAAACCACAGGTGCTTGTTATCCAAAGAGCGTTGCCTGTCGTCAAGATACTGCTCTACCGCGCGTCGCACACGGTTAGAAAGCGGGTTGCGTGCGGCCACATCAGCATATACGAAAGAAGCCGCTGCGGGAAACTCTTTTCTGGCATCGCAAAACTTCACACCTAATCCCTCCGTTACGTCGAATGTTCGCTGGTAATTTGACTAATTGTCGAAGCCCCAGTTCTTGCCGTCCGGTACTCTATCTAACACGCGTTCTCTCCGCCCAGCACCGACACGGCGAGCAGGCTATAGAAGACTGTGGCAGTGAGAATGTGCTCTACAGGCACGTATTCATCTACCGCGTGCGGCATGCCCAGTCCTCCTGGGCCGTAGATAATGGTCGGAACGTGCGCGTCGTTTACGAGGAAAGTCATGTCCGTACCGCCCTTCTGAGCAGTCAAGACCGCATCCTTACCTGTCATCGTTCTGACGACCTGTGCGGCTTTCTTCACGATCTCGGCTGTGCGCTCTGTTTCAGCGGGCTCTTTGTCCATATCCAAGTCGATGATCTCGTACTCATAGCCGGGGTCGTCACGTCTGAGTCGCTCCACAATCGTTCGGATCTCGTTATCTAGCTGCTGTTTAGGCTCTCCCGGAATGCGCCTGCGGTCGATGACTATCTCTGTTCGGTCAGGGATCGTATTGTGCTTCTGTCCTCCGCTTACCACATTCGCACTCACAACCGGACTTCCGAGCAGTTCATGCTGCTTGCTTCGAAGTTGTTCATGAAGCCGCTCAATCTCAAGCAGCAGCCTGGCTGCCCTGTAGATTGAGTTCACTCCCTTGTCGGGATCGGATGAGTGCGCCGCGACTCCGTGCACCACTACTTTTCTACGGTTGCTTCCGCGGTGTGCTGTGCTTATGAGGCATTCGGTGGGCTCACCCACCACAGCGGCCACTGGCTTTCTTCCTGCCATGCCCGTATTCACAAAATGCTGGGTGCCCTTGCCTCCTCCCTCTTCCCATATCACAGGCGCAAAAAGCAGTTCGCCTTCCAAGGCAACTCCGAGTTCCGATAGCACCTGAAGCGCGCCCATCATCGACGCTAGACTTCCTTTTGCGTCACACGCTCCTCTTCCATACACCTTTCCATCTTGCTCGTGTCCAGACCACGGCTCAAACGCCCACGGAACGGTGCCTATCGGGACGGTATCCATGTGCGTGTTCCACAGCAGACAGCGCTCATGTTCAGAGAACTTGAAGCTGCAGAGCACGTTCGGTCTGCCTGGGAACACCTCCTGGTAACTCACCTCAGCCCCGATTGACTGCATCTTTGTACCCACGTAGCGGGCAAGCGGGCCCTCGTTTCCAGGCGGATTCACCGTGTTGAACTCGATACAACGCTTGAGCTGTTCAATTATCTCTGGTCTTCTCTTATTCACTAAGTCGGCAACTCGGTTGAACAGATTGTGCATTATGCGGCCTCCTCCAAGTGCTATTTGCTTATCAGTTCGCGAAGGTCACGAATGTCGCACACATCTTCTATCTTCCAGACAGTGTCTATGAGCACCTGAGTCTTTGAGTCTCCGAGTACGTCGCATACGAGGTCATGCGCTTTAGCCTTAACCTCAGACGTGCTCATTGGGTTATCTGACGTGCCCCTTACCGCTTTCGTCCTGTGCACATACGTTCTTCGTTGTCTCGTACTTATCTCCACAATCGCCTGACGTGGCGGAGTCGCCGTGCTGAGTTCCTCGTCTTCTACGAGTTCAACCCGACTTCTCCACTCAAGAACCTCCGGCTCGTTCATGCGCTCGTAGTCCTGCACAGCCGAGAATGTGAGTCTTCCGTCGACAAGTATCAGTGCCATAACGTGCTGCAGGCATATGTCGGGCATATGCCGGTTATTCACGGTTCGAGCCCCGTGCACCGGCAGTCGCACGCTCACTTTGGCTATGTCTTCAGTCTCGAGTTTGTTCTCATCGATGATCGCCAGAAGCGAGTCAACCGCGGCCTGGATAGGCGAACCCACCGGCCACTTCTTGATATTCGTGCTCATTATCTCAAATTCGGCGCCGAGCGCTTTAACGAGACGCTCAGGCTCTGGAGCGTGCGAGAACGCCTGTAAGAAGTTCCCGCTTCCGCTCAACACATCATCTACACCTGTGAAACCCGAAAGCACCATCGTGGCAGACGAGACGCCGTTTCTGGCAGCCATGCCTCCGAACACAAACGCTTTTTCGATGTGTTCTGTGTCTCTCGCCCACGAAGTGATACCTGAAGCCTGCTGCGCCGTGTACGACAAGGCGTGCCGCACACCGGTTGCAGACAGTCCAAACGCAGCCGCGGCGGCTCCCGCTCCAAACACGCCGCCTATTGAGTGTGTGCTTCTAGAGCTTTTGGAGAGGGTATCCCTACCTAACGCGAAGTTCATTCTGCAGCCGACGTCATATCCGAGTACTACGGCACGCAAGAAGGCATCCCCACATGCTGCTGTTCTCTCCGCCATTGCAAGCGCCGCAGGTACTATCGCACATCCGGGATGGGTGCCTGATGGTGCGTGCGAGTCGTCACTTTCGTCTGCATGAGCAAGCATACCATTGGCAAGCGCTGCGTTAACGGCGGATGTCAGTGTGCCGCATCCTGCAACAGTCGCTTCCGGCGTACCGCCCAGGCTGTTCACATACTCTATAGCCTTCTTTCCCGGCAGCAACGTCGAACCTGATATCATGGCGCACAAAGTGTCCAGCACATGATGTTTTGCCTTCTCTGCCACTTGCGGAGGAATATCCATTGTGCAGGCGCTCGCGATGTACTCACTGAGTTCTGCCATAACTCTTCCCACATTTTGGGCCCCAAACGTCACCCGACTCTCCCCTTTCGTTTAGAAACCTAACACGATCTAACCGCACTCGCTCAGTGCAAATACGTTTTGACTCGAGCAGTATCTGCGGCATAAACCGCTCCTGGCCAAGACGAACTTTTTCTTACTGTGGCTGCTTCAACCGAAGAGGCAGGGCTTCCTCCACAAGAGCGCACTTGTTTGACAAAAAACCAAACACGAACATGTTGGTATGGTGTTACCGCCAAAGCAGAGGTAAAATTATGTCATACCCCACCGATAATCTAGGTGTACCCTTATTCAGGAGCGTGAGATATGAAACAGACCACTTTTCGGCTTACCTCTATGTCTTTTCTGGTGGCGCTGGCGATTCTGTTGAAAAGGCTCGGAAGCATAAGGCTTGTTATCGCGGGTGTCGAAGGCGTGAGGCTTGGTTTTGGCAGCCTACCTGTAGTAATGGCGGGAGCGATGTTTGGCCCTGTTGGTGGCGGAATCGTTGGGGCGCTCGAAGACCTTGTCGGCTACTTCATAAACCCCGCAGGTGCGTATATGCCTCACTTCACAGTTGCATCTGCTCTTACAGGAATTATCCCAGGCCTCATACTTATGTCAAGGCGCGAGCAGGTGCCGTCAGTTCTCCACCTGGCACTCGCGGTGGGTGCGGGACAGGCGGTGGCATCGGTCGGACTTACCACATATTGGCTAGAGACGCTGTTCGGCATCCCGCGAGCGGTCACCATACCTCCGCGAATCGCAAGTTTGGTCATTAACATGGCGCTGTATCCGGTTATGATCAGACTTCTACTACTCAGGCTCTCAGGAGCCGGAGTGCTATCCCGGCTCGGTGTACTGGCGCATAACAAGGACGCCTCCTGACCACCTAGCCTTTGATCCAAACCACAGACGCCAGCCTCTCTTTCGTGGAGCAGAGGCTGGCGCCGCTCATCACTACTAAGCCGAAATTACTTTCGCTGCATGAACCCGCCTCTGAACATCTTGGGCTCGGAAAACACCACAAAAGATTTCTTATGTTCATCTTGCTGGATTATGAGTTTTTCGAGGTCGTGCGCACGAGATCGACGGAACAGCACGTTGATCACGAGTTTCTCACCCGTACGACCTCTGCCCGACCAAGTGGTCACACCAAAACGCGCTTCACGCAGCACTTCGACCAGTTGCTCGTTTTCTGCCGGGGTTATTATCTGCGCGCCGAGATAACCAAGCGCGAGACGTTCCTCAATAAGTGAACCAACTATTATACCGGTCGAAAAACCTGCAGCATAAACCGCTAGCCGAATAGGCTCCCCCAGACTGCCAAAAACCCTACTCAAAGCAATGATGTACACCAACACCTCGAAAAAGCCACATATCGCCGCGGCGTACCGACGTCCCTTGACCATCAGGATAGTGCGCATCGTGTTGAGAGACACGTCGAGCACACGTGCGCTGAAGATAAGGCCAAGGTCAAAGATCATTGCGCCCTCCACGCTTACCCTCTCCCCCAGAAACCCGTTGTGACCCATTGATTGTAACCTTGGTCTAGCCTATTTTCAACATATGAAAAAAGATAAGTCGAGGCACGCTATGCATAGTTGCAAGGTCAAGGCGTAAAATCAGACAGTTGCGACTACCCGGTCGGCCACGCGCAGACCAGTACACTCAAGCAGTTCAGGCACACATTCGTACCAGTTGATAGCCATAACGTGTATGCCGCTTAGGCTCTTTATCTGCCGCAGCTGCTCAATAGTGTGCGAAGCCACTTCGATGCCCAACGCCGGCTGCAACTGTTCAGGCACCGCTCTGAACCTCTCTAGCAGTTCGTCAGGTACGGCCATGCCGGGTATGCGAGAGATCCTGCACAAGGCGCCGTACGACTTGACCGGTAGTATACCGGCCAATAAATGAACCCTCTCAAGAAGCCCTGAATCTTTGAGCACCCCCACCCATTCTCTGAACCGCCTGATGTCAAAAATGGGCTGGGTTTGCACGAAGTCGGCACCGGCTTCCAGTTTGCGCTTGAACCGAGCCAGTCTGGACTCGAGTGCTCCGGCGTAGGGGTTATCCCCAACGCCTATGAAAAATCGGGGTGCGTTTTTCATGGCGTCGCCGTTCATGAGAACAGACTTGCGTCTCATGTCATCGGTTATTCTCGAAAGAGCCACAGAATCGACGTCAAACACCGGCACCGCTTCTGGATGATTGCCCACGTGCGGCGGGTCACCTGTTAGCAAGAGCACATTGCGGATACCAAGGCTCCACGCACCGAGCAAATCGCTCTGTAACCCGATACGGTTTCTGTCTCTACACGTCATATGCAAGACCGTTTCAACGCCTTCTTGCTGCACATGCACACACGCGGCTATACTGCTCATGCGCACAACAGCAGCCTGGTTATCCGTTATGTTAAGAGCATCCACATGCGCACGAAGCGCACAAGCGGCACGCTTCAAGACCGCGGCCGATGCGCTCTTAGGTGGAGCGATTTCGGCGGTAACTGCAAACCGACCTGACTGCAATACCGTCTCAAAATGGCTTGGTGTGTTCATTGCTGCACCTCCGACCACAATTTGTCAAGAAAGCCTCGTACGATTGAACCCACTTTGGCTGTTTCAGTGAGAAATGCGTCATGTCCCAAGATCGACTGCACCTCGGCGTAACTGGCGTCGCAGCCGGCCGCGGCAAGGTCAGCCACGAGTTCTCGCTGCTGATGAGGCGGGTATAATATGTCACTGCTGATACCCACAACCAGCATCCTACAACGAATGCGCGCTAGCACTTGGGCGTAGGACAGCCCTTCTCGCGTGATGTCGAACAAATCGATAGCCTTTAGCAGACATAGATACGTGTTGGCGTCAAAGCGCTCTGCAAGTTTCTCGCCCTGGTAATGCAAATAGCGCCGCACTTCGGTGGCACAATCGGTTGAATCGGCGCAGAAGACGCTTGTAGCCTGCTTGAATCGACTGTCCATCGATTGCTCGCTCTGGTACGTTATCATACCGAGCATGCGGGCGAGCGATAATCCGGCAGAAGGGCCTCTACCATGGCGGTACCAGCCGCCTTTCCACGCCGGGTCACGGTAGATAGCCTGCCGCTGCACTTCGTTGTACGCTATTGCCTGTGCTCGCATTCTACCGGGTGCCGCGATCACGATGGCGCTCAAGACGTCGCCGCCCGGCAAAGTGGCCCACTCAAGCGCCTGCATTCCTCCCATCGAGCCACCTATTACGCACAAGACTCGGTCTACACCCAAATGACTCAGCGCCTCTCTCTGCACTTTCACCATGTCCCGTACGGTTACCGCCGGAAACGTCGGGCCGTACCTGCGCCCGGTTTTTGGATTGAGGCTCCCCGGCCCTGTGGTGCCGCCGCAACCGCCGAGCACGTTCGTGCATACCACGAAAAACCTGTCGGTGTCTATCGCACAGCCGCGTCCAACCATACCCTCCCACCAGCCGGGCTTAGATCCGGACACTCTGTGTGACGAGACATGCGAGTCACCAGTCAAAGCGTGGCACACCAATATAGCGTTGTCCCGCGCAGAAGATAATTTGCCGTACGTTTCGTACGCTACGCGAATCGGTCCCAGGTCATTACCCGACTCAAGTTTGAGTCTGGTCTGGCCGAACAGTTCTTGAGTCAAGTATTCTGGCTTTGGACGCACCTTCTTAGTGGCGTGTGCTCTTACAAGCCTTGCGCCTTCAAATGGCTGATACACCCAGTGCAATCGCTCAGTTGAACGAGTATTCGGTGCGCGCATCACGACCTAACTCCCACAGCAGCTGCCAACGCCTGTTCAATGTCTTGAATCAGGTCGCCTACATCTTCGATGCCAACCGAGAGCCTCACGAGGTCTTCGCTGACTCCACTGGTGGCCTGTTGCTCTCTACTGAGCTGCTGGTGCGTGGTGCTTGCCGGATGGATCACCAAACTTCTTGCATCTCCTAAGTTCGCGGCGAGCGTGAACAGGTGCAATCTGTCCGCAAACACCTCTCCAGCGCTTCTTCCTCCTGTTATTCCGAACGCCAGCATACCTCCAAAACCGTTTTGCAGAGTCCGCGCCGCGTTACGGTAGGACTGGTGCGAACCAAGCCCTGGGTATGCAACCCATTTCACAGACGGATGCAGTTCAAGATAATTTGCAACCTGCATGGCATTTAGACTGTGTCGTTCCATCCGTACATGAAGAGTCTCAAGTCCCTGCAAGAGCAAGAACGCGTTAAATGGACTCATGCACGCTCCAAGATCGCGTTGGATATCAAGGCGAGCTCTGGCTATGAATGCTGCTCTGCCAAACCTGTCGACAAAACTCGGTCCTCCGTAAGTCCCACTCGGCGCGGTCATCTCCGGAAACCTGCCCGAACCCCAGTCAAAGTTGCCTGAATCCACTATTGCCCCACCTATACTCGTACCGTGTCCGCCTATATACTTGGTCGTAGAGTGAACCACGATATCTGCACCGTGCTCAAACGGCCGACACAACACAGGTGTGGCAAAAGTGTTGTCTACTATGAGCGGAAGGCCTGATTCATGCGCTACATCAGCAATGGCGCGGATGTCCGGCACACTCATTCTGGGGTTACTGATGCTCTCGATGAACAGCGCTTTGGTTCTCTCACCAACCGCACTCCTGACAGAACCAAGGTCATCTGCATCCACAAACCGCGTGTTTATGCCAAGCCTTCGAAGCGTGGAACTTAATAGCGTGTATGTGCCACCATATATGTGGGTACCGCTAATGATCTCGTCACCGGCGGAACATATGCACATAATGGCCGTCAACACTGCAGCCTGTCCAGAAGCAGTGGCAAGCGCTCCCACCCCGCCTTCAAGAGCTGCCAGTCTGTTTTCGAACACAGTAGTCGTGGGGTTTGAGATTCTCGTGTAGATATCGCCCGCTTTCTCTAGGCTGAACAGATCGGCTGCGTGGGAAGAACTGCCGAAGGCGTAACACGCAGTCTGGAAGATCGGAACGGCCAGAGAACCGCCGGGTAGCGGCTTGTGGCCTGCGTGTACACACAGTGTGGCCGTGCGTAATGTCGGCTGCTTTGTCAAGGGTATCCCTCCTGTGTTGTATAGCGCGGTCGCTCTAGAGGGAGGCCCGTAACAAATAGGGCCTCTTCTGATGGAGAAGAGGCCGCAAAACGCCGGGTCGTCTCTCCTCTCATGTCGCGAGATCGTTAGTCTCGCCAGGAATTGGCACCACTGCAACAAATGAGTTGCTGGTTGCCAGGCTTCATCGGGCCAGTCCCTCCGCCACTCTTCATAAGAGCAGATTGCGCTTTTCAGTTGATTGTCAGGAGTATAGCACGCGCTAGAACAGGGTGTCAATGAATCAGCGTGAGTTTGTGCTAACGCACAGCGATAAAGTCATTCTTAAGTGAACAGCGAAAATGTCACC
>CAYQIY010000016.1:0-58687 GCA_964417635.1 uncultured Pseudomonadota bacterium | reverse complement strand
CTGTCTGCAAGGGTTCTATGCAAACTAACTCAAGTGGCTTACTGCAAAACTAGGGTGACTTAAACGTGTTCCAGGCAAGTGAGTGAATCTGTTCGTTATCCACGCCTAGACGATGCGTCAGAATGAGGTTGATGTCATCTCCCACGCTCGCGACGTGGTAATCCACTAACAAGTCTCCTGCTGCTTTCTGCATACACTCATTGGCTCGTTCCATCAAACAAGGATGAACACTCGAGTGGCCTACGAACCCTCCAATGTCTGCCTTGATAACACTTACTGTAATCTTTGCGTCCATCAGACTAGCCTCCCCCGGTAATAACAAAACACCCAAGTTATTCTTCTACCAGCACAGATTTCCTTCTCGAAATGTGATTCAGGCGGCATTAATCTGGGTGAGTTAACTGTTTCTCCGGCGTGCGGGAGCAAACATTGTCACGAGCGCCATACCGGACACGAACCCACCGATGTGCGCCCACCATGCCACGCCGCCTCCTACGGAAGCCGGCGCACCGAGCGCCGCAATACCGTTAAGCAACTGCTGCAAGAACCATACGAACAAGAAGAGTACCGCAGGCACTTCCGTAATGAACAAAAACCCGATCGGTACCAGTGCCAGCACCCGTGCACCGGGAAACAGCAGCAAGTACGCGCCGAGTACGCCGGCCACAGCACCGCTCGCGCCCACTGTCGGGATGAGACTCGTCGGATTGGCCGCAATGTGAGCTGCATTCGACAATACCGCAGTTGCCACATAGAAAAGCGCGTATCCCGCGTGACCAAGTCTGTCTTCAATGTTGTCTCCGAACACCCAGAGATACAGCATATTGCCCAGCAGGTGAAGCCACCCCGCATGGATGAATGCAGCGGTAACAAGCGGTGTAGCGTTTGAGGCCACAGCGAGCATATCTATGCGTCCACCTGTCAGATATCTCGCAGGCACAACGCCAAACGTCAGGAAGAAGCGCTCCAAGCCAGCCGGCGACATTCCCAGCTCCAAAGCGAAAACCGCGACGTTTACTGCTATCAAGAGTGTGTTGACAAATGGAACGCTTCTAGAGCGAGTGCTGTCCCGTAACGGTATCACCTGCGAGCCTCCTTAGGCTGAGCTTCACCGGCGTGTCTGGAAGTGCTTGGGATACACTATGTCCAGCGTTCCCAACTCACGATCTCTTCAAGCGTCTTCCTCGGTCTCGTGACGCCCTCCGCGTCGGGTATCCCTACTGGCAACAACACCACTACGCGTATTGCTTCAGGTATGCCGCAGATTTGCTTCACTCTTTCTTCTTCATAAGCGCCTATCCAGCATGAACCGAGTCCAAGAGCGTGAGCCTCAAGCGTCATGTGGTCGACTGCTATAGCCACGTCAACCATGTGCCATTTCTTTGACGGATCTGTGGCACACGCCACTATTACGGCACCGGCCTGTGCCACAAATGACTGGTTACGACATGCCTCGGCAAGTTGTCTCTTCGTCTCTTCTTCCGTAATTACGACGAATTTCCATTCTTGCCGGTTGCCTGCTGAAGGCGCGAGCCGTGCAGCCTCCAGTACCCTCTTGAGTAGATGTTCGGGAACGGGAATCTGCTTGTAGCGCCTGATGCTCCGTCGGGAGCGGATCGCTTCAGTGACATCCATAGATTTCACCTCCAGAATGCTCGGTTAATCTTCCCAGTTCTTCTGTGCACTTTGCATCTTTACCTTCCCTACGCGGCGCAGGGTAGCGGTTGTAGCACATAGAATCTGTGACCAATACTTTCAGTATGCTGAAAGGGGCATAGCCATGTACCAAGATATTGTGCGCGAAGTAACCCGCGAGGTTTCCGGCAGCATGTCTTTCGGTTTTGTTCAAGACATATCCAGATTCCACCGTATACAAGCAAGCCCTGGCTTCCGTCAAGCAGCAGAGTATGCGTTCAATGTGGCACGCGAGTGCGGCGTCTTGGCCAGCATCGAAAAGTACCCTGCAGACTTTCAGGCCACTTACTGGGGTATGCGTTCTTTTAACGAATGGTGCTGCAGTTACGCCAGGCTCTCTATGACAGAACCGGATACGCTGGTTCTAGCCGATTTCCTCGACTGTCCGATCTCACTTGTGCAGCGCAGCAGCGCGACTCGCGAGGGCGGTATTGAAGCAGACGTGGTGTTAGTGGACGATGCCGAGCAGAGACATGCGTATGATAACATCGACGTGTCTGGTAAAGTCGTGTTTGCCAGGGGTGACGTCAACACAGTGAGACGCGCAGCGGCCGATGCCGGCGCCATCGGATTGATCACCGATCAGATGAGCGAGTTTGAACCGGTTAGGACGCGCATGGACTTACCGGATTCGAGGCAGTACACGTCATTCTGGCCGATTCCTGAAGACCAAGATTTCTTTGGATTTGTGCTCACGCCAAGACAAGGAGAACGGCTTAGACATCTTTTGCTGATAGAGAAGAAGCATGTGCGGGTCAAAGCAGAAGTGTTGGCGAACACTTACCCCGGCGAGTACGAGGTGGTCAACGGCTGCATCCCCGGAACTAGCTCACAAGAAGTGTGGGCAGTTGCACACCTATGCCACCCCAAGCCGTCTGCAAACGATAACGCCTCGGGAGCGGGTGTGTTGCTCGAGTGCATTCGCGTGCTGAACCTGCTTATTGGGTCAGGACGGCTTGCCGCACCAAAGCGCTCGATCAGGTTCTTACTTGTTCCGGAGATGACCGGTACATACTGCTTCGCCGCGCATAACGAACACTTGCTGCGTGAAGTCATCGCGGCGGTTAACCTCGACATGGTAGGCGAAAACCAGGAATTGTGCAAGGGCTCTCTCATAGTGGAGAAGCCACCGCGCGCTTTGGGTTCTTACGCAGGCGAACTGCTAGCGCACATCCTGAGCTACATAGCAGGTGATCTCACCAATCTCGCAAACACAAGCAAGTATTCTTCGTTCAGGCATACGGTGTCTCCGTTTTCAGGCGGCTCAGATCACTACATCCTGTCTGATCCTACAGTCGGGATAGCGTGCCCCATGTTAATTCAGTGGCCGGACAAATTCTACCACACCAGCGCCGACACTCTGGACAAAGTCGATCCCAAAATGCTTGCTCGCGTCGCTACGCTTACTGCGAGTTACCTCTACTTCCTGGCGAATGCAGGCCCAAACGAAGCAAAGTTCTGCGGGCACATACTCATCTCTGACTTCGAACGGCAGATGTGTCAGATACTAGACGACTGCGCATCGGCGCAAGACTGTACGCCAGGCAAACTTGAAAAGACGCTCAGTCGGCTTGAATTTTTGCTGGAGCGAAGATGTGAAGACATGAGGTCGCTGAACAACCTTGCCGCACCTTCGGAGCAGGCCTGTGTGCAAGCACTAATAGAGCGTCTGCAAACACAATTGGGAAGAGTGTTCGATGCCAGAACCGAGCACCTAAGAGCAGAGTGCACTTGTGCTCAAGACACGCCGTCTGAAATTGGGGAGAGTTGCTGGGATAACACTGCCAAACAGACCGTACCCAGGCGAAAACATAGAGGTCCCGTCGACACTCGCGGGTACATAGAGTATCTGCCCAAAGAAGATAGCGCCTCATGGTTTCGTTACCTGAAGCAGAATCCGTCCGCGCGCAGGCTCACTCCGTACGTTCTGTACTGGTCAGATGGTATTCGGACACTTTGGGACATCGCATGCTTAATCGAAAAGGAGATAGGCGTACGCGATGTTGAGTCAGTGGTACGGTACTACGAGATTCTAAGAAAGTGTGGGCTCATCTACTAAGACTGAACATCTAACCCAAGAAGCTCACCCCGCAAGAGGGTGAGCTTCCTCCTGATCTAATTATCTGCGGCCGTGGGGATACATTATCACTTTGCCGCATTCACCTTTCTTCATCAGCTCAAAACCGTACTCGAACTCATCAAGGCCTATCTCGTGCGTTATGAGTGGGGTTATGTCAAGCACGTTATCCAGAAGCGAAGAGCTCTGGTACCAAGTGTCCCATAACTTGCGCCCCGTAATGCCATCTATGCGCAAAGACTTGAACACAACGTCGTTTGCTAGGTCTAATGCTACAGCCGAGTTGGGAATCCCAAGCAGCGATACTCTACCCGCATTTCTCGCCGCTTTAAAGCAGTTCTTTATCGCGGAATCGTTGCCGCTCATCTCAAGCACCACGTCAGCCCCGCTACCGCCGGTTTCTTCGCGCACCCTCTCAAGCCACTCACCCCTACCATCCAACAGCACATGCGCTCCGAGTTTTTTGGCGAGTTCAAGCCTGTATGGATTGATGTCCACGCCGATCACCTTATCAGCACCGCATGCGCGCGCTATCGCGATCGCCATAAGCCCGATCACTCCACATCCAACCACGAGTACGCTCTTACACGCGATTTCGCCGTTTAACGTCGACATGACCGCGTTGCCAAAGGGGTCTTGCAGCGAAGCTACGCTCGGAGCCATGTGGTCAGCGTTCTTCCATAGAGAAGTCTCAGGAGTCTTGACGTACTCTGCAAAGCAGCCGTCGACATCCACTCCGAGAATCTTGTACGACTCGCACACATGAGCCTCACCCGTCTTGCACCTCGCACACACCCCGCATGTGAGGTGCGAGTCCGATGAGACGTAGTCTCCAACTTTTGCTTTGGTCACACCTGACCCGATCTCGATCACGTGACCTGCGAACTCGTGCCCGAGAATAACGGCGGGCCGAATGCGCTGCTCAGACCACTTATCCCACAAATAGATGTGCAGGTCGGTACCGCATATGGAACATGCATCGACGCGAATGAGTACCTCCCCAGGCCCGGGCTCGGGCCTTGCTACATCTTTGAGTTCGAGACCTGGTCCTCTTTGTGTCTTGACCAGTGCTTTCACGTAGTCTTCACTCCCCCCGATTGTATGGTACCGGCACCCGCCGGGCTAACTGTAAGCGCTATACAAAGGCTGGCCAGTCAGAAACCTCGGCCATCGCTTTCGCGAGCACCTCTTTGGAGACATTGCCCCCGGATATCACGAACACTGCTTCTTTCGGCTTATGGCCAAGTACAGATGTCCAGTCGACTGCCAGAGCTGCTGCTGCAGCAGGCTCAGCCATCACTTTCGCCCAAAGCGCAAGTCTGCCAGTCGCCTCGACGATCGCATCGTCGCTCACGGTGGCTATTCCACTCGAATAGCGATGGATAATCTCGAATGGAACCTTACCCGGTGCCTTTACAGCAATAGCATCAGCCACAGTCGAAATACTCGCCAGTCGCTCAATACGGCCGCTGTTCACAGAAACGGCCATGGACGGTGCGCCTTCTGCTTGCACACCCCAGACAGCCAATTCGGGTTTGAGTTCTGCAAACGCAAGAAGCAGCCCCGCGTAGAGACCTCCTCCACCTATTGGTGCAGCCACAAAATCGACATCGGGCAGCTGTTGTGCGATCTCAAGTGCAATCGTTGCCTGCCCCAACACGATATCCAAATCGTCAAAACTGGGCACGAACACCTTGCCTTCCTCGGCTGCCATGTCTTTGGCGACTTCGTACGCATCATCGTAGGTTGTGCCGTGTATTATCAGCGAAGCACCGTAGCCCTTGACTCTCTTTCGCTTCACTTCAGGACTTGTGCTGGGCATCACAACTTTGGCCTCAAACCCACACAACTTTGCGGCGAACGCACTTGCGATACCATGGCTGCCGCTGGAAGCCGCAACAATGCCGCTGGTGCGCTTGGGCAGATTCGCCATCTTATTGAAGCAGCCTCTGATCTTGAAGGCACCGGTTACCTGAAGGTTTTCGAGCTTCAAATACACACGAAAACCGAACACATCACTTAAGACATGGCTCAGTACAAGTGGAGTGTTGAGCGCGACCGGCGATATCGTCTGTTGTGCCCCTAATATTTGCTGTAGATATGACTTCAAACAAGAACGCCTCCCAGATTCATCGTGTTACTGTGATATCTTGTGTATGCGTGGCACACATCAGCGTGTATTCAACAGATTGCAGCCCATACCCTTCCTGTGGCGAATTGACCCGTTCTAAGCCAGGCCGTCATAATACAGGGGCGCATCTCTGCACCCCTGTATCGTACACTTACTCTGTCAGTCCTGCTCAAGATAACTGCGAACCAGTTCTTCGAGCAGCTCGTCACGCTCCATCTTGCGCACCAGGCTGCGAGCGTTGGCGTGACTGGTTATGTATGCCGGATCACCCGAAAGCAGGTACCCCACAATCTGGTTGATGGGGTTGTATCCCTTTTCTTTAAGAGCCTGGTAAACCGCTTCAAGAATGTCTCTGGCAGCATATACTTCGTCTGTCTTCACCTTAAACATTCTTGTATGCTCGTTTGACTCTGCCAATAGAACCACGCTCCCAAAGTAGTGTGCATTGTTGAGTGTTCGGTGAAAGACACGGCGTTTCCTCTAGCTATCCAGCCAATTGCCGTTACCCGCCATTTGCTTCCGGAGATATGTTTGCCTTTATGGCTTCTACAGCTGCGGAGAGAGCTTTGTCCAGGTTGTGCGGTTGCCTGCCACCAGCTTGAGCCATGTCAGGTCTTCCGCCACCACTGCCACCGACAACCGCGGATGCATGTTTTGCCACCGCTCCAGCGTGCACTCCTCGCTTCACTGCTGCTTTCGATGCCATTACCAGTAGAGTCACTCTTTCGCCCGAGGCTTGGCCTATCACGACTGCTCCGACGCCTATTTTGTCCCTTATCATGTCACCTAGCGTCCTCATCGACTCAATCTCCATCCCCGACACTTTGAGGCTGGCTATTCGTACACCCTCATGCAGTACTGCTGTGGAAACCGCCTGTTCAGCCAATAGTCGGATGGACCCAGTCTTGAGCGACTCTATCTCACGCGATTGCTCTTTGACTTTTTCGTGCAGTTCGTTCACCTTATCCATAATCTGAGTCACCGGTACCTTGAGCGTAGTAGACAGCTCTTGCGTGAGTGTTTCGAGCGAGTGCACGTACTCCATCAGACCGCAACCGGTAACCGCTTCTATCCTTCTCAAGCCAGAACCCACGCCCGACTCTGCTACGATTTTGAACAATCCTATCTGACCCGTGTTGCGGACATGTGTTCCACCACACAGTTCGCTTGTAAGCTCACCCATAGACACAACGCGCACTTGTGACCCGTACTTCTCTCCAAACAACGCAATAGCAGCTTTGCGTTTTGCCTCTTCCATGGTGCAGAATTCGACGCTAACGCCAAGATCGTCGAGTATTGCCCGGTTGACCATCTCTTCGACTTGTTTCAGTTCATCTGGCGTCATCGCGCTGAAATGGGTGAAGTCGAATCTAAGCCTTTCAGGAAGCACCAGCGAACCGGCTTGGTTGACGTGCTCTCCGAGAACGTTTTTCAGTGCACGATGCAGCAGGTGGGTCGCGCTGTGGTTTCGCTGAACTGCTCGCCTGCGGCTAGCATCCACACTCGCGAGCACCCTATCTCCTTGGTTCAGTCTTCCCCGCTCGATGACCCCTGTATGGACGATCCTGTGCTCAGCCGTGTGGTGTACACTCTGCACGCGAGCGTTTCCGCCCTGCCATGAGACTGTGCCTGTGTCACTAACTTGACCTCCGCTCTCAGCGTAAAACGGCGTGGCATCCAGTATCAGTGACACACTGTCTCCTTCTGCCGCGCTCTCTACACGTTCTGCTCCTCTTAAGATCGCAAGCACAGTTGCATGCGCTTCTAGACGGTCATAGCCGATGAACTCAGTACCCGGCACTTCGCCTAGTTCTTTAGATACAGAAGCGATTATCTCCGGTCCTTCAACGTGTCTCGCAGCACGCGCGCGCTCACGCTGCTCCTGCATGGCGCGCTCGAATTCCTCTCTGTCAACTTCGAGTCCCGACTCTGATGCCATATCCACCGTCAGGTCTACCGGGAACCCATAGGTATCATAGAGCATAAACGCATCGCGCCCACTGATGAGTGTTGCGCCGCGAGCCTTGACGCTATGGATGATCTCTTCTACACGCTTCGTGCCGTCACTGAGCGTTTCTCGGAAGCGTTCTTCTTCTGCCCTGATGACTCTGGCTATGAAATCAGCCTTGGCGGTGAGTTCAGGGTACGTATCCTGCATCATGTTTGCGACAACAGGCACTATGCTGTGCATGAAAGGCTCGTCGATTCCTAGCGCTTTGCCGTAACGAACGGCTCGGCGCAGTATACGTCGTAGAACGTAGCCTCTCCCCTCATTTGACGGCATTACTCCGTCACCGACAAGGAATGAACAGCAACGACCATGGTCTGCGATTATCCTGAATGCAAAGACTGGCACATCACAACGGCCGTACTCTTTGCCGCTCATCTGCTCAACCAACCGAATTACGGGCATAAACAGGTCGGTGTCGAAATTCGTCTTCGCGTTCTGAACAGTCGCAGCTATGCGCTCAAGACCCATACCTGTGTCGATGCTGGGTCGAGGTAGTCGAGTGAGTTTTCCCGATGCATCCCTGTCATATTGCATGAACACAAGGTTCCACAGTTCAAGCCATCTGTCGCAACCGCAGGTGTCAAGCGCGCAGTCTGCTCGGCCGCATCCAGCCTCTTCGCCTCTGTCTATAATTATCTCTGAGCATGGGCCACACGGCCCGGTATCTCCCATAGACCAAAAGTTGTCCTTCTCGCCCAGGCGCACTATCCGGTGTGGTGGAAGACCTATCACTTCTGCCCAGAGCGTGGCTGCTTCATCATCATCCACGTACACGGTGGCGTATAGCCTATCTGCTCGAAGCCGCATTTTCTGTGTCAGAAACTCCCAGCCGAACACTATAGCCTCTTTCTTGAAGTAATCTCCGAAAGAGAAATTGCCGAGCATTTCAAAGAACGTATGATGCCTTGCGGTATACCCAACGTTCTCAAGGTCGTTATGTTTACCACCCGCCCTGACACACTTCTGCGACGTAACCGCCCTGTTGTACGGCCTTTGCTCCATGCCCAGGAAATATGCCTTAAACTGGTTCATCCCGGCATTTGTGAACAACAGTGTTGGGTCATCCGCCGGAACCAGCGATGAACTCGCAACGATCTCATGACCTCTCTCTGCAAAGTACTCGAGGAACGCACGCCTTATCTGCTGTGATGTCACACTCTGCCACCTCCATGAATGACAAAAGCCTCTCCCCTTCAGGGGCGAGGCATACTCGCGGTACCACCCTGATTCACCCTTAGCGGGTCTTTGTCGGCACTGCCGGAATCATCCGTGCCGGGCGCGTGTTAACGGACGCCTCCCGCCTGGCCTCATCGGCCGAAAGCTCAGAGCTGGCCTTCACCTGTCTTCCACCGGACGACTCTCACCACCGCGTCCTCTCTTATGATGGCTCTGCAGGTTACTTCGGCTCTTCATCGCGCGCTTACCGCGATTCTACACGAGCAGGTTGTACGCTGTCAACTTATGCGCGGCGCGTAATTGTCAAGCACGAAACGCAGCAGCAGCCTGCCCACAACAACCAGCGGCACAGATAGCAGAAGACCCAAGAATCCAAACAAAGTAGCTCCCACAAGCAACACGAATACCACTGCCACAGGGTGAATTCCCACATTAGTGCCTATCACTTTTGGCGCCAGAAACAGACTTTCGACCTGCTGAATCAGCACATAGCCCAGAGCCACTTTGGCTGCAAGAACAGGCGATCTTATGAGAGCAAAGCCCACTGCCGGTATTGCCGCGAGAAACGGACCAAAATACGGGATAAATTCACCGAACGCGGCAAGTATCCCGAGCAGCAGCCCGAACTTGAGACCGACCAAGGTGGTGAAGACAGCCACCAATGCGCCCACCACAACCCCAAGAATGAACTGGCCACGAATGAAGCCGTTTAAAGCAGCGTCAATATCGCGCAAAAGCTGCGCCAATGCTCCTGTGCGTCCATTGGGCATCATGTCGTACGTGCGAGATTTCAGCACGTCGAAATCTCTAAGCACGTAATACGCGATCACCGGAGCCAGCAGTAAAGCCGGAAGATTGGCCAATAGCACAAGTGTCCCCTCAAGCAAATTCCTGACAAGCGTCATCGCGCTGGCTTCAAGGTTTACGATGCTTTCATCAACCAGGCCTCTTATCGGTGCAGGCAGTTCCACGGAAGCGTACGTCTTATTGGCGATTTCGACGAAATCGCGTAGAGCTATTGCGAGTTCTGGCGCTACATCGAGAAACCTGGTGAGTTCGAGCAACACGCTCGGTAGTACTCCGAGCACAAGCACCGCGCCCATCAGGAACGCAACAGTGAATATCAAGAGCACGGCTCCACTTCTACGAAAACCTCGCGCCTTGAGAAATCTTACGCAGGGCTCAAAGAGGTACACTATGATGCCAGCGACCAAAAAAGGCGGCAACACCGCCTTCACCCGAATGATCAGCGCGAATCCTGCCACTGTAGCGACGAACGCAATAATGACTCTCGCAAGTTTTGCGCGCTGCATCTGAGAACACACCTCAAAGTAGGGTCAGAACGAACCTCGGGCGGCCGATGGCTATGTGCTAGTTCATTCTGCGCACAACTTTGGCAAGACGCACTTGCGCTCTTCGAAGCATGCGACGAGCACTTGCTCCCGCAATAGCAGGTGACCGATCCGAATTCACGCTCTCGTCTATTACGCCCTCGACAACCGGCCTCCACTCAGGCGCCATAGCCATGCCAACAACTACCCCCAGCGCTCCACCCATAAACAATCCCTTCAAAAAGCCGGGTCTCATAAGAGTCACTCCTTTATCGAAGCTGAAATCGGCTTATCATTGCTTGCGCCGGCACTGACGAGAGTACCGTCTTCGTTCAGAGTAAACACCCTAGAGCCGTTTCTCGTGAGTTCAAACTCCACGCAGCAGTCTCCGCAGAAGTACTGGGACGTCGCAACACGGCCAACGGTTCTGCTGCCGCAAGAGGGACACCGAATCATTATGTTTCCTCCAACACTCGGATTTCAACACATAGGATGTCCCCACGAGATGAATTGATGCGCGGTGTGAAATGGTGAGGCTGCAGAGGTCATCATGCCAGTCGTCTGTCTATAACTCCACCTCCGAGCACGATATCTCCTTCGTAGAATACGGCTGACTGTCCTGGTGCAACTGCTCTTTCAGGCTTCGCGAAATACACCTCAGCTGACGGCCCTTGACGAACTACGCGTGCTCGCGCGGGCTGGGAGCGGTAGCGCACTTTGACGTCGGCATCAAGGGTCACGCACTCCGGCTGCGGCACGATCCAGTTGCACTCAGTTGCCACAAGCGCTCGAGAAAAACACTCATCATACGTGCCTACAACAACTCTGTTCTTTTCGGGGTCTATCTGCACCACATACATAGGCTTACCTGCATTAAGCCCGAGTCCCCTGCGCTGGCCTACCGTGAAGTTGGCCACACCGCTGTGCTCAGCAAGAACTCTACCCGAAGTGTCCACAACAACACCCGGCCGGAACGCCTCGGGGCAGCGAGAACTCAAGAACTTCCTGTAGTCGCCTCCTTGCACAAAGCAGATGTCCTGGCTCTCTTGCTTACGCGCAACAAGAAGACCGGCTCGCTCTGCAACATCGCGCACCTGCGACTTAGCAAGGTCGCCAACCGGAAAAAGCGTATGGCTAATCTGCTCTTGCGTAAGCGAATACAGAGCATAACTCTGATCGCGGTCTAGGTGTGCCGCTCGCTTGAGTAACCAAGTTCCATCTTCAGCACGTTCTATGCGCGCGTAGTGGCCGGTTGCGATGTACTGTGCGCCTACTCTAAGCGCACGAATCATGAACTGCTCCCACTTGATGACTCTGTTGCACACAATACACGGATTCGGAGTACGGCCTCTGGCGTACTCGCGACAGAAATCGGCTACAACGTGGCGCTCAAAACACTGCTTGAGATTCAACACGTAATGAGGGATTCCGAGTTTGGCGCACACCTGTCTGGCGTCAGTGACGGCAGACGACGAGCAGCACCCACCTTCTTGCTGCATGACCTCTGACTCCGCGTCTGGCCATATCTGCATAGTCGCCCCTATAACCTCGTATCCCTTCTCTACACAAAGCAAGGCGGCGACAGAACTGTCGACGCCTCCACTCATAGCTACCATTACTCGCTTGGTCATCTGCCACTCTCGGCCTTTGCCCTATAGTCCTCAATTGCTTTGTGCAGAGCATCTGCAGCCAGATTCGAACAGTGCATCTTGCTGCCTGGAAGCCCACCCAGCATCTCTGCCACCATTTTGTTTGTTATCTCTAGCGCTTCATCTATAGTCTTTCCTTTTGCCAGTTCGGTAACCATCGAGCTGGTAGCTATGGCCGCACCACATCCGAACGTCTTAAACTTCACATCTTCAATGCGGCCATCCGCGACTTTGATGGTAATCTTCATTATATCGCCGCACACAGGATTTCCGACCGTGCCCGACCCATCGGCTTCTTCGATTTCGCCGACATTGCGTGGATTGGAGAAGTGGTCCATCACCTTTTTCGTGTACATGCTTACTTCGTCTCCTTCTGTCTGTCTTCCAACCCTAGCGGGGACATATCTCTTAGTCTCTTCACAATCCCGGGCAACACAGAAAGCACGTAATCCACGTCTTCTGCTGTGGTCTGCATCCCACATGTCATGCGCAAAGAACCGTGCGCATCTTCATGGCTAATGCCCATAGCACGCAGCACATGAGAAGGCTCTAACGAACCCGACGTGCACGCCGAACCGCTTGACATCGCAATACCGTGCATGTCCAGGTTGAGCAACATCGACTCGCCTTCGACAAACCTTATCCCGATATTCGCATTGTTGGGTAGCCTGTTATGCCTATGACCGTTCAGTCTCGAGTGTGGTACGCTGGACAGAATACCGTCGATCAGCCTTTCTCTGATGCTCAGGTAGTGCTCAACTCTTTGGTCAAACTCGGCGATCGCCAGTTCAGCAGCCTTGCCGAAAGCGGCTATCCCCGGTACATTCTCCGTGCCTGCTCTCTTACCTCTTTCGTGCCCCCCACCGTGAATGACGGGAGCCACGCGAACACCTCTTCGCACGTATAGAGCGCCTATGCCCTTTGGTCCGTACATCTTGTGTGCAGAAATCGACATCATATCGACGCCCATCTTCTTCACGTCAATGGGTATCTGCCCTGCTGCCTGCACCGAATCGGTATGAAGCAACACGCCTTTAGCCTTTGTGATTTTGGCTATTTCTTCTATCGGCTGCAAAGTGCCCACTTCATTGTTGGCTAGCATGATACTCACCAATGCAGTGTCATCTCTCATGGCGCGTGCCACTTCGTCCACGCTGACCTTGCCGTCAGAGTCGACTCCAACGTAAGTCACATCGTATCCATGCTTTTCAAGGTACTCGCACGTGTGCAAGATGGCGTGATGTTCAATTTGACTTGTTATGATGTGCCTTCCTCTGTCCGGATACGCTTCAAGGCTACCTTTTAGCGCAAGGTTGTCCGCCTCTGTGCCTCCACTGGTGAACACTATCTCTTCGGCATCTGCGCCTATCAGCTTGGCCAGTTTCTCCCGTGAGTCATCGATGACTGCTCTTGTGGTTCGGCCAAAAGCGTGAACGCTCGACGGATTCCCGTAATCTTCAACCATGTACTTAAGCATGATCTGCGCGACCTCAGGTCTCACCGGGGTAGTCGCAGCGTGATCCAGATAAACGCGTCTCACAAAACACCATCTCCTTCGCCAAGCGATTGATTCTTTGTGGCGTCCATTGCACGCAAGTCTTCCAAGGTTATTGAGTCAAGCAGTGCTTGTACTCGGTCACGCACCTTTTCCCATACTGCTTTGGCGACACAGTTTTGAGGTTCACCGCAGTGATGAACGTCAGGCTTCTCCGACACACAATCACACGGAACAATCGGGCCTTCTAGTGCACGGATTATCTCTCCCACCGATATCTCGCCTGCACCTCGTGCCAGAACATACCCACCTCTTGCTCCGCGTACGCTTCGGACTAGTCCTGCCCGCCGGAGAGGCGCCGCAAGTTGCTCTAGATAGCTTTCAGAAAGGCCCTGACTTTTCGCGATTGCACGCAGAGGAGTGGGATCTGAAGGCATACCAAGTGAGAGCTGGTACATCGCCTTCAGTCCGTATTTGCCTCGCGTCGACAAGTGCACAAGCCCGACCCCTTCCCAATTCCGACAATATTACTCAGGATTTCCTAGCCAATACTAGCACAGCAGATAATCCTGTGTCAAACATTTCTTCTGCCGTCTTGGAGCCTCTTGATCTCGGCCTCAAACCCCTGTTCAGACGGCCTGTAGAACTGGTGGCCAGCTAGCGAGACGGGCAGGTATTGCTGCTTTACGTAGTGTCCCGGGAAATCGTGCGGATACTCGTATCCTTTACCGTGCCCGAAACGCGCCGCCCCGCGATAACTGGTATCCCTAAGATGCACCGGGATCTCGGCCGGCGGCCCTTCTTCGACACACTTGAGCGCTGAATCCACCGCGAGGTAGCTCGCATTGCTCTTTGGTGCACACGCTACGTATACTGTCGCCTGCGCCAGCAGAATCCTTCCCTCTGGCATTCCTATCAGTTCCACGCCCTGGGCAGCGCTTACGGCCAACTGCAACGCCATTGGGTCTGCGTTACCGACGTCTTCAGCCGCGGCTATCACAATTCGGCGCGCAATGAACCTCGGGTCTTCACCTGCGTATATCATGCGTGCCATCCAGTAGAGAGCTGCATCAGGGTCTGAACCGCGCATACTCTTGATAAACGCCGACACAGTATCGTAATGCTGGTCGCCGTCTTTATCGTAACCGAGCGCGCGGCGCTGCACGGCCTGGGTTGCAGATTCAATACTGATGCTGCTTTCTTCCGCAGCTTTGGCCAGACCTGCCGCAAGTTCAAGCGCGTTCAGCGCTGAGCGCACATCGCCGTTGGCCACCATCACAATGTGTTCAAGCGCGTCCGTGTCAATGTCCAAGCGCTCCACGCCAATACCGCGCTCCTGGTCGTGCAGAGCGCGCATGATAAGCGCACGTATCTCCTCATCGTTGAGCGGTCTGAGCCGGAAAACCCTTGTGCGGGACACCAACGCAGCATTCACACCAAAATACGGGTTTTCTGTTGTGGCACCTATCAGCACAATCGTCCCGTTCTCGACGTGAGGCAGCAACGCATCCTGTTGCGCCTTATTGAAACGATGTATCTCGTCGATGAACAACACGCTTTTCGTGCCATACAACGCAAGCCGTTCTCGTGCTTCAGAGATAAGCCGCCTTAGGTCTGCGACACCTGAGGTAACAGCGCTTATTTGCTCGAAATGGCTCTTTGTCTTCAGAGCGATGATCCTCGCAAGAGTAGTCTTACCCGAGCCAGGTGGTCCCCAGAGGATCATTGATGGTATTCTGTCTTGCTCGACAGCAAGCCTGAGCACCTTGCCCCGTCCTACCACTTCTTCCTGGCCGACAAACTCACTTAAGTCTCTCGGTCTCATGCGATCTGCAAGTGGAGCCTGCCTCGAAAGCTGCCGGGACATCTTATCCGAGAACAGATCCAACTCATCCACCTCCTTCCAGCCAGTACTCTGCGCCAAACAAAAACACCGTACGTTGGCCGTTAGTCATCCTACGTCCGGTGTGTATCAGCACAATCCTCTCTCCCACACTGCTACTGCAATAGCTTGTCTATCTTCTCTTTAAGGTCCTTCTTGGACATGAAGCCCACGATCCTGTCGACTGGCTTCTGTTCTTTGAACATGATAAGCGTAGGGATACTCATGATGCCGTATTTAGCAGCAAGCCGCTGGTTCTCATCGGTGTTAACCTTGGCCACGTGCATCTTGTCCGCGTACTCTTGAGCGATCTCCTCCACAACTGGTGCAAGCATCCTGCACGGACCACACCATGGCGCCCAGAAATCCACAAGCACGCTTCCGCCTATCTGCTTCAGTCTGTCTTCAAAATCTGAGTCTGTCAGCGCAAGCAGCGTCTCTGACAAGCAGCCTTCTCCTTCCTGAATGTGTATCAATAGTGTTACCGCGTAAACAGTTTACATGAGCAGTCCACTTATTTCCAATGCGTTATGTATGGGGCAGCGCACATTGAAACCCTACCGTGCCGTTAGGGCCGTTGTTTTGAACCTGCTCTCGCAGGTGGGTGCCCTCCCGGCTGCTCCGAGTTTCCCCGCTCGGGGCATGCTCTCGGCAGTCGAAGTCAGGCTCCCTTTTAATCGGTGTTGGCTCAAAACACCTTGGCTGACACGTACACAGTAGGGCTCGACACCTGTTTGCACCAACATATTACCACAGTTGTCGTACCGAGTTCAAGTTGGCAGACCGACATTATGTTTACCAGACTGCAACTTCAGACAATATTGCCTGCGCATGCATTATCGGCGTTTGCTTTAAATATAGATTTGGTGGAGGTGTGGGCCATGCCCTACGAAGGTCTATGGTACATTTTGGGTCTCTCAATCTTTGTCGAAGCGGTGACCGAAGCGTTCAAATCACTCTCGCCACGTGTTCACGGTCTCGGGTCACGTCTGCTGGCCTTCTTTATCGGAATAGTAGTGTGTGTTGCATCGCGGGTAGGAATAGTCGGACTCTTGGGTCTTTCGATACGCTACCCCATGATAGACTACGTGCTAACTGGAATCATAATATCGCGCGGTTCAAACATCGTACATGACATGGTCACAAAACTCAGGAGCATCAAACCTCAGCAACAGTCTTAGACGCGCTTGAGGTGCAGTTCGCGCAGTTTGTCTTCAGCCACTGCTGAAGGCGCGCCTGTCATCAGTTCGGAGGCGCTTGTCGTCTTCGGAAACGCTATTACGTCTCTTATGGTATCCCTGCCGGCCATTACCATTACCAGTCTATCCAGTCCGAATGCTATGCCCCCATGTGGGGGTGCCCCGAATTCAAAAGCATCCAGCAAAAACCCGAACTTGTCACGCGCTTCGGAAGCGGAGAGCCCGAGCACAGAGAACACCTGCTCCTGCAATGCTCTGTCGTGTATCCTTATGCTACCGCCCGCAATCTCCATACCGTTAATGACCAGGTCGTACGCATCGGACTTTGCGGCAAGTGGTTTGCTCTGCAGCACGGGAATGCTGTCCCGACTGGGTGAAGTAAACGGATGGTGAGACGAAGTTATGTTACCTTCACTGTCTTTCTCAAACAAAGGGAACTGTGTCACCCAGCACAATCGGGGTTCGTCACCTTTTGTAACGCCCAAGCGTCTTGCGAGTTCAACCCTCAGTCCACCAAGCACTGTAGAAATCTGTGATGCCGGCCCTGCCGCAATCAGCAGCAGATCACCGTCTGAGGCATCCATGAGCAGTCTCATGTCGTGCTGCTCTTGCTCACTAATGAACTTGCCAAACGAAGAGCGCACCTCTGTTCCAGAATACGCAGCCCACAGCAGCCCTTTTGCCCCGAGCGCCTTCGCGCGTCCGACAAGCTCGTCCAGTTCTTTCCTGCTGAGATGTGCAAGTCCCGGCACACAGATCGCTCGCACGGCACCAGATTGCGAAAGAGCATCCGAAAACACACGGAAATCGCTGTTCTTGAACACTTCGCTCAAGTCTCGGATTTGCATACCAAACCGCAGATCAGGCTTGTCTGAACCGTATCTCGCGATCGCATCATCGTAGGTTAGGCGCTCAAAGGGAGTGCTCAATTTGATTCCCAGTGTACGCTCATACAAATAAGCGACAAGCCTCTCCGTCAGAGAAAGCACGTCATCAGACTCGACAAAAGACATCTCGATGTCTATCTGTGTGAACTCTGGCTGCCTGTCGGCTCTGAGATCTTCGTCCCGAAAGCAACGTACTATCTGAAAATAGCGCTCAAACCCGGACACCATCAGTATCTGTTTATACAGTTGAGGTGATTGCGGCAATGCATAAAACGCCCCTGGGTTCACCCGGCTTGGAACCAAGTAATCCCTTGCGCCTTCAGGGGTGCTCCTCGTCAGCATTGGGGTCTCTATCTCCAAAAAGCCCTCTGTATCGAGAAAGTCGCGCACCGCTTTGGCAATCTTGTGACGCAAAGCGATACTCCTATACATAACGGGGCGTCTTAAGTCTATGTAACGATACTTAAGTCTGACACTCTCGTCAGCGTCGGCGCTGTCCTCTATGTAGATGGGCGGGGTCTTTGAGGCATTAAGCACATCGAGCCTCTCGCATACCACTTCTACCCGTCCGGTAGGTATGTTCGGGTTCACCAGTTGGTCCGGCCGCACCATAAGCGTCCCTTCGCAGCTCAGCACATACTCGTTTCTCACCGCATCCGCAACCTTGTATGCTTCAGGCGACGTCTCGCCGTTCACCACAATCTGCACTAAACCCGTCCTGTCGCGCAGGTCGAGGAACACAAGCCCGCCGTGATCTCTCCTTCTATGGACCCATCCTGCCAGTCGTACTCGTCGACCGGCAAGCGACTCGTTCATCTCGGCACAGAAGTGCGTCCGCCATTTGCTGCTCACTTGTCATCACTCCGTGCATCGTGTTCTGTGAGTTGGGTAGCAAGCCACCGAACCACACCTTCGAGCGGCACTGACGTCTGCGTCCCGTCCTGCATGCGCCTTACGGTAGCCTGTCCAGTGCGTATTTCGTCTTCGCCGACAAAAAGCGCAAACTTCGCCCCGAGTCGGTCGGCCTGCTTCATCTGAGACTTGAAACTTCTGCCGAGCAGATCCATCTCCGCAGATACGCAAGACCGTCTCAATTCTTCGGTCAGCAAGAAGCCTTGTTCAGCGCTCTGTCCTGAGGTAAGAATGTAGACGCCCAGTTGCTTTCGTGGCGGTGGTACGATGCCCTCGCTCCGAAGCACCATTATGAGCCGCTCAAGTCCAAGCGCCCAACCCACTCCAGGTGTGCGAGTCCCGCCTAGGGACTCTATGAGTCCGTCGTAGCGACCTCCGCCGAACACCGCGCTCTGCGCGCCTATCTTGCCCGACGTGAATTCGAACACAGTTCGCGTGTAGTAGTCCAGTCCGCGGACAAGATTGGGGTCCACACTGTACTCAATTGCTCTTCTGTCAAGCACCGACCGCAGCTGACCGAAATGCTCACTGCACTCTGAGCATAGATAATCCAACGTGACAGGTGCTCCGCGCGAAGCATCTTTGCATCTGTCGTTCTTGCAGTCAAGCACCCGCAACGGGTTCGCCGCAAGCCGTCTGCTGCAGTCTTCACACAGCGTGTCAGCCCTATCCTTAAGATATGATATAAGAGCCTCTCGATACGCAGGCCGACACCCCGTACAGCCAATACTGTTGACCTGTACGCTCAGTTCTCGCAAACCAAGCCTGCTAAGGTACTCTACGCCGCACAACATGGTTTCTGCATCTGCAATTGCCGAGTCAGAACCGAACACTTCAACGCCAAACTGATGAAACTGCCTTTGCCTGCCTGCCTGCGGCCTCTCGTACCTAAACATCGGACCGAAGTAATACATCTTTGTCGGCTGTGGTTGTGCGTACATCTTGTGTTCTAGGTATGCCCTGCCCACGCCCGGCGTACCTTCAGGCCTGAGGGTAAGGCTTCTCCCCGAACCGTCAGAGAATGTGTACATCTGCCTGGTCACAATATCGCTTGTTTCGCCCGAAGTGCGCACAAAGAGCTCAGTGTGCTCGAACAGCGGAGTCACTATCTCCTGGTATCCGTAGTCACAACACACCTGCTCGGCCACATTCTTCAGATGATGCCACCACACCACCTCGTGCGGCAGGATATCCACGGTTCCTCTCGGCGCTCTAGTATTGAGCATGCCTTCCCCTCCTTTCAGACGAACTACTCATGCATCGCAAAATCACTATATCATCTTACAGACAACCGTCTTCACCTGTCAAATATCGGAATCAGTCTGCATGCCACCCACAAACGGGTTGTTACGCCTTTCGTGGCCGATCGTAGTCGGAGCGCCGTGACCCGGAAACACACGCGTGTCTGGCGGAAGCGTGAGCAACTTGCTCTTAATCGAGTTGAGCAATGTTGTCGTACAGCCCCCGGGCAAGTCTGAACGGCCTATAGACTCGAGAAAAAGGGTATCGCCAGAAAAAAGCGCATCGGCGTGTCTGACGCAGATGCCGCCTGGAGTGTGCCCAGGCGTATGAATCACACATAAACCAATCTCTCCAACTCTTATAACGCTCCCGTCAGCGACGAGTTCATCGTGGACGCGCAGCTCAATCTGGTGGCCTGACCATACCGAAAGGTTCTTCTCCGCTGATACCAACATCGGCGCGTCGCTCTCGTGAATCAGAATCCGAGCAGCGGTGGCATCTCTAACTTCATCGTTAGCAGCGATATGATCTGCGTGGCCGTGAGTGTCCAAGATGAGTTCACACTGAAGATCAAGGCTCGCGAGCGTCTTCAGAATTAGCTCGGCGTCACCGCCTGGGTCTATCACAATCGCACGGCGCGTCTTCTCGCACCCAATAACATGGCAGTTGGCGCGAAGCGCGCCCACTACGAGGGTCTTAAGAATCATGGACGATCTCCTCTTTTTCAGAACAGCCTCTTTGAATCGATCAATATCGTGACGGGGCCATCATTAGATATCTCTACGAGCATGTGGGCCCCGAACTCGCCCGTCTCAACGCCTACACCATGCTGCCTTAGCTTTTCTACGAAGCAATCGAACAGCTGCTCGCCGACTTCTGGGGGCGCAGCAGCGACAAAACTCGGCCGCCGTCCTCCTCTTGTGTCGGCATAAAGTGTGAACTGAGATACCGCTAGCACACTCCCGCCTGTGTCTGCAAGGCTCTTGTTCATTTTGGACTCTGAGTCCTCAAACACTCTAAGACGAAATACCTTGTCTGCCAGATACTCGGCGTCTTCGGGTGTGTCATCACGTCCCACCCCAATAAACACCACGAAGCCTGGCCCTGTGCTTCCAACAACTCTGCCTTCCACTAATACGCTGCCCTTTCGGCAGCGCTGCACTACAGCTCTCACCTTTGCTCTCCTCACTATCTGGTCTTGTCAGCCGTGCCTGGGGTTTTCCCTGCTGACACGCGATACTTCAATCACTTCCCTGATTCGCTTGAGCTTACTCGTTATCTCCGTGAGCTGGTTTAGATCACGTATTTCTACCGAGAGGCTAATCGTAGCAGCACGGTCTTTCCCGACTCTGGCCTTTGCCGAGAGTATGTTAACTTTCGAGTCGGCAAGCACGTTGACCACTTCAAAAAGCAACCCGGGCCTGTCCGAGCATTGCATGACAAGGTCAACCGGGAAGTAGCCCGCCGCTTCGCGATCCCACGCCACCTCTATGAGCCTTCCTGGTTCTTCCGCATAGCGCACCATATTAGGACAGTCCAGCCGGTGCACCGAGACTCCACGACCTCGTGTTATGTACCCGATTATCGGGTCGCCGGGGACGGGGTTGCAGCACTTGGCCAGCCTCAGCAATACGTTGTCTATGCCACGAACTCTAACACCCTCAGTCGGCTTCCCAAACGCCGGCTTGTGCTCTTCTGGAGGCATGTCCACGACACGCGCCTGCTTCTTCTGGCGTATAGATTCTTCCCTAAGCCGACTCACGACTTGCTGCGCTGAAAGCCCTCCGTAGCCTACAACCGCAAACAGATCTGTTTCGTCTGTGAAATTGTGCTTCTTCAGCACTTCAGCCAATACGTCATCCGCAAGCACGAGTTTGGGATCAAGCGCCATGCGCTTGACCTCTTTGTCCAAGAGCTCACGCCCACGAGCAATGTTCTCGTCACGTCGCTGACGCTTGAACCACTGCTTAATGCGGTTTCTTGCTCCAGAAGTCTTGGCTACGTTTATCCAATCGAGACTCGGTCCAGTGGAGCTCTTGTTGGTGAGAATCTCGACAATGTCGCCGTTTTTCAACACGTAGTCGAGAGGAGCGATGCGTCCATTGACCTTTGCGCCCACACACTTGTGTCCCACATCGGTGTGGATCTGGTAGGCGAAGTCGATCGGCGTGGCACCTGCAGGCAAGTCTATCACATCACCCTTTGGGGTGAACACGAACACCTCATCGTCAAAGAGGTCTATCTTCAGCGTCTCCATGAACTCACGCGGGTCGCCGTCTTGCTCCCACTCAAGCACTTGTCTTAGCCAGGAGAGTTTCCTCTCAAAATCTGCGTCACTCTTCCCTCTCTCCTTGTACAACCAATGCGCGGCAATACCGTACTCGGCGGTGCGGTGCATATCGCTTGTGCGTATCTGGATTTCGAAAGGTTCTCCCTCAGAACCCATTACCGTGGTATGCAAAGACTGGTACATGTTTGCTTTCGGCATGGCGACGTAATCCTTAAACCTACCAGGTATCGGCTTCCACATCGTGTGCACAAGACCGAGTACAGCATAGCAGTCGCGTATTGTGTCAACCACAACCCTCACCGCAAGTAGGTCAAATATCTCGCGCAGCTGCTTGGATTCATCGCGCATCTTGCGCCAGATACTGTACAGATGTTTGGCTCTACCGTGAATCTCTGACCTGATACCGCTTGCTTCAAGCCTTTCTTGAAGCCTCTCTATTACGCGATTGATATCTGCTTCACGCTCGCGCCTCTGCTTGACCAAGCTTTCTGCAAGACTCTTATATTCCTCGGGGTGCAAATACTTAAAGGCCAGATCTTCGAGTTCCCACTTGAACCGCCATATCCCTAGCCTGTGCGCCAATGGAGCGTATATCTCCAGAGTTTCCTCTGCGATGCGCTTCTGTTTGTCCACCGGGAGGTGGTCAAGAGTGCGCATGTTGTGCAGCCTGTCTGCCAGCCGAATTATTATGACTCGAAGATCCTCAGCCATGGCCAAGAACATCTTGCGCAGATTGGACACTTGAGCTTCAACAGGTGTCTTGAACTCAAGTCTGCCCAGCTTGGTTACTCCGTCTACAAGCGTTGCCGTAGTCTTACCGAACCTCGCCTCTATCTCTGCGAGCGAAATGCCGGTGTCCTCAACCACGTCATGAAGCAGCGCGGCAGCAACACCGGTCTCGTCAACACCCATGTCTGCGAGGATCTCTGCAACGCTGAACGGATGCAGCATGTAGCACTCGCCTGATGCGCGCTGCTGGCCACGGTGTGCCGCCGAACCAAACTCGTACGCGTCCCGCACAAGAGCCACATTTGCATCCGGGTTATGCGTTCTAATCTTGGAGATTATGGACTCTATGTCCAATGTTTTCCTCCTCGGTAGCTGATACGAATTGCATCAGCTACTCATCTCAAGAAGCGATAGCACCTCGTACTGCTTAAGATTCTGCCTACCGCCGATGTACTGAAGTTCGATAAGAAATGCCATACAATCGACGACCCCGCCGACCTTCTCGACAAGGTCGGCTACCGCTTTGATTGTGCCACCCGTGGCAAGCACATCGTCTAACACGACAACCCTTTGTCCAGGTTTGACGGCATCTTCGTGTATTTCGAGCGTGTCTTTTCCGTATTCTAAGTCGTATTCACCTTTAATGGTATTGTACGGCAGTTTTCCTGCTTTTCTCACGGGTACGAATCCGACATTCAGTTTGTACGCCAGAGCGGCTCCGAAGATAAAGCCTCGCGCCTCCGGGCATACTATGGCCTCGAATCGGCGTGAACTCAATCTTTGCGCTAACGAATCAATTGCCTCACGAAAATACTCAGGATCTTGCAAGAGTGGCGTGATGTCCTTAAAGCTGATGCCCGGTTTCGGAAAGTCCGGAATCACCCTGATCTTGGAGTCAAGACGCATCATAAATCCCTCCACAAAAATGCTTTCACGCAATCACGTGTCCGCCGAAAACCACAATGCCACTAGATCGGGGTCGCGTGCACACGAATCGTAAAACCCGACAAGAGAGTCTCGCACAGCAGATCGGAACGCAAATGTTCCGCTACTCATTAGTTCTGCCTTCTGCGCGTATGGTATCACCCTGAACCTACCCGAACACTCGCTCACAAGTGCTAGTTCCGAAAACACTCTAGCAGCGCTTTCGGCAAGCAAGTGTGCAGCCGCATCTTGTGCAGTTCCGGCCGCCTGAAGCGCGGCACCAAGATCCTCAACAGACGCACCGTGCTCAAACCGGCAGAGCAATCTGTAACACCCTAATAGTGTATCACGATCAGGCGCCCAAAAAGATAGCCTGTCCAGCAACTGTGAAATATCATGGCTAGAAAAACAGCAGATTAACCGCGAACCCGGCGGTGCGCAACACAAAGCACTCTTAAGCTGTTCGGGCATCTCCGGTGGCGCAGTAAGCACATAATCGGTTTCGACCGAACCAATGGTTGGAACCTGCCTAGCTCCAAGCCTGACTACGTATCTGCCAAGCGATTCCAGATAGTTACAGAGCGTGTCTGCCGTGTGTGGATGAAGCAGCGCTCCTACCGGCTGCAGAAGCGGCGAGCGAGGGGCAGAATCCGTCACCTGAATCCGCCCCGCCTGCTTGATATCGTGTACATGCAGACTAAGCGTTGTACGGCCGTTGTAGTTAGATATGTGAGGTTCCACAACGATGTCTGCTTCACCGCGCGGAAGATGCGGCAGCATCTCTCCTGCGCCGAACCACACACAATCGAGAGTCCTCTCAAGGTTGCAAATGCCGAACTTAAGGTGTTGGGCGGCCGCTCCTACACGTTCAGGCCACAAGACCTGGTCAGCCTTGATCAAGAATAGAGGGCGCGGATTCGCTTCACCGCAAGGCTCAAGAAGATCGAGTTCGGCAACAGTCTCAAGTGTGAGGTCACCTATGCTCACCTCCGAATCTATGTGCAGAAGCGGACGTTCGGGCACAAAACCATCGCACAGCTTCGTAAGTTCGTCTCTAAGCTGGTCTACCATGTGCTCTTCCACATCAAATCCGGCAGCTCTCTCGTGACCACCAAACCGCAACAGTAGATGTCGGGCTTGGGCGAGTGTGTCGTAAAGGTTAAATCCTAAAGGCGCTCTAGCAGAAGCTCGGGCGGTTCTGCCTTCTAAGCTCAGCGCGGCGACCGGTCTGGCCAGTCTTTCGCTCAGTTTGCCTGCTACAAGCCCTAATAAGCCCTTGTTCCATCCGCTTCCTACAATTACTGAAAACGGGAAGCCCGAGTGCTCAATCTGCGTTTCAGCTTGCTTCATGATCTGCTGTTCCATCTGCTGCCTGAGCCTGTTACGCAACTCGAGTTCATGCGCAAACTCATGCGCCTTGCCTGGCTGCGTCTCCATCAAGAGCTCATAGGCAACCTCTGGACTGCCTACCCTGCCTGCAGCGTTAAGTCTTGGACCAAGCACAAAAGCAATATCTCTAGCTAGCAATGGCCTCGACACTCGTGCGCACTCAAGAAGCGCCGCAATACCCGTACGACAGCCTCTATCTATCTGTTCTAACCCTGCTTGGACCAGCCATCTGTTCGGTCCCACAAGTGGCATGACGTCTGCCACAGTGCCTAACGCCGCCAGGTCGAGATACTCGCGCACTTCATCTCCAAGCAGCTCAGAAAGCACAATGTAACACACGCCGGATGCAGAGTAGTGCTTAAAAGCCGAGGCACAGTCCGGCCTACGTGGATTCACAAACGCATCTGCGGGTGGGTAAGCAGCCGGGACGAAGTGATGATCAAGCACGATTGTGCGCATGCCTCGTTCTCTGGCAAAATGAATAGCCCGCTGGTCAGAGGAACCACAGTCCACCGCCACAAGTAGGCTGGCACCGCGTTCGCTTGCATCTGCTATTGCGTGCTCACACAAACCGTATCCGGTCTCTCTGTCCGGGATGAACCATTCAGTACTGCAACCGATATGGGTTAGAGCCGTAGCCATCATGGCGGTTGAAGTGATGCCGTCCACGTCGTAATCACCGTGTACAAGCACCTTATCTCGTCTCTTACCGGCTGCTTTCATAATACTCACCGCGAGATCCGAATCGCAAAGCCGCGTATCTGATGGAATGGTGCCCTTGGACACAAAGCGTTCGACATCGCACACCGTAGAGTAACCGCGCGCAAGCAGAACTCTCGTCAGAAGTTTCCCATAAGGCAGTCCGACCCGTTCAAACGGCTCGTGAGACTGTCTTAGTCTCCAACGATAGCGTGGGATCACTTAATGTCAGCCTGGGCGGTATCAGTATCTTCGGTTTTCGCGCTCTGCTCTGCGGTTACGCGCTCCAATTCTTCGGCCTGCTTCTTGAGTTCTTGCTCAAGTCGCTCGATCCGAGAATTGAGCTCCCGTACCTTAAGTTTGTGCCCGATTTGCTTTACAAGGGCTACAAGCCCAAGAATTAGCGCGCCACACAATGTTGAACCCAGAATCACCACTGCCAGTGAAGCCTCACACCGCCAGAAGAAGAATTGGACAGATACAACCAGCGCATTCTGCACGGCGAATATGGCAATGATCACGGCAAGCAACAAGCCAATACTGAGAAGGAACATCGGCATCCCTCGCCAAGTATAGAGTTAGGGCCGCAAGAATAGCGCCCTAATGCTGCATTCTTGCAACAGGGCTCTTTTTCCTTCAGTGCAGTGTGGCAGTGGCTTGAGCTCTTTCCTTATGTGCAATGTTCGCCAGTGTTTCTCTCTCAAGTTCGTCCACTATGTAAAGTGTGCCTCTCGCTCGACGGCACAGCGCCTGCAGAAAACTCCTGTTCGGCTGCAACCCGATACACCCGAAACGAAGTCGGGTTCTGGGTAAGTTCGAGGCTGCGGTCAGTGAATCTTCAAGCGGATTCAACGTCCACTTAGGCACGGTAGGAATACCGTCAGTCACGAGCAGCAGAAGAGGCTTTCTGGCTCGCGTTTCTTCAATGAACTCAACTGACTTCACGAGCCCTTCTGCGAGCGGCGTTAGTCCCAGCGGCTGAATGCGCGCGAGTCCTGCCTGTACCTCGGTAAACCGCCTAGTAAACGGAACTTCGACCTTGACGGCGCCTTCTTGGAACACCACCACAGCAATCCTGTCGCGCCCGGCCAAGACCAAGTGCTGTGCCAGATACTTGGCTGCACGTATTCGTTTTCCGGCCATTGATGCGCTTGCGTCTATGAGCAGGCACACGTCCACGGCACGCTTGGCCCTGTCCCTGTAAGTCCGAATGTCCTCAGCAGATATGGCGACTTCACCACGGGTGCGAGTCATCGAGGCTGTAACTGTCTCAGCCACTGCAATTTGGCTCGCCCACTCGCCTTTTTGGATGCCGACGGCTCTCATCCCCCAGGCACGTCCTGGCTTCTGGCTCATGCTCGTCGAATACGTCTGCTTTTCTCTTGGCGGCTTTATCCTCGGGCATTTGCGCAGTAGCCTCTTGAACTCCATCTCGATTTCTCGGCTCTTTTCGGTAAGAAAGTCGCGCATCTGCCACCCGCGCTCTGTTAGCACAAGATTTCGGCCCTCGCGTCTTGCCAGCCCACGATTCATCAGTTTTTCTGGCTGGTCTTGCCAGCCAGAGAACCTCTGCTTTTTCATCTTGGTCGCAATGTCGTGCTCTTCATTCGATGCTATCTCTTCAAGCGCGCGTTCGACTTCACTAACACCGCCGAGTTCTTCTGCCAGTTCCATTACACACTGGGTCATTTTGTGTTGCTCCGAAAGTCGCTCGCCGTGGTCTTCACGCAGCATCGAATCTGTGGGTGTGCTGTAGGGCGACATGTCTTGTGGCGAACCTCCGACTTGCTGCTCTGGCAACAGTTGGCGCACGCGCCTGATCTCCACTCCTCGCTCCATGATAGCGCATTCAACTGCTGCAACAAGCCACAGCAGCAATTCGGTCTGACAGGGCTCAGCCTTTACCGTCACATGCACATGGTTCATGTGCGCTCGCCGCAGAGACGCCTTCTTCCCGAACTTGAGCGTTCCCGTTAGTCGACCGCCTCCGGTACCCGTCTGTACGTCAATGTAATCAGATAGCACACCACAGCGGCATACAGCGACCGCTCTCTCGAGCCAGACGGCAACCGTACGGTGGTCAACCTCTGCTACTTCATGGAAAACATCAATGTGCACTACTTCTCCCGCGGTGTTCCTCCGGTAGAAGACCCGACCAGCGTCTACGCCGAGCATCACACCGACGCTATCTGGCTTCTTGGGATCAAACGTGTGCACGCAGGTGCTCACAACAGCGGCTTCTCCCACTCGCGCACAGCCTTGGCTGAACACGAGTCGCTTCAACCTAGCGACGGCCTCGTGCGGATCAGACCATGAAGGCAGCGCAGGCACACTCATCTCAAATCCTCGGGCGCCTTTACAAGTTCAGACACGCCGAGCAACCCCATAGGAATGGCTTCAGTACTCGGTGCCGCGAGCGCCGACTTCATCGGATCCGCTATCCCTCCGCCAGAATGTGTGCTCGAATGTGAAGCGCCGCTTGCCTCAGCGTTCGGCCGCAGACCTTCGGTGCCTTGTGTACCCTCTTTGCCGGATGTCCGGTTGTGACCGAGCATGCCGGTGCCGAAGGTATCGCGCAGTTTGGAGAACAGTTTGGCCAGAGGATCGGATGAATCTCGGCCATCTTGCGCCGGTGCCGAGTCTTGTTTGTCAGTGCTCTGCTGCGGAACGCTATTTTCACCGTCGGTTGGAGCTTGGCCGGCGACTTCGTGCTGCTCAGACATCGACTCGAGTTGTGAGAGAATCTGGTGCATAGAAGCCATGTCCACCCTGTGTCGAAGTGCAAGAGTGCACACGTTCATCAGATCGGCTACGCTTACAACCGAACGGCCAGCAAGCCTTGCGCTGATCTGGGCCCCATGTAGCATCGATTCTACTGCACGGAGACTCTCTATTCTGAAGTCTAGATACATTCGTGCGACCACTTCGATCAGGTCGTGTGGCATAACAGCGCTAACCTCTGCCGATTCTGCTATCTGTTGCGAAAACCGCGTTGGGTCGTACTGCTCTCTACGCCCAGCCTTGCTGAGTATTGACACAACCTGACTTACACTCGATGGACGAGCCATGCCGATGCAGAAATCGAATCTATCCGACAGCTGCCTTCTTACGTCTTCGAGCGGTCCCGGTTCTTCGTCCGGATTCGAAGCCGCCCACACGCTTACGCATATGGGCATCTCCACCACGGGCAGGCCAGTCTCCTCAACCTGGATCCAGCCGGGCTTTGTCCCCATCACGCTAAGCAGCACGTCGGCGAGTTCGGGAGCGACCTCAGCAAGCCTGTTTATCTCATCGACAAAGAGTATTCCGCGATTGGCCTGACAGATTGTGCCTGGCAACAGCGCGGCTTCAGGTCGCTTTCTATCAACAATACGCGTGAGGTCAATGCTGCCTACCACCGTCCCGATTTTGGCGGAGTGCGAGATTTCCATGAACGGCATGGCCACGCTCTCTATTCCCATACCTAGTATCTCGTCGCTGCTGAGCGTGGAGTGATGCGGACAGTGGGCCCTCGCCGGGTCACAGTTGTAAACGCAGTCTCTTATTCGGGCTATCCGGGGTACAATTTGCTTGGCAGCCCTCATTATGCTCGTCTTACCGGTGCCTCTCAACCCCTCAACGTGAAGATGGAGCGGTACCCCCATATAAGTAGATAGAAGCGACATCTCTATTGCGCGGAACAGTGCTTCATTGCCTTCGTGGCGCACCAGATTTGCATACGGCAGCATTTGCGAAGCCTCCTTCACCGAAGTAGTCTTCCCCGAAAAACGGTGCATCGTTACCCTTTTTCGCAAAAACAGGTGCGCCAAAAAGACCCTGTTCACGCTGTGCATGAACAAGGTCTTGTCTCGACGTCTTATCTCTTATGCCATTATTTCTTGCGCTTCTTGCCGGACGCCTTCTTGCTTTCGCGCGGCTTTGTAGGCTGAGCCTGTGGTACGGCCACCGGCTCGGGTGCCACCTCTTCGAAACCTTGCCGCTCCTCGCGTCGTTTCCAAAGATACCACACAGGACTTGCCACGAATACCGACGAGTAGGTACCTGCAGCCACTCCGAGGAACAGAGCCGTCGAGAACTCGCGAATCGTGCGTCCTCCGAACAACATCACAGCCAAAATGGCCAGCATCGTGGTCAAACTGGTATTAAGAGAACGAGTTATTGTCTGGTTAATGCTCAGATTCGTGATCTCTTTGAGCGACTCGCGCCTGCGTGTCTTCATGTTCTCTCGGATTCTGTCAAACACGACGATCGTGTCGTTTATAGAGTAGCCAACAATGGTAAGAACAGCTGCTATCAGGGGGCTGTTTGCCTCCATGCCCAATATCGAGTACGCCCCGATGACAATCAGCACGTCGTGAAGCAAAGCGACTATGCCGGCTATTGCAAACTTGAACTCAAATCTCAACGTTACGTATAAGATCATGCCGAGCGTCGCAAGTGCAACGGCAGTCAGTCCCCGCTGGGTTAGCTCTCGACCTATTACCGGTTTCACTTCTTCGATCCTGAGCATTTCGAACTGGCCGAGCTCAGTCAACAGCGCTTCGTTGAGTTGACGATGTTCTTCTTGAGTGAGCGCCCTTGTCCTCACCAGCACCTCGTTTTGGGCTGACATCTGAATTTGCGCTCCGTGAATCCCGATTCCTGCCAACACCTCACGCATCTCCGCCGTTGTCACTTCGTTCTCAAATGCATAGTCTACTAGCAGACCACCGGTGAAGTCGATGCCCAGTTTCAATCCGCGGCCGGGTATGGCGATAGACACAATTCCTGCAAAAATGAGGCAAGCTGATACGATCATCCATATCTTGCGCTTTCCGATGAAGTCAATCTGCGTTCTCATGCGTCACGCCCCCTATACCTGGAACAGCCGAGACTGACTGGTGACTAGCCCGGCATCCACAGATTTCTTTAACAGCCACCTGGTGACCACGACAGCCGTGAACAAGCTTGCCAAGATACCCAGGCTCAGCGTGACCGCAAATCCTCTGATCGGACCCGTACCCAGATAGAACAAGACCGCAGCGCCTATTAACGTGGTTACATTCGAGTCAAGCACTGTGCGCATCGCATGTCTGAAGCCGGCGTCGATGGCTGAACGCACGGTACGCCCGGTCTTGACTTCTTCACGAATGCGCTCAAATATGATGACGTTTGCGTCTACAGCCATGCCTATTGAAAGCACAATTCCGGCTATACCTGGAAGAGTAAGCGTGGCCTCGATGGCTATTAGAGCAGATAGCAGCAGGAGAAGGTACAGAGCCATCGCGTATGTCGCCACAAAACCCGGCAATCGGTAGTACAAAAGCATGAAGACTGCGACCGCAACCGCAGCGATAACCGCGGCCATCTTGCCCTTTGCGACAGAGTCCTGCCCCAGTGTCGCACTGACAGAACGGTTTTCGACAACCTCCAAGTTTACCGGTAGCGCTCCTGAACTGAGCATGATCGCAAGCCCGTATGCACTCTCCACGGTGTCGTACCCTTGGATGATCGCCCGCCCATCCGGGATAACCTCTGTCACAGTAGGAGCAGAGATGATCTCTCCATCAAGCACGATCAAGATTCGCCGATTGAGTTGCTCTTCGGTGGCTTGCCGGAAACGCACCGCGCCCTCAGCGGTCAGTTCAAGCGAGACAACAGGTTCGGTGCCTTTCATTGTCACATCTGCACGCTTCAGATCCCGACCTGTGAACACTGTCTCGCCATCTTCCGTGACAAACTCGAGCATTGCCGTTCGCCCGATAACCTCAAGCGCCTGGGACGTCTCTTTCACTCCCGGCAGTTCCACGAGAATGCGCCGGTCACCGGCTCGCTGAATCAGAGGCTCAGCCACCCCGAGCCTATCCACTCTATCCCGTATTATGTCGAGAGCCTTCTGCATCGCTATCTCGTCAATCTCTACACCAGGTGTCTCGACCGCTTCGAGCACGACGTGCACGCCGCCTTGTAAGTCGAGTCCCTGATTAAGCCTCTCTACAATCGGGTCAACGGCCACGAAATAGTAGCCGAGGCACGATGTAACGATCAAGAATGCTGCCATAGCCGCGCGGCTCTTGTTGCGCGGTACCTGACGTCTGTAGAACAACCAGAATCCTACTATAGCGACCAGGAGCACGATACCAATAGTTGCGGTTCTCTCGCCTAACATGCGTGCCTCCTCGCTTCCCCCAACGGACTGAAAGTCACTTCCCAATTATATCTTCGTAAAAGAAGGCTTGTCAATGAAACAACAAGGCCTGCTCATTCCACAAATCCTTTCTGAGCAGGCCGAACGTTACGTACGACTACAGTCAGAGCAGGCGCACCTCGTTGATTTTGAGTTCAAAACTGCATTTAAGAAAGCCAGCGGCTCTCCTACACATAACCATGCGAGTGAGAAAGATCTCAAAGTAATCCATCACTGGGGAAATGCTCGTATCAATCGCAAGTTCCAGCGTGATCGTGCGCTTTCTGTCGTCGACCCTTAGAAAAGAGTGCTGCGCCGCGTGGTTGACCCGATCATGTATGTCAAACGTCGCCACGTCAGTGTTACGCACCCTCGATTTGTGTACGTCAGACTTGTCGGCCAAGATCAGTGCCGCGGCAACGTTGTTCACTGCAATGCCTATGTCCTCTGGGTCGTGGTTCCCGATAGCCGCGATGATCTTCGCCACTTCATCTGATGCCATTCCGAGGTCACGAAGCAAGTCCCATGCCATTACCGCACCCGTTTGCCCATGCATGTATCTGCCCGCGACGTTCCCGATGTCATGCATGTATCCGGCAATCGCCGCAAGTTCTGCTTCTCTCTCTGAGAACCCTAGCCTCGCAAGCACTTGTCGTGCTATGCTGGCCACCAGGTTCGCATGTCTAAGTCCGTGTTCGGTATAACCCGAGGCGCCCAGATAGTCGTTCGCGTTCGCCACGTAGACATCAATATCTGGCACCTTTTTCACCGTCTCAAGAGTCACAACGCTCATGGTCGTCAAATCCACGCCCTTCCTCTATAGCCTGAAGCACTTTTTGCACTGTGTCTTCGACCTGTAATTCGGTTGTGTCTATGAACACATGGCTGTGCTTTCTTGCATCAGACAGTCTATGTAACTGCGTCTCGAAGAGTTTGCGACCCCAGTACACTGCACGCCGCTTCCGGACGGTCTCTAGATCACAATAGAGGTATACCACGACGTCGGGATTGCGAAGCCTCCACATGTGAGGAACAGACGAGTGCTCTTGCGCAACGGTATAAGCGTCATACCCTAATTCCTTGAGAGTGTTACATACTGACGTCTTTCCCGACGTACACACTCCCACTATCACTATCTTCAGTTTGCGATCACGAGGCGCCATGCCGCACCCCCGCCCGTCTGTTAGATAGGAAACTCCACCTCGAGCCTCCTTATCCTGTCATGTTCGCCGCGGTCAACTATACTCATGACTACCACGCACATATCGTCCATGGCGCGATTTGAGTCGCAGTCTAAAGCTTTTTCGAGAATCGCCTCCGCAAGCGCCTGTGGCTCAGAAGAGTCCGCGTATCTTGTCATCTCAGCTACCTCCGACTCCAGCAGTAATCTACCAGTTCTACTACCACACTGCGTTATGCCATCAGTCATAGCCACGACCATAGTGTTGGGCTGCATCGGGATCTGCAAGATACTGGGTCTTGCGCTCTCATATACTCCAATGGGCAGCGCCTCTTCATTCAGAACGCGAATCTGTCCCGAGCCGGATCTCAAGACCACAGGCACCTCTGTGTTGCGGGTGACAACAACAGATTTGGCGTGCGCATCGGCCGAGACGATTACCAGTTCGCACGACACTTTGCCATCTCTCAGAGCGTACAAGAAATCGTGTGCTGCGCGAGCCGCGGCTCCGTCCCTTACCCCTTCAGCGATGAGCGACATCGCTCTGGCAACGACCATCGCACTTATGCGCTTTGCAGCAGGCCCGCTGCCCTGCCCATCGGCCAGCACAAGCGATAAGCCCCCCTTACGCCGCTCGATCACCTCAAGTGTATCGCCACTTTCAGATACTCCCGCTTTCGGGGTCTTCGCTGAACCCACAAACACTTTCATAGCATGCCTCCGGCTTAAAGATCAAGGATCAGAATACGGCTAGATATTGTTCTCTCTCCCAATCATGCACCTGGGTGCTGTAGCGTTCCCACTCAATCTGCTTCGCTTCAAGGAAACGATTCAAGATGTGGTCGCCGAGAGCTTCCTGCACCAAATAGTCCGCTCGAAGAGCGTCGAGCGCTTCATCCAAACTTCCGGGAAGCTTGTCGATCTTGTGCCTCTGCCGCTCTCTTGGGCTCATAGCGTATATGTTCATGTTGACGGGCTCAGGAGGCATGATTCGGTTCTTAATACCGTCAAGACCACTCTTCTGCATAACAGCCATGGCGAGGTAAGGATTGCACGATGGGTCTGGGCTCCGCATCTCTATGCGCGTGTTCTCACCGCGAGGCGATGGTATGCGGATGAGAGGGCTTCTGTTCCTCTCAGACCAGGCTATGTACACCGGTGCTTCAAAGCCCGGAACGAGTCTCTTGTACGAGTTCACAAGCGGGTTGCATATGGCAGTCAGCCCACGAGCGTGCCGCAACAGCCCCCCTATATAATGAAGACATACTTTGGATAGACCGTACCGCTCGTTCGGGTCAAAGAACACGTTGCGACCGTTCTGATGAAGCGACTGATGCACGTGCATTCCCGAGCCTGCGATACCATAAACCGGCTTGGGCATGAACGTGGCATGCAGGTTGTGCTGACGCGCGATGAAGCGCACAACAAACCGGAACGTGGCCACGTTATCTGCGGTGGTCAAAGCGTCGGTGTAGTGGAAATCCACCTCGTGCTGCCCGGGTCCGACCTCGTGATGCGAGGTCTCCACATCAAAGTTCATCTTCTTAAGCGCCATCATGATATCGCGTCTTGCCTCTTCACCTCTGTCAGTTGGCGACAGGTCGAAGTAGCTCGCCTGGTCGGTAGTGTCAAGCGTGGGCCTCCCGTGCTCATCCAGGTTGAACAGAAAGAACTCAGGCTCAGGTGCTGCCAGCAGTTCATACCCCAAACTGCGAGCCTCTTTCATGACCTTCTTGAGTGCACCTCGCGGACAGCCATCAAATGCAGTGCCGTCTGGGTTATACACATCACATATCAGCCGCGCTGTCGTACACTCGCCTGATGTCCACGGATAAACAGCGAACGTGTCGGGATCGGGTCGTAAGAACATGTCCGACTCTTCAATCCTGACAAAACCTTCTATTGACGAACCATCAAACATGATACCGGCTTCAAGCGCTTCGCGAAGCCGTTCGACCGGGATAGCCACGTTTTTGATAACGCCAAGGATATCGGTAAGCTGCAGCATGACAAAACGCACACCTGCCTGGTGCGCTTGTTCCAAGACCTGTTCTTTGCTCTGGCATTGAGCGCTCACTTCTTCCACTCTCCCTTGCTCTGCCTGTACAGCTGCTGCAGTTCATCCAGACCGCTTCGCATAGGGTATGACGGGTGCACGCTTCCGTTCACTTGCGGCCGCATTGTGCGGATGTGCGCGTCACCGAGGTCAACGCCGCGCCCAGGCTGTTCATCGAGATTCTGCAACCTCTCTCTTATCTCGTTGACTCGTACACCGCGCGAGAGCAGCCGTGCGACCATGGTAAGCCTCTCGATGTCGCGCTGCGAGTAAAGCCTGTGGCCGCCCTCTGTGCGGTACGGACAAACAAGGTCTGAACTGTCGTAATAGCGAATCTGCCGTTCGGTCAATCCCGTAAGGTCTCGCGCAACGCGCATCGGATAAACAGGCTGATCCTTGGAGTGCATGGTTATCCCCCGCGTAAGTTTTTCTTGCACATTATATGGCACAATACTATCCCGTTGCTCGAGCCGGTGTCAACGAAGTGGCCTACCGAATACGCTCATTACCTGGAGCCAAAAAGCACACGTCTGTCACCGCTTCTCACGGTAATCTTCTGCTGATCAAAGTACTCAAGGATGGGCAGTGCATGACGTCGTGATGTTCCGAGCAAATCCCTGAACTCGCTTACCGAAATACTGCCCAACTCGCGGCACTTTTCTATGACTTTGTGTTTCGCGCTCGACAGCGCGTCAGCCGAGATTATCATGTTGTCTGCCAGCCTAACAGTGGAGCCTTGCTCGCATAGTCGTGCGAGCAGATCGGCCTGTTCTTCGGTCGAGAGCCCGAGATCGGCCACAAGCGCGTCGGGTGACGGCGGCGAGAATGGCTCCTTTGCGAGGCGCTCGAGCACTGTCTGCACTGCTTCTTCCAGTCTTGGGGTCAGGTTGCCCTCATAGCCGGGCACACTGACCCGTGCACCCTGCACATTGAGTTGCGCGCGCTGCTGTGCGACCTGCAGCACATGGCCAAACTCGCGTGCATCGACATCGGACGCCACAACTCTTCTGATCTCTTCTTTTGCAACAGACAAAAGAAACGGCCGCTTGTCAAGTTGCCTCGTCACAAAGGCTACGGCTCTTTCTAGCGTGCTCTCAAGTACGCTCTCAAGTACGTACTTTGTGCCAAGCAGTCTTAGCACTTGCCCAGCCAGCAGCCTGTCCAGCACCTCTGTCGCAACCTGCACGGTCACTCCTATGCGCGACGCGATTTCGTCTCTAGACAGGAAGTAGGGTGGTTTCGCCAGAAGCAGCCGGACGTCTTCTTCAGGGTCGGCTTTCTCTCTCGCAAGAAGGTCTTGCACAGCTGCTTGTGAGCGCCGTCTATGCGTACTCGGAGATGCTATGACCACACCTCCACCGATTGTCGTAACGGGGGAGTAAGACCTTATGATGAACCTATCGCCCCGTGCAAGAACCACTGGATCCTGTGTACGGATTCTGGCAAGCGCGTTCTGCCCCGGCAGAATCTGGTCGTGCTCGAGAAGCACCACCCGACCAATCGATTCGGCAGTTCCGTAGTGTAAATGCACTCGCGACAGGTTCTTGAGCGCACGCGTCGCCCCTGAAAGCAATTCGAGCCTTGCTGCAAACTGGTTGGACGGCCTGAGCCAATCACCGGATGTCAGAACGCTACCTCTTCCAACCTGAGCGCGGTCTATTCCGGCAAGATTCAGCGCAACTCTCTGCCCTGCTTCTGCCCGGCGCACGCCCTTACCGTGAACTTGGATGCTACGGATTCGCGCGCTAAGATTGCCTGGCAAGATGTTAACACGCTCTTCACTCGTCAGTGAGCCCGAGACTAATGTGCCGGTCACTATCGTGCCGTGACCGGAAACGCTGAAAGCCCTGTCTACTGAAAGCCGAGGCAGGCCACGCGCGTCCCGCTCCGGCGTCTGGTCGAGCACTTCATCCACCAGAGCCTTGATCGTGTCGATGCCACGGCCGGCAACCGCAGACGCGACCACTATAGGTGCATCTTCAAGGAATGTACCAGCGACAAGTGCGAGTACATCTTCCTTCACGAGTTCTAGCCAGTCTTCATCTACGAGGTCTGCCTTCGTTAGCACGGTTATGCCCTTTGTTACCCCGAGCAACCAGACAATGTCCAGATGCTCTCTGGTCTGCGGCATAACACCTTCGTCAGCTGCCACGACCAGCATCACCAGGTCTATGCCTGTGGCACCGGCCAGCATGTTCTTTATGAACTTCTCGTGACCAGGCACATCAACCACTGCCGCCGTTCGCCCGCTCGGCAATCGAAACTCGGCAAAACCTATCTCAATCGAAATACCTCTTGCCTTTTCTTCGGGCAGTCTGTCCGTATCATGCCCTGTGAGCGCTCGCACAAGCGCGGTCTTGCCGTGGTCTACGTGTCCTGCAGTGCCGATCACTACTCTCTTTGGGCTGTGAGTCATTGCAGGGCCTCCTAGCCGTCTGGTCGCTGCTTTGCACGCGCTATTGCCGATTCGTGAGCGATGTTCTCATATGTATCATCCAGCTGAGGCAGCACAAGGTCCGGGTATCTCCTGGAAACCGCAGTCTTAATGAGATGGTCTGTCAGCCACGGATTCTTAGGAAGAAGCGAGCCGTGCAGGTACGTTCCGATGCAGTTCTTATACACACAGCCTTCGTATCCGTCCTCACCGTTGTTGCCATGACCAATGATTATCTTTGCTAAGGGGTTTGCAGCCTGACCTAAATACGTTTTTCCCGAATGATTCTCAAAGCCGACAAGAGTACGGCCAGAAGTGTCTAGACACGACTCGGCCACAACGTTACCTATAAGTCGACTGGAACCCGCGACAGTATACGCGTCAAACACACCTAGTCCAGGCAGCACTTCATCAGCGTTACCCGTCTTGTAGTATCTACCGAGCAGCTGGTATCCTCCGCAAATTGCGAGCACCACGACGCCGCTCTCAACAGCGTCTTTGATGGCATCGCCCTTTACCTTCTGTAAATCCGTGCATATTAGGCGTTGTTCGCGATCTTGGCCTCCACCTACGAACAGCACATCATATTGGGTGAAATCGTTACTTTCTCCAAGGCTCGCTCCCTCTACGACCGGCCTGATTCCCATCCACTCAGATCTTCTTGAGAGAGCGATTATGTTTCCACGGTCACCGTAAAGGTTCATCAGTTCAGGGTATAGATGGCAGATTCTCATCATCTTGGCCTGCAATCTCACACCTCCCAAAACCGACGCGCCAATCCCATGGAGTGGAGTATGTCGCGCAGTTCGAGCATGGCCGTGTAGGTGGGTAACACATACAGTGTGCCCCCTTGCTCTGTCTTCTCTAAAGCAGCGCTGAACGCTTGCTGCAAATCTGGCTCTGAGAGTATTACGTCTGTGTCAAGACCTGCATACCTCAGGCGTAGTGCCATATCATGCGCACGTAGTCCTGATGTAACCACAAGTCGCGTTGCTTGCTCTTGCTGTGCCAGTCTCTCAAAATTCACATCCCAAAGCCAGCTCACGTCGCGCCCATCGGCGTACTTATCGTTGATCGCTATGAGCAGGATCTTCTTATCGTCGCCCTCAAGCAGCACACGGATAACCTCGTCAAACCCCGTAGGGTTTTTGACCAGCGCTATTAGCACTCGCCTTCCGGCGACCGGTACACTCTCCATTCTGCCGAAAGAGCTGGTGAACTCGCTGAGTGCATCACGTACATGGTGGATCTCGATGCCGAGCGCCAATGCACAACCAACAGCGGCCAGCACGTTATACGCATTATAGAACCCCGGGACTCTGAGTTCAGTCTCAAACGAACCTTCCGGTGTGTCTATTTCAAGAAGGCTTCCCTCCGGACCGAGAGAAGTGTACTTGGTCAGCGCTACAGTAGGCTTCGGCCTGCGATATCCGCACGAAGCACAATGATAGATGCCCAGATGTGCGTAGTACACCGCAGAATACTCATACTGTTTTCCACAGCGTGCACATCTGCCAATTTCGCCCACCACCGAATGAGCCTCTCCGGCAGATTGAGCATCTTCAACTCCAAAAAACAGTGTGCGCAACCGTGGCTTATTCGCCAGCGCTGCAACGAGTGGGTCATCTGCATTGAGCACTAGAGTCGACGCATCGAGCATGGCATCGAGACCTTTATTCACATAGGATACCGTCGTCTCCAGTTCGCCGTATCTATCCAGCTGATCTCGGAAAAAGTTCGTGATCACAGCAACCGACGGCATGAGGTCTGCTACCGCCTCCGGCATAGTGGCTTCGTCGACCTCGGCCAACCCAATATCTGTTCGCATACGACCAGAAAGCGTCGCCTTGTGTATGAACTCAGAAGTGATACCGTATATGAGGTTGGCTCCCGTCCTGTTGTGCGCGGGTTTCCATCCCACCCTCTGCATGATATCCGCCATCATCTTGGCAGTTGTCGTTTTCCCGTTAGTACCAGAGATGACCACGTTGCCGCGTGTATGCTGGGCTGCAAGTTTCTTCAGTATGCACGGCTGAATACGTCTTGCGAGGCGGCCCGGGAGAGTAGACCCACCGCTGCCCCTGATACGCAAGAATACCGTAACCAGTTTGGCAGCGGCAACCGCTGCCAGTGTCCTTAAGTCCACACTATACCTCCAGTGAAGCGGGGCAAGACCCCATGTTAATGCGCTTTTTGTGAATTATAGTCTTTCAAGCCTTGCCTGGTAGTCAGGGTGCACAACGAACTGGCCGTTTTCAAGAACTTCATAGTCCCATGGCTGTATGATAAGCGCCGCAGTCTCAAGTGCATACCAAGTCGGGCGGTACGACTCGCTGTGAACGTACAGCGTCAGCGTCCTGACCTTTCGCGCACCCTTCTTTTCAGCTTCACGCTTTGCGAGTCGCAGTGTCTCACCGGTGTCGCTGATCTCATCGACTATGACCACTCGCTTTCCGGCCACGTTTTCCGTCATCGGCACAATGATATCTGGCCTATCTCTGACCACAATGTCTTTCTTGCGCCGCGAGAGCTTGACGGGAAAGAAATCCACTCTTAGCATAGAGGCTAAGATGACTGCCGGAATCACTCCTGCTTTGGCTATACCTACTATGATGTCCGGATCGAACTCGGCTTTGACTCTGACAGCGAGTTCTCGGCACATTTCCATTATGTCGTCCCAGCTGAGCTGGACGATGTCTGTAGGACTGTGAACATAGCTCTCTTCCACCGGACGACCCTCCGTTCATCTGCTGTGCTCCGCATATGCGCCAATAATATCAGCGGTGCAGAGTTTACTCGCATGAGATTAAAGGCACTGCGCTTCTTTGTGGCGAAAACTGTGTGCAGCGCATTTGGCTCTGTGTTGTGGATTCTACCCTGCATAGCCAATACCCTACTCATTGTGGGGGGTAGCCTTCTTTGGTTTTTGTGTCTCAGGACGAAACACCGGCGTTACGACGCGTTGCATCAGGCTTTGCGGCCATATCTCTCATGAGTGCGAGCTACATGCTACTGAATGCTTCGTTCTTAAGCGGTTGGGAACGCGCAGGCGTGGCGTTGATCTCTTTTCTGATCTCTTTACCGCTCGCAATGAGCGCGTTTCGAATCAACGCCAAATACGAGTTCGGCGCCACCGGGCTCAGTGGCTGGCTTGGCTACAGAAGATTCTGGGTACCTTACAGAGATATCGAATATGTTGGGTACACCGCCGAGTCCAGGTTCTGGGGTGGCGTAAGGTACGATCCATGGGTAGGTGGGATACTGCACATATCCACAAAACCCGGTTTTCTGATTGCTGTTGATCTCAACCGACAGCATTTTGCTCGGGTGTCTCGAGTCTTGCGCGTACCCGTGAGGCGACTGCTGCTTTCTGTCGATGAGCCAGCGCAATTCGTGTCGTGCTTAAGACAGCAAACCCAACAGGCCAGAATCGAAAGAAGGATTTGACCGACCCCGAAAGAGAAGTCTAACTGGGCGAAGATACCATTCGTTTGAAGGAGGAGAGCATGTGAGTTTTATACGCAAACCGTGCGTAGAGTTTAGCGAAGCGCTTGCATCTAAAGACGCTGTTCCTGGCGGTGGCGGCGCATCTGCAATGGTCGGTGCGCTCGGCTCAGCGCTTGGGTCGATGGTGTGCAACCTCACTATCGGCAAGAAGGCCTACAAGCATGTTGAAGACGACGTCAAACTGGCGCTTGAGAACACCGAGCGCATCCGTGTGCGCATGCTTGAACTGGTGGATAAGGATGCCGAGGTGTTTGCACCATTGGCAAAGGCATACGGTATCAAGGCGACAACACCCGAAGAGAAAGCGGCCAAGCAGCAACTGATGGAAGAAGCACTGAAGAACGCGGCCACGGTACCGGAGGCCATTGTTCAAGAAGCATACGCGTGCCTTAAACAGCTCGAAAAACTGGCCGAAAAAGGCAGCAAGTTGGCCATAAGCGATGTTGCTGTTGGCGCGCTGTTTTGCAAGGCTGCCCTCCACGGAGGACGATTCAACGTTATTATTAACACTTCCATGATGCGCGACACTGATTACGCCACCTCCATTGAGCGTGAAATCGACCGACTCGTGGAAGAAGGTTCGCAACTCGCTGATAGCATCTGCGAGACAGTTGAGAAACGGATCAAAAAGTCTTGAGGAGGATATCCAAGTGACCCAAGTACTTAGTGGAAAAGAAGTCTCCCAAGCTCTAATGGCCGACGTTAAGCAGCAAGCTCAACAGCTTATCGATAGGGGCGTTATACCGAAACTGGCAATTGTCAGGTTTGGTGCAAGACCCGACGATCTGTGGTATGAGAAGGGAGCAAAGCGTACGTGCTCTCGCGCAGGAATCGAGTGTGAGACTAGTGAGCTCTCGCAAGACGCGCCGTGGGAAGAGTTTGAGAAAGTGCTCAGTACGCTCAATTCCGACCCAAGTGTGCATGGCATTCTGGTGCTTCAGCCCATGCCCAAACACATCGACACAACCCGAGCTCGCTATCTGATAGACCCCGCAAAAGATGTGGACAGCATGAGCCCTATTAACGCCGCCAAGGTGTTCGAAGGAGATCCCACCGGCTTTCCACCATGCACTCCCACAGCTGTAATGGAGATAATTCGTCACTACGACATCCCGCTAAAAGGCAAGAAGGCCGTTGTGCTCGGGCGAAGCATGGTGGTCGGTAAACCTGCAGCTATGCTCTTGCTCGGAGAACACGCAACGGTGACGATATGCCATTCTCGCACCGCCGATCTTGCAGCCGAAGCGCGCAAAGCCGAAATACTCGTTGCGGCAATAGGACGCGCGCGAATGGTAACATCTGACTTCATCGGCCAAGGAGCGGTGGTCATGGATGTGGGCATCAACGTTGACGAAGACGGGAAGATGTGTGGAGATGTCGACTACGACCAGGTAGCCCCGCTGGCTTCAATGATAACTCCTGTACCCGGCGGCGTCGGCTCTGTGACAACAGCCGTGCTGGCAAAACACGTGGTGAAAGCGGCAGCGGCGCTGACTTCGGCTTAACTCGCTCGTGAGGCCGGACGACCTGCAAGGTGCACCGGCCTCGTTTCTAGATCTGTAGTAACCGTCTCCTCAGCCTGCTGAGCACAGTGGCGGCTTCTCCTCGACTTGCCAACCTTGCAGGTTCGTACGTACCGTCTGGAAAACCCTCGATAAGCCCGCTATGTGCAAGAAGTGCAAGTGCAGTCTGCTCCTCATGCGACATACCCAGCACTGATGCCACAATAGCCGCCATCTCCTGTCTATCCAGAAGTCTATCCGGCTCAAACCGAGAACCGTACGCCGCAGCCCGAATCCAGCCAGCCTGATGTGCCGCAGCTATGTACCCGGCCGCCCAATGCGCCTCCACATCGACAAACGGTGTGACGCAATCTGACGGCGATATGCCCATCACAAGTGATAGCATCTTGACGAACTCAGCCCTGCTTATGGGCGTCTCCGGCTTCACACTGCCGTCAGGATAGCCTTGCAGCACACCGATCAGCAACATGAGACCTAGGTCGTACCTCGACCAATGGGCACCTACGTCGGCAAGCCGGTTGGGCTGAAGCATGACCCGCATAACAACTAGTGAAGGCACAAGTTGTGTGTTCACCATCGTGTGCATGTCAGTGTAACCCTTCGTCAGAAAGTACACTCCTTGCGCGCCAAACTCTAGCGTGAGAGCAAAGTCGCCCGTGCCGAGATGCACATACGTGTTGTCACTTGCAGGTCTGCTAAAGGTCAAGACGGGTACCACACCGGGCGTAAGTGCAGATGCATTTCCGCTGAGCGTGATCTTCGGCTCAGCAGTAACAAATGTTGGCGTACCACCTGGCACGGAGAACGCCGAAAGTACTGCGTCGCGGCCGAAAAACACTAGATCACTGAACTTGACTGTGCCTGCAGGGCCACGAGAAATCATACTGTTCACAAGGTCTCTTATGGCTGCGCGCGTAGGCTCGTCAGGCTCGCCATAAGAGCCCCGATGACGTACCACGCTCTCCGAAAAGCCGAGCCTGAAGTCCTCGGCGAAATTCTCCTCGGTTAGAGCCTCCCACCGGCCAGTTGTAACGAGCGGCGCGTTTCGCAGTTTGAGATACTCCTGCCACCGCTCGTTTGCCTCTATGGCATCACCCATGTACTCAAAGTGCACCAAGTGACCAGTCTCGTGAAACAGTGTATAGTCCGGCCAGCCACGCAGCAGGTCGCCGGGCTCCACCGCAGAGATTACGGCATACTCGTCGGGTCCGGGGTTAAGATGGCTGAAAGACTGCGCCAGATGCCTACCAGATACGTATGGCGACAAGAAGTAGGCCACACCCGCCAAGGCGCCTTCAGGCAGCTCTAGCGATCCGAGCAGGCTAGAACACTGTTCGGCACAGGCAGTAACCGCAGTATGCGACCTTCGGATAGCGGAGGTACTTAGCCAGGCACCGTCTGAACCGCGATCAAATAACGAAGGATACGCGCCTGATGAATACGCTTGACCCGTACCATCGAGCACGGAAGTGAGAAACGCCTCTCTTGCGCTCTTGGCGAGCGACAGTACGAGGATTCGGGCTGTGCTGTCTGAGTTGTACACTCTTGCCCCTACACCGGGTACCACAACCGCGCCACCCTCTATCTCGCTCACCAGCGCGCGTGTAACGTCGAGCCATTCAGAGTAGAGTATTTCGACCAACATATCTCGATCGATTGCTCGCACCGCGAGATCCAGCACATGTCTTCGGTCAGCCTGATGCCATCTCTCAGCCTGCTCTATGCACCAGCTTCCCGGCGGCGCACGAAACAGATGCGCACGCGCAGTACCTGGCACAAGAAGCGTCGCGAGCAGTAAGAACACTGCTATGCGTCTTACCAAGTTGCACCCCACCCCCGAGTATTGCGCAACTGATGATCTCTGCGATCGCTCACTTACTGCTTCGTCTTCGCCAGGAAGATGGTTTGCGTTGGGTATGCAAACTCTATGCCTGCTTCGGCAAAACGCTTCATGATTTCCAGGTTAACCTTCTGTTGAACGTCCATGAACAGTGCGTAAGCAGGAGGCGTTACGTAGTACACAAACTCAAACTCAAGCGCAAAATCGGCGTAGCGTTTGAAATGTGCCCTGTCGAACGTGGCTTCTTCAATTCCTTCGACAATTTCTTGTATAATTTGCGGTATGGCCTGCACGTTCTCGTACGAAGTCTGATAAGTCACCCCCAGCAACCCAACAACACGTCTTTGAAGCATTCTGCCGTAGTTGCGTATACGGCTGGAAAGCAGATCGCGGTTCGACAGCAGCAGTTGCTCTCCTGAGAGGCTTCGCAAACGTGTCGTGCGCAAGCCTATCTGCTCTACAGTACCTGAGAAGTCTCCAACGTTCATGAACTCCCCAGGCACAAACGGTTTATCGAGCGCTATCGAGATAAATGCTATGAAATCGCTTAGCACGTTCTGGGCTGCCATTGCAAGCGCAATGCCGCCTATGCCTATGCTGGCAACAAGAGCAGTCACCTCTACGCCTAGGTTGGCGAGAATCAGCAGTAACACAATGATCAAGAGAGCCATCTGCGCCAGATAGCCGAGAGCGGCAATACTACCTGCCATCGCTTTGTCTTCTTGAGCAATCACCTTAACGCGATTATCGACCACGAATCCGATTACCTGCCGCCCCCACACCAACACCTGGATGAAGAGAGCGACCACCACGATGCGTGCAATACCGGCATCCACTGTCCGAGGCAATACGAGCACCTGTGAACCAGCGTATACCGCCAGTACAAAAGCGATCGGCGAGTGAGCGCGTTCAAGCATCTGTGCTGCGTATGAGAATAAAGCAGTCTCTGTCTTCTCAGCTCTCCTCCTTGTCTGCGATAACAGCACTTTTCTCAATACCTGCAACACGATGAACGCGGCCACAGATGCACCAAGCCCTATAAGCCATGTCTGGGCCGTGTTGCCCAGAACTACCGTCTGTAACACTAATATACCCCCCGAAGGCCGTCTCCCACTGAGCGAGCTCGGCTCTGTAAGTGTATCCCAGTTCTGCTAACATACTCCTTCTCTTCCGGGAACACTCCTACCTGCCTGTACGTAGAATTGATGACTCTGAAGATAGGGTCTACACCCACAACTATAGGACAGTGAAGAGTGTAGCCACGCGGTATCGAAATCGCAGTGGAGGTGGCTCCGTTGCTATCTTATCTCATTCTTGTGTTCTTCTCTGGCGCATTTACGATGACTCTGGAACTCGCGGCCTTAAGGCTAGTTGCGGCCGTGCTGGGAGTGAGCATATATGCGTGGACGAGTGTGATAGGGTTCGTGCTAGCCGGGATGAGCGCCGGCAGTTTCATCGGAGGACACGTAGCAGACAGAGTTGAACCGCGCAACGTGGTTGGCCTTGTACTGATCTCGTCTGGTACTGTCACGGCCCTTATACTCCCTGCTCTTCCCGCATTTGGAATGGCGCTGCCCAAAATTGCGTATCCTCTTGTGAGAGCGCTCGTTTCGGTGCTTGCGCTTTTCGGTATACCTAGCCTTGTTGTCGGGCTCGCTCGGAAGTATAGCAGGCACTTTTGCCCCAGGCTTCTGGCTGATGCCGAGTTTTGGCACTCGCCCAATAGTACTGGGCGTCTCGCTGCGCATCGTGCTGCTCGGAATACTGTGCCTTCCCCGAATGCGAATTGCGGAACGGGCGTTCATGATCTGCATCTCGTTCTTTCTGTTCATGGTTTTGATGCCTGTGGCAGCGCTGGCCCATTCAGATAGACTAATGCTTGAGTGTGCCTGTTACCAGATCCGCGTCACAAAAGAACAGAGACCGAGCGGTGGAATGCGCCGAAAACTCATCCTAGACAATCTGAGGCATTCCACAGCCGACCCCGAAGACCCGGGACTTTCTACGGTATTAATACGAGCGTGTGTGCGCATGGCTTGTTGAGAACAAGGCGCCGCCGAACGCAAACGCGCTGTTTATAGGCAGCGGAGGATACACACTCCCCAACTGGCTTGAAAGACACTATCCTATGGCAGGGAGTATCGAGGTGATTGAAATCGATCCGCTGGTCACACGTAGCAACGGAACACTTTGTGCCTGAGTCAACTAGCATCGTATCGTATAATGAAGATGCACGTACCGCTATCCCAAAACTGGCACACAGAAGTTACGATTTCGTGTTTGGCGGCGCTTTCAACGACTCATCTATGCCTTGCCACCTGACCATCGTCCAGTTTGCGCGCTCAGTCGCTTCGCCAATGGCCACAGGTGGCATCTATGTATCGGACATAATAAATTGACAAACGCGGTGGGCGAGTTTCTCGCAGTGTATGCAAACACCTTGGCACAGGTGTTCGCACACGTAAGCATATTGCCGGGTAGCTCCTTTGCAACACTTGGCTCAAGGAGCCCACACATAGTAGTGGCGTCCAATACGCCCATCTTGTACCATGAGTGGGGTGCGCCGGAGGATGTACCCTTTAAGATTGCTCCACGCGTTCCGCACCCTGAAGGGCTAGTGCTTGCAGATGACTACTGCCCTGTTGACCGTCTGCTGTCAGGAGTAATCAGGGAGAAACTGCGGTGGTAACAGTGCGCTTCTCTCTGGAAGACAAACCCATCTGGAGGTGCGACACGAATGGCCTTGGATCTGTTCTCAATCGCGTTCGCCTTCTGCATAGGTTCGGTGCTTTGGGGTGTCGTTATCGGACGCGTATTCTTCGGCCGCGACCCCAGGCAAACAGACAACCCAGGAGCATCGGGCTGCTTCCGCCAGTTCGGAAGACTGGCCGGTTTTTCGGTTGGCGTACTGGATCTCGCCAAGGGAGCATCGGCCGTCTGGCTAGCGCAACACATCGGTGCGTCAGAGTTCGGAGTGAGTATCAGTGCTGCTGCGGTGGTCGCCGGTCATAACTGGCCCATCTGGTTAGGGTTCTCAGGAGGCGGAGGTCTGGCTACGGTGGTGGGCAGCATAGGTTACGTGGCGCCGCGTGAGACTCTAATTGCAGTGTTTGTATCTCTTACTGTCGCGCTCTTGTTCAAGATCAGTCCTCTGTACGGCAGATTTCCCATATATCCTCTTCCTGCGGGCGCAGTAGCCGGAGTACCTACGCTTATTGGATTGACGCTATGGAGCGCAAATCATGTAGCTACTTACGCGATCTGTCTATCCGGACTTGCCATCGGACTGCGCGCGCTTCAGATGCTTCGACAATCCAGACACAGGTCTCACGCGTAGGCATTTGCTTGTTGAACTTTGTGCCGTACCTGGTATCATTGACAAAGGCAGGACTATCGTGCCTGTTTAACCAGCGAAGCCTGGAGGTGACAAGAGCATGCAAAACATATGGGATCCCAGCATCTTGCGCCTGATCGCCGAGCGCAACTGGCCCGAACTGCGTCGATCACTTCTGAAATGGCCTGCACCCGAAGTCGCCGACTTGTTGCTGGAACTCGACAAGCAAGAGCGAGTGCTGGTCTTTCGACTGCTCCCTCGCCAGTTCTCATCCGAAGTGGCGGCATACTTTTCTGTCGACGATCTCAATGCGTTTCTCAGACAACTAACCGACGAAGAGACGCGACAGCTCTTGGCCAATCTCCGGCCTGACGACCGTACAGAGTTCTTGCAAGAACTTCCGGGCGAACTGGTACAACGACTGCTGAACCTGCTCAGTCCGGACGATCTCAAAGAGGCTCGCCAACTGCTCGGTTACCCTGAAGAAAGCGTCGGCAGGTTGATGACTCCGGACTACCTGGCAGTCAGACCTGAGTGGACTGTCGCCCGGGCGCTTGAACACATACGCAATACCGGAGTCGACCGTGAGACTGTATACACAATTTACGTCGTTGATTCAAAGTGGAAGCTCTTGGACAGCCTTGAACTTGCCCGATTCATACTGGCCGAACCGACAAAGACTGTTGCAGAACTCATGGATCATTCGTTTGTCAGTATCGGCGTTTATGATGACCGCGAGAAAGCCGTTCAAGTAATGCAGCGCTACGACCTCTTCGTACTGCCCGTGGTCGACTCAGACGGCATACTGCTCGGTATCGTGACGGCCGACGACGTAATGGACGTGGCTCAAGAGGAAGCCACAGAGGATTTTCATAAGAGCGCAGCCGTAGCGCCTCTTGCGGACAACTACACCGACACGGGTGTATGGGAACTCTACCGCAAGCGGATTGGCTGGCTTGTCATCCTTGTGGCGCTGAACCTAGTGTCTTCTAGCGTGATAGCGGTATTCGAGGAAACGCTGTCTGCAGCGATTGCACTCGCGTTCTTCATTCCGCTGCTCATAGACAGCGGTGGCAACGCAGGCTCGCAGTCCGCAACACTGATGGTCAGGGCTCTTGCCACAGGTGATTTGAGGTTAACTCAGTGGGCGAGCACTGTAACTAAGGAACTGCTAGTTGGAGTGTCTCTCGGAGCCACTATGGGCGCTGCTAGTTGGCTGCTCGGCTTTTCACGAGGTGGTTTCACCATAGGCGTAATAGTGGCACTCTCGATGATGTGCATCGTGCTGGTGGCGAACATCATAGGTGCAACGCTCCCGTTTGTGCTAACAAGGCTTCGAATTGACCCGGCGGTGGCGTCCAGCCCCCTCATAACCACGCTGGCAGATGCAACCGGCCTCATAATCTACTTCAACCTTGCCCGAATCTTGCTATAGGTCCAAAACATGACCTACTGCCGACCGCGCCTGTACTCGGCGAGCAGTAGGTCAACCATCCTTCCGTAGCTTGCAACTCCATCTGTCTGCCGGTTTGCCTTCAGATACGCGTCGTTTATGTTTGTCGACACTCGCTCGATGGGCCCCTCGAACTGGCGCCAGAACTCGGTAGTGTAGTCCATATCCCTCTTCAGACCGGGGCTATACGTCTGGCGTAAATCCTTGTAACGAGCGCTGTCGTGCGCGTGTAGAGCGTTCATCGCGTGTACCAGCGCCAAGAAAGTCCCCGAATACTGGAAATCGATATCAGGGTGTGCAAGGCAAGCTAAGTACGCTACGTAATTGGCCTCGTCTTCTCGAGCGAAGCCGCGCTGATGGGCCATCTCATGACAAGTTGTCGAAGGCAGACTCGCGTGCGGCACCATGACGTTGACATTTGCCTCAGCAGTAAACGGAAAGTACACCCCGGCTATGCCGGCGTGAGACAACAGCCTCGACAGTAATACAGGTTTAGGTCTGCCGTAGTTACCACCGAAAACCTTGTACTCACCGGCAAGTGCATCAAAACCAAGTGTAGCTCGATTAAATACGCTTCTCTGTCCTCCGGGTATGTGCATCACACCGAGGGTGTCTTCCACGACTAGCTGTCTCAGCGCATTTGCGCGCTGTATTAGATGCACACACAGAGCCTCGAGTTCGTCTACTGTCGACGGCTGTACGCTAAGCCCAAGCGCGTGAGATAACGGCATCCGGTTGTAGTTCACCTGCCAGCTCAGCACAAACGCGAAACTAAGCACGCTCGCCGCAACGAGTAAGTCGACCACGAGTCTGGATACACTTCTTATTCTCGTGCGCCGCCGACCGCAAAGAAGGTGCCGGATTACGCGAGCCGCGCTCACGACTCCCAGAACTGCTGCTGCGAGTACAATCATTTCGGCTAACGAGAACGGCAGAAGACCTACTGCGCGGCTTATGGGCGCAAACAGCATCGGGTACAAGCCGGAGGAGTACGTTGTCTCTACGACCTCCGGTCGGGCTGCCGACACAGCTGATACCAGAACCGCTGTCGGCAGAAGAAGCAGCAACCATAGCCTTTTGGCTCTTCTCGAACGCTTCATCGGCGCCTCTCACATTCGGTAATCTCAAATTCTTGCTAGGCATGCTTGGTTCGTATTTCGACTGACTGGCGCATGTTCCTTCAGAATTGCTGTGCTTACCTGCCCTCAGCGTTCGTCTCGCACACAGAGCACGTGCGCCTGCACCTGTTCATCTGTATCCATCTGCCTGCTAACCTCTCATTGGCCGTCACTATAATACCGCTTCAATACTCTCATAGCCCTTAGAGTCAGCCACTTGCTTTGCTCGTCTTTGTTCTCAACCGGAAACAGAAGTCGTTCGTTCGTGTAGCCATTTTCGTTCTTGTATCTACCTGATTCGTCCTGCTTCGAGAGAACGATGTTAATCGCGTCATCCATTCGGCTGTCTCTTACGCCGAGCCCTGTAAGAATATCCAACACCTCTAGGGCATCAGTCTGATACATCAGCGGAAAAGAAAACCTAAGCCATCCAGGTTTGGCGATACGGTTCAGATTATGGCTGCGCTTGTAGACATGATGTACGAGCATGAATTCGGTTGCCTCTCGCACCACATCTTTGACCGCAGCGGTCCTCTCGTCCTTCGGTATAACGCTTAACGCTTTCAGCGTTTTTACCACCCCCATGTGACAGGTATGTTTGCCCCAGCACATCTCGTGTCTGTCATACGGCGCAACTTGGGGAGTGTGCTCAACACCGTCGTTAAAGCGCATGTATCGGGTGATCCAGTCAACTGCCCTCTGTAGTCTCGGGTCGTCGATATAACCAAAACGTGCGAGACTCCACACCATATTGCCTGTCAGACATGGAATAACCTCGGAAACCCTGCCGCCTCCTGTCTTGGCAGATGCATGCATCGAAAAGCCACCGTGCTGCTTCTCCTGGGAGTAGCTGATTATGTACTCGCACTGCGTTCTGATGACCGAAGTTTTGTCCGCACCCAACTCTGCTAACAGGATAATCTGCCACACAAGCCCCTTGTATTTGCTCGTATAGAACTCGGGGTAGGTTCGGAGGTACTCAGGCTGCTGCAGCTTAGAGAGAATTGCCGGTACTATCCCATGTTGGATGATCCTCTGTCTGGCCTCTTGTACTACCAAATCATCTTCGGGCTTGTCCAGAATATCTCTCAAAGTGTAATAACGAACAGAAGGATTGTCTTCTTCCAAGAGCCAGCTTGTAGGATCTGCCTTAAGAACAGATTTCCAGCCGCGCACGCTCTCACTTCCTTTTCGCCCATCGTATCCATGAAGCACGAAAAGCCCTTGCTGCAAGGGCTTCCGCATCATCAAGACATGTGGCTTCATATTTGGTCGGGGCGAGAGGACTTGAACCTCCGACCTCACGGTCCCGAACCGTGCGCGCTAGCCAAACTGCGCTACGCCCCGACATCAAAAACGAACGCGAAATGGTGCTCTTATATAATACTCGCATGCTCATGCGTTTGTCAAAGCGCATTCACTCAGTGTATGTGTCAAGGTTTAGTAGGTGCGCATCATGCCCCGCCGCTGATTTCTCGAAGCTCCTTCCGTATGCCGTTGTTTTGCGGTGGCTCGCTGCTGGCAAAGCTGCAGCTGGCCATTTTGACTGTGGGCTTATCCCATCAAAAAGGCCTGTGAAGTCGCGCTTCGTTGATTGCATCTTGCCCGGCGAGCCTTCTTCCGCTGCGTTTATTACTGCAAGCAAGTTCTTGGCACCCTCAATTGTCCAGCCTCTTCCGCGCTTCTTGAAACGATTGGCTATGTACTTGTCGTTGTTGGACTCAATTGCTCCCGTTGCGCGTGCATCGACTGGCTGCGGCCCTGGCCTGACACGATAATCGCTTAAACTGATAGCATTGCTCCAGATCCAGCCTGCGAGTGCTATGCAGCGCTCGCTGTAACCTGGCTCAGAGCCACCTATCGCCTCTACCACGTTGAGCGCTCGTTGCCACTCACCGTTCATCACGCAATCTCCTACGGCCTCCGCCCACTGCTTTTTCTCCAGTTGTTTACTTATGTGTAGCCTGGTGTGGTATTCGTCCAACTGCAGTTCGCTGTTGCTAAAGTAGCCTAGACCCCGCTTTGACCCAGCTGGCGCCATCACCACCAATCACCACACGCCCAACCCCTGATATGTCCCAAGTCTGATGTATCCTTAGGCCGAACATGTCCCAAAATTTGTCGCTGTTTCCTATCATCGCATACCGCTGGCGGTTCGTTAGCCGGTAGACATTCCCGTGTTTCTCCCAGCCGTCGTAGGCGATTCCGTTCTTTATCTCAACGCTTCTCTGTGTACCCTCGCGCCCAAGCCGTATGTTTACACCATATACCTCCAGCATCAACACTTCCGCTCTCTTACTACCAGGTTCGATTTCCGCCTTACCGCTCAACACTTCCTCCAAAACCTGCTGCTGCTCTCGCAGAATCTCTGATCCTACTCGCTGCACTTCGGCATGCGCCGTCTCAGCCTCAATCCTTACCCCAAGTAAGTGCTCGATTAGTCTCGCGCTGCTCCGGTACGAGTGCTCACTGCTAAGCACCACCGCCACCTCCGCAAGCCCGGCTGACACTCTTCGATTCGGACTTATCTCAAGATGCTCGTCCAAGAGACACACGCGATTACCCTGCGCATCTACGTAGTACCTACGGCGCAACTCAGTCTCACCAATCTTCGTCAGCAATCGTCTGCTGCGCCACCCTACTACTCTTAAGCCTGGTGGCCTCGAAGCATGCATCTGCTTCTCCAATAGTTCCAGGCGCTCGCTCAACCGCTCGCGCGCAATTCTCATGCCTTCTGAGTGAGCTTCTGCCTCAAGCACCTTGAAACATGCGCCGCCATCGTCTACACTGAAGCTGCTTCTTAACAAAGAGACCTCACCTTCCTTTTGGCGGGGATGCCTAGTAGTGAGGTCTCTTTCTTCACCTCTCCATTGCAAACCTACTTAAACTTTAGTCATACCTCACCGATGCAGACACATGCGTGAGAATCTCTCCCTCAAGAGTGCCTGAATATCAAGGGTTTAGTATACAGGTTATCCAGCTCTTCTGGGCGAGAGCATCCTGCGTGAAGACAAATAGACGATCCCCGATACGCATGGGCCATTTTTCGAGTAGAAGTTCAAATTTGTCTGCACCTGGATATGCACCCGGCCCTGCGAAGATGCCTTTCTTGTCTTGACCGAAAATACGAAGGTCTATGCCAAACTGCGTGATACCTGAGACCTGTGCTCCGGCATATTGAAGCCACGGACGTGTTGCAGTGCCACTGAGTTTTAGAGTAGTAGCGCTCATGCCGAGCACCGGGTGCCAGGTGTTGGTAGAGGCGCCAATCATCGCCAGGTATCCGTCAAAATGCATCTCCACCGGTCTATCTAAGAATCCTATGTTAGCCTCTCTACCCGAATCGAGCAACAGGTACGAAATTCTCCCGTGGCTTTTCTCAAACCACTCCTGAATGCCAAGCACTATACCGTTATCAGTATCGTACACACTTGTGACACTCGCTCTGTAACCGGGTTCTTGTGTATCGACAGCGTCCTCTTGCCACACTATGCTGCCGTCGACGAGGCTCAACGCGAGTAGTCCGCGGTTCCAAATGAACACACATGTACTTTTTCCAGCGAGCACAAGATGAGCGTCTGCCTCGGGGAACGCTGCCTTCCAGACGTGCTCACCAGTTTGCCTCGTCACTAAGTGAATAATGCACGTGTCATGCGGCGTTTCGGTTATGATGGCATGTTCTTCTAGAAGCCAGACCCTTGAGTAGGACGAACTGAGACCAATCCTCCAGCGCTCCCTAAGGTCTGGATAGGAGAGGTATACGAACCCTGCTGAGCCGTTGGCCGAAGGGAACGGCCCGATTGCTCCGCATGAGTCAACAGCCATTGCAGCTGCGGCGTACGGCTCACAAAGGCCTATTGCTTCGCAGCTTGAAAGCGGAAGCGCCGTCTCAGAGCACAACATCACGAGCCAACCGTGCCCACTCCAATCGTCTCTCGACTCATGCGTACTAGTGCGTTCGGGATGTGCGTATAGGTGAAGCGCAAGCGAGTCCTCACTGCTTGACACCCACTCATATGCCACGGGCACTTCGGGTGGCATTGCCCATACGAATTGTTCTCCTGTAATAACATCCACCGTGCTCAGGTTGCCGCTCTGATGGTCGATGACGTAGTATCCGGGACTCAGACCTTCGCCAAACCCGCGCAGCACCACCAACTTTTCTTTGGTACAACGCACAAACGCTGAAGCGCCACTGGAATAGTCAGCGTGTCCGAAAGAGAGGGGCACCTCCCACATGATCTCCCCGTCTTGCTTATTGAGGCGACAAGCAAGACCATGCTTCGAGTGGTGTACGATGAATAGACTTTCTTCATCAGATGCCATAGCAACATGTTGGAACAGCAGCTGGTGGGGCTCCTTCTCTAGAGCAAGTGTGGTTGACCAGATCGGCTCACCGGTGCGCAAGTCAATCCGCATTGCCTGATTACCTGACATAATGTATAGATCGTAGTTTGCTGGATCTACGTGCCACATACTCACGTTCCATGCTGGTTCAGGAAGCTCAACCTCCCACATGATGCTGACCTCACCCTTAAGCACCGAAGGTGAGGGAACAGCATCGATGCGGCTTAGTGGATAAAGCAGCAGACCTGCTAGCAACAACACCAAGACTGCGTAGCCGGCGTAAGCGGTGATTGTGGCTGTCGCTGCTTTCGGATGAGCAACAGCGGTGCGCATCAGCAGAGCGATGAGATATGCAACTGCAAGCGCGGCCATCCAGAGTACAGCATTCGGCAAAGAGACGTACGGAAGTCCGTGCAAGAACGCCAGCGGCTGCAGCCACCATTGGCTGTACGCGCTAACGCTCAAGACGAGAAAGAAGAGAGCGATGCGCATTGCGTTCCGCCCTGAGATACCGCGCAGGAACAGGAATACAGCACACGCCCCGCCCCATCCAAGCACGACCAGGGCGGAAACGGTTAGTCTCTGAAACTCAAGGAACGAATCTGGAACCGATGACAGAGCACCAAGGCTGCGGCCTGAATACGGCCATAGTGTGTAGAATAGGGTGCCCGCAGCGAGTACAGCTGAAGCCGCCAGTAAGCGACGAACCACCGTCAACTACCTCCAGGTGTTAGTAACGCCTAAGTAACGACGGAATTGTCAGGCGAAGTGTTCCGGTGCAACCGCACGGGTTCACAAACATCGGTAGCGTGCAGCCCAAGGGTATCGCATCGAAAGATTTGCGCACCCGAGACCTTACCTGGATAGCAAAGAGCCCGGGCGGCGAGACACCGGGCTCGTCGTCACGATGAGTCGCGCTCAGAAAGATTCGGGCTCTGGATACAGTTCGAGTGCCTTGGTGTGTTGATCATGCACTCGCTTCATACACACGCCTGTTACTTCTGCCACTGCTACTTCGGCAGTCGTAAACACGGGAGCGCCGTCTATTAGGTGGCCGCCATAAGCGTTTGCGGAACCGTCAGACACCACTACGTGCGCGTGCACATGCGTGCTTCCATCGGAGCGCGTCGAAATGTTGCCGGATAGCGCAAGCAATTCTAGCGGACCTTCGAAATCGGTGTAACTCCGGTTCTCGTCTGTTATAGGGAAGGCGTTCGGGAAACTGCGTACATTACGCAAGGTGACTCTCTGTAGGCTTGCAGCACCTCCTAGGATGATTCCTGAAGAAATCCCGTAAGCTTCAGCCTGCTCCACTAGCGACTTGAGCAAGTCTCTTCCCGGCGGAAGCCTGAAGACTGCGACGCGTCCGAGCCCCCCTATTGCTGAGTTCAATCCGGTGTTCATGACAAACGTCCTCCTTAGAGTCTATTATTAAGGTAGTCTAAGACAAACTGGTACATTGCACGGATGCCAACGACCATAGCACGTTCATCGGGATTGAAGAACGGGCTGTGAAGCGGTGCACAGCCGTCTGGTCCTGCCACACCGATCTTGATGTAGAGCCCGGGCACTTGCTGTGCATAGTACGCAAAGTCCTCAGATGTCATCGCGGCTTCATCGAGTACTACACTCTGGATTTCGGGTAGAGACTCCATCGATTTGGTGAACATCGATACCATGCGCGCATCGTTGATAACAGGTGGCACTCCCGGTATATACTCGATTTCTGCTCTGCCTCCCATGCCTTCCGTTATGCCGAGGATCATGCTATTGAGCGTCTGGGGTAGCTCAGTTTCGAGAAAGCCTTCTTGGTTGCTGCGCAGCGTGGCCGCAAGAGACACGCTATCGGGAATTACGTTTGCTGCAGTGCCAGCTTCCATCTTTCCGACGCTCAGCACAAAGGGATACGAGGGGTTTGCCCGGCGACTCGCAACTGTCTGAAGAGCTAGTATGAGTGTAGCCGCTATTGGCACGGGGTCAATTGTCTTGTGTGGAGTAGCACCATGGCCGCCTTGGCCCAGCACCCGGACTCTCAGTGCTGCGTTGCCAGCCATGGCTGTCTTCGGATCGACGCCTACACTTCCGACGGTCAGGTCAGGCCAGCAATGGACGCCGATCACGGCGTCGACCGAGTCAAGCACTCCTTCGCGTATCATTACCACGGCAGCACGTGTCCCGGGCTCATGTCCGTCCGGAAAACTCGCATCAGCCCTTCCGAGTACACCCGAGCCTTCTTCAGCAGGTTGGAACACGAACCGCACATCTCCAGCGAGTTCATGTTCTCGCTGCTTCAGTAGCGCGGCAAGGCCCGCTACAATTGCCACGTGCATATCATGGCCACATGTGTGCATTAGACCCTCGTGCTTAGAACTGAACGCAAGCGCTGTGTTTTCGGTCACAGGCAGTGCATCTAGGTCTGCTCTTATCATGATCCGACGCCTGTTTTCTCGGGGGACTGCCCCAGTGAGGTCCGCCACAAGACCTGTTCCGGCCATCCGCCTCGTCTCATACCCATGACTACATAAGAACTTTGATACCTTCTCACGCGTCTTTATTTCTTCCCAACCGAGTTCTGGCTCTTCATGGATTGCGCGGCGAAGTGCCACGACTTCGCGTTCTAGTGAGTGCGGAATCTGTACCTGCGGCATGTTCTCACTCCCAGTGGTTGTGTGCTAAGCAATTGAGTTCTCTGTTACACGTGAAGACTCCCTCTGTCAACGCCAAGAACGTAATTCTGGCGTGAAGGAATGAGGGGAGGAACCTAGAACATGTAATAGCAATATATGTCAGTATGTGTAGTTAACAAACAACACTCGCATGATGCGAAAGGCAGATGACAGGAAAGCGACAGAAAAACATGTAACTTGTGGAGGTGATGAGTTTGGATAGTATTACGGAAATCATGCGGCAAGACCTTAACCGACAAGAAAGCTTCGTCGTGTTGAGCACCATTGACGATCATGGCTACCCGAGTGTCATACCAGTCGGCTCCCTTGTTTGCCGTGGGCCTAATATGCTATTGATGACGCTTCGAGCCACGCAACGCTCGGTGGATAACATCCGTTCAAACCCCAAAGTGGCCGTATTGCATATGGGAACGCGTACATGGATGACCATAAAAGGACGCGCAACGGTAGTCGGGGAGATGCCGGGGTCAGCAGGATTGTTTGCGATTCCTTTGCTCATGATCAGAGTGGTTGTTGATGAGGTGACCACGATAAAGGCAGTGGTACAGCCGCAGCCATTTATCTTTCATACTTGGGATGAAGATAGGCTACGTGCGTTGAATGAAGTACGAGCATATCTGATGGGCGTTGAATTGGAAGGTTCTGCGACTGACAATGGCGTGGTCTCGGAGGGATAGTCAATGGACGTGCTTTATACGGAAGGAAACGGAAAACTGCTTGATCAAGTTGGACCACTATGGGAAATGCTGAACGTGCAACACACGAGGCAGTGTGAGCCGTTTCGCGTATGGTTCAGCAAGCGAACATTTGAAGACCGCAGAGCAGATCTGTTGGAGAAGCTGGGCGAAGGACAGGTGCACGTGGTGTTGGCTCGCGATGGTGAACATGCTGTCGGTTACTGCGTGTCTACAGTCTCAGCTTCAGGGAAGGGTGAAATCGACTCGCTGTTTCTGTTGCCCCACTACCGGGGGCAGGGAATAGGCGATGAACTTATGTTGAGATCGCTCAACTGGTTGAAAATGAAGCAAGCAAAGCGCATAAGCGTGCTAATAGCAGCTGGCAACGTGGACGTGTTGAGCTTTTATGCAAGGTATGGTTTTGCGCACAGAGCAGTAATAATGGAAATACCCGAAGAAGGCGTCTAGAATGAGTTGCTGTGATCTTCGTTAGACATGTGAAAATTGACACCGGTTTTCAAGGCGTGATAGAATCTCAGTTGACGACACAGTGCGCCGGGATGGCGGAATTGGCATTCGCGCTCGACTCAAAATCGAGTGAGGTAACCCCTCGTGTGGGTTCGAGTCCCACTCCCGGCACCACTACT
>CAYQIY010000015.1:0-70357 GCA_964417635.1 uncultured Pseudomonadota bacterium | reverse complement strand
GGCTCGAGCGTGAAGCCAACAAGCGAGCCGCCGAGATACTGATGCCCGAGGAGTTTGTGGTACCCTGGGTGCTTTCGCTGAAGCCTTCGAAGGACGTAGCACGACACTTCGGGGTATCCGAGATGGCCTGGGAACGCCGGATGCTGCAATTGTGCAGGGACACTGACCTCGGGCACGATCTCGAGGAGGCCTTGGCAGAGCAACTGCACAAGAGCAGCATCGTAGCACCTACAGCGGCGACATCAACGGAGCCGGCTCTCAGAATCCAGGTAAGTCGCAAGCGAGGACGCCGAGTAGTTTATACCTACCTTTAGACGGAGGACCCAAACGATGAACGGCCACATTCAGACCACGGCTAAGGATCGGCACACTATCTTCATTAATCTAGGTACGGATCTCGTCACCGGTAAACGTCAGCGCGTCGTTAAGAGGGTACGCGGCAAGAAGAGCGAGGCCCAGCAGGTAATGCGCGAGATGCTATTGCGCCTGGGCACGCCTGGCAATAACACGGCGTTGAAGCCGACAGTGAAGGAGTTGCTGCGCCTTTGGCTGGAGACGGTGTGTCAGCCTAGGCTTGCCGCGTCCACAGTTGCCGGCTACCGCATGGCCATCGATAATCACATTCTGCCCTCTCTCGGCCACATCAAGTTGAATGAGCTTCAACCCTATCACGTGCAGCAGTTGCAGGCGAAGTTACAGGAGAAGAAATTGTCGGCACGCACATGCCAGTGGGTACATACGACTCTTAAGACAGCCCTCAAGCACGCGGTAAGGTGGGGGGGCAGGCAGATAGAAACGTAGCTGATCTGGTGGATGCTCCTAAGCCTCAGCGCACCATCATGAGCGTGGTGCCACTGGAGCATCTGCAGGACTTCCTGGCGCAGGCTGATCAGACACGCATCGGCCCGCTCGTGAGGCTCGCCATTTGGACCGGTATGCAGCGTGGCGAGTTGTTAGGACTGATCTGGGGTGATGTAGATCTCGAGCGAGCGATGATAACGGTACAACGTGCCCGGGTAAGGGTGGATGGCGAGGATATCATAAAGGCACCAAAGACCTCTGGTAGCCGGCGCCGTATCCCCCTCCCTAGTCAAGCGGTCAAGATGTTAGCCGCTATCAAAGGCAATGCCACGGCAGACCAGCCTGTCTTTGACTTGGCGTCACCTTCTGCTGTAAGCCACCAGTTTCAGGACCTAGCAACGCGCACCGGCCATAAGGGCCTGCGCTTTCACGACCTGAGGCACACTCACGCAACCCTGCTCCTGCAGCAGGATGTAAGCGCCAAAGTCGTGCAGGAGCGGCTCGCCACGGCTCCATTTCCACGACGCTCAACATCTACGCCCACGTAGTTCCAGAGATGCAGATGCAGGCTGTGAGGGCGCTGGAGAGCCTTGGAGCCGAAGGACAGCAACAAAAGGGCATCTGGCGAAAATAACTAGCCAGCCTAGGCTCTTCTCTACAGTCACGCGTCCCCCTCTCGGCGCAGGAGGGAACTGGCCCTACTGTGGGCAAGGCCTCTCTGTTTTGTCTAGGCAATCCATTGGAAGGCATGTCACAACAAGCGAGTATAGGCATCTTCAGTTGACCAAGTCCAGAGAACTCGAAAGATTGCTACAAGAATATGCAGCCCTTAAGCAAGATCAGGATCGAGAGTAGTCAGCATGCGAGGTCGCGGCTCACTTTCCACCACTTTCTACAGTTGACCAATGTCGGAGATGATAACGCAGGCAGTTAAGGCGCTGGTGACGGTGGCGCCCAAGAGTCATATCCACGACAAACAACGCTTAATAGCATTCCAGCTGCGGCCGCTGGGCACTATACCCTCCCCACAACGAGGCGTAAGACACGTCCTTATCACGAATGTCCTTCACGAATAGCCGCAGATGGCTACTTCAGAAATGCCATTCAGATGGAGTCGATGAGGGTGAAACAGCCCTGCTAGAAGTGTGTTTTTGGCCTTCAGGGCATCACGTTAGCTAGGGCATCAAAAGGGCATCAGTTTTCGACGAAGAAAGGCACCTGTAGCAGGCATTATGGCGTGTATTTCACGAGGCTCAATATCGAGTGAGGTAACCCCTCGTGTGGGTTCGAGTCCCACTCCCGGCACCACTACTCTCCCAACGATTCTAGGCACACGCTGGCCCTGAGGCGAACTCGGGGCCTATTGCTTCTTGTGCATCCTGTGCGCCAGTGTGCACCTATGTGCAGCGCGGAGGGCATCAAAAGGGCATCAGTTTCAGCGGGGAGTCGGTAGGCAAAGCGATGAAGTCCCTTGCTGGAGGAGGCTACGCTCATGATATTTCCTTGCCTCCGCTGCTATCTCTTGTGGCCAATCCGTCATATCCTCGAAACCGCTTCCTCCAAAGCCATCAAGGTACTGGTATGAAGCAAGTTTAGAACCGTTCGTTACCTCCACTCCAGGAAAGTACTTGACAAACGAGTGAGGCCTGTAGCTAGCAACACTGAGATTGCCTCTGACTACTTCGTCCGGCCGTTCCGCAAAGTCGGATTTGTGGCGGGCCAAGAACCTCTTCGTGGCTCTTGATGAGTAGGTCCGTGCTTTCCTAATCCTGTCCTGAAAACCGGCCGATGCGATCTGCACCGTCCATTCATCCACTTTCTCACATCCCGTCTAGCAATTGTTACTACCGCAAGAGGCTTGCGTAATCAGGCTTAGAATGGCGCGTTCCATCTCGACCCAATACAAATGATCTTCGGGGTAACGGGCTGCGCACTGAGCAATAAACGGTAAGAAGTCCCGTCGCGTCTTGAGTCCATATTCCGCTTGCTCTTGCTCGTCGAGGTGACTCAAGGATTTGACGTTGTCAAGCCGGTCGGCCACCTTGATAAGACATGCGGGCCTACTTGACGTGAGTGACTCATAGTACCCGATAAGTCCCGACTTAACCTCTTGGTCGGTTTTCTCTTTGGTCAGCAGTTTCACTGTTGATGCCACTTGCTCTCCAAAGTGATCGGATATGCATTGAATCGTCACACCGCAATCCTCTACGACATCATGCAAAACTGCTGACACGAGTAGGTCCTCGCCATTGTACCCCCAACCCGCTAGGACAAGGGCGACAGAGAGCGGGTGTTCGATATATGGGGTACCGTGCTTTCGGGTTTGACCCGAGTGCTTCTGCTTTGCAAATTCCAATGCATCTGCTAATGAGGCTGGGAACTTCACTTTCCAATCGCCTCCAAGGAGTTTTGACACAAGCCTGACGCCGTGGATCTGGGGACAAGACGAAAGAGTCAGTAGACGTTCTAGGCGTATTTAGCGAACTCATACTTGAGCCCGTGCTTCTCACAGTAGCGTGCGAAACGCTCACAACCTTTACCCCTGGAAAACTTGGCCTTGATGAGAAGGAGCAACAATTCATCTTCTGAGAACTCGGCCTTCAGTAAGCTGCGTAACTTGTCGGTGTCATCGCTTGTCAGAGTATAGAAGAACTCATAATCACTGTCGCCCCAGACCTTGCTAACGAGTTCTCCAGTATCGCTGCCTTCTATATGAAGCTCACCGTCCTTCAAATATGCTTCAACGTCTCTGGTACTGGAACTACACAGTTTGACAGTCTCCACAGCTTGTCGATTCCTCCAATTGGCCCACAATAAAGTTGTGGGGAAAGTGCCCATTCCTGGCGGATGCATGGGATGTACCTGCGTGCATGCGCGTCGGGAATATTCGGCTTGGGGCACGTGGTTGACCTTCGGAAAGTTAGGCAGGGCTCAACTTGTTAAAGGTGTCGTCGGACTTCATTGCGGAAGCAGAGAAACCGTATCCAGGGGCAACTAGAACGCTTAAGGCTCTTGAATCCAAAGGTCTTTCGGCTTGCCCCAAGTGTGGCTTGACTGACACCGCAGTAGTCAACGCCGGGATAATTGGTCGAACCGTCTTTCTCGCCAGCGCCAGCACCAAGTTCCATTTGCGAGCCGACGGTAAGCCCGGCCACTACCATTGTAACACCTGCCGCTTCTATTTCGCCTAATAGGAACCCCTCTAGGCCTTGGCGTGAGTTCGCAGGCTCTAGGGCATTCTGGCGTGCCCCTTGTCGGTCAAGGGATTCTAGCCATATACTGGCCCTGAGGCAAACTCGGGGCCTATTGCTTCTTGTGCACCCTGTGCGCCAGCGTGCGCCTATGTGCAGCGCAGAGGGCATCAGTACTGTGGGGTAGCCATAGCCAATCGACGGCTTCCACATGTTGTCGGGCGGCAGGATGCTGTGGGAGACACAATCGAGTAGGAGGCAGGTTCGCCCTGCCGTCCTCTCACACCACCCGACATGCGGGTGCGCACCGGGCGGTTCATCAAGTTCGTACAAAGAATCTTAACGGCAATTGGTTGAGAGTAGGTAAAGGCCCTGGCGCGCCAGTAAGCGGTGGCCGGGGCTGCGTTGTGCTCCTAACTGAAGGGCATGGGCTTGACCGATTTGGCGGACACATCAATACTGGGAATAGACCCAGGAAGATGTGTGTGATGAATGCAAATCCAAAGCCCCTGTATCCGGCTGAGTTACGATCAGCCCGAGCGGCCAGAAGTCTTCTACTCAGATATCCAAGGACCTGAGCATCTCGCTTGAATCGCTCCGCAACTGGATTGCGCAGGGATCATTGGCTCGATGGGTTCGGTTGGAGATGCGCTGGACAAGGCAGTGGCGGAAAGATTCTTTGCAACGCTACAGGTCGGCCGTTGGACGCAAGAACGTGGAAGACAAGGTAAGAGTTGAAGACAACTGTGTTCGAGTTCATCGTGGTATGCTGCAACTGGAAACGGCGGCACTCAACCCCAGCGACTTCTCCCACAAGCGGATTGGTCTCCGTTGTCACCCTATCCATGTCACCATACCTGTAGTTTCATTCGCGGCTTGGACCCTGGGCGTCGCGTACGATCTTGGTACGATTGATTCAATGCATCCACTTCGCAAGGTCGCCTCAGTCCTTGCGGTTTGTGGAAATGACCGATGGGCAGCGTGCCGAGCCTGGTGCCCAGGCCATCCCTCATGATGTGAAGTACACAAGCCCGCCGTTCATGCGTGTGGTCAGGTACCACAGGCGCAGGTCAAAGCTTATTCGCTGGCCCTCATCAGACGCAGTCACGAACAGACTACAGTCTTCTGCTCTTGCTTCAGTAATCGTTATCCAGTGCCAGCCCTGGATGCTCTTGACCTTACCCCGGGTGAGGTTGAGAAATCCGATCGGGCAATTGGAGGAAAGCCCTGACCTGACGAAGGCGAGCAACTCAGAAACACTGTGACGGTCTCTGTTCCTGTTGCCTAAGGCAGAAAAGACGTGCGGATGTAGCAAAGCGCCTCGGCTCTTGGCAAACGCCACCGATCCTTCCGAAAACACCTCAGCCTGGTGGAGTCCCCTGACTCCCGGCCTTACGAATTCATATACTTCCTCCATGTGTTGCGCAAACGCGGGAAGGCTCATACTCTCGTATCCGTAGAGTGCCCTCAGCTCCGGCCTGGAGAACGCCAGATATGCTAGTATATTGGCTGCGCAAGTAGGCCCGCAACCTCCCCTACGTCTCCATTCAGTTGAGTACCAGCTCTGTATTCCGCCAAAAAACGACAGATCCCCGTTCCCGTCAGTAATTCTTAGAAGGTCTGGCTGGGATATGGATATCATCATCTTTGCACCTCGAAACCGGAATGAATCACAAGTGCTGAACTCCATCATTCTTCAGAGATAGCGGGTCTTCCTTCAGGCAGATGGCTTAGTCTGGATGCCGGCAGTGTTCCATTGTCAGAACTGATGCCTTAGGTTCACCGGCAAATAAGTCTATCTAGACTGTTCTTGTACGGCGTCACTCACGCCGTCGCTCATGTGTGTCTAGACCCATCGCATTGGCAATCAACTTTGGGGCCGAAGCAGTGCTTTCCACATCCAGCCTGTGGTCTTCATCATTGAGCCACCAGTCAACTGTCGTGCAGAGCCTCAAGTCGGGCGATAATCGCGCAAACCAGTTAACCCCTCTATTCAGGCGCTCAAGCGGGTTCGCGGAGTTGGTCTTGCTCAACGCCCTTGTGCGAATACCATAGAAGCGCGGATGTCTTCGGAGAAAGGCAGTGTGAGCAGCAGTACTTCGTATAGATGGAAGTCTGGCTGGCTCGGAAACGAGTATTCCGGGGACAAACTAAGGCGGCGGAAGCTAGAGTCTGCCGACGAGAGAGACACCGTGTTGGCTTGGGTGGAGTCACTCAGAGAGCAGGTGGAGTCATTGCGAAAACAGGTCTTTCGTCTTAGCTTTAAGCGCGATGACTGGGAAAGTGACGACAGAAATCATGAGAGAAGCAGGGCGCCGATTAGCAGAAACTGACGAGGGTAACAGCGGTCGGCTCCCTGACACACACCTCCAGTGCTGTTGGCCAGATTGGAGCAGCAGCATGGAGGCCGCCGGACTTAGCCGCCCTAAGCATGGTTGTACCACAGCAACGCTGCATGTGAAGGTCTTCTCGAGCGGCCAAAGAATCCACTTCTACGGGATATCATCTTGCGGAGTCAGCATTGAGGAGTTCATCGGCAGACTCGGTGGCTGTCTTCACCGGTAAGATGAGAAGCGCACGGACATGACAGTTGGGAGGCATGCATAGTGTACGGCAATACGGCAATGTGGTTTGCGCTGTTTGCTGCAAGCTGGCTTGCTGCGACGATTTCTGGAGCAGCAGGTTTCGGTGGAGCTCTTCTGCTCCTGCCGGTAATGACACATGTACTAGGGCCCAGACTAGCCGTACCTCTTCTAACAGTGGCTCAGCTTCTTGGGAATCTCTCCAGAGCAGGATTCGGCTGCAACCAAATACGATGGCGCCCTGTGGGCTACTTTGTGTTGGGAGCAGTGCCAGCTAGTGTGGTAGGTAGCAGGGTATTTGTTGCGCTTCCCAAGGAGCACATTACTACAGGAATAGGTATGCTTCTCATTCTGTTCGTTCTGGCAAGGCGACTGGGGAAACTGACACTGTCAGTACCGGAAAAATCGCGGGTTTTCGGGGGAGCTCTAGTCGGTTTCCTATCCGCTGTCGTCGGTAGCGCAGGGCCTCTAGGCGCTGCGCTCTTCCTCGGACTTCAGTTACCATCTGTGGCTTACGTGGCAAGCGAGGCAGTCACCGCAGTCGCCATGCATGTTACAAAGTTGATCGTCTACGGTAGATATGCGTTGATCAGTGTCAACGATATTGGTCCAGGGCTCTTCCTTGGAGCAGCTATGGTGCTGGGCTCATGGACGGGGAAGAGGATCATTGAGAGACTACCCAGGGCCAGGTTCGTTAGTCTGGTGGAGGCCTTGATGGTTTTGTCCGCTCTGCAGTTGATATTGGTGAAGTAGCCCGGTGCAGTCGCAGATCAAGGCAAGAGCGTGCGTGGACACGCGGAGACCACCATTCGGGTGCTACTCACATGGTAGAGCGGTGAATGCGCAGAGCGCGGCCATGAAAGCGAATCGTGGCCGTAAAGCCATACAGTATACCAAGCAATTCGGCGGTGGCTCGAAGAGTGCCGGCAGCAAGGTGGATCCGCTCTTTGTGATCCCACCGTTATGGTCAGCTGGAGGCAGACTGCGTAGATAAGCGTCCCAGCCAGAGACAAGGAGCGACACAAGCGGACAATTGGCGAAAAAGGATTGGAACCGGTGATCGTGCGGGACGTACCAAAGCCTGAGAAGTTGAAAGTAGCCACCGATGGATTGCCACGGCGCCTTAGGGCAAGCGCCATGCCTAGATTGCGGCAGGGCCCAATGGCCACCGTCAGCATTTCGGCATCACCAGCAGATGCAACTCGTCAACCGGTCTAGCAGACCTGATGCCCCGTATCACTCGTGCTCGCCTGAAGATCGGTAACAATTTCAGCCCTCATCGAGACCGCGGCGAAGTCGATAGACGTTGGTCTATGAAGAACAGAACACACTGGGGAGACAGAGAACGAGGGAACGTCAGCCCGAGCCGAAACGTTGAGCTCTGGATGCCGAGGAGAGCGATGATAAGGGATCTATGGCCACATCAACCCACCCAGCCACCAAGGGTTGGACTCTAGATATGTGGCTGTCATGTTGGCTTTCACGAATGCGCTTCTGCTGCCAACTTGCCCGCCGGGTCTTTGCCGAAAGCCGGGACACAGCCTCTGCCGTGGTATAACGTCATCTTGTAGATGCACTTCTTGCGCATGTCTTCAGTGCAGCAATCGGCTGCCAGCTCGGCGCCGTTCAGCATCCGCTGGAATGCGGCCAACTCGCAGAAGCCTATCATGCCCGAAATGGACTCGTACTCGTTCCAGTGCTGGCAGGTCACCATATTCACCTTCTTCCTAGCAAGGAGAAGCAAAAAGAGCCACCCGCGGGCGACCCTTAACTCCCAACAATGGTATCTCGTTTTGTGTGCTCCCGGAGACCGCGTCTGATTGTTTCGTGGTGCAAGTACCCCCGGGTGCCCATTTGAATTATCGCGCTGATTGTGAATGTTGTCACGTTTGCCAAAACGCCGTGCTCGGTGATCAAGGGCGAAAACCGGGGCATAATCATGCAATTCTTGCGCATATCTCAAAATATCTGTTGCTCAGTCAGTGTTGGTAGTTCTTGCGCATCAGGCGGTTGACGGGAAGACTAGCCACATGTCTGTGTCAAATACGAATACGCGAACCTATCTATGATGCTGGCAGCGCGCATCTTCGGCGTAGGAGATTTGGGGTGGAATCAGCGCACTGCCTGATTAGCCAACTCGGTCGATCAAGCAACATAGACTCATAACGTCTTGTTAGAGGAGTGATGTGGTGCCCCCCAAAGTAAGTGGCATTGTACCAGCGCAGCCGTCTGCTAGATCATGCGAGTTTTTCATGACGGTCAGACGAACTCAATGCAGGCTCATGCCACAGAATAGACCTGCGATTGTCAGGGTTTGACGCGTGTGTACGAGTGCAAATGGAATGCTTCGTGGAGAAGTGCCGAATCAGGGGCGTCTGATGCGGGAGCGTATGCGCCGAAAGGATTGCTGCTGATGACTTCGGCAAGTCAAGTGTCGAGTACTCTAAGGCCGAGCAACTCGAACCTCCCATATCCCCGGACAAGCACAGACACAGCAACCAGCTACAACTTGGACCGACGGTCGGTGGCCGGAGAGTCTCTCAGCGACAGGCGAGATGAGACCAAACCGCAGATTGGGACGGAGTGGGCACCATGCTCGGCTTGGCAACCCTACAGGAGCAGGCTCTTGCTGGCATAGAAGGTGTGGGGTGGAAATGCGACATGATACCACTTGTTCTCTTCGCTCATCCGCTCAGGCTGGCCACCAGAGCATCATAGCGCTGTTAGGGGCCAGCATCTTGCTTCTCGGCAGTCAGAAGTAGGGGACAATCACCTCACGAGGCCTGCTATTTGTCAGCGATAGGCGACACATCCTCTTGAGCCCCCAATTGCGCCAGTACGAGGAGACTGCGCACACCAACGTCGAAGCATGGTGCTAGGAGAATACGTGCACCACAATACGCGCGGCTGGCAAAGGATTGGGCGAAGGTACAACGAAAGCGGTCAATAGGGTCGTTTTCTCAAAGAACTGCAGCCGCTTTCGTTAGGGGGGTTGTCAGATGAAGGTCACATACATCGGACACAGCGGATTCTTGGTCGAGTGGGAGACATGTTACTGGCTCTTTGATTACTATCTGGGCACCATACCAAAGATGGACGCGGTAAAGAGAAAGTTTGTGTTTGTTAGCCACAAGCACTCGGATCACTTCAATTCTCGGGTTTTCGAACTGTATCACAACTACACGGATGTCGTGTACGTGCTGTCCTCCGACATCGAGGCTTCGCAGGTGGATCCTTTGATAGCGAAATCCATAGTGTTCGTAGAGTCTGGAAAGCAGTATGAACTGCACGACGGCCGTCGGGGAGAGATTAGCTTGAAGACGCTGGAGTCGACAGACTGTGGCGTTGCGTTTGTTCTCCGCTATCTGGGCAAGACCGTGTACCACGCAGGCGATCTGAACTTATGGGTATGGAAGGAGGAGACGAAGCGGTATAACGACGAGATGACCACGATGTTTAACGAGCAGATAGCTGCTTTGAAGGATGTGCTTGTGGACGTTGCGTTTGTTCCGTTGGACCCTCGGCAGGAGGAATTCTACTACAGGGGGATGGAGAGCTTCTTGAACACCACAAACGCTAGATACGTCTTCCCAATGCATTTCGGCACCGAGTATTCGATTATAGACCGCTACAAGAGAGAAAGGGCAAACCCAGGTGGTGCGCAAATCATGAGTATCAGCCGGGCCGGGCAAGAATGGAACATCGACGTTTAAGATGGGAGGATGGATGCAGTGCGATTCAAGATGGTACACCAAAACTACAACGTATTCGATCTCGAGAAGTCGCTGGAGTTCTATGAGAAGGCGTTGGGGCTTAGCGAGAAGCGCAGGATCACTGCCAAAGATGGATCTTTCATCATTGTGTACGTAGGAAACGATGAATCTGACTTTCTGTTGGAACTGACGTGGCTTAAAGACTGGGACAAACCGTATGACCTGGGAGATAACGAGTTTCACTTGGCGTTCAGGACTGATGACTTCGAAGCGGCGCATGCGTTGCACAAAGAGATGGGATGCATATGCTACGAGAACGAGCAGATGGGCATCTACTTTATCACAGATCCCGATGGATATTGGCTAGAGGTACTGCCGACCCGGAAGTAGAGTGTGAGAAAGTGCAACGTTAACATGGCAGAAGGCCTTCGCGCGTGATGAGCGACAGGCCTCTCTAGTCCCACCGTTCTATCCATATAGTCTTGGTGCGGGTGGGCAAGATGCTGCAGCTTTTCTACATGCTGAGTTGTGAGACTGGAACCTGCAAAGAACGCTTCATGATATGCTGGCCAACACAAGCACATACATCAACCTCTTTCCAGGCGAGATTTACATATCATGAACGAGCGTACGTCCGGTGAGCAATTCAAGCGCTGAACAGGACGAAAGCGGCAACAGGGTCAAGGGCAACTCTTACCTGCGTACCGCGTGGCGCGAGCCGCCGCACCGGCAAGACGGGAGAAGCAGACATCTCTAGCGGCGCTTCATCACAGAACAGCAGACCTACTGGCCTGAACCAGAGCAGCCATGGCTGTGGCATGCAAGACCATACGTCGAAGCACAGAGCCGGTTAGAGTGATCCGAGGCCGAATCACCCTAGCGGGCTAGATCAGTCTGCTGCCCTCAGAGCTGTGGCACCCACAGAGCCGGGTTACGACGTCATTCTGTCATGCGCATGAACTAGCTGTGCGATCCGAATATTCTTGATTGAGGAGGTTTAAAGTGGGTACCAACCCTTTTGCAGGCACGGCCAGCTACTATACACGATTTCGTCTTGGCTATCCCCCAAAGATGATAAACCTGATTCGCGACGCGTTTCGGCTGGACGGGAGCGGCAGACTACTCGATGTGGGCTGCGGAACTGGAAAACTCACCATTCCGCTTTCGAGTAACTTTGAGAGCGTTTTGGCCGTGGACAGAGACAGACAGATGCTGGAAGAACTTGAAGCGGAGTGCCGTAGGAAGGGAATAGACAATGTCCGAACGCTTGAAGGCTGGGCGGAGCATTGTGACTACGCCAGCATGGGGCAGTTCCGAGTGATATCGTGTGGCGATGCGTTTCACTGGATGGATCGCGATTTGCTGTTAAGATACTGGCACCGAGCGTTAGCACACGACGGAGGGCTGGTCATTGTTTCGACAGGTGGCGGTTCGATGAGTGACAGCACGCGGTGGAAGCAGGCCGTCTGGGAGGTTGTTAGACGCTGGCTTGGAGATGAGCGCCGTAACTCCTCGTGGCAGAAGGATACACGACGCCACGAAGCAGTCATAATGGCCAGTGCTCTCTTTCAGATTGTGTGCTCCGGCCACATCGAAGCATCGTACACCCGGGACATCGATTCGATAACAGGCTACCTCTACTCCACTTCATTTTGCAACAGATCGTTGCTCGGAGAACACGTAGGTGCATTTGAGCAAGACTTGAGGCGCTCGCTTCTAAGAATTGAGCCAAGTGGTGTCTTCATCGAGACGGTGAAGGCAGGTTATGTTTTGGCGAGACCGACCCTGCACTAGCAAGCGATGCAACAATTCGTGCCATGGCAGTCAGACGGAACCTTCCCCCCTTAGCGCGTCTTCAATTGCCTTCAATACCGCGTTACATGAAGCGGTTGCTCCGCTTACAGCGTCAACTCTAAGTGACTGCGCATTGAGCACAGCCGGGAGTATCTCTTTGGCCCTCTCGCTGTATTTCGAGTTGTTGCTTTGCAGAATCAATATGTCCCTAATGGTGTGGTCTCTTACCGTCACCTCTACCACAAACCGTGTCTTGCTCATACTGAACTCTCCAGAATAGGTGCCATCTTCGAGCGCCGATAGGTCGACGTCTGCCACCTCCAAGTCTAGCATTGTGTTCAAGCGTTCTATCCTCGGCTTGACGCCGAAATAGTATACACAAGACACGACGCTAGTCAGGAGAATCAGCACTACTGCTACTGTGGATACCCACTTCAACGAAACACACCCCTATTCAAACCGAGTGCGGATAGGAACCAGACGCAAGCGAGGTTCTGATCTATCCAGAGCCTCGGATATTATACCAGTTTTGGTGCACTGCCACCAAAGCAAATCTCCTCCAAAGCGTGTCTTGTCAAGGCGGACGGATGCGGTATTAGAGCCCCGCGAACGGAGTGAGTGAGCTGGTTGTCACGATCTAGAGAAGTATCATCAGCCCAAGACGCGTGTCACGGCACCAACTGGAGACAGCGCTTGAGGTCTACTGGGAGCGTATGCCGAGCAACCATCAGTAACGTACATGTCAATACCTATTCGCAGAAGTCTCGACTGAAAGAAGCAGACGATCCGGCTGCGTCATAAGTCAGACGGCAAGCAGTGATGCGCACTCTGCAAATTGACCGGGTAAGGTTGCCTAGAGCACATCCGGTAGTTGATGCAGTTGTTTGATGACTAACCCCCAGCGTTCTAAGTGTGCAAAACGTCATACGAACATGCATGCGGAAGAGGACATAGCGGCTAGGTGTCTAAGATGAAACAAGCAGACCACATAGCATCTGACAAGTCACGGAGGTAGAATCGGATGAGCACAAGAGTACCTTTTCAACAAGTCGATGTTTTCTCGGCCGTTCCTTTCAGAGGAAACCCCGTAGCAGTGATTCTCGATGGCAACCGTCTAAGCAAAGAGCAGATGCAGCAAATCGCCAACTGGACGAACCTATCTGAGACTACGTTTGTCTGCGAACCCACCGATCCCCTGGCTGACTACAGGCTGCGCATATTCACTCCTATGAGTGAACTCAAGTTTGCCGGTCATCCGACTATTGGGTCTGCGCACGCGGTACTGAGGCATGGCCTAAGACCGCGCACGGAGGGAAGATTGGTGCAGCAATGCGGCAAAGGGCTTGTCTCGCTTCAAATTGAGGGTGACCGCGTTTTTCTGACATTGCCCGAGCCCAAGATGCAGGACATACCTTCGAAGCAGATGCGAAAGCTGGCCGGTGTGCTGGGCGTTGCGCCATCTGAAGTTCGTGCAGGAGCGCTGGTAGACGTGGGAGTAGAGTGGCTCACACTGCAGCTGGCAAACGCTGACCAAGTGCGCAGCATAAGCCCCGACATGGCCGGAGTCGAAGAAATGACACCACCCGGGGCAACGGGAATAGCCGTATTCGGTATGGAACCTCCGGGTAGCGGGACACAAGTTGAAGTGCGCGCGTTTGCACCTGCCGAGGGCATACCTGAAGACCCTGTGTGCGGCAGCGGCAATGGATGCGTTGCTTTGCTCATTAGACACTTGGGGCTAGTCGAAGGTGCGGGCTACTCGGCGCGACAGGGCAGGACGGTCGGGCGTGATGGACGCGTCGAAGTGCGCTACTCACCCGGGGGAGAGATAATGCTCGGCGGACACGCGGTGACGTGTATCGAAGGCGCAATCTGTCTTTATGCAAGAATCGGAATAGAGTGCTTTTCGTGAGGTGTTTGCGGCTGCAGAGTTGATATTCAGATTGAGTAGGCGCTGTCTATTGAATGAGGCTACTTCATGGCAGAAAGGTCTTCGGTTCGCGTGTACACCAAATTCTATTCGGCGACTGTGTGAGAGGGATGTGTTATGGCGCCAGTATTCAAACAGTATGATCAAGAGCGTGACTATGCGAGGGTGAGCGCGCTGCTGACAGAAACGTATGTGCCCGGCATGCGGACAGGCAACTGGCTAGAACCAAGGTGGGAGTACATGCATTACCACCCAAACCTTGATGAGGCCTCGCTAGATAGGATAGGAGTGTGGGAGCACGACGGTATGCTGGTGGCTGTTGCTCACTATGAACACGCTCTCGGAGAAGCGTTCTTCCAGGTGCGCCCGGGCTATGAGAGTCTCAAGGAGACGCTTGTAGATTATGCCGAGTCAAGCCTTTACGAGGTGCCAGACAAAGGACTTAAGCGGCTCAACCTGATTATAAACGATTTTGACCATAGAATGGCTCAGACGGCAGAGCGCAAAGGGTATGTCAAGACAGAAAGCCCCCTTTGGGAGAGCTGCTATTGGATTCGGCATCCTCTTCCCGAGATAAGGCTGCCTGCAGGGTTTGCGCTCATGAGCCTTGAGCAGCAATGTGATGTGCAGAAGGTGCACAGAGTGATGTGGAGGGGGTTTGGCCACTCCGGCGAGCCCCCCGCCGAGGGGATAGCGTGGCGTGAACGGAAGATGTCGGCTCCCAACTTCAGACATCACTTGACAATGGTGACGCTTGCTCCGAACGGAGACTATGCGTCATTCTGCGGAATGTGGTACGACACCACCAACAAGTTCTGTTACGTCGAACCGGTCGCCACAGATCCCGACTACAGAAGGATGGGGCTCGGAGCCGCAGTCGTACTCTCATCCATCGGTCGTGCGAGCGAGCTAGGCGCGGAGGTTGCTTATGTGGGATCGGGCCAGCCTTTTTACGAGGCACTGGGTTTCAAAAAGATGTTCAAGGCGCATCGATGGAATAAGCAGTGGCGATAGCAGTCAGCGTTTGAGGACAGACTCAATGTGAGCGCGCGTGTCGGCGTTCAGCGCGTCGGTATCTATGTGGTCTATCTCAGTGTCTTCAAGTGCGTATTTCATCTTCAATTTGAGCACCCTGTAGACGCTTTCATCTATTCTGCTTTCTTCGAGCCTTCCGGAGTTGACTGCAAGTTTCAGCGCGTCAAGCACCTCTATCTGGTTGTCGTAGCCGTGACACACGAGCACGATGTCTACACCTGCTTCCACTGCCAAGACCGCAGCATCTGCGATCGTATGCACCTGGGTAATTGCGTTCATGGTCAAATCGTCTGTTATTACTACGCCGTCAAATCCTAGGCTTTGCCTGAGTAAGCCGGTGACAAACGTCGCCGAAAGTGACGCGGCTCTCTCAGGGTCGATCTCCGGAAACAAGATGTGCGCCACCATGATCGCGTCGGCACCGCTTCGGATCGCCGCTTCGAAAGGAGGTATCTCCACCTCGAGTAGCCTCTCTAAGCCATGTGCCAGGACTGGCAGGCTCACGTGCGAATCGCTAGAGGTATCGCCGTGTCCGGGAAAGTGCTTTGGTACCGATATTATGGCACCTGACTGCATCCCCAACATCACCTGCACGCCAAGGCTGCTCACAACTCGCTCGTCTGTGCCTATTGCTCTGTCTCCGATGACAGGGTTCAGAGGATTGCTGTGTATGTCGAGCACCGGTGCGAAGTTCATGTTGTATCCAAACGCAAATAGCAGTCTTGCAAGCATCACACCTGTATTGTACGCATGTTCAGGCTCTGGATGATGTGACATCGCAAGTGCCGGTGGGAGCGACACGAACTCCGGAGGCAGCCTACTTACACGACCGCCTTCTTCATCTACTGCCAGAAACAACGCAGGCGAATCGGGGGGATTCATGGCCTTCAGCGCATTCAGCGCAGCCAGCAGCTGTGTGGCAGTCTGCACATTCCGAGGCATCAGAATCACGCCGCCTACGTTGTGCTCTTGGATCAGCTTGCGCGCATCTTCTCCGGGATGAGTGCCCTGAAATCCGGCGATCAGCATCTGACCTAACTTCTGGTCGAGGCTCATTGCCTTGAGCATATCCAAGGCAGGGTCGGGAGGAGCGGAAGCGGGAGTGTGAACGGGCTCAGATGTCCTGGGTGAAGGTTCGGGCACAACGGTGTTCTGGTTTTGAGCGCAGCAAGTGAGCAAGATGCAGAGCAAACCGACAAGCAGGAGCGGTCTTCTTAGCATGATAGCACTTCCATGCGAATAGACGTGCGGCAACCCATAAAGTCTGCGAGCCGCTCTGCCTCCACCGATAGCATATCAATTATCCAACTCTCGGGCTTTTGGAACATCGAGACAGCGATGGCGGTATGTGTGTGCGTGTTGGTGTGCTCCCAGGTTCCCATCACACATCCGTTAACCAGTACCACCGCTGAGATCCAGCCCTGCGCGCGGAATACACGTCCGAGATGCTCTGCAGGTATGAGGCTATGCTCTCTTACGAGGTTAAAAGTGTACGCATCGAACAGCGGCAAGAGCCTGACCGTGGATTCGGTTTCTGAATCCAAGATGTGTTGCAGGTCGCGCTTCAGCACGACACAACGGCGACCTGCAATGTCAACTTCTTTTGTCTCCTCGGAAAGTGAGTCAAACAGCGTGGTCGCGCGCTGCATTGAAATGTCCCACCAGCGCGCGAATTGCTTCGGCGCGACCGGGCCGAAGCACGACAAATAGCGCCTGCAGATTTCACGGAGGGCAGACTCAGGCTCTTGCTCAACCGATCGGCCGAGCCACGCACTGGGTCGCACAAAAGTGACGTTTCGGCCTCTGTTAGGCCCAAAGCACAAGTCGCCTCGAAGTGCAGAGGGCTTAAGCGGCCCGCCCCAGCGCGAACCAATGATAATGCTCTCCAACTCGCGCACTTGCGTATGCCGGGCGACCGCGCTTGCTAGCGCCTCGCGTGTAATGGGTTCATCGCTTAGCACGTGGCGAACCGCATCAAGAAACCTGTCAGCCTGTGACCTGTTGAGCCCGAAGTACTCGAAGTACTTCGTAGGCTCGCGGTGGTTGGCTGCATGTCTGGCCGCCACGAAGAGCGGAAGTTCATCGGCACGCAAGAGGTAGAGCGTACCTCGCATTGCCCAAGTCTTGACAAGTGTACGTTTCTCCCACAGTGCAGTGCGTACGTGTTCTTTCGAGATGCCATCTGTGCGCGCCAGAAGCGCAAGTTCAGCAGCGGACATCACCTGGCACTGCACGCCCAAGAGTCGTGAGACCACAGCGCCGAAATCCAAACACGCGCGCGGCAAAAGGTACTGCCGTGACAGACGCCAACCAGGGATTCTTTCTGGTACAGTCCGTATTTCGATGCACCCCTTAAACATTGCTTAGAAACAAGTTCTGCACCAGAACTGATGTTCCTCTTGGCTCCGGAGCAGCAAAGAGTTGTAACACCTTGAAACCATCTGCGTTTTGTTTCGTCATAAGATCTGTACCAAAGAAACGACAGGAGTGAACAGTGTGAGGCACATAGCATTGATACTCACGGCGCTGTTGTTGGTGGGTTGTGCGGCGCATCCTGCAGAGCCCCCGATAAGCAGCGTGCCCCTTGCGCCCCGGAGTACGAATAGCAGTCTTGGCAAGCAGTATACGGCAGTGAGACTATCTCTCAGAGACTACAGCGGAGTGAGCCGCGACTTGGCAGAGTATCCGGATGAGCAGATCATCAAAGCGCTTGAATCAATAGGGGGTAGGGTCGAATACGCTTCACCGCCTATCCACCCAACCCCGTTCTACGAGCTGACGCTAGCAGACGAACGCGGTCAGGAGGCGGTGCTGAGCTATGTGGGCGACGGCAACTGGCAGTTCCATGATGGACAGACCGTTTCCTTCTTTGAAGCCAAGGCACTGGCTGAGGCTGCAAGGCGGAGTCTACCGATTCCTGAGCGCGCCCCGGGTGAACTCGAACATCTCTTTTCTGCGACCGAACTCAAGACGGCAGGAGATAGCATGAACATACCCGATGAAGTGTGGAACCGGCGCAGGCAAGTGGTGGTGCGCACACTGATCGCGCTCGCGGAGCCGCGCCAAGACATACAGGTGCCGCGCGCAGAGCCACTGAGGTTGTTGTTCGAGGTGGCTGGCCAGACCGAGACTGTTGAGGTGTGGGACGACGTATTTCGTTACCGAGGCAACGTATACGATGCCGAGGACGTGCTGCGTTCACTTGGTTCCAACATGAGTGCTGGCTAATGACAGCACGGTTTCTACTCAAGCAGCACGCACAAGCATTTGCTTCCTGCACGTTCCGACGACACTTGCACCTCAATTTGAGCAGGCAGTGACAAAGCGCGCACGAGCCACGTGGCGCGAGCCGCAGACATCGCTGGTCTGGGTGGCGCCCACATTGAGCCATTGTGCGCCTGCCGATACCCGTGCAAGTGGCCTATCTGGAGTGTATGGTTGCCACCGGCAAGCTCGGCGTTGGTGCCTGGTACAAGAGTCGCCTTGACAGCGCCGGCCACGCCGAGCTCGACAGCTTTATTCGATATATTAGTTGCCAGGTATCCTCTGTTTTCGATGAGCACTTCTACGCGGAAGCACTCTTCGGAAACACGTTTCTTGCTGAGCAGTTTCTGGTGGATCTCGGGCAATGCAGTTGCACGTGCGAACGACCACATCATGTTCTTATGGCATTCTTGCTCCAAGAACTTGGGTGGGCAGTTCTGCCTTACGTATTTTGGTTCCCAACCGCCGAGTTCCACTTCTCCCAACTGGGGGTGGGCGAACTTGTACCAATCAATGAACCCCTCGCCGCACAACTCTGTATCGTTCCATTTCAGCAGCATGAGCTGAGTGCGCTCGAATTCGTCCCAGTCGGTGTACGATGCGCGAGAGTAGTCTCGCTGCTTGGGAACGCCAGCTCTTCCGAGTATATCCCAAAGCTCGGTGCAGAAACCGATAATACCCCTGTGCTCATACGCCCAATCCACAATGGTGGCGGTGGACTGTCCGTGGCTTGATACATCGGGGTATCCGGTTATCTGGGTGCCCCGCCTGACTATTCGCATCATCGTCTCGAAGTCTTCTTTGTCCATCTGTTCGTCCGGATACGCGTACGGGCTACGGAATATGATGCCGCCCGTGGTGTGGTATGCCTCAAGCACCCCGATATTCTGATGCGCAAGCACGAACTCGACTATATTGCGCACCTCTGGCTCAGATGCCGGGTACGGTCCACCTTGCGTGGCTCTTGGATTCCAGTTCGCCGGAAAGTTGCGGTTCGTGTCAAGTGCGTAGGGGGTGGTGTTGACCTCAAATGGCTCGCCGTCAAACTGCTGCACAAAGCCTTCTTGGTACAGTCTATAGAAAGCACCTTTTCGATCGTCGATGCCGCGCGGCAGCATGAGCCTGGGGTCTTTGGAACTTATCTTCCATTCGCCTCCTTCATCGTCGCGAAGCCTCATAGTGAGAATACGGCCATCGCCATCAATGTCTTCTGGCCAGAGGCCCGGACGAGACAGTATATCCTCTTCGGGGTAAGGGCGTACACTCGAGCGCAGCATAGCCGGTGTGGTCAAGTACTTCTCAGCGCCGTCAGGATTCACGCGCGGTGCAATGTAGAAAGCCCTTGTGTCAAGAAGCCATGTCACAGACTCGTCGAGCGCATACCTGGTGAGCAGGTAGTTGATGGTGTACAGCGCGACAGTCGAGCCTGTGACTTCACCCGCATGCATATTCGCATCAATGTACATTGCAGGTTTTGAAGACGCGCAGCCTGTCTTGGCATTCGTCAGCGTGAGAACTGGTACGTCTCTGCCTTCCCAACTCTTTCCCATGCACGCAAGCGATACCAACTGCGGGTAGTGCTCCGAATACGCCCGCAAGAGCGCCATCATCTCATCGTATTTGTAGTAGCGATCAAATCGCACGTCGGACAGCTGCACGCCGAGTACCTCCCTTGTATTGCACGCCCACTGCTTCGTGCGTCAGCCGTTTGATTCCTCTTTGCCGTTAGGCGCGTCGAGCAAAGCCAGCGTACCATGAAGCCCATCGACACGCAGTCTTGCTCCCGTACGTATGAGCCTGGTTGCGTGCTGCACGCCGACTACTGCCGGGAGGCCGTGTTCTCTGGCCACTATCGCGCCGTGAGACATTGAACCTCCTGTTTCGGTGACTACGGCTCCGGCTGTCAGAAACAGAGGTGTCCACGCCGGATCGGTGCCGGGCGCCACAAGAATCTCGCCCGGGAGCAACTCTGAATCGTGCGGGTTATGCAGCACCCGTGCCGTGCCTTCATACGTACCCGAGGACGCTGGCACGCCCGAGAGTGTCGCATACTTCGAAGAAACCGTCTCTGCCGGAGGCTCATAAAATGTCTCGCCGGTACTCGTGACAACCCTGGGCACGCGTGTGCGCAACATTTCTGCCTCGTATTGCGATTTGCGGGCAGCAACAAGTGCGCGGAAGTCTAGTCTGCCATCAGGGCGCGTGCGGATCTCGTGCAGAGTTAGCCACGCCACATCTTCACGCCTGTCTAGCCTGTGTTCTGAGACAAGCGAATCACCGCATCTCAGCAACGCCTCACGCACGATGCCGAACAGTCTTACGCTGTAGAACTTCGGGCTCTCGCGCAAGCCTGAGAGCTGGCGCATTAGCCTTATGGCATGACGAAGCAAGAACGCTGCAAACCGCCCGTGTTGTTGGCTTACCGAGAGCAGCAACTCGTTTGCCGCTTGTTGCGCATGTGTACTGCCGTGTTCGAAACGTGCAAGCGCGTCCGACTCGGCTTTCATGTAAGTTTCGAGTGTCTTAAGCACGTACCCGGGCTCTTCGCGCCATCGCGGCATGCCCACGTCTATCTCCTTCAGCGCGCGGTGTCCGAAACGACTCAGAAACCGACTAACCTCTGGATGCCCCGCCGATGGCCTCTCGCCTTGACGTTTGAGAAGTGTTGCGATCTTCCAGAGTTGCAGGTTCATCTGTGTGGTCGGGTTATTTGGGAGCGAACGGCATATCTGTCCGAGCCACTCATCGCCATAGCCCCATTTTTTGAGCATTCTTTCTGTGATTTCCTGGCCCATCAAACCTGCGCCAAGAGGCGCATACAGCGGCAGCAATAGGTCTCTCAGTCTTGCGATTCCAGATAGCGCAACAGACAAGGCTTCGTCGGCCGACTCTAGCGAACGCAGAGTGTGTTCTATTTGATCAAGGTTGCGCTCAATCTCAGAACACGCGCGCTCTCGCACGTGGTCCGGTCGCAACACTGCGCAAAGCATCTGCCACATCACAGAGAGCACCTGACCAAATGACATACCCGAAGAGGGAAGAGGCTGGCTCGCATAACTGAGTTCGGGTTCTCGTCGTTTGAGCGCTACGAGTATGCAAGATGTGACCGGTTCAACTCTGCCCAAGACGAACAGCAGTTTCGGCCCAAGAGCCTTGTGCTTCAGCGTCTCGGTTACATCGATAAACAGCCTGCACGCAGCGTGCTTCATGAGGATGTTTCCACGATGCGGAGCGATCTGCGCGCCGTTTATCGCCTTGTTCACGCGTTGAACTTCTTCAAGCACACACAGGCCTAGCTTGGTTAAGGGCTCCGAGATGCCCTGTATGAGCGTGTGGCACACGTATACCCGAAGTTGCGTGTTCGGCGTACCATCGCGCGAGATAATGGGGAAGAGAGAGGTTATGGGCCGTGACTGAATAACATATAAGTGTGCATCGTGCTTCGCCCACTCGATGTCCTGTGGAGTACCGAAAAGAGCTGCTGCCTTTCTGCCAAGGTCTATAACTGAACTGATGTCTGTGTCTTCAAGCGATGGCGCGCGTTGCTGTGCAGATGGCACCTCAATACACTCAATTCCGCTCTCGCGTGCCACGTCCATGAGCGGCTTAATGGATATAGATTTGCTAATCACATGACCTGAGGCTGAGTCAAGAATCCATTGGTCAGGGTTCACACGTCCGCCTACCAGTGGCTCACCAAGCCCAAAAGTTGAGTTAAGCACCATCTGGTCGCGCCTGCCGTTAAGCGGGTTTGCAGTGAACAACACACCTGAGGCGTTCGCCAAGACCATCTGCTGCACGATGACTGCAACGCCTGCCTCAGCTTGGCCAAGACCGTATCTTGCGCGGGAGACGAAAGCGCGTTCTGCAAAAAAGGACGCCCAGCATCGCTTGACGCAGTCCAGGACGCATTCTACTCCATGTTGGTTTAGGTATGTGTCGTACTGGCCGGCAGAAGAAGCGCCTGGAAGGTCTTCGGCTGTAGCCGAAGAACGTACAGCCACACGCGTTTCTTCCATATTACGGTATGCGCCGCTTATCTCGGATGCGAGCTCCTGGGGCATGGCAGAGTCAATGAATGACTTCTGAATTAGAGAAAGCGCTTCGAGCAACTGTGCGCGCTCCGTTGTAGGCTGAAGTGCATCAAAATGGTGGGCTATCACATCGGGGATGTGGTTTTGCGTCATGAACTCGTGATAGGTGTCGACACTTATCACGAAGCCCTTTGGCACCGGTAGACCGTCGCGAATCATACGTCCAAGATTACGCGCTTTTGAGCCGACCACCGATACTGGTGCAACTGCTGCATCTGCAAGATCCAGCACTCTGCTCATGCTCATTCCTCCTTCGGCGCGTGCTGGTTCATCACCGCATGAAGCAATCTAATGCAGTCTATGAGGCTTGGCAAGCGTTCTTCGGGAACATACTCAAGACAGCGTGCGAGTCTACTGCGGATCTCACGGTGAAGTGGATCGAGACCTTCGGACACTACGTCGGTAGGATAGATGAGTACAAGCCTCTGGTCTTTGTGATGCTCGCGTTTTACCACATACCCTTGCTGCTCGAGGCTTTCAACTGTTCGCGAAACGTGAGATTTGGCGTTGCCTGTGCGCCTTGCGATCTCGCTCACCGTAAGACCCGGGTTTTCGTATACCTGCCTTAGGATCGCAAGTGGCGCAGGCGAAAGCCCGCGCTCACGGAACACTTCTTTCCAGTGCCTGGCCACAGAGCGTGAGAACTCGTAAAGCATGTCTGCGAGCTGTTCTTTGTTCTCCATTCTGTCACCGCCTTATGTTCTATAAGGAACGTTCCTTATGGAACAAGTATGTGTCGTTATGCGATAGGTGTCAATGGGTGTATAGACAGAGATTGCACGAAAATACTAGGCGTATGAGTCATCTACATTTTCCCGACGGCGTACTGCCTCAGAAATTAGTAATCGCTTCTTTCGCCGCATGTGTTGTGCTGCTGGGCGTGGCTTCTCGCCGACTCAGTTCTAAGCGGGGTGCGGTGCAGCTAGTAGCCGCGATGGCGGCGCTGATGCTTGTCGCGATGAGCATGCCACTGTTATTGCTGCCAGTGCATCTGAACCTTGCATGCCTCGTTGGAATCATAGCAGGAGGCTGGAATGCGCTTGTGGCATCGTTCAGCGTGAGCGTCATCTGTGCCATGATGCAGCACGGCGGTATAAGCGTCATAGGATTGAACACGCTGATACTTACGCTAGAAGCTGCTATTGCCTCGTACGTGTTTCGCAAAACACGAGCACGTGGCGCGGTACTCTCTGCCGGTCTGTCTGCGGCTCTGGCGTTGGGGGCATCCCAGACAGCTATGATCGCGGTTTTGGCTCTTGCGGGCCCGGCCAATTCGCGGTTTGAACTGCTCGCGCACAGACTCCTGATGGGCGATGGCCATATTCACGCATTCCTGCAACTAGGGTCTCGCCGGGATATCGGGGTTGCTGGTGTTCTGAGCGCCGCAGTACCTCTGCTTTTGGCTGCACTCGTGCTGGAGGCGGTTGCAACCGCGCTCATCGCGGGATTCGTGTCCAGAGTCAGGCCGACACTTCTGCAGAGGGATTGATATGATGCATTCGGCGCTCGAACTGCTGGATGCTGCTTCGGTCACAGGCAAGAGTGTAATGCACCGAGCTTCGGCGTCGTCAAAGCTCGTGCTGCTATTGCTTGGTATGTGTGCTGCGTTCGGCGCAACACGCTGCACACCCCTCCAAGGCATGCTAGTACTAAACCTGCTGGCAGTGTGGGTCTTCTCGGGCGTTGGTCTCAGGCCCATGGGTCTGCTTGTCTACCCCCTTGGTTGTGGACTGCTGTTCGGTTCACTGTTGTTGCCACCCGGCGAATGCGTGGTTACGATGCTCTCGCGGGTAGCCGCGATATCTTCTACCGTACTGTTAACGTTTCTGACCACGGTTCCAGCCAGAATGTGCTTAGTGACCGCGTGGTTTCTGCCGCCAATCATCAACGATGCACTTTACTGCACGTATGACACGTTCTTTGCTGTGTTCAGGCGCGTAAGCATACAGATGCGCGTACTAAGGGCAAGGGGTGTGGTGCCTTACGACTTAACCCACGTGCCGCACATGTTCTGCCTTCTCGGAAGCGTGATGTTGAACGCGTTTGACGACGCAACTGAGAGTGGAATCGTCGCAGCGTACAGAACTGGGGGGCGGGCGCCCCAGAAGCAGATGCCCACTTTCGCGGCCGCAGATATTCTTCCGGTAAGCATCGGAATAACCTATGTATTGATGGCCATATTCATATGAGGTGACACATGCACGAGATAGTCAGAATACGATGTCGTGACTATAGGTATCTCGCCAAATGCGTTTCATTTAGAGGCGATGACCTCGTTATGTGCGCTGGCGAGAAGGTTGCGCTTATAGGGGCAAACGGTTCGGGAAAGACCACTTTACTCAACTGCGTGTCTGGGATGTGCAAGGCAGAACTCGGTTCGGTGACGGTGTTCGGCGTAGACCCGTATCGTGAACAACGTAAACTGGCAGGTCGCGTGGGCGTAATGCTTCAAAACGTGCAGCACCAGATAGTTGGACCGAGTGTGAGAGAAGACATTGCGCTTGCGCCGAGGTGTAGCAAGCAGCCCAAGCAAGAGGTTCAGAACATGCTGATGCGTGCAGCACAGCGCTGCGCGGTGACACACCTGCTGGACGACATGCCACACTATCTTTCGGGCGGTGAGCAGAAGAAGGTGGCACTAGCAGCAGCACTTGTCACCGAGCCGGAATTACTGGTACTCGATGAGCCGCTTGAGGGACTCGACACTCGTTCGCGTCATGAGATCAGCCGAGCGTTATCCGAGTACTGCACAGGGTGCAGGTCAATGCTGTTTTCGACACACGATTTCAATCTTGCAGCCGAACTTGCAGACAAGGTGTACCTTATTGGTGAAGCTGGACAGATCACCGAAGGCGATGCGATCGGAGTGATGCAAGACATAAGACTTCTTGAGCGCTCCGGGCTCGAACCACCGGCTCTCGCGGTGTTGTGTGACATCTTACGGCGAGGCGGAGTAGAGGTTGCGTTTGACCCTGACCCAGTAAGACTCGGCGCATCACTGCTCATAGCGCTGTTTGATCGAAGCATCAGCTGTTCGGCGGGGGATTTGGATTGCAGTCTGTCTCACACGGCAAAGCGCATCGCTTCGGATGGGTAATGCTTGCCATCTGGTTTGTGTTCATGTCTTGCTGTGCGGCTCATGCGTACAGCGGGGCTGAGGCTGAGCCCGAATGCTCGCTTCTGCTCAATGTACCTGCACTTGAGATTAGGCTAGAGCAAGACGGCACCGTTGTTCTCACATACCCCGTCGCGGTGGGCGCAGCTCACAGCAGAACACCTCTGGGAACCTTTCGAGTCGTATCCAAAGTAGTGAATCCTATCTGGATTCCACCTGACGGCTCTAGACCTGTCATGCCGGGGCCGCTAAACCCGCTCGGAAGCCGCTGGATGGGACTTTCGCTTCCGCTCTACGGCATTCATTCCACGAACACGCCCTCGTCGGTAGGCCAAGCCGTGTCTCGCGGCTGCATCAGGATGCTTCCTGAACACGCAGAGCAACTGTTCGAAATTATCACAGTTGGTACTTTGGTGCACATCGTGTACGAGACCATAGAGGTCAGGCTGAGCCGCTACCATGCAGAAGTGTATGTGTATCCGGACATCTACTCGATGGGCGAGATGAGCAGGCAACAGGTTGAGCAACTGTTGCGTGATGCAGGCATAACCGATGCTCACGTGGACAAGATGACGGATTTTGTGCTTGAACATCTGAACACCACAGAGAAGGTGTGCGAAGTTGTCTGGTTTACAGATTACACACGCCCACACGACTTCTGCCATCCCACAGACGGCACACACACGTGTGATGACTTGGCAGATGACATAGCCCTGACTGTCAGAAATACCGGCTAAATCCTGCACCAGAGCCTCGCGCTCAACGAGCATGATTGCAATCCGCGTAAGAGTTGCCATCTGCACATATCGTACCGAACCAAGTTGCTGACTGATGCAGGCAGTGGTATCAGAAACCTGCCAGGCAGGATTGCTGCTCGCGGTGGAGAATATGTTTGCCCTTGAGCCGTCCTTTTTTGGAAAGGGGCGATTACGTATTGGCGGTGTCAGAAGAAGATCTAATTGAACAGTGCCGCAAGGGCGACGCCTCGGCATTTGAGCAGATTGTGGCGCTGTACGAAAAGAGAGTCTATAACCTGGCTTACAGGCTGACGGGCAATCATGACGATGCCCAAGATATGGCTCAGGAAGCGTTTGTGAAGGTATGGGCATCGCTCAAGGAGTTTCGAGGCGACTCGAGTTTTTCTACTTGGCTGTATCGTATTGTGTCTAATGCGTGTCTTGATGAGCTCAGGCGCCGTTCGAGGCGACGCACCGTCTCGCTTGACGCGCCTGTCGGCGATGAAGGACCTGCTCGCCAAGTACCCTCTGACGAGCCTGAACTTGGCTACGGCATGGAACGCGACGAAGTGCGAAGAGCGGTGCAGCAAGGCATTCGTGGGCTGAGCGACCATCACAAGATGATCATAGTGTTAAGGGATATCCAAGGTATGTCGTACGAGCAGATTGCGGAAGCTCTGGATATCTCGCTCGGAACTGTCAAGAGCCGGCTGAACAGGGCAAGACTCAGCCTGCGAGACAGACTTTCCGAAATGGAACTTTTCGAAGAAATGTCCGTCAGAACTGGCGAAAGGGGGGATCGCCGGTGACCTGCGATGACCTTAGGCATTTGATCTCTCTTTACATCGACGACGAACTAGACGCCGAACAGCGTGCACTAGTCGAAGAACACCTTGATTCTTGCGAAGAGTGCAGCCTGCTTCATCGGCAACTAGAGCAAACAGTCAATTTGTGTGCCTCCCTTGAGGAAATCCCAGTGCCCGACGGTTTCAGGCAGTCTGTCATAGATGCTCTGCCCTTAAAGAAGCATGCACGTGCACACTCTTCTCGTAGAGGCGTATTCGGCGTGCTGCACAAGATAATGGGTACAGGCCAAAGAAGAGCGCTCGCGGTAGCTGCGGCAGCACTCGTGTTAGTAATTGCGGTCAATTCTTCATGGGGTACCCTGCCGGGCTTGCTTGGAGGTCTATCTGCGCCGTCTTTCATGATGAAGTCTGAAGGTGTGGCACCCGCGGCAGAGCCAGAGATGAGAGCGGCGTACGGGCTTGCGCAGCCTGCAATGCCACCGCCATCTCCGAATGAGATGATGACGAAGGACATGGCTCCGGCGGGTATGGGTTCGGGTGGAATCGCAACCTCATTCGACATGACGCAGGTAATAGAGCGTCAGGTGATACGACGAGCAGCTCTCTCGCTTGAGGCCGAAAAGGGTCGGTTTGACGAAGCGAACCGGCAACTGGTTATGACAGTAGAGTCGTTCGGCGGGATAATACTGGATTCAAACACTTACACCGATTACGATCAGAAACGAATAGCCCACTACTCCATAAGGGTGCCTCAAGAAAAGTTCACACAGCTTGTTGCACAGATCGAATCGCTAGGCAAAGTTGAATCCAGATCGATGGGCACGCAGGATGTTACAGAGCAGTATATCGACTTGCAAGCGAGCATAACTAACAAGCTAAGGCATGAGGAGAGGCTGCTGGAGATCCTCGCACAGGCGAAGACTGTTGACGAGATTCTGCGAATCGAGACAGAACTCAACAGATTGCGCACAGAGGTGGACAGCCTAAAAGGAAGGCTGCGGTACCTAGAGAACGAGGTTCAGATGTCGAGCATCAACGTGTCGATTCGCGAATGGCGACAACCGGTTGACCCATCCAAACCGAACCTACTCAAAGATCTGTGGGATGCGCTTATCCGGAGCACGAGAAACATAGTGGTATTCCTCGGACAGATTGCGCCGTACCTCGCGGTAGCGTGGTTCGTCTGGTTCCTGGTGGTCACTGCTAGAAAGAAATGAAGATAAGGGTTCTCTGTCCTGCAGATTCGCGCTGCAGGACTTTTTGCTTTGCATCCGTAATCTTAAAACGATGTAGTTCAAAGTATGGAGGTAACGCTTTTGGAGAGGCGGGGAGTGCTGGTTGCGGTGGGCCTCGGGGTTTTGCTGCTGGTCATCACTGTGCTTGCTGCGGGTATCCCGACTCCGCTCGCCCGCAGCACCAAGAGCGCTCCTGCTTGTAGCATAACTGCTCCCGGACAGGCCGAACTGCCGGCAAACCCGGAAATGCTCGCCGTGAGCATTGAGGTGCGCGGCGAGGCGGATAACGTGTCTTCAGCGCACCTAGAACTCAGGGCAAACATGGAAGCCGTATCCAACCTGTTGAAGCAGGTGGGTATCAAAGAGCCTCCGGCCGTACAGGCGCACACGATCATACCGTTTTCGGGCGGCGCAGCAGTGATGACGGTTATAGAAGTCAAGATAGACATCGATTCTCGCAGGGTTATAGATGAGATATCTTCGCTTTCAGGAGTGAGCCTTTGTTCCATCAGGCCGGCGGCAGGCGAAGTGGCATCGTTGCGCGCTGAAGCGATTCGCGGAGCAGTGCAGGATGCTAGACAGAATGCGCTTGAAGCGGCGTCTGCCTCAGGGCTCAAAATTCTTGGAGTTCGCAGTGTTGAGATCCTCGAGATACGCTATCCGGTCTATCCCGCATACCGGCCTGACACAGACCTCACCGAAGATACCAGCAGCCACATGCTAAAGGTGCATGTGTCTGTCACATTTGACGCTAAGTAATCGTGAAACATACCTACGGCGGAAAGCAAGGGGTGGTCGCATGACACAGAAACTAGTGCTCATTGATGGTCATAGCCTCTTTCACAGAGCGTTCTACGCAATAAGAGAACTGCGTACGACAAGCGGCGTACCGACAAACGCTGTGTACGGTTTTGTTAATATGCTGCTTAAGATACTTGCAGAAGAGAAGCCGGACTACGTAGCTGTGGCATTTGATACTGCCGCGCCCACGTTCAGGCACAAAGAGTACGAGCAGTACAAGGCAACCCGCGACGCTATGCCCGACGACCTTGCACAGCAAGTGCCTATAGTCAAAGAAGTGGTGAGCGCGTTCAACATACACATGTATGAACTGGACGGCTACGAAGCAGACGACATCATCGGCACCGCGGCGCGCACTGCAGAGCAATCCGGTGTGCAAACGGTGGTGGTCACAGGAGATCGTGACATGCTGCAACTGGTGTCGGACAAGACAAACGTCATACTCACAAAACGCGGCATGACTGACACGGTGCGCTACGACACACAGCAGATAGCAGAACAACTCGGACTCAGCGCCTCTCAGATTCCGGACTACAAAGCGCTTGTCGGTGATGCATCGGATAACATACCGGGTGTGCCGGGTATCGGGCCCAAGACAGCAACGCGACTGCTGGCAGAATTCGGGAACGTCGAGAGCATTATCGAGAACAGTTCGCGGCTTAGCGGAAAGAATGCAAGCTTGATACAGCAACATACAGAGCAGATTCGCATGAGCAAGATGTTGGCCACCATAGCGAAGGACGCGCCTGTTGGAGTATGCCTCGAAGAGTGCGCTGTATCTGAGCCAGATAAACCTCGACTCGGAACTCTGTTCAGAGAACTCGAATTCAGGCAGCTCTCAGAGAGGCTCGGCCTTGCGGACGATGAGTCGCATCAGCCACAGATCGAAAGCGACAGCGCAGCGTTACTGCAGGTGACCTGTGTCGAGTCGTTGCACGATGCGCGGTTGCTGCTCGCTGAGCTGGCGAAAGCAGGTCAGTTGGCGTTATATGCAGAGTGCGGGAGGGGCAGACGTGTTGAGCGGCTGTGTGTCTCAAACGGCGACGACTCATTCGTAGTGAGTTTTGGTGCAGCAGAAGACGGATTCCGCGATTTCGCCCGCTGTGCGAGCGAGGTGTTGGCTGACACGGCTATCGCTAAGTACGGTCACGACATAAAACCTTTTCTGGTTGCCCTGCAGAGAGCCGGGGTGCGGCTGAGACATCTTACATTCGACTCTGCCGTCGCCGGCTACTTGCTCGACCCGTCTCGTTCATCTTACAAGTTGGATGACCTTTGCAGAGAATACCTCGGATTTGAACCCAGAGCAGAGACCGCTTTTGGCTGGCAGGCAGAAGTGATCTGGCGCTTGCGAAAAGAGATGCAAGACACGCTTACAGAGCAAGGCATGGCCAGCTTGTTTGGGGACGTGGAGATGCCACTTGTCATGGTGCTCTCGCGCATGGAAGCAGAAGGAGTATGCGTCGACGAGAAGTCACTTCGGGACATGAGCAAAGAGTTTGAGACAAAGATTCACTCTCTTGAAGAGCAGATATACCGTCTTGCTGGAGATACGTTCAATATCAATTCGACAAAGCAGCTTGGAGAGATTCTGTTCGAAAGGCTCAATCTACCCGTGATCAAGAAGACGAAGACCGGGTATTCGACAGATGCAGAAGTGCTAGAAGCGCTCGCGCCTCATCACGAAATAGCTCACCTGCTGCTGTCTTATCGTCAGTTGGTCAAACTGAAAGGCACATATCTTGACGGATTGCAGCACCTTATCGATGACAGCACGGGCAGGTTGCACACCACTTTTAATCAGACAGTGACTGCTACAGGCAGGCTCTCAAGCGCCGAGCCAAACTTGCAGAACATTCCCATAAGGCAAGAAGCGGGAAGACTAATTCGCAAGGTGTTTGTGCCGAGACACCCCAAGCACCTGTTGCTCGCAGCAGATTACTCGCAGATTGAGCTGCGCATCCTGGCGCACATAAGTGAAGATGAGAATATGCGAGAGGCATTTAGGCTCGGGCAGGATATCCATGCACGCACCGCGTCGGAAGTGTTCGGAGTGCAGATCTCTGATGTAACCCCTGAGATGCGAAGAGCGGCGAAGGCGGTCAACTTCGGGATAGTGTACGGTATCAGCGATTACGGCTTGTCTCAGAACCTGGGAATACCCAAAGAGCAGGCAAAGACTTACATCGACAACTATTTCTCTAGATACCCTGGGGTCAAGCGCTGGACAGAAAGAGTTATCGAAGAGGCCAGAGAAAAGGGTTACGTCACCACGATGCTCGGTAGAAGAAGGTATCTGCCGGATCTTCACAGCAGAAACAGGGCGGTCAGGCAGTTTGCCGAGCGAACGGCGGTCAATACCCCAATTCAAGGCAGTGCGGCAGACCTGATAAAGCTTGCGATGGTTAAGGTTGACAGCCAACTCGAAACTGTGGGTTCAGAGTGTGTCATGCTGCTTCAGGTTCACGACGAACTCATATTTGAGATTTCGCAGCAAGAACTGATGCTGACGGCTGAAGTCATAAAGCGCACGATGGCTCAGGCCATGGAGTTCAGCGTGCCGATAGTCGTAGATATGAAGGTAGGGCACAACTGGTGCGACATGTCATCGCTTTAGAACGGCGTGCACTTGCACACAATGTGGAGGCATAGTATATTGGCAGGGATAGGAACAGGCAGTCATCGGGTTTGACTTGCCGGGCGTATGCAGCAGGCCGAGGCCTGCGGGACCTAACAGGCCCTGCAGGCCTTTTTGATGCGAAAGGCGGCATCACATGACATCGCTTCTTCTGAGACGGTTCGTTCGAGACTACCAGAGCACGAGTGACCCCGAAGTGCGCGCACGCTACGCGTTGCTTGAGGCAGGTGTGAGCACTATCTTGAACTTGCTTCTGGCAGCCGTAATGCTGGGCATGGGTCTTGCATATAACAGCATAGCTCTGATGGCCAATGCGGCCCACACTGCGTCTGACGTGGTTTCGTCCATCACCGTGTTCATTGGGTTCAGGGCAGCGAGAATGCCACCGGACGAAAAGCATCCGCACGGGCACGGAAGGGCGGAGCACATCGCCACCCTCATAATTGCCATTTTACTCATAATCTTGGCGTACGAGTTCTTGGTGCTTTCTGTTTCGCGACTGCTTCACCCGCAGCCCGTGGGCGGCAGCGTGCTTGTCGTCGTGGTGCTACTTGCGTCGGCGACAGTTAAGGAATGGATGGCCAGATTTGCCGTAGGTCTGGGCAGACAAGTGGTTTCAGACACTTTGGTGGCTGATGCATGGCACCATCGAGCGGACGCGATTTCCATGAGTCTCGTGTCCATAGGCATTATTTCTGCAATGCGCGGCTATTCGGGCGTGGACAGCCTGCTTGCTGGAGTCGTGGCACTGGTTATTGGCTACACAGGCTTTTCGCTCGCGCGCCAGACTGTGAGCAAACTGATCGGCGAGAAGCCTTCTGAAGAACTGCTCGAGAAAGTGCACAACGTGACTCGCGCGACACACGGAGTTAGAGATACTCACAAGATAATGGTGCATGACTACGGGGGGAGCACCCACATTTCGCTGCATATACAGGTTGATCCTGAACTTCAGGTTACCGAGTCCCACGAAATAGCCTCGCACGTGAAGTACCGCGTGGCGTCAGAGACAGGCGCAGAGGTAATAGTGCACGTCGAACCTCACGGCTAGCCATGTCGCACCTGATTGCCCACAGAGCCATACACTGAGATGATGAACGCTCCGCGGGAGGGGTGTGTCAGTGTGTTTGGCTTTGATACGCTATTCCTGGCGCTTGCAATAAGTTTCGACAGCTTCATCGCTGGGGTATCCTATGGTTGTGCGCGGATACGAGTACCGATAGGCTCGCTTGTCATCACCGGTGCGATCACAGGGCTCGTGATGTACTGCTCGATGAGTGTGGGAGGCGTCTTAGCGGCGCTCACAGGTGAGCGTTTTGCGCGTTGGCTCGGCGGCTCGCTTCTGATTCTTCTCGGCGCGTATGCGCTGAACAGCTCCGCCCATAACACTTCCTCTGCGCGGCCGGTGCTAAAACTGAGTTTCTTAGGCGTGATCGTGCACGTGATCGGTGAGCCGATGATTGCAGACCGTGATCGCTCCTGCGTGATAGACTCCAAAGAGGCGCTCGTTCTTGGAACCGCGCTGGCTATGGATGCGTTCGGGGTCGGTCTAGGCGCTGCTCTTGCCGGTATGAGGGTGCTCGGGATGACGATGCTTGCAGCGTTCGGCTGTCCGCTTCTGCTTGCGGCTGGAGCGGCTATGGGCAGATCTGCACGATTTGTCAACGCATCCTTTGCGCACAAACTGCCTGCGTGGACTCTTATAACGATAGGATTGTTGCGCTTTTGGTGAGGCCTTCGGGAGGTAATCACGCACAAACCACGAACAAGACAGAAAACTGTGCCGGGAGGGAAACTGATGCTCGTCATAGGGCTCACAGGCGGGATAGCGTCAGGAAAGAGCACCGTGTCTCGGATGCTGCAAGAGCAAGGTGCCGAGATTATTGACGCAGATAGCCTGGTTCACGAGGTGACGCAGCCCGGCACTGATTGCTTGAGAAGAATCATAGAGGCTTTTGGCCCGGCTTTCCTAAACCCAGACGGTTCGCTCAACAGGCGAAGGCTCGGGCGGCTTGTGTTTAACGATGAGGATGAGCTGAGGAAACTCAACGCCATCGTACATCCCCAAGTTATCGAGATAATTAAGAGCAGGATCGAGAACGCCCGAGCGAGCGAGCGTCCGCCTGAAGTGCTTGTGGTAGACGCTCCTCTGCTTATTGAAGCAGGGCTCGTCCCACTGGTGGATGAAGTATGGGTCGTAGCCGTTGATCAGAACACGCAGATGGAACGGCTGATGACTCGGGACAGGTTAAACATAGACGAGACATTGGCGCGAATACGTGCACAGATTCCTCTAGAAGACAAGATTAAGATCGCAGATGTGGTAATAGACAATAGTGGTGGCGTTGCCGAAACCGAGTGTCAGGTGAAGCAGAACCTGGCTCGTGGTGTATCCAAGACTAGACAGGGTGATCAGTCATAACCCGAAAAAGGCGGCGAACGTTTGTCCGTTGGATCGTATGCGTGGCTCTACTTGCGCTTATGATTAATGCGCTGACATACAGGCTTAAGAAGATAATATACCCCCTTGAGTACGAGCAATTCATATTGGCAGCCGCGCGCGAGTATGAAGTGGATCCTTTTTTGATCGCAGCGGTGATCAAAGTTGAAAGCGGCTTTCGGCCTAATGTGACATCGCCTAAGGGTGCTCGTGGGCTTATGCAACTGATGCCCGGCACGGCGCTTGAGACTTCAGAACGTGCCGGGATTGACTCGTTCGATCAACAGATGCTGTTTGAGCCCGAACTTAATATAAGGCTTGGCACACTGTACTTGAGCATGTTGCTCACTGAATTTGATCAAGACCTCGGCATGGCTCTGGCAGCTTACAACGGCGGCCTGAACAGAGTGAAGCAATGGCAGCAAGATGGGCTCATATACCCGGGTGCGGATATGTCCAAAGTGCCTTTTGAAGAGACTCGTAACTACGTCGTACGTGTGAAGAAATCGCTGGAGTCCTACAGGACATTGTATAGAGATGAACTGAGTATATGAGTTCTGCTATCCACTTGCTCCCGGGATTATCATGTTTTAGGAAGTGACCTTGAGACCAAATACGTATATAATCGAGGATGGCAAGGTTCAGCCGACAAAGATTCGAGGAGGCAGCCGTGGCTCAGCACGATGACGATCTTGAAAAGACCGAAGAAGAGCAGCCCAAATTCGACTTTATAGACATAGTCGCGTTTACCATTGCTGCATTTGAGATCATCCTACCCATACTGGCAGCGTTCATCGGCGTGGTGTTGTTTGTGTACCTTTTGCTGCGCCTTCTCGCGCGTTGAATTATTGCATGAGTGCAAGCGCTGTGGTATCATGAGTCCACGAGCAAATCATAGTGTATTCGCCGAAGTGGTGGAACTGGCAGACACGCGGTGTTCAGGGCGCCGTAGGCAACAGCCTGTGTGGGTTCAAATCCCACCTTCGGCACCAAGAGAGTACAAAACCCCATGTAGATGGGGTTTAAGTTTAGCTGAAGAGCCCCCGGCTCAAGAGATTCGGGGGTTCAGCCTTTGGTAGATGGGTTCTGCAGGAGACTAAAATGCTTCGTTTGGCGGCAAACGTGTGCGAAGCGTTGAGTTCTGTGCATTTTGCCCTCATTTTGACTTACTCCGTCCGCTCAGAAGAGGCGAAGTCTATAAGCGTCCTGTGCTGCTGCCGAGAATACACAACCTTTCTCCACCTTAGATAGGCTGCGCTTCTGCTGCGCTTTGCCCGTGTGACTCCTTGGCATCCGCGAAACTGCGTTTAACTGTCTCCTTGCTCAGTCGGTAGCGCCGCTTGCCATCGTCGCTTAACTATCTTCTACATGTTCATGCAGCTGTATGCCTGCAGGTTGGACTCGTATCGGTGGTAGCCAATCTGGGTTTTGGCTGCACGTTTTAGCAGCCCACTCTGTGAGTAGGAGCGGAGAGGCAATGTCAGTTTGCTCATCGCGTGGTGGCGAGTACAGGCGCATGCTGGGAACCAACGAGTGACTTGTTCGTCTGTTTTCTGGTGGAGACACCAATCCTATCGTTGGATGTGAGTGGAACATGACGAGGGTCTCTTCATCTAGGTGGATGTCAGCCGCGAGGCTGCTACTGCTGCTCGTATTGCTAGCACTGCTTGTGCAGTCTCAGCAGAAGATAGCAAGGCTCGAACAGAAGATGGGCGAGAGTTGGGCAAACGAGTTCTCGATTAGCGTGTTAGACGGTATCTACTGGGTCAGGGAAGATCTAGAGAAATGGGCTCAGGCCGATCTAGTCACAGCCGAAGAGTTTGGCTATATGAGGTCAAGAATTGAGCGCCTGGGCGCGATACTGAACAACAACGTTTCTTCCTACAAGATGGTGTACCCGCGTGCGCAGGTTACAGTCCCTAAGCAGTTTATCAACGAGTATCTGCCGGAGGTTAAGAACGATCTGATACGGATGTCAAAGCATGAGAGAGATGGCAGTGGTGTCTGGCATCCCTCCGATGACGACAGGGAAGTCTTGTTACAGTATGCTGAAGATTTCGCGGCATTGGAGCACTTAATCCGCAGGCACTTTCCCGGTTGGGATAGAGGATTCGAGGAGCTGCTCGGCAGCAGATATTTCGGGCGTAGTTTCATCACAAACGCTAAGATGTGGATCGGTTTTGTGAATGAACTCGATGATGTAGCAGCCAAGTTCATCTACCGCTGATTATTATCAGTCCAAAAGGGTTGTGGGAGGAATCATGGCAGATAGCGGATCAAAGAAGTGGCTTGTAGCCATCCTTGTAGTCAGTTTGCTTGGGAACATCTACGTTATGCGAAGGCTAAGCCAGCTGGAGGCACAGCTCAGAGCGGAGATGCAGACTACGATGCATCATAGTATGAGTTCTGTGAATCAACAGATTCAGAGTATAGATCATAGACTAAGCGCCATATCTTACGCTACCGAGTGGTATAGTCCGCCTAGATTGGACGTCTCGGCTGCAACTGATGGTTGTGTCAATGCGGTTGTGACGCTCACATGGGCGTTTCGCGAGATACACGAGAACGCCGTGGTTGGGCTCAGCTATAGGGTTTCGGGTGAAACGTGGCAGGAAGCAGAAGTGGAACCTGCGGGCAGCACGGTCTACGAGGCTCGTATACTGGTAACGCCGGACCTCGACGGCCCCACGTGGAGCATATCATATAGTTCTTCCGGCCAGAGCACCGGCAGATCTGGCGACTTGACTCAATCGCCTCCGGCGGTAAGAGAAGGCACTATGGGTAAGGTCGCAAGTCTCGAATACGTCATATACGCCGTAGAGGATGGCACCAGAAAGAGTGGGCGTACTGAATACGTTGACCTTTCTAAGATTAACCCGCATTTTCAGATTCACGTCGCTAGTGCGGGCGTTGGTGAGTCTTACCGAATAGACGTAACATCTCTGAATCCCCGCATACACGTTAAGCAAGTAGAAGCCGTTCTGCTCGCACAAGACAAGTCGGATGTCATTGCAACGCATATTCTTGAGGGATTGGCAAGCAGGCCTGTATGGCAAGGAGTTGTGTCTGCGGATGCGCCCAGATCTGACGATGTGAAGAGCCTCGCGGTCGTGATAGAGTATGCAAACGGGCAAACCGCAAGCAAAGTGGTAGAACTCCGCTAGGCAACCGAGCAGGTTGGTAACCGTCGGGTCAAAGCCGATTTGAGCCCTTATCTCCAGCAATCTGAGACCAACGGACGAGAACATGGCTTACTTCCGACCGACATTTGCTTGCCAGACATGACCAGCATTGGATTGTGCATTGGACGGCCCAACCAGGGTGTCACCGCGAAGTATCCCTTCGTCCCTCAGAGGGCGAAGGGTTATTGCGTGGAGGCGATGGATGTACGGAGAGACTGTCTGTCTTACCGTAAGTTCGAGCGACCCGCCTTGCTCACGGATGAGCAGGTGCTCCAGCCATAGGCCAACCGCCCCTGGAGTCATGTTGGTCGCAATGAGTGCTGGCATTGGCGCGTGGGTCGGTGAAATCACGGCAATAGCAACCCGCTCCCAACAGAAGGGCTCTTTTGACGATCAAAGGTAAGACTTTCAAATGGCATCTAAGCAGCAGGTGCCCAAACCTGTGCGCAGAAGTGTGTGAGTTATGCTGGAAAATGCGATCAAAGGAGGAGACAACATTGCGGTGGCGTCGCATTTTGGTTGCAGTTGTTGCGCTAATCGTGATGGTGTGCATACTGCTCGTGCGCGGTACGCGCACCAAACCTCTTGAGTTCACAACCGGGGGTGAGCCAGTTGCAGCGCTCACGTGGATACAGTATGACGATACTTATCTCTCAGAACTCAGGTCAGAGTTCGGAATTGACGATGTGGTAAGCGAGTGCAAAACAGACTTTGACAAGGTCAAGGCCATAACAACATGGGTTACGTCACTCTGGAAACACGACGGACGTAACACGCCTTCTGCGCCCGACCCATTGACCATACTCCGTGAGGCGAGTGAAGGCCAGAGGTTTCGGTGTGTTGAGTACGGTATTGTGATGGCTGCAAGTCTTCAGTCGCTTGGGATACCTGCAAGGATGCTCGCGCTTAAGACAGAAGACGTAGAGACCCGTGAGTCGGGTGCCGGACACGTGTGCACTGAAGTGTATCTTTGGGATATCGAGAAGTGGGTATTCATAGACCCACAGTGGGGTGCCATTCCGGTACTCGATGACGTACCGCTAAACGCTGTCGAGTTCCAGCAGGCGCTCGCAGCCAACGACGGCAAGCTTGTTATCTGGGGCGTGGCTCAGCCTCAGCGCCTGGTGTATGAGCGATGGATCGGTCAGTACCTCTACTACTTCGACTATTCCATTGGAGGAGGGAGGCAATTAATGCTCGGGCCGGTGGGTGCACCCGAACCCAAAGTGTTTCAGCGAACCATGCGTCTGGGAGATATCGTGTACACTCATTCGGTCGACGTGTTCTATGCACCACCTGTGCGGCGGCCCGATTAGGAGCCGCCTGCACGAACCGCGTCCGCGATGGTTCTGACTGCCTCATTCCATTGGGTCTCGTGCGTAGTGCCGTCTTCTCGGTTGACTAACTCGACAACTTGCTCGGCTGCTCGTCGACCCACGTTGACCCGGTACGGGTATCCCACGAGGTCTGCGTCGGCGAACTTGACGCCTGCCCTTTCGTCTCTATCGTCGAGAATGGTCTCGACCCCGGCGGAAACCAGACTCTCGTAGACTCTGACCGCAAGGCCGGCCTGTTCATGATGTTTGCTGTTTATGGCGAGCACCACCGCGTGATACGGAGCGACGCTCAGCGGCCACTTGATTCCGCGTTCGTCATGGTGCTGCTCGATCACTGCTGCCACAGTCCTGGTTATGCCAATGCCGTAGCAGCCCATCAGCATATTGCATGGCTCGCCGGTTTCGGAAATGTACACCGCACCGAGCGATCCGCTGTACTTGGTGTCTAACTTGAACAGCTGTCCGACTTCAATGCCACGTGACTCTTCTAGCGTTGAGCCGCATTGGGCGCAGATGTACCCTTCACCAACCGTAACGATGTCTTCAACGAGTGTTGGACCGAAGTCTCTGTATGGGTTCACATTCTTCAGGTGGTAACCTTCCTCGTTGGCTCCCATGACCAGGTTCCTGGAGCACGCCACATGCCTGTCGGTGACAGAGAGCACACTGCTTAATCCGACAGGGCCGGCAGAACCCACCGGAACCCCAAGCACATGCATGACTTCTTCTGGTTGTGCAAGTGTCAAACTCGCAGCATCTATCACACGCTTTAGCTTCAGCTCGTTGAGTTCGTGGCTACCGAGCACCAGACCGGCCACCATCTTGCGGCTTCCGTCTCGCATCTCAGCCCAGTAAAAGAGAATCTTCGAAGTGCTTTCGACCTGAATGTCCAAAAACTGTGAGACCTGTTGGATCGTGTGGATTCCTGGAGTAGCCACCTTATGCATGGGTAACTGCGTTTCGTCACTCGCGATGGCGTGTGCCGCGGGCGCATGTTCGGTAGTCGCCGCGAAGCCACAGCTGCTGCAGACAACGATTCTTGATTCTCCATGCTCTGCGAGCGCAGTGAACTCGTGCGATGTATGTCCGCCTATGTCTCCAGTGTCGGCTTCGACCACACAGAAGTCGAGTGCGCATCTTGCGAATATCTTGCTGTAGGCCTCGTACATCCTGCGGTAACTATGCTCAAGCTCTTCAGGCGTCCGGTCGAACGAGTAAAGGTCTTTCATCAAGAACTCCCGGCTGCGCATCATCCCGAACCTCGGTCGTATCTCGTCTCTGAACTTCGGCCCGATATGATACAGCAAGAGAGGTAGCTGCCTGTAACTCTTGACCTCGTCTCGAACGAGCGTGGTTATGACTTCTTCGTGCGTGGGTGCAAGACAGTACTGCGCGCCTTGTCTGTCTTTCAGCCTGAACATCTCGTTGCCGTAGTCAGACCATCGCCCGCTGGCAAGCCACGGCTCCGCCGGCAGCATTACCGGAAGCGACATCTCAAGCCCTCCGGATGCGTCCATCTCTTCGCGCACGATACGCATGACCTTCTGAACCACACGCACTCCAAGAGGCAAAAGCGCATACACACCCGGAGCCACCTTACGCATAAGCCCTGCTCTCAACATCAGACGGTGGCTTGGCACTTCGACATCTTGGGGATTCTGCCTTAGCGTCGGTATGAACGAGTTGGACATCTTCATGCTGACTCACCTCCATAAAAGCAAAACGCCTCGCGTCTCTGGGACGAAAGGCTGGCTTCCGTGGTACCACCCATATTGGCTAAAACCCTCTCTGCAAGCCCTTTAACGGGGGCTCCGTCCGACTCGTCGCCGGCGGCTCGGGGGTGGGGTTCTCCGAAGGAACACGTGCCTGTCTTCCAGCAAACGCGGCAGGCTTCTCTTTCGCATTCCGGCTCGGGTACTGGCCCATTCATCGCGTTCTTTTGTGTATTAATTGTCTCAGTATACCTGTGCATTGTCAAGTTTGTGTGTACAGATGTGGCATTTGGCGAAGGGCTTACGCTGCGTATGCCGAATACGCCTACGTACTGAGTGAGGTGGCCCGATGAGAATACTGAGCGTTGACGCTGACGGGATGAGATGCGCGTACCGACTTTGGAAGGAGAGCACACGCGGTGTGCCCTACTGCTTCGATGTTGACCAGAACACGTGGATAGAAAGTGTGCTAAACGACACGCTTTGTGGCGAAAAGATGTTTTCAAGCACCGAAGTGCTGTGTGCGCTGCAAGGGGGCAGGATGCTGGGGTTTGTGCAGATCGGAACGCCAAGGTTTCTGTTCACGCCAGAGCGCACTCTGGCTTCAAAGGGCGTAGGCATACTGAGACAGATTGTGTTTTCTGAGCAAGCCCCAGAAGTAGGAGACTTGCTGCTGGAGGCTGCAAGCAGCAGGTTTGGCAGCACACTGTACGCGCATTATCATGCGCTGGGGCTCAGATGCTGTGCCTATCACGGTAAACTGCACGAGAGCATGGCTCACGTTGAAGCCGCACTTCTGCGCCAAGGTTTTCGAGTGGAGCATCAGAACGCGTATTGCTGCCTGCAGCTTTCCAAAGCGCATCTATCGTGCCAAGCGCTGTGCGTATCTAGAGCTACAGAACACGACAAGACGATTTATGCTCTACATCGCGTCGGCCGATGCACAGCTCGCGCCGTGGTAAGGTCTCTTGGCGGCCTGACAGGTGGTGCTGCAGCGCATGTTGCGTATCTTGTCGAGCTTAGTGTGGCTGCCGACGTGCGCTCGCAAGGTGTCGGCGGTAAGTTCGTGAGGTGGATAAGCGCAGAACTCCACCGCACTTCGCACACTGAGATTCACACGGATACGGCTGCGGAGAACACCTCTGCCAGGAGATTCTACGAGAGAGAAGGTTTTGAGGCGCGCGGCATGACCCGAAGCTATGTGTTCACACCTTAATGTCTTTCCACCTACCCGTTCGGAAGCGCAAGTACACCAAGGCGGTCCTGACCCACTGATCGGCGTTGACCGCGATCCATACTCCTGCAAGACCCATGCCCAGTATCTGTACCAAAAGGTGAGCCGAGCCGATCCTGAGAGTCCACATACCTGCGAACGTGATGTAAAGAGGGTAGCGAGTGTCTCCGGCTCCTCGGAGAGCTCCTGACATGATTGAGTAAAACGCCATAGCGGGTTGGGCGAAAGCGGCATACTTCAGTATCATCGCACCCATAGATATGATCTCCGGATCCGCAGAATACAGCGACACTAGGTTACCGCCGAACAAGAAAAAGATCGCACCCAGCAGCGTCATGATGCCGACTCCGATCTTGCTCGTGGTGAGCGCGTACTTCTGGGCAAGATCGGGGTCTTTGCGTCCGAGGCTCTGACCGACGAGTGCAGTGGCCGCCATAGAAAAGCCGAATCCGGTCATGAATGACACCGATGTGATGTTCACGCACACTTGGTGTGAAGCGTAGTGCACCGTGCCGAGCGAAATCACAAGACGTGTGAATACTGTCATACCGAAGGACATCAACAACTGTTCTATCGCGGCAGGTATGCCCACAGAAAGCAGCCGCCGAATCATGCTGGGGTCAAGGGTGAACCGGCTCATTAGGCTGAACTTGACCTTGAACTTGCTTCCTGACAGGATGAGCAAGTAGGTCGAGGCGACGACCAACTGTGACACTATTAATCCCACACCCACTCCGGCTATGCCCAGGGATGGAAGACCGAGCCGGCCGGAGACCAATAGCCATATGAGACTCACGTTGATGAGCGCTCCCAGGCCGCCGACCTTAAAAGGAGTGCGGGTGTCGCCTGCGCCTCGCAGCGCGGCAGCAAAACACATGCCCATACTCTGGAACACAGAGGCCACAAACGCCATACGCAGGTAGACGAGTGCATGTGTGAGCACTTCGCCTTCTGTGCCCATGAGGCTGAGTATGCCCGGGGCAAACGCAAAACCCACACTTGACACAACAACGCACACGCCAAGCGACACCATGACCGCCTGCCGAACCGCAGACTCGGCGTGCAGTGGCTCGTTTGAACCGGTGAAGCGGGCGACAAGCGTTGTGGTACCGGCACTGAACGCCCAAAATGACGACTGAAACAGCCAATGTAGCTGGTTTGACACGCCCACAGATGCAATGGCGTTGGCGCCGAGATGGCCGACTATCATGAGCGCGGCCATTTGCACAACGGTAAATAGCAGCTGTTCGCCGATCGCTGGCACGGCAAGCCCCAGCACATCCCTTGATAGCCGAGCGCGGTCTGGCTGCATCTGGCTCGAAGCAGGTGTTGGCACTAGCACCGGCCTCTGGGCACGAGTCGCTTCAAAAGCCATGTTGTCTCCACAAGGACGGAATATACTAAAGACAATGAATTGGACGCTACGCGCGTGTTAACCTGCCTGCACCAGACTTCTCTGCAAAACTGCTGACCAGAGGCCCGGATTCACAGATTGCTATTCGCTGGTCAAAGCCCTCATGCGCCTTATCTTCGCTTGTCACGAGCGAAGCAAGAAAGGATTCCGTTCGAATATAGCCCGCATCTAAGAGGTATAACGCCGCTTTCAATGCACAACCGTATCACTTGCGAAGAAGTCTCCTCAGCCGCTGGTTGCTTCGAACAGTGCTATTTGACCAGTTCGATTCCGACCAAGGCCAAGCGACCTCGCATTACCGATGATCTCGTACTCTTGTTGCATCATCCGCAGGCGTTTCCGGCTATCTCTCGCCGCGTCCGTCACTTGCGTGCCAACGACCCATTGGAAGCGGTCTGCCTGCTTAACTTCGCCACGGTCACCATATCGCAAAAAGAAGGCCTGAGCAGTCGGAGTGAAGAAGACAGCCAACTCAGAAGCGCTACACCTGCCGATATCCGAGCAGCCGTGCCAAAAGTGCAGCATGAGCGGCCGGTTTGTGCTAGCGCACAAAGATGTATCTGCAGCGCTGTGTCCAACCACAAAGGAAGTGGGGCGCGCAGGTCATACTGTTTGGATGAGGGTATTTATGCAGAATCTACCGGCTGTTGAGGCCGGAAGTCATGGGGGGATTGTGTTGAACTCTGAGACCAAGTGGCCAGAGGGCGTAAGGTGTGCAGTGGCTCTTACTTTTGACCTTGATGCTGAGACACTCTGGTTGAGCAGGAACCCACAAAGCGCCGACTGCCCAGGGGTGTTGTCACAGGGAACATACGGCGCGAAGGTGGCAACTCCGCGAATACTTGCTATGCTAAACAGACTTGACCTAAAAGCGACGTTTTTCGTACCAGGATGGGTTGTGGAGCAGCACACGCCAATTTGCAGGCAGATTGTGCAGGCAGGGCACGAGATTGCCTATCACGGCTACCTGCATGAGCCGGCTACGTCTGCCGAGCACGAAGAGCAACTGATCATCAAGTGCCGCAAGATTATGCAAGAGATGCTGGGTGTGACTCCTGTAGGCCATCGTTCTCCGATGTTCAACATAACGCCGGAGAGTGTGGAAGTATGTCTCAACAACGGAATAGAGTATTCATCCAACATGATGGATAGCGACCACCCGTATTGGCACACTTCAGCCGACGGAAGAAAGATGGCAGAACTACCCACGAGTTGGCTCTTTGACGATTCAAGCCATTTCTTCTTCACAGTGCAACAGCCACAGCGAAGACCCATAATGGCTCCAAGCACGGTGAGGGAAATCTGGCAGGCCGAGTTCGATGGCATTTACGATGAGCAAGGAATAATGGTGCTCGTAATGCACCCGCAGGTGATAGGCAGGGTGAGCAGACTGAGAATGCTAGAGCAACTGCTGTGCTATATGCGGAGCCGCCCCGGCACATGGATAGGCCCTGGAAGAGATATTGCGCGCGCTGTCTTGGCAGACTGAGCACGCCAGTTCCATTGGGTGTAAATGAGCGTGTTTTCTGGGCTAATAGCGGTGAATTATGATAAAATTAACTCTGATTCAAAATACGTGTAATGTGGGTGGGAGTCATGGCAGAAACGATCAGAGTTGGTATCATGGGCTACGGAAACTTGGGCAAGGGGGTAGAAGCGTCGCTTAGCCAGATGCCAGACATGCAACTGGCTGCGGTATTCACCAGACGCGCGCCACACACTATCTCGATTCAGACTCAAACGGCCAGAGTACTTCATGTGGATGATGCCGAAGAGCATGCGGAACAGATTGACGTCATGGTTCTCTGCGGTGGTTCTGCCACCGATTTACCCGAACAAGCACCGGTTTATGCTTCCATGTTTAACACTGTGGATAGCTATGACACGCACGCCAAAATACTTGATTACCACCGAGAAGTGGACAAGGTGGCACGAGCCAACGGTAAGACGTGCGCCGTCGGCATTGGTTGGGATCCCGGGCTGTTTTCGATGATGAGAGTTGTGGGTGAAGCTGTACTACCCCATGGCCGAGACTACACTTTTTGGGGTCGTGGAGTAAGTCAGGGGCACTCGGATGCAATCCGCCGCATTAAGGGCGTAAAGGACGCAGTGCAATACACAGTGCCCGTGCAGACTGCCGTAGAATGCGTCAGGAGCGGCCAGATGCCGGAACTGAAGACCCGCGAAAAGCACATTCGCGAGTGTTACGTGGTTGCAGAAGAAGGCGAAGACACCGAAAGAATAGCGTATGAGATACGCTCGATGCCCAACTACTTCGCCGACTACGATACCCCGATCAGTTTCATAACTGAAGACGAACTGATACGTGAGCACAAAGCAATGCCGCATGGTGGATTCGTGATTAGATGCGGGCAGACGGGCATGAGCGAAATGCACAGACAGGTGATGGAGTTCGCGCTGAGGCTTGAGAGCAATCCCGAGTTTACCTCAAGTGTCATGGTCGCCTACGCACGCGCCGTGTACAGGCTAAACCTGCAGGGGGAAATCGGTGCGCGCACGGTGCTTGACATACCGCTTCACCTGCTTTCACCTCGGGCACCTGAAGAGCTGCTGAAAAGCATGCTGTAGTATCATGCTAATGTTGGCGAGCGTCGAGCTTTTAAGGCTGGCGCTCTTTTCGCGCTTCGCTATTGATACTGAGATCGCAAAGTTTTGTCGGTGAAGAACCCGGCTCGGTTAAGAGTTCAACGCCCACACTTGCACTTCACCGTTGACAACAACCGCATATGTGGTGTTCACGACGCTCACCGTCTTGCGCTCGTAGTTTGTGTATACCTGGTGGTCTGAGGTAATTGATCCGGTGCGCAACGCATATAGCAACTTGCCTGTTTCGGGTGTCAACGAAGGAAAAGGTCGAGCAGTCGGCCTACCGCCTTAGATAGTAAGATAAGCACTGATGACCGAACTCCGACATGTTGCCAAAAACTCAACGAGCTCCTTGCTTGTTTTCGCCGAACACAGGAGGCGGACATTCAACAGATGGTTGTGCGTCGTGGATCTCGAGCGCTAGCCTAGAGCCAGTTGGTGTTACAGCAAGTCCGCCTAGCGCAGTCTCTTTGAGCGTGACGGGCATTTCTCTGCCTATCTTGTACATCGCATCCACGATCTCGTCAAACGGTATGACGCTCTTGATACCTGCGCGCGCCATGTCTGCACATGCGATCGCTTCAACCACTTTTACCGCGTTTCGCTTTGCACACGGCACCTCGACGAGCCCTGCAATGGGGTCGCAAACCAAACCCAACTCGTTCTTGAGCGCAAGCGCTGCAGCTTCAACGCACTGTTCAGGTGTTCCATCGAGCAGTTCAACACACGCAGCTGCTGCCATAGAGGTGGCGGCTCCGCATTCTGCCTGACAACCGCCCTCTGCGCCTGAGAGCGTAGCGTTTTTTGCAATGACAAGACCTATGCCGCTTGCGGCAAACAAGGCGTCGAGCATCTTGGTGTCAGGCGCGTCAAGCGCTTCTGCTGCTGCAAGCAGTGCGCCGGGCAGGATACCGCAGGCGCCAGCGGTCGGAGCAGCCACGATCTTTCCCATGGACGCGTTTACCTCGGAGACGGCGAGCGCAATCGCCATAGCCCGACTCATGACAGCACCGGATATTGCTTTGCCGGAGTCACGGAGTTCGGTGAGCATGCTTGCTTCTCCGCCGATGAGTCCTCCGACAGAACGGCGAGGATGCAGGATGCCTTGCGCTGCGGCCGACTTCATCACTTCGAGCGAGACCGCCATCTGCTCGACGACATCGTCCAGAGCTCGCTGCTGGCTTTCTGCCTCTGCCAGCGCCACAACCTTGCCAAGGCTGGTGTTGTGCGCTCTTGCCAATTCCAGAAGATCTCTGGCTGAGTTAATCAATGCCATGCTATCCACCTCACACCGGTTCGAGCACGACTGCGCGTCGCACGCCGGTTATAGTCTCTATGCGCTTTCTGGTGTCATCAGGAAAACTGCCGTCGCTTTCTATGACCATACAAGCGTTCTTGCCGCGCTGGTCGCGAAAAACTCTCATGTACGCAATGTTCACACCTGCCCGTGCCAGTTCCTGGGTTACGCCCGCTACCACCCCGGGCTTATCCTCGTGCAGTGTGACGAGCGTATGGTAATCACCCGAGAAGTCTACAGGCAGACCGTCGAGTGCCACAATCCTGATCTTACCTGCGCCCGTCGAAGAGCCTGTGATGCGGGTTATCTCGCCACCAGAACTCTCGAGTTCAATTAGTACCGTGTTGGGATGCACATCCTGCCCGAGATCACGCGGTATCAATTGGTAGGTCACGCCCAGTTTCTGTGCTTCTTCGAACGAACACGGTAGCAGTTCGTCATCTGGAAGCATGCCCAACACACCTGCAAGCAGCGCCTTATCGGTGCCGTGCCCCCTGTGCGTGGCGGCGAACGAACCGTGCAGGTAAAACGTCACCTTCTTTGGAGTCGAGCCGGAGATCACGCGTGCCACCCTACCCAGTCTTGCCGCCCCGGCGGTGTGCGAACTGGAAGGGCCTATCATTATGGGCCCGAGTATGTCAAAGCAGGAGTACTGTTTCACGCTTGCCACCTCCATTCCGGTGTCTACTCTGATGATGCCATCTCGAGCGCGGGCACACAACCGTTTTATGCACCATCGCTGTGGACTTACCATAACATGAACTGAGACATAATACCCGGCTCTCGCGGAGTGGCGCCGCATGCCTTCCACGTTTGAAGCACTCATGGTTTCGCTCTGGCTCGTGGTGCCTGGAGCAATAATGTACCAGATGACAATGCCTCAACCGGGACTCAGGACTTCCGCTCCCAGCATAATGTCGCGCGCGGCTTTGCTCAGCGGAATATACGATCTGGTCGTGTATCTGTTCATTCGCTATGCGCTACACCAGTCGCCTGCAGAAATTCTGCTCCGCCTGACAGGCCCGCTGACAGATGCGCTTTTGGCATACCTGTTTCTGGTGTTGCTCGTGATACCGGGAGTTCTGGGGCTTCTGCTCAAGGCGATGTTGCACGCTCATTCAACTCGTGCACTGGTGCTAAGAGTGATGGGATGGGAGACGATATCCCGCGACATGCCGCCCGAACTGATACCCACGTCGTGGGACTATTTCTTCAGCCGAGGCAGGTGTGCTTGGGTGATAGCCACGTTTGAAGATGGTTCGCAGATTACAGGGTTCTACGGTCCTGACTCGTTTGCGACGAGTTATCCTGACCCACCGCAGCTGTACCTCGAAAAGACGTACAGGCGAACACCAGAAGGGCTTGTCGAGAACCAAGGACTTTCATGCATACTGTGCTTTGACAAACTCAGGGCACTTGAAATCCTTTCTCTTGAGGAGGAGCGTCATGCAGCAGAAAAAGAGCGATGAAAGCAACACGTCCAAACCCAAAAAGCGCAGGTGCCTCATAAAGGGTTACCAGCCGGAGGCGCTGCCTGCTAGGCCTGTGTTGCCGCTTGACCTAGCAAGCAGCTTGAGTCTTCCGGATAAACCCAAAGATTGAGGCGCCAAAATGCTACTGGTTGAGCTCGAGCACAGAACCAGATTTGGTGCCGAGGTGGTTACCATCTTTGATGGTGTGCTTTCCGTTGACGAACACGTGCACGATACCCTCAGGATACTGGAAAGGCTGGGTGTAAGTTGCCTTGTCTTTGACCGCCGCTGCATCAAACACAGTCACGTCGGCCTTCATCCCGGGGCGCAGTAAACCTCTGTCGTACATCTGCATCCGCTGTGCGGGGAGAGAAGTCATCTTGGCCACGGCTTGCTCTAGACTGAGCACATTTTTGTCACGGGCGTACTGGCCCAGCACCCTTACAAACGTGCCGAAAGATCTTGGATGAGGTTTACCCTTTGAAAGTGGCCCCTCTGCGGAGATGGCGCTCGAGTCTGAGCCTATCATGATCGCTGGGTGGCGCATTATTCTTTCGATATCCTCGTCGCAGATCGTTGTATAGACGATACTCACGCGGCCGGGCTTGCCTTCCCAGTTAAGCAGTATATCGAAGGCAGTGTCAAACTCGTCTTTGCCCCACTTTAGCGCTATCTCTTTTACCGTGAGTCCTTCAATTTCGGTGTTGCCGCACCTGGTTATCATGGTTTTGTCGAAGCCGACTCCTTTATGCAGGCTCACCCAGCCCTCGGTTCCGTGCAGTATATCGTGCTTTATCTTAGCCCTGGTTTCTGGGTCGGAGAGTCGTTTTCGCAGCTCTTCGACTCCACCTGCATGCGCCCATGCGGGCAGGTACGCGCCCAGCCCTGTCGCAGAAGCGTCATACGGGTATTGGTCGCCTGTTACGTCTAGACCGCGTTTTCTTGCATCATCTATCATCGCAAGAGCTTCCACGCTCTTGCCCCACATGTGACTTCCCATAGCCTTTACATGAGCTATCTGCACAGGGATGTGCGCCGTCTCACCGATGTAGATTGCCTCTTTGACCGCATCAAGCAGGGTGTCGTTTTCGCCTCTGATGTGCGTGTTATACGTGCCTCCGTGTTGAGCAGCAACTCTTGCCAGATCGGCTACTTCATCTGTGGCGGCATAGCTTCCCGGAGTGTATATGAGACCGCTCGAAAGTCCGTAAGCGCCTTCGAGCATTGCCTCGCGTAGCAGCTGTTTCATATCGTTGAGCTCAGATTCTGTTGGAGGTCTGTGCGCGAAACCCATAGCCACAATTCTGAGCGTGCCATGGCCCACAAGCGCCGCGACGTTAACACTCACACGCTGTCTTCTGAGCCTTGCGAGGTATTCTCGGAGCGTAAGCCAGTCCCACTGCATGCCCGGGTAATCACCGAGGCGCTGAGGAGCGAGATGTTCTACCGCAGCCTTGCTCACCGGCGCGAGCGATGTTCCGCAGTTGCCGATAACGTTTGTTGTGACACCTTGCCGGATATGAGAATTGGCAAGCCCGTCTACGAGCAGTGGACCATCAGAGTGAGTATGGATATCTATGAAACCCGGGGCTACCACTAGCGCTGTTGCGTCGATTACGTGTGAGGCGGACTTGTGCTTCAGATTGCCTACTTCGGCAATTGTGTCGCCGGCAATAGCCAAATCACCGGCGAACCAGGGGTTACCAGAGCCGTCAATCAATTTGCCGTTCTTGATAAGCACATCGTACAAGTGTAACCCTCCCATGTGACATCATCTTGGTCCTGGATAGTCTTGTGCATCAGCATGCGAATATCCTGCATGAGTCCTGGTTACCTGTCTAGCACAAGCCGGCTCTCGGCCTCACGCGCTATCTGTGTCCAGTCGTATAGCATCGGTGCCAACGTATGGTTCAGCCACAGCGGATGCTGGTCATCATAGTGCGCTGAGCGCGGGTCGCCTGAAGCGCCGTACGGTACCACCCATGCGCTGTTGTTCCAGTCGGCTGTGTCGAATACGTACCGGGCGCAAGAAGCCGCCACAACTCCAAACCTAGACGTGGTGCGGTAGGGTGCTGCCTGTACGGTATCTGCATCTCCGCCCATCTGAGACACACAAGGGTTCAGTCGCGGCGCTGCTTCGGGTAGTGACGCGCTGAGCGGATGCTCAGGGTGCAGTGTGTGTAGTCTACCCCACTGCCAGTGGTCTGGGTTGTCCCCCAACTGTGTGCGTAGACTCTCAATCGCTCTGTCGAACGAAATCTGCAGCAGCTGATCTGCGTCCGGGCGAGAAAGCAGTTCGTGACTAAGCCGGCTGCGGAAACGTGAGAGCAATGAAGCGCTTCCTGGGTCATCCGTCCCGAAGGCGTATTCTGCCAGGCTACCAATCATTGGAGAGAGCAGTATCTCAAGCAGTTCCTCGCGTGTGGCGCTGTACACGCTCGCAGCGACGCTAGATTTGTGCATGCTGCCGTCCCAGCAAGACACATGCCGCATCGCTCGTCTTGCCGTCTCTGACTTAGGCACGACCGATTTGAGCAGCGGGAGCAGCCGAAGCGCGGGCAGCGATACAATATCTCGGTGGATATCAATCATTTGATTAGCTGAGAAACGCTCTGACTCTTCTATACGATACTTGATGCGTTGTGCACGATGGTCGCTTGCGTATTCTAGCGATATGTAGTGAGGGTAACTGGCGTCTGTTACGCGGTTGTTCGCGGTGAGCAGATAGTCGCTTTCCGGGTTTCGGCATGAAGCCATGTCGTCAAACGGCACCATCCGTTGCCATTCATGCTTGCCCGTGTGGGCTTCGACCGGAAGCCATGCGTTCTGCCAGTCGCGTACAGGCAGTTTGCCTCGCATCCTGTAGCCGAAGTTGCCTTGCGAATCTGCATAGAGCATATTGTTGACGGGGTCCACCCATCCGCGCATGCTTTCGTCGAGCTCATCACAAGAACGCGCATAGAGCATTTTGAGCATCGAGTCCCAGCCCGTATTGTTCGGCATAAAAGCGGTGTATGCTAGTGCGATGGCTCGGTTCTGATGTTCTTTTATGATAGGGCCGTGATGCGTACTCCGTACCTCGATTTCCACCGAATGTCGATCTTTCACTCGGATACTCTCGCGCCTTGAGTCTGCTTTAAGCCACTCGGACTTAAATAGATATAGGGATGGATCACCGGGATGAAAAGTCTCGACAAAAAGATCCTGCGTATCGGCGCCGACGTGTGTTATGCACCAGGCGACGCGACCATTGTGCCCGAAGTGAGGAAACCCGGGTAGCCCCGGAAACGAAAGGCCTATGACATCAAACTCGTCGCACGCTACATGGTTTTGGTAGTACACGTTCGGCACGTCTACGGCCCGATGCGGGTCTCCCGCCATGAGCGGCTTGCCGGACTGAGTGCGGCTTCCACCTATGACCCAGTTGTTGCTACCACCTTCTGCATGTTTCAGCCAGTCTATGCTGTCCAAGTGATCTGGCAGGCTATCTGCCGGTTGCTCGCGGCCGGGTTCAAACAGCGCGCCCGGAGGCAGCACAAGCAGTTCGCCTGAAGCAGTATCCGGATACAGCTGCTGCAACGCCTCGACCCCAAGCCGGCAACCCAGTCTGGCTCGCCACATCTTGCGCTCCCAGACTCCCATGTTGACGTGCCTGACCTTGTATACGACAAGTCCGTCCCAGGGTTGCCACCGCTCAGGCGACGTTTGGGTGAGCTCGTACTCAAGAGGTAGTCGGGTCATCGAGCAGATAAACCTGTTCACTCCATGTGCATACGCATCCAGCATTGCACGGGTTGAGGGCTCAAGGTCGGCATAGTCGTTTCGGCAGGATGCAGCGAGCTGCATACGGCGCATAAGAATGTCCTGTGCGAGAGCGGATTCTCCTACCACTTCCGAGCATCTTCCGTATCCTCGACGCCTGTCGTAATCCATCTGCCATAGCCTATCTTCGGCATGTGCGTAGCCTTGTCCGAAGAACGCATCTTGCATGCAAGACGCGCGTACGTGCGGGATTCCGAGGCTGTCTCTCAAGATTGTCACTCTGCCCCCACACTCCGAAGCGGTCGCATCAGCCAATATCATTCCTCCGTTCAGGCTCGAATGTCTGTCTTTTTCTGAATTAGGCTTGTTGATGTTTTCTCCTCCATGAGGGTCGGTAGGTAAACCGGCATGCGATGGCTAATCTACCAAGAACATGTATGCCGGGAGGGATTTGCCGTGCCAGAGCGGCCGGAGATCGTGTCATTGCTCAAGAAAGAGTATTATGCCTGCCCCGCACAAGGCGAAGAACTAGACAAGCTTGAACAAGAGTTGAAACAGGCTGCTGAGAGTTTTGAGCGAGCGCCTGACGACGTGGAGAACCTGATCATGTACGGCCGCAGGATAGCTTACCTGTGGAGGTTCAGAGAAGCCATATCTGTGTTTAGCGACGGCATAGAGAAGCACCCCGAAGAAGCAATGCTGTATAGGCACAGGGGACACAGGTACATCAACGTGCGCGAGTTCGAGAACGCCGCGAGAGACCTTGAGACGGCGACAGCGCTCGAGAAGAACTCGTTCGACATCTGGTATCACCTGGGGCTTGCCAGGTGGCTGCTCGGTGATTACGAACGCGCGCTTGATGCGTACCGCGCCTGCTACGAGGTTACACCAGAAGGCGAGAACAGAGTTGCCATCCAATACTGGTTGTTCCTCACGCTGATGAGGCTCGGCAAGAAGCAGCAGGCGGAAGAACTTCTGCAAAGCGTGATACCCAACCAGACGGGTGAGAACGCGCACTACTGCAACATCCTCATGCTGTTCAGATCCGAGAGAACCGAAGAAGAGATTCTTGAGTTTTCGTCGCGTGGAGGTGTAGATCACGTCACACTCACGTTCGGCCTCGGAATGTGGCACAGACTGAACGGTCGCGAGCGCAGAGCGCTTGAGTGTTTCAGGCACGCAGTTTCCGGAACGCATTGGCCCGGCTTTGGGTTTATCGCTGCAGAGGTTGAACTTTGGCGCAGCGCATCTTAGGTGGTAGGGGGTAGGTTTATGCAAGATAGTGAGCACAAAGGCACACATTCTGACCTGTCTCAGCCGTACATTTTTATCGATTCGTGTGTGCAAATCTGGCCGGATACCGATTTTCGAAGGCTGAACGCTTGCGGCTGCACGGCGTATGCGGTCACTGCCTGGGATCCGCATGCCGGCGCAGAAACTGCGCTGAAGGAGACCGCAAATTGGCAGCGTATTGCTCGACAGTACCCAGAGTCGACAAGGATAGTGTACAGCGCCGAAGACATCGTGGGTGCAAAGCGCAACGGTCAAGCAGGCTTGATACTCACCACCCAAGGTGGCACTTTCTTAGGCCATTCGTTGGACCTGCTTGAGATGTTCTACAAGATGGGCCTGCGCATCATGATACCTTCATACAACGACAGGAACGCACTGTGTGATGGGTGTCTTGAACCCACCGATGCGGGATTGTCGCGTCTTGGGCGAAAATGGGTCAAAGAATGCAATAGGCTTGGGATACTCATAGACCTGAGCCACGTAGGCAGGAAAGCCAGTTTCGAGATAATGGAACGGAGCGAAAGCACGGTTGTGTTCACACACTCAAATCCCAACGCCCTGGTCGAAAACGCCAGAAATGTGACTGATGAGCAAATCAAACTGTGCGCGGAGACAGGCGGCATCATAGCTCCGACCAACTGGGGCCCACTTAACCTGCGCGCAGGCATGAAGACAAGGCCTACTCTTGAACACTACGCAGACGCCATAGATTACATCGTGGACCTCGTCGGCATCGATCATGTGGGGATTGGCACTGACATGAGTCACGGCACCTATCCAGATGGAGACTTGGTCAGAGGGCACGCTACAGGCGTTAGTGACATCTACGGCACGTACATTGAGGCCAGCCCGCGCTCGAGGTTAAGGTATGTTGAAGGATTTGACGACTACGGCCAGCTGCTAAACCTCGTTGCCGCACTGAAGCGCAGGGGCTACAGCGAAGAAGCCGTCAAGAAGGTGCTTGGAGGCAACTACCTAAGAGTGTTCCGCAGCGTGTGGCGAAGCTAGATAAGGTGTTTCGCGTGCGCAACGAGCAGTGCGATTCTGGTCTTGGCGTCTTCAAACGTGTCAAGACCTGAGAGCGCTGAGCGATACGCTTGGTCAAAACTCATTTTGTGTAACAGGATTCGCTCTTCGTCTCCGTCGAGCGGTGCCCTGCTCAGTTCGCGTGCCAAGAACACACTCATCTTCTCTGTGCTGTAGCCTACAGCAGGGTAGTACTCGCATATGAGGCTGAGAGTGTGGCAGTCGTATCCGGTTTCTTCGCGCAACTCGCGTCTTGCGGCCTGTTCTCTGGTTTCGCCTGCATCGATTGTGCCTGCGGGTATCTCGAGAGTGTCTCTGCCTAGCACGTATCGGAACTGCCGCACGAAGAGTACATTCTGCGATTCGTCCAGCGCCAGTACCGATACGGTATCCGGGCGTTCGACTACCTCACGGCTGGTCTTCTTACCGGACGGAGTCCTTACTTGGTCGACTCGTACCGAAAGGATGCGTCCTCTGAATACTTGGTTGCTGCTTATGCGTTCTTCCATCGTATCACCCCGGCTTTATGAGTTCGAGCCGGAAGTGCGGTATGCCTCTTGACCCCATGGGTTGTCTTGCTAGGCCTTACAGCAAAGCTAACTGAAAGATCATCGCCTGTTACCCGACAGCACTTCGAGCAGTGTGTATGCCATACCCGCGCCCGTCCTGTTCTTGAAGCCAGTCTTTTTGAAGATGTTGGACAAGTGGTTTCTAACCGTGACTTCGGCTATGAATAACTGCTTTGCGATCTCTGCGTTGGTCTTGCCCTCACTCACAAGTCTCAGCACTTCGGTCTCCCTAGGTGTAAGCATCGGCTGGCCCTTGTTGCACACTGGTTTGCCGAGGTCGAGCGGCCGTCGAATGACGAAATAGCCAGCTTTCGCGAGGCGACACGCGTCTATGAGCAGTGATGCTTCAATGTTGCTCGGAACTAACACCGATACACCCGCGGCTGCTGCGCGCAGCATGTCACCCGCATGCGGCTCTTGCTCGGATAGCAGCACTACCGGTATGTCACGCGCGAACTTGCTGATCGTAGTAAGCCATTTGGTCACGGGCTCTGCACACGTCGCAACCAGCGCATCAGCTGAAGACGAATCGAGTGAGTTAAGAGTTTCGCGCACGTCTGACTTGACACACGCCACAACTCCGTGGGCCAAGACCTGTTCGCAAATTTGTCCAGATTTGGAAGAGCCGAAGTCGAGTACGAGGATTCTCAAATGGTGCCACCTCCCGGGCGACAAACCTCTACGAGATAATATGTAAACCTGCTACACAATGTGCCTTTTAGCAGCGGCTCCGCGGTTGATAGCCAGCAGTTGGAATAATACACCCACGAGGTGAAAGAATAGGCAGAAACGAGGTAGATGGGAGGTGATGCGCTTGAATCGTACGAACTACACTCGCAACCTGATAATCAAGATTGTCATAAACGCTCTTGTGGTCTGGCTGTTCTTGCCGACCATAGGAATGGTGGCGGCTGCCGACAGGTGGGTCATTGCGCTGGTTACCGCAGTCGTATTGTATCTTGTGGGCGACTTGGTCGTGTTGCCCAGATGGGGACCCACCACCACCGCGATAGCCGACGTGTTCATCGCGATGGTCAGCATCGTGATGGTTTCCGCAGTACTGGCCACATCCACGGTTACGACCAGCGGTGCACTGATCATAGGCGTGCTTGTGGGGATCACAGAGTGGTTTTTCCACATGTTTCTTAAACAGACGCCTGCGCCTAAGCAGGGCGAACGAACGTAGTATTATGGCTGAGTGGTAGAAGGCGAGAGGACGCCCAGACCGGGCGTCCTCTGACAATGAGACGGCTACCTCGGCCAGAAGATAAAGCCGAGCCACGCCACTATCACAACTGCCAGCACATGAGATATCCACCACCCAGGTCTCAAGAACTCCCATGTGGTGCCGTCGAGAGTGTTCTTCTGGGACACAGAATCCAAGCCCCCTTTTGGCTTATTATCCGTGTCAGCACGCTATCGTATGTGCTACACTCTCACTATCCCGAGTCCGTTCTTGAATTCGATTTCTGTGCCGAACGGTTTGGACATTCTTATCATGTCCCCGATAATCTTCTCCGCCTGCTCGCCTTCTGCAAGCATGGGCCTTCCCCTAAGGGTACGGCCTTTGCCGTAGCCTAGTGTCACCGGGTACAGCTTGATCTCGCACAGAACACCTTTTTCCCACCTGCAGAATGGCAGCACCGCTTCCCAATACATTGGGTCGGCAGGAAAACCGCGTGTGTCTTTGGCAGTTCTCGCGTCGTACAGGTCTGCAGGTGTGGAACCGTCGTCCAGCTTATACTGGTCGTAAAGGTCAAAAGGCAGCTTGCGCACCGTCTCGTTTTGGAACACGAAATTGCCGAGGCTATAGAAGATCGGTGCACCTTTATATATTTCCATTCCTCGGAGTATGTGTGGACCGTGGCCTATGAACGCGCACGCACCTGCATCTATACACTCTCTGGCGAACGGTGGCACAAATCTGGCAGGCACTTCTCTATCCATATCAGATTCGTGGGTGTGAAGCGTGAAAATCACCCAATCCGCTTGGCGCTTGGCGTCTTCAATCCATCGAAGGTTCTCATCTGCGTCGCCCCGGTGCACTTCTGTGTACACGCCCGGCTTGTCCCCGAGAACGAACCTGTGATTCAGCAGTCTGAACTCATTCTCGCGTGAGTCGTCGGGCCGCGCAAATCCAGAGAGCGACCTCTTACGCTTTAACTCTTCAAAGCCTAGGGTCTCACTTATCTGTTTGAGCTTCTGCATGCTCGCTTCGTCAACCACGAAGTAGGTATCGTAGCGAAGGCTGTTCAGGCCAGGTCTGCCTTCTGAGTCGCGTCGCGAATGACCGGCCCTGCCCCACGATGCAAAACTCGAAGATGCGGATATCAGCGCAGCCCTGCCAGATGATGTGTCAAGGTATCCCGGCATGCGCGCTTCTGCCATGTTGCGTCCCGCGCCGGCATGAACTAGACCTGCGTTGTCCAGGTGGCGACTGGTGGCGAGCAGTCCGCCTGCGGCATAGTCCATGGTGTGGTTGTTCGCTCTTGCGAACAAGTTGAACCCGGCCCACTTGAGCTCTTCAATCATAAATGGTTCAGTGACGCAGTATGTACCCCCTGATTCTGCTGCGGGATAGCCTTCGTAATCATGGATAAGCATTTCAAGGTTGGTGAACCTGATATCCGAACTGCGTATGATGTCGAATAGTTGCAGGTACTTCGGCTCTTTGTAAGGAGAAAGGCGCCTTGTTATGAGCAGGTCGCCCGTCGCGGTAAGTGTCATGTTGCCCGATTCTTCGTCGTATAACATCAAACACTGATACCTCCTCGCACAGCTGATACTGGCCATAATTCTCTCGTGTAAGGCTTATTACCTGCCCGGCCACTTCCGGCAGGATTGTGGCTGCTCAAGCCAAAAATGCAGTAGATCTTCTTACAACGGGGGTAACGCTGTTGCGACTTGGCATAAGCGAACATGAGTTCAGCCAAAGAAGGCTTGAGTTCTACGACAGGATGGCAAAGAAACAGATTTCGGCCGCCTGTTTGCTCAGACCCACAGAGGTGTTCTACCTTCATTTCATATCGACCGAACGCCCGATAGCACTCGTCATGAACGCAGAAGACGAGATGATGCTATTTCTTGTTCCGAGACTCGAGCACGAGCATGCTGAGCATAACGCGAAGCTGACAGAGGTTCGACGAGCATGATCAAGCCCAGCTGCAAGATCGAACTGTTCAGAGAAGAATCCGGATGGGGTAGCCCGGCGCACTCACTGCTTCAGCAATACTCAAAGCCGGGGTACACCGAAAACGAGATCTCGATGCGTGCTTCGCTCGAAGCAAGCCTTGCCATGATACGCACGCTTGGAAACCAGTTCATCCCGTGTGGAGGCAGTGGCGCAGTGGCTTCTGCAGGTTATCAAGAGCAGGTAGGCAAGAACTCGGCACTGCCTCACGCCGTGACTGTAAGTGCGGCGCTCAGACCGGGTAACGTGTTCGTAACTGGAGCAAGCGCGCGCGTATTTAGATACGGCAGCGAACTGGAATGCACGATGTCCGTAGATGAGCCCTCGGCGGAACAGAGGAAATGGTTCAGTCTTATGTGCGAGGCAGAGCAAGTTGCGTTTTCGGCAATCGAGCCTGGCCGAGAGTGTTCTTACGTCGATGCCAAGGTGCGTAGTTACTACGAAAAGCATGGAATATGCCATACAAGGAGGCACCACGTGGGACACGCTCTTGGATTGCTCAGTCACGAAGCGCCCTTCTTTGATATCGGGGGCGACACTGTTACAAAGCCAAACATGGTGTTCGGCGTGGAATCAGGGATGTACATTAACGAATTCGGGGGATTTGGTCACTCGGATACTCTTGTCGTAACTGATGAATGGAATAGAATTGCTGACGTACTATCCCAGAGATATTTGAAAGCCTGGTCTGCTGACTGGGAACAATAGCAGCAGGAGGTGGCTATTGTTGCACGACGAGCGAGAGCAGCTAAAGCACAAGATTGACGAGATAAGCCGTGGATTCGAACGGCTCACGCACAAGATAGACAGCATGCCCCAGAACTACTTTGACAACGTCAACAGGGAAGTCGACGAATTCAGGTTCAAGTTCTCCAAAGTGCTGAACCTATCGCCGGATGATGAATTGCCGAAGGCCAAGCGCGTCTAGCGAGAGCGGCACGAGCCGCTCTCTTCATATCTTGGGCCTTGAACCCGCACAAGAAGACCACACTGTGATGGGCTATAATGGGGGGAGAGTGGATTGCCAAGAAGAACCGTTTCGAGTCTTAGGTCACTCTTTGCTCATTTGAGAGTCTGGAGAAGCACCTTCGAAGAACTGTGATTGACGAGTCAGGAAAGACACTTGCAAACTCATACGCGGCTAACAGGGTGGAGTGTGTGTGAAGACAAATCACATTACGTTCTTGGGCGCACTAGTTGCGGTGCTGGTCGCAGGCGGATATGTGCTCTATGTATTGAGCAAAGCTATGCCAATACCAGGGGGTAAGTTCTTGGTGATGGGGCCTTATCTATCGCTCATAATGCTAATCGCGCTTCTAAGACTTAAATCTGTGTGGAGCATGACGTTCGTAAGCCTACCGTTTGCAGTTGTGATAAGTGCGTTTACTCCGGTGATGGGCGCTGCCATCATAAGCGCAGGTATACTCTCTGATATAACAGGCCGTCTGCTTTTTGGCACGAAGCTTTCAGATCTGAGACTGTGTCTTAGAGCCGCGCTCTACCCTATGTGGGCAATAGTGTTGTCTCTTTCGATATCTGATTACCTTACAGGCAATCTTCTGTACGGAAAAGCAGGCCTACAGCCGCTTATTCTGGGCGCAATACTAGCGTATGCACTCGGCATAGTTGGGGCGTTCGCAGGGCTTTCGGTAACGAGAAGAATGTGGCCTTATTTGCTGCGTGATTGGTGAGTGCGAACAGCAAGACGAAGAGAAGCAGAGCATCAACAAGCCTCGCATAATGCGTGCCGGAAAAGTTGCGTTGCTGCTCAAGTTGACTTTGATTTTGTGCCTGACTATAATAGGATATGCTAACTTCATAACTTGTCGGGATGGCGGAACTGGTAGACGCGTACGTTTGAGGGGCGTATGGGAAATCCCGTGGGGGTTCAAGTCCCCCTCCCGACACCAAATTGAGAGAAGACCCTGCTGAAGAGGCAGGGTTCTCTTGTTGGCATATCCGTCTTGATAAGAGGGGATAGAGCCCCGCTGGCGTTCGCAGTTCATCGATTAAGGCATTTCGGAAGGCGCCTCTAGTTTCTGCCGCAAACACCGTTTGACACAGTACTAAATATGATACTATGGCTCGTGAGGGAGGATGGTTGTGGGAGCAGACAAGATACTTGCGAAGATGCGGACGCAGCCCAATGGAATAGGCTTCGGTGAGGCAGCGCAAGTACTAGAGAGATTTGGATACGCGCTAGTGAGAGAGAAAGGCTCCCACACATTTTCGGAACATTAGATGAACTTAAGGCGTTCTTTGCCGCCGTCGAGAGTTCGCCGATCAGAGATATAGTTCTGATGTATGCGGCGAGGCGAGCTCCTGACTCTCATCTGGGAAGATGTCGCCCTTGATACAGGCGTGATGTATGTAAGGCGGGGCTACACGAAGACTAGAGGCCAATTGAGAATAGGACCTCTGAGGACGCTGAAGGCCGCACGCGCTATAGCCTTGTCAGGAGATACAGTTCGCCTTTTGAGGCGGATCCGGGCGGAATCCTTTTCTGATTGGGTGCCGGGCAAGCCCGACGGCTCCCTTTGAGACCCGTCTACAGTGTCACACCAGTTTGGCCGGATTGCGGTCGCGCTTGGCATGAAGGGCAAACTCCGCTTCCACGATCCAAGGCACACGCACGCCACCCTGTCACTGCAAGCTGGTGTTCATCCCAAGGTTGTCCAAGAGCGTCTTGGGCACACCGCGATTTGGACGACTCTGGACACCTACTCACACGTGATCCCCAGTATGCAAAAAGAGGTTGCCGCGGCGTTTGACGCCATACTTCGGGCACATCCGACTTGTCTTGAACAGCACATGGGCACAACCCAGATAGCGAAAACCTCGCTAGCACTGGGTTTGTTTCTTGAGAGGCAGTGAAGACGCGAACAGAGGTAGATACGACTATCGAGTAGTTTTGTGATGTGTGCTCAGGAACAAAGGAACTAGATACCTCCAGCTGTTCACAAGTACCGCGACCCTAAGACCGGTGTCTCTAAGGTCCGCGTCATCCATAGCCTTGGCTGAGCAGACCAACTCTACTCCGACGTTCTCCGAATGCTCGTGCGTAGCATCTGCCGCTTCCTTGAGGTGCTTCAGCACGTTGATGGCTCCCCGTTTGAGTTCATGGGATCTAAGTCTGTCGGTAGTGTATGGCTGCTCGACCAGATATGGAAGCGGCCAGGCATAGATGCCACTCTGCGCGCGCTTCTCAGTAAACGCGGCTATGCCACCCCGGTCGAAAGGCTCATTTCCTCTATGGTTTGCAACCGCGCTGTGTATCCTTCCAGCAAACTGGCAATGGAGCAGTGGGTGGCGCCATGAGGTGATAATTGACGGCATTACCGAAGTGGAGGTTCACCAACTGTACCGCGCGATGAACTTCTTACTTGAAGCCGCGGACGAGATACAGCGCGATGTGTACTTTAGCATAGCAAACCTGCTGAACCTCGAGGTGGACGTCATCTTTCGAGATTTCGTGTGAGCAGGCATGTGAGCAGAGCATACGCCGGCGCGGTTACAGTAAGGACGGCCGTCCCGAGCTGCTGCAGGTTGCTATAGGGTTTGCAATGACTCGCCAGGGCATTCCCGTGAGGTGCTGGGTGTGACCCGGTAATAGTGTAGACCAGAGTGTTATCGATGAAGTCAAGCGTGACATAAACGGCTGGAAACTGGGGCGCGTGATCACAGTGATGGATGCTGGCTTTAGCAGTCGGGAGAACAAGAGGCTACAGGGTGCTGGAGACCATTACATTATTGGCGAGAAGATGCGCTCTGGTAGGAAAGGTGGGGTCATTGAGCACGATTTTCACGCCAGTGCCCCCAATACGAAGTGGCTCAGCCATCTCACAGAGTTTCAGCTTCGGGCTGGCAAGGTCTAATTGTCGCCGATTGGTTGAGCGCTCTTATAGCATGGTAGTCAACTGGAGTATCGGAACCAGTCCTGACGATGAAATGGTGAACGCCATGCTGGATAACGCTGCATCGATGCTGGCAGAACGGACCACCCCCTAGTCCACAGTGCTCCAGGACGCGCAGCAAAGGTGCCACACGGGGGAATGGATGGCACCTTCTTGCGGAGCTAGTCACCATATTCGCTATGGGGTCATCATGATGACTAGAAGCACAAAGTCAAATACATCAATGACTCCGTCACCGTTCAAATCGTGGGCCGCGTTCCAGCCGGGTTGGCCGGTTCGCATGCCGTATCCAAGGGACAGAATAGCAAGGTCGCTGAAGTCTACTTGCCCATCGCCGTTGAGATCATACGGGTTCTGGGTTGGAGACGAGACTATCACTGCAGCTGTGCCGATGATCTCATCTGTGAACAAGTCCACTGCTGTAATGATTGCAGATCCAGCTGCCACAGCCGTGACAATGCCGTTCTGCGTGACTGTTGCCACCGATGTATCACTTGTGTCCCAGCCAACTCTCGGATAGTCACCTTCATTTTCCATTGGCCACTCGTTAATGTCTTCAGGCTCAGGGCCCCACTCCCATCTTTGCCAGGCAGTGATCTTCTCACTGTTACCCGGAGTCAGGTGCACGGACTGCTTATCCAGGTAAGTGACATGCACCGGCCAAGCAGATGACGATACACTCACAACGCACTGCGCAGACAGCCCACCATCTTCGGTTGTAACTGTGACAGTAGCAACTCCTTCATCAAGTGCCCAGAGTACGCCGGTGTCATCAACACTGACCACATTCGGGTTGCTCGACGACCAGAAGACCACCGGGTTAAAGGCATGAGCTGGCTCTACGAGTGCGTCGAGTGCGTATGTTTGAAACTGCTCCAACGTAAGCGACTCGACCACGGCCGACGAGAAACGGTCGACGATGCTTACGCCTGTTACCGGCACCATGCCATACTGGTACTCCAAAGTCAGTAGCATGTCTGTTGCGTACCAGTACTCACTGTTTATGTTTTCCCACTGGAACTGATTCGAAGATGCGAGGCCAGCGTTTCTGAGGTTGTCCAGGTCTGCACGGTAGGATGCGATCTTGGTGTCAAACTGCTGTTGCGGCATACTGAGCCACGAATTGCCTTCTGAATTGATTCTTCTCCTCAAGAACATGATGTCGTAGTATTCATCTGTATGACCGCGCAACGCTGAGATTGCGTAAGTGACATCAGTGGTGTCATGGAAGTCATGGTAGACTGACCAGAAATCTGTCGATACTTCCAAGAGGACACCTTGCACAGATAGCACCTCATATCCTAGGATCTGACTGAGGTTCTGCATCTGGGTGTCGGTTTCATTGAACCCGATCTCGCTAAGGAGTCTTGAGATCTGGTTTTGGTAGTACTGCACATGGCCCTTGGCCACCGATATCTTGTGCGCGAGATCGTATTCAAGATCTCTGAACTCAACAAGATCATCTATGATTCTCTGCCGTTCTGCGTCTTTCTCTTCCTGAGTCGGCTTCTGGTTTATCTGGTGGTAGATGGCCGGCAAGTCTATCTGTGGTGCGTCACTCCAACCGTAAGAGAAATCCACGTATGGGCTCTCTTGCTGCAACGTCTTGAGCTGAGATACGCTTCCAAGAAGATGACTGGCTGCATTCACCAGATTTGCTTTAAGCGAGTTGTACGGCGCCATCAAGCTCACTATATCGGACTCGAACACCTGCGCTTGTGCATAGAACCGTTCATTTACTGCGTCTATGAGGTCAATCTGAGCGGTGAAGTGCTCGGCAAAGTCGGCTTCTGAGTAGGTAGGGTACGAAAGGTATCCCACCTCGACTACCGATCGCAGCTCAGTTTCAGGATGGCGATGCCGGTAGACGTATTCCTCGACCGATCCCCCAATGTGCTGCCGATACTGGGCAGTCAGGCCTTCAACACGTGGCTGCAGCTGCTTGTACGCTTCCGTAGTGCTTGTGGCAAGTGCCATTGCGCCGGTGTAACAGGCAACGAGCTTATCATGGCTTTGCTGGAGCCGAGAAATGATGTCTGCTGACTGTTGTGCAAGCGCTCCCTTATAGAACGAGTAGTCCAAGTGGGAAGACACGTAATGGGGGTGGAGATACTCAGTTACGTCTACGACCTCGCCATCGGGCATCGCAAATGTTGTGGAAACCACAACACCTTTGTACTTGTTGTAATACGAGTGGCCTTCGTACGGCGTGATCCATCCGGCGCCAAGGTCAGAGAGCAAGGCGTCTATTCCGTTGTCGATTGTCACCAAAATGGCATCGTACTCAGACCTCAACTGATTAGCTTCGGCCATAATCTGGTTGCGGATTTCGGCAAGACGTTCTGCTTCATCCTCTGCGGAGGACGTAAACGTGTACGACGCGGGAGTGACCGGCTCATCAACACGATCGGCTTGGATCTGTGCTACGGCCTCCGATTGCTGCTCTTTCGCCTCAACAGCTTGCTCAAACTGCTCAACGTACGCATCCAGCACTTGCCTCAACTGCACGAGATCAACAAGTCTCGCATCTATGCGCGACTGCACTGAAGTAGCCAGTTCCTCTAGCTTGAGTATCGCCTGCCACATCTGCTCAAGCACAACCTGAACTGAGCCGTCTGCGCTCTCGGCTTCTGAGATCGCGGTATCGACGCATTGCTTTATAAAATTGTAGGAGGTGGCGACGAATTCGCTTACTACCGATGCTCCTCTTGTAACGTGGCCCACGATGAATCCATCCACAATGACCGGAATCAACTGCGCAGACCCAGCCTTGAAGGCATTGCCTATTTGACGAGCCCTGATGTCCACGAGCGTACGGTAAGCAGACTTTCCGACGAGAAACTCCGACTTTATGTGCTGAATCTCATCCATTACAGCCCTATACTGCTGGCTGGATTTGATCTCGGGACTCATATACCCCAATGAGACGACTTCAGACTCGATGATTCCCAGTGTACGCCCGTTGACCGCCAGAATGCTTGGGTCTGCCGTATAATAAGCAGTCAGGTCAGGAAAGTCACGTGCGGCTATCCTGTTCTTCCAGATCTCACCAGCTTCCGTCCACCCGGTGACGTCGTTCACCCACGTCACGATCGTATTGCTACCGGCTTCACCGAACTGAGCCTTTCTCGAGCGTGGCGAAAATGCGTATGTGCTCGCGATTGTGCTCTTGTCCTCGTCACTGAAGTGTTCCCAGACCAACTGGTTGAACCGTGCACCCATTGTATCAGTCCTGTAAACGGCGCCATCATATTCATACTCGATATAATACCTGAGCCCATCTCCCACTGCTCTCAAGACACGCGCTCTTTGCTGAGCATGTGCCGGAATCGCAAGTGAGGTGACCAGAATGAGCATGGTTAAGACAGTGGCCGTAATCTTCTTGACTGTGGTAGGCATCATGTGAGATTCCCCCTCGCGTAGCATCACGAATATCATGACACTTGGAGGGGACTCTTGGCATCATCCCTAAAGGTGAATTTGCCAAGTCAGGTCGAAATCCAGCACAGACTGGACGAAGGCAAAACCTTATATATCTTGCCCTAACTCGTGTGGTCCAGCCATAACATTCGTGGTTGTGCCTCTTATGAGTTGCTGCACATCGCTTAGACTACCGATTACGGGCTATGTTTTTTGTGCTACGTATCTCAGTGTCCATGGGCAGTTCAACATGCACGCTAGTGGGCAGACACATTTGAAGACATCGACAAGGAATTCGCGTTCGCACCCCAACGACCACTCATTACCATGGATTGCTCCTGTCGGGCATATATTTCTGCAGACATCACACGTACCGCACATAGGGGAAATAATGGGATACCTATCTGGTGAGATAGGCGCATCTGTCAGCACGGTACACATACTCAGCGCACAGCCGTAGGCTGGGGTCACGAGCAAGTTGTTCTTGCCTATGAACCCCAAGCCGGCAAGTCTGGCTATTGTCTTGTGAGGCAAAGCGCTCGAGCGAGTCTTCTCGTCATAACGCCCGTTCTTGGTATTATTGTCTTCAGATTGAGAATAGGCGCGGTATCCTTGCCGCCGTAAGTAGAGCATAAGCCAGTCGGCCAGTTCATCTGTGTTGTGTTCCTTCTCGACAAACTCATCATGGTCTGCCTTCAAATTGCCGCTACGCGCGTCTTGAATGAACTCCCTAGATAGTACCATGCAGACCAAGATCGCCCCTGAGAAGCATTGTGTTTGCTCCGCAGGCAGCTCAGATATGTCCACAAACCGTACGATATCCGCGCCTTTATCGTGTAAAAACTGCGCTAACTCAGAGTTCATGTTAGAACCCTCCCAAACCTGAGGTCGCTATCCATAACACTTGGGCAGGTGCACTTGGTGAACGAGCTTCATCATCACTCTAACCGTCGGCGCAATATGGTGCAAGCAATCCGATTACTAGTGAGAGATGTTGTGTATCGCTGTAGCCGTCTGATCTTCACAGCCTCTGCTTGTCGCAGCATCGCAAGCGATACGATATGTGTCATGTGCCTGCAGGAGGCGATGCCTCGATCCGGCTCTTGGGATACAGAGTTGAGATCGAAACAGCTGCCGCGTTTCCGGGCGACTACAGCCGCGATGGCTCCATTGACATTCTTGACCTTGCACTACTTGCCAGAGCATATGGTTGGCGGGCAACTGTAATCGAGCCGACGTGCGAATTCGACTCAACCAATAACGGCGTAGTGGATTCTTTCGATCTGGTTAGTTTCGTCCTGTATTACCGACAAGAACTGGGCTCATGAGACACTGTTGACCAAAACGCACATTGGACTGAACACGTTGCAGTTCCAATTCAAGGCTGTTTGGATCGATGCCCACAGTGCTTTGCATATCATCCACTTGACGACTTCTGCAGACGCGCGTCTGCTTTTGGCAGGACTAGCCGTCTGTTAGACCGAAGCAACCTAGTGCTGCATAAATACTCCGAGAGTACGGAAAGATTCCCGCGTGTGAATTATCCGCGCTCGGATTGAAGAGGTTTCTTGCATATGACAATTCTGCGCACGTCTGGGCACTTATGGTTGTTTCTTCTTATTCCCTTGCTCGTTATAGTACCGACTGCTGCCGCAGCATCACTCTCTAGTCTGACCCTCGAAGAACAGGATCTCTATCCAGTCTGGACATGGGGTTACAACTACTACGGCCAGCTAGGTGACAACACCACGACCAACCGCAAGGCTCCCATCCCGGTGACGAGTCTTATCGGTGTGCGAGCCGTGGCTGCGGGATCATTTCACACATTGGCCGTCCTGAATGATGGCACTGTCTATGCTTGGGGTTCGAACAGTGCTGGCCAGCTTGGCATCGAGGCCGTATCGGAGAGCAAAGTCCCAATGCAGATCCCCGGACTGACGAACGTGGTGTCAGTGGCGGCAGGTGTGTTTCACTCGATAGCTCTCAAAGCCGATGGCACTGTCTGGGCTTGGGGCGCCAATTTCTGTGGCCAGCTTGGCGACAACACGACAACAGCACGTAGTCAACCTGTGCAGGTAGTTGGTCTTTCGGATGTCCAGATGATAACGACCATGTGGAGCCACAACATGGCCGTGAAGCGTGACGGTACTCTCTGGGGATGGGGATGGAACAACAACGGGCAGATCGGTGACGGCACCACCTTTGATAAGCGTGTTCCCGTACAGTTACCCACTCTGTCTGACGTGCAGTCTGTGGCCACAGGCCCGGCCCACACTGTTGCATTGAAGAGCGATGGTACGGTGTGGACATGGGGTGCCCGCGATGACGGAAGACTAGGTGATGGCTCAGGGATGAATCAGCCGCTACCGGTGCCTGTTAGCGACCTTTCCGGAGTAAAGGGCGTTGCAGCGGGCACAGCTCACTCGCTGGCAGTCAAGACAGATGGTACCGTCTGGGCATGGGGATGGAATAACGAAGGCCAGTTAGGAAATGGTACGCTGACGAGCGAATCGCGACCCGTGCAGCTGAGTGGCATGTCTAACGTGCGTACAGTGATAGCCGGGCTCAGTCATTCGCTTGCCATAACGGCCGACGGCGCGCTTTGGGCGTGGGGCAGCAATGACTACGGCAAACTCGGAGACAACTCGACCGTCGTACGCCGACTAGAGCCCGTGCATGTCGTTGGGCTTAGTAGCGTGAAGCAGGTATGGGCTCGAGGTCATAACATTGCGCTTTGCGGTGACAGCACTGACGTAAGAGGCGATTTGAATGGCGATGGCCGCGTGACAATGGCAGACATTGCACTACTGGCCAGTGGCTACGGGTTTACCGGTGCCTGTGACGGATGGAATCCGCTGTTCGACCTTAACGAAGATGAAAAGATCGATCTGTACGACTTCGTAATACTTGCGACGCTGCTTGAACCTGCTATCCCTTGATATACGTCAGAGTGTCGGATCCCGCGCAGGCTCGGGAAGCCTACACGGGATTTCTTGGTTTTTGGCTCTCTTCTGACACCGACGTACCTCCTGATAGGCTAAGAAAACCTTGTCGACACGGCGGAGATTGCAGCTCTCAAGCCTCGTAGAAGGTGAATACGGCCATGTCGACGTACAATGAAGCGAGCAAGTCTCGCCAGAGTACGGCGGTATACGACCTAAGCACATATGGGATGTGAGGATTCCACGGTAATGGGTTTAGGTTGCAGGACGCTGAGCACACCGGCGTCACCTCTGGCTGAACGGGCAGATGACTGGTCGGATGATATGAACAGATTATGGCTTTGGACGCTTGCAGATTGAGAACTGTTCGCGAAGGAAGTGGACTCATATGGACAAGCACACAAGCGTGGCGCTATGGGGCCTTGGAGCGATGGGCACAGGTATGGCCCGTATGATACTCAGAAATGAACTACTCAGCGCATACTGTGCTGTATCAGACAAGCCGGGGCACATCGGTAGAGATCTCGGAGAAGTAGTGGGCGTAGAACAGAAGACGGGCGTTATCATAGGCAAGGATCCGGCTCAGGAGTTGGCAAGACCCGAAGCGGAGGTAGTGCTTATCGCGACAACGTCTTTTACCGAGCAGGTGTTCCCACAGATCAGACTCGCAATTGAACACGGGCTTAACGTGATTACCATAGCGGAGGAGATGGCCTACCCTTACTATAAGAAACCCGAGATTGCACGCCAGATAGACAGACTGGCCAAGCAGAACGGTGTGAGCGTGTTAGGTACAGGCGTAAATCCGGGATTTGTGCTGGATACACTCGTAATATGTCTGACCGGCGTCTGCAGTGATATAAGCTACATAAAGGCTGTGCGCGTTAACGACCTGGCGCCGTTCGGTCCGACTGTGATGAACACGCAAGGTGTGGGCAAGACGGAAGAAGAGTTTAGAGAAGGTGTTGAACAAGGAAGCATAGTAGGTCATGTAGGGTTTGCTGAATCGATGAGTATGATCGCCGATGCGCTTGGCTGGAAACTCGACTCAATCGAAGAGATGTGCGAACCCATTATATCCAATGTTGAGCGAGTTACAGAGCACGTGCGAGTACAGCCGGGGATGGTAGCCGGATGCCGCCACAGTGCACGCGCCAGAATTCGAGGCGAAATAGTGCTTGAGATGGAGCATCCTCAGCAAGTGCTTCCCGAGGCAGAAGGTGTGAAGACCGGTGACTACATAAACATAGAGGGCAATCCGTCGATAGACGTAAGAATATGTCCGGAAATACCTGGTGGCATAGGAACTTGTGCCATAGCACTAAACATGATTCCTGCGGTGATAAACGCGCGGCCAGGCTTGCTAACGATGGCAGATCTGCCTGTTCCAAGGGCGCTTGTGGGAAGGCTATGCAAAGCCAAGGCATTCTGATGTGGTACGAGACGGCGCGTCTGAATACCTACCGATATAATACAGTCTCATTGCCTCAATTAGGCGTCTTGTGAGAGCACCACCTTTTGTGTAGATGCTCAAAGTGCCATATTCGACCACGAATTCTCGCGAAATGTGTAAGTATGTTGAAATTAGCTCTGTACAAACCGGTGAGATGTGTATATCATCCTGACTTTGATAGCGAAGAAGAGAAGAAGAGGCCGCAATCTCTGCAAGTAGAGGGTTTGCGGCCTTCACAGATCTGCAACAATGTGTAGGGGACAGATCACTTTTTGGCACAGGCTAGAATGTTTTTGATCTCAGTGCATATTCCGGCGTTCTCGAGCGCTAAATCCGGAAACTCGCGAGCACTTCTTC
>CAYQIY010000014.1:0-75518 GCA_964417635.1 uncultured Pseudomonadota bacterium | reverse complement strand
CGACACCGCAAGGGTTTCCAAACTTCGCTCCTATCTTAAGATGTCAAACTGCCGAAAGTGCTCAGATTCGAAAGATAGAGTTCAAATCTTCGTGAAAAAATTCTGGGCACGAGGCGTGTCACAGATGCTTTACAGTGCTATAATCTAAGTGTAGATCCTTCAGGGCTGGGTGAGGCCGCGCGTTTCGGCCATTTCCTAACCGGTGGTAATGCTTCCTTATGAGAAGACGAGTCCATCAGCCTCAGCAGTTGAACCGGTGAGATTCCGGTACCGCCAGTAAAGTCTGAATGGGGGGAGGATTACGGCAGGCCACTTTGGGTGTGCATGCTTCGAGTCTTCCTAAGCCCTGGGGATCACCCCGGGGCTTTACTAATTCACAGACGCGTGGGAGGCGACAGTATGTCTAACAAGGGGTTACGTTCACTGACACTTACGGCGATGTTCGTGGCGCTGGTGGCAGTGGCGACCATGGTTATCCACGTGCCGGTACCGGCAACTCAGGGGTTTGTCAATGTCGGAGACACGGCGATCTTCATTGCTGCGGTACTCTTGGGGCCTAAGACTGCACTGATAGCAGGAGGACTCGGTTCTGCACTTGCAGACGTGCTCCTCGGATACAGCCAGTGGGCTCCTTGGACACTTGTCATCAAGGGGCTTGAGGGGCTAATAGTGGGGCTCATAGCGCACGAGGGATTTCGCCGTAAGAGCCGGATTTCAACCGTTACGATGGGAGCAACAGTGCTCGGCTCGGTGTGGATGGTCGGGGGCTACTTCGTAGCTGCATCAGCCATGTACGGCTTTGCAGGAGCTCTGGCAGGTATACCAGGAGACATAGTCCAAGGCGCCAGCAGCGTTGTGTTCACGCTTGTGGCATTGTACGCTCTGCAGCACACTCCAATAACACGTCTGGTATATGCAGGAAACTCTGCTTCTTCAAGCTCGCAACACTAACATTGCGACACACCTTTTGCGCGCCTCTGGGCGCGCTCTTGTTTTATGGATCCAAAACACAGGTGTCGGCAAAACGAACAGCGAACTGATTAGCCACGTGCTGTTATGAGGTGTTTCTAATGTACGACTTAAGAGTGGTGGTAGAAGACATAAAAGGGTTTTGCGATCTACCAATGCGGCAGGGCGATCACTTTTTCGTCAGGGGCGGCAAGATCGAAATTCCTGCAGGTAAGTACATGTGTATCTGGGCGCTTCAGAGCCTACTGCCCATGCTACCTGTAAAGCAGCGGAACTTGAACGAGCCCAACGATTGGATAGAACACACACATCGCATGGTATGCCCCGATCCAAACGGCATGGTGGTGTTCCGCATTGAAAGACTCGACACCACAGGCCGAGTAGTGCATTCAGCCGATGTTCCTAAGAGACTTCTCGTTGACGCCAGCGTATGTTCGGGCTGCAGATCGTGTGAACTGGCTTGCAGTCTCGCGCACACAAGCGCTTTTGACCCGGAAAACTCAAGAATCTGGATCGACAAAGACGAACCGTCCGGACTAGATACTCCACACGCCTGCCGACAATGTGGAAACGCAGCCTGTGTCAATGCATGCCCAACCGGGGCGCTTGGACGAGACGACGCGACGGGTGCGCTCTTGCTCTATCAGCCAAAATGCACAGGCTGCGCGGCATGCGTAAACGCCTGCGTGTTTAATGCGCTTCGCATGAACCGCGAACACACGTATCCGCTTACATGCGACCTGTGTCAGGGTGAGCCCCATTGCGTGCGCGCGTGCGTCACAGGTGCCATACGATACGCCCGCGCAGCTGAAGGAGAACGCTAGAAATGTCTGCATACCGCAACAAAGTGCTCAGAATCGATCTAACCAATATGAGCCACGACATTGAGCCCATACCTAGGGGCTGGACAGAACAGTACCTGGGCGGAAGGGGATTCAATATACGGCGGTTGTACAGCGAGGTGCCGGATAACGTTGACCCCGACTCCCCTGACAACAAACTCGTCATAGGCGTGGGCCCACTCAATGGCACCCTCTTTTCGGGTGCAGCGAGAGTGAACTTCAGCGCACTCTCACCTGCAACCGGCATCTTGGGCGACTCCAACGCAGGCGGTTTCTTTGGACCTGAACTCAAGTTCGCGGGGTTTGACCAAGTAGTAATTGAAGGCCGCTCCGCGACACCTGTGTATCTTTTTATACATGACGGTACTGTCGAGATTCGCGACGCTGCTCACCTGTGGGGGCTCGATGTGTGGCAGACTGACGCTGCACTCAAAGCAGAGATATCTGACCCGCGCGTGCAGACCGCGATAGCAGGCCCTGCTGCAGAAAACAAAGTCGCGTTTGCTGGCATCTTCTGCAACCTGGTGAGGCCTGCAGCGCGTACCGGGATGGGCACAGTGCTTGCGTCAAAGAACGTTAAGGCCATAGCCGTAAGGGGCAAGACGCCGCTCAGGGTGCACGACCCGGTACGGTTCAGGCATCTGCTCGAGGTTATTAACGAGCAAATCCTCGAACACCCTGAGTACGATACGCGCAAGAGGCTTGGCACAACCAAACTCGTGACGGCGCTCAACAAAATGGGTTGTCTCTCCACTCGCCATTTCCAGCACGGCAGATTTGAGTCTTATGAGAAAGTGAGCGGAGAGATGCTAGCCGACAGCATAAAGATCAAGTCCAAAGCGTGCTTTGCGTGCAACATACCTTGTAGCAGGTTCTGGCGGATTGAGGAAGGACCGTACAAGGGGTTAATGAGCGAAGGTCCTGAGTTTGAGGCGCTAGCGGGTTTTTCGTCCAGGGTCGGAAACGATGACCTCCATTTCGCGCTTGCCGCCGTTGACCGGTGCAACAGGCTCGGTATGGACGTCATCAGCGCATCCGAAGTGATATCGTTTGCGATGGAACTGTATCAGCGGAAGATGCTCACAAAGCAAGACACGGGCGGTCTGGAGCTTTCGTGGGGCAACAAAGAGTGCATCATGCAGCTCTTGACCCAGATCGCGTACCGAGAGCGTTTCGGCGCGAAGCTGGCTTTCGGCGTGCGAAGATTCGCCGAACTGCTTGGGCGAGGGCAGGAACTTGCAATGCACGTTAAGGGACTTGAGGTATTCCAGGCAGACCCCCGCGGTCTGAAAGCGTACGCACTTGGATACGCAGTTGCAAGCCGAGGCGGCGATCACCTACGTTCAGAACCTTCTTTTGAGTTCTGCGAAGATGCAGAAGAAGCGGTACGCAGGTTCGGCGTCGCCGACGCCGCGTTCAGACTTAAGTACAGGGGCAAAGGCAAAGTGGTGAAGCACTACGAAGAGCGTTGCGCTATCGCAGACAGCCTTAACGCGTGCAAGAATACGATAGTAAACATGGAAATACTGCCGTACGAGCAGGCAGCCGAGCTGCTCCACGCGGCAGCAGGTCTGGATATATCTGCTCATGCAGTGCAGAAAATCGGCGAGAGAATCGTAAACCTTGAAAGGGCATATATCGTGAGGCTTGGCATAAGACGAGAGCACGACACCTTGCCCAGACGCTTTCTCGAAGAACCGTTACCCGCAGGCTCGGGCGAGTCAACCGGCCATGTGGTGGAATTACAGCCCATGCTAGATGAGTACTACACGGCGCGCGGCTGGCACCTAGATACCGGAATCCCAACAAGCAGCAAACTCCGTGAACTCGGGCTCTGCGATGTGGAGGCAGAGTTCAGCCGAAGGCACCTCCTCTTCTGAACTCTTCCGTTTGCGTTCCGCAAGAGCCGTGAAACACGCAGCCACTATTGTTGCGTTTTGCCCGTTCTTGGTCTTCTGTGCATTTTGCATGGGGTCTTGGACTATCATTATACTCAAGGGTTATCTGAACTTGATGGTTTGATCAACTCAACTGACACAGCCGATTAATTGTGTATTATATTTAAATCAGTGTCATATCTCTAGATACTGCTCTTGGCTGGAGGGACGCGCGATGCCACATATACTTATAGTCGACGACTCTGATGCCTTGAGAAAAGTGCTGAGAGACTACTTCACAAGTCTTGGTTATACGTGCAGTGAGGCGGCGTCGGCTAAAGAAGCAACTGCACAGGTTGAAAAAGGGGTACACCCAACGGCTGCTGTCGTAGATCTCATTCTGCCGGAAGACTCCGGGCTTGTGGTTCTCGACTACCTGCGCGGTCTGAACGTGCCCTGTGTTGTGTTTACGGCTCTCTCCACTGAGATTTGTCAAGATGCGCTTCCTAAGGACACGCCTGTTCTCGCCAAACCGGCTCATCCCGATGTGCTTGTATCCGCACTGCGGAGCGTGTCTACAAGCGCATCCAAACGCCGTAAGTCAGCCTCGCTTATCGAGCCATCGGCCGACACCACATAGGCACGCAACTAATCAAAACGCGGCACACAGCACAACGCGCTGCATGCCGCGCCACTAACCTATGGGTCAGCTGATCGGATAGCGAGCATCTTGGTCGATGGGCCAGATAGGCCGTTTCGTGCGCTCCCGTGGGAAGTGAGATACGTTCAGTGTCGTCAGCCCAGGTGAGTCGGCCGCTATGATCTGCTTCGCGATGGGTTCAAACCCTGCACGGAAATGCGTGCTCGATTTAAGCGCCACGATCTTGTATCTGGTGACATCGATGCCGTGAAGCAAGAACACCTCCGGGTCAAGCGTCTGTGTGCGCACCGACGATACGAGTATATCGATGCCACCCGTTACGATGCGTGCCATACGTCCAAGGTCGACACGACTACCTCTGCCCATAGGAGTCTGTTGTATGAAGCGTCCGTCCGTGAGGCACTTGACATACACCAGAAGGTCAAGCGGCGCCCCGTGGAAATCGTCGTACTTACCACCAAGGCTCACCCTTATACGCTTGCCCACGCCGGCCTCATGACACTGCTTTGCGACCTCGGGGTCATAAATGAAGCCGAAACATGCGTCTTTCAGATCGTGCTCTATCATGGCTCGCAGTACATGCGTGGCATCACCCGGCGTACCACCTCCGGGGTTGTCTGCGGTATCGTTGATGACAACAGGTCCACCCGATACCGAAAGCGCTTTTTCGATCGCTTCGTCCGGGCTGAACGTCTCTCTCACGAACTCTTGCCTGTGATCCCATATCCATTTTGCCACTTCTTGTGCTGCGCGCCGCGCATTCTCGACGTTGCCGTTCGCGGTGGCGCTCACCATAAGCCCAACGTGCGGTATGTCTGTATACGGAAAACCATGGAAAAACGTGCAGTCCAAAATGTCTTCTCTCTTCTCTATCTCCCAGCACAGTTCGTTTACCGTTCTTGCCGGATGCAATCTGGTGGGCGAAGACGCTATCAGCATCGGCACGTGCTCTACGTGCGTGACTGGCTTCCATTCACCCGAGAGCAGTCTCGGAATAGACATCACGGCTTCATGCCCGCGCTCGTATCCGTCCACATGCGGATAGTAATGCACACCAAGACACATATCTAGCGCATCCGCCATGCACTGAGTTATGTTGCCGTGCAGATCGAACACAGCTACTATTTTCACCGCAGGTCCCACAATGTCACGCACAGAGTGGCAAAGATGCGCTTCAAGATCGTCTATGCCTTCAACAACACCTGCTCCGTGCAGCGCGAGCGCTACCGCATCAAGCGGCATAGCCTGCTTAATTCCATCGAGCAATTCTGCAAGCATGGAGTCGTATGCGGCTCTGGATATGGTGCCCGACGGCTGCGCTCGGGTGTAGAACACAGGTACAAGAGTTGCGCCGAGTTCTTCTGCTGCATCCATCATGCCTCCGATGAAAGAACGCACTCCGGACGAGTTGTCTATGATCTGCTGCCCACGCCAGATTTTGAACTCTTCTATCTCAGTCTTGTGCTTGCAGTAAGTGTTCGTCTCATGAGATATGCCGCCCACGGCAAACCTAAAAGACATTGGCAATTCCTCCTCTGAGATCAGTGCATTTGCGTGGCTCAGAGCGTCTCCAGCAGCCTTGCAAGCAACGCGGCTCTTTTTGGCATGCTTTCCACTAGCACGTACTCGCTCTCTGCATGGCCCCCATCTCCGACTGCCCCGAGCCCGTCAAGTGTGGTCACGCCGAGCGATGCAGTAAGGTTACCGTCGCTGCAACCACCGGTGCTCGACTCCTTGAGGTCAAACCCAAGTTCGGCTGCGAGTTGCTTGGCCTTCAGATAGCACTCAACAATACTCTCTGTCCTCTCCATCGGATACTTCCCGATGCCACCCGTTATCTTCATAGTAGTGCCTGGCATTACCGTCTTAAGACCCAATACTTTTTCGACAAGCGCTTCCGCTTCGGCGCGAGTTACCGCCCTGAAATCGACGTTTGCCACCGAAGAGGCAGGTACCACGTTTGAACGTGTGCCGCCCGTTACCACTCCGACGTTTACCGTTGTGCCTGTGGTGAAGTCGTTCATCGCATGCAACGCGAGTACTTGGTGCGCCATCTCGACAATCGCGTTGAGTCCTTTCTCTGGCTCTCCTCCGGCGTGTGCCGGCTTACCCGTAATCTCTATACGAAAGCCGCCTCCACCTTTTCGCGCCGTCTTTACGGCACCTTTTTCGGGCGGTTCGAGCACGAGTGCATGTGTACTCCTGCGCGCTTCTTCCGTGATCAAAGGGGTAGAAGTGCGGCTTCCTGCCTCTTCGTCCGTGTTCATCACGATCACAATCTTCTTGTTGAGCGAGAGCTCGCGTTCAGTCAGGTACTTCAGCGCGAAGAACGTGTTCACGATACCCGCTTTCATATCAAACACGCCCGGGCCGTAGGCGCGGCCGTCTTCCACTCTGAACGGACGCTTCTTAACCTCTCCAAGAGGCCAGACTGTATCCATGTGGCACAGCACCAGCAGCTGCTCATCAGCGCTGCCCCACTCGATCCTCAGATGGTCTCCACACTCTGTCTGCGGGACAAGCGAGGTACGGCAGCCCAGACCCCTAAACAAGATTTCGAGGTGCCTCGACAGCGCATCGGTGGCGTGTTTGTCCGTACTCGGAGACTCCATCTCAACAAGCGCTCCCAGAAGGCTCGTCATGTCGTCGGCGCTCTCCGTCATATACCTGAGCACAGGATGCATGGTCTCACCTCCGTCTAAAGCAGCGCCATCTGCTGAAGCACTCGCCTGAGTTCTGCTTTGCTCTGCTCAGACATTTCACCGACAGGCGCCCTGCACGCGCCCATAGGTATACCCAGCATGGTAAGAGCTTCTTTTACCACAACAGGGAACGTTCCAAGCCCAAACGCGGTTCTGATGGGTTCGAGCGCGAACTGTGCCTTCCTCGCGCCCTCGTGGTCTCCCTCGACGAACCTGTTGTATATCGAGGCGGCAATCTGCGGTGCGACGTTGGCCGTAGCAGCTACTGCGCCTGTTGCTCCGTAGCACAGCGCGGCGTAAATAAGTGTGTCACGACCCATCAGCACGTCGAACTCTGGCCCACACTTGACCATGTAGCTCATTGTCTGCGTGAGATCACCGCTTGAGTCTTTCATCCCTCGCACGTTGTCGATGTGCGAGAGTCTTTCTACCAGCGAGGTTGGAAGCGGCACATTTGTCCTACTCGGGTTCGCATAGAGGTAGACCGGAAGCCTGGTGCACTCTGCTATCTTCTTGTAGTGATCGTGCAATTCTGCGACCGAAGGTGCTATGAAGTAAGGCGTTATGCAGGTCACCGCATCGGCGCCTGCTGCCTCTGCCATCTGCGTCAGTTCAACCGACTCGGCTGTGGTAACCGCACCTGTGCCGACGTACACCGGAACTTTGCCCGACGTCTCGTCGATCACCGTCTCGGTAATTCTCTTTTTCTCTTCATAGGTGAGCGCATACGATTCTCCCTGGCTCCCGATGCAGAACAAGCCGTGGACTCCCGCGCGAATGAGGTAGCGGGTGAGTTCTCTTAAAGCGTCTTCGTCTACTCGGTCATCTCGGAACGGTGTCACCATCGCGGGTATTATTCCCCTGGCTCTGAACATCTCGGTAGTGCCTCCTTAGTCGTGCTGAAATCGATTCAGTTGTCACTGTGCGATCGGCGGGGGCCCACGCGCGTGAGCCCCCTGCAAATTGCTACATCTCGTCTATTGGAAATATGGGCCTACGAATGTTCTTGAACGCAAAGCGCGAAAGGTTCGGACTGGCAAGCCCCGGACCGTCCACTTCGATGATCTCTGCTGCAATGGGTTCGTATGATGCCCTATAATGCACCGATGACTTCACCACCACGATCTTCCTCGATGCAGGGTCTATGCCCACAGAACGGGCGACCTCCGGATCGACCGGCTGGAACCTGCGCTCGTTCACGATAATCTCCACGCCACCGCTCTCAATAACAGCGGTACGGCCTATGTTCGCCACAAGCCCTGTGGACATCGGCCCGCGGTGAATGAACCTGCCGTCGGACAAGATCCTGACTACGCCCTTGACTTCGACAGGTGCGCCGTGTTTGTCGTCTATCTTGCCACCCACCAACGCGTTGAATTCTCCGCCGACTCCAACTCTGAACGCCTCTTCTACCGCCTGCTTGTCCGGGATAGTAATAACTACGGCGCTTTCGGCGCCTTCGGTTAGCAGAGCTCGCAGCACCTCTGTTCCGTCTCCCGATGCGCCGGCTCCGGTGTTATCTGCGACGTCGGCCAGCACCACCGGCCCTCGCCCAGCTGCCATCGCATGCCTCACCGCATCAACGGGTTTCAGCATCTTGGCTACGAACTCGCGTCGAATCTGCCAGGCCGAATCTGCCATGTCGTGCGCAATCTTCTTCGCTAGTTCGGGATCGTTGTCTGTAGTTGCGAGGAAGGCAAGCCCTGCATCGTGTATATCTGAGTACACGAAGCCACCGTATACGCTCACGTTCAACACACCGGGCTGTTTCTCGTATTCAAATGCCTTCTCCATTAGCTTCTTTATTGGGCCCCAACCTGTGCGTGCGGGCACCACAGCAGGCGCAAGCGACGGACGCACAACGTAGCTTACAGGCTTTATCTTGCCGTCAAGTAACTTCGTGATGAACTCGGCGCCCTCAACTGACCTTTCCCAGCCGTCCACGTGAGGGTAGGTATTGTATCCGAAGAGGCCGTCGGCCGTATCAACCATCTTGTCCGTTATGTTGCCGTGGTAGTCGAGTGTGACGACTATGGGGACGTCGGGCCCGACTAGTTCGCGCACATCTGCTATTATGTCTCCTTCTGCATCCGGAGCATTTTCGGCGACCATCGCGCCGTGCAACGCGAGCAACACACCGTCTATCTTGCCTGCCTTCTTGATGCCGTCAAGCAAAATGCTCTTGAGTTCGGTGTGCGCTTCGGCCGCTACTATTCCTGACGGAACGGCAGATGCAGATATGGTGGGGATTATCTGCGCACCGGTCTCACGTGCAAAGTGGATGAACCCGCCAATCGCAGTACGGGTTCCCGAAAACCGCTTCAGCACTTCCTCACCGACAACGTAACCTCTTTCGCCAAAGTGATGGATTTCGGTGCGGATGGGGCTGAAGCAGTTTGTCTCATGACTTATCTGCCCAGTGACAAATCTACGTACCATTTGGTCGGTCTACCTCCTTCATAAGTTGGACTTTCGATTCACGCGCATCGTTTGCAATCTTTTCTACGTGCAGGTGTACCTGTCAAACCAAGCAAACACTCTCTCAAGACGCTCTTTTCTATGTTTGGGCTTGCCCACTCTAAAAAACGTATGGGATTCGCCCGGAAACAGCACCATCTCAACATTCTTCTTCAACACAACAAGTGCAGTATACAACTCTTCTGCTTGTTGCAGAGGGCAGCGCTGGTCGGCCATCGCCTGCAGGATTAGCAGAGGAGTGTCCATTTGCTGTACGTACGTAAGCGGTGAGCGCTCTAGGTAGTGATGTGCGTTATCCCAACTCTCCCACGGCCGGCCCTTAAACTCCCATTTGCCGTTGCCGTGGCCATAGTCGCTGCTTCCCCATTGACTGTATCTATTTGCAGTGGTGACTTCAGTCACCGCTGCTTTGAATCGGTTGTCATGGGCGATCACCCAGTTGGTCATGTATCCTCCAAAACTCGCACCGGTTACAACCATTCTGGATTCATCCACATACCCGAGCCGGAGCGCATGCTCCACACCCGCCATGATATCGCGATAATCCTTACCTCCCCAATCGTGATGGGTGGCCTTGGCAAAATCTTGGCCATAGTGTGTGCTGCCTCTCGGGTTAACAAACAACACGGCGTATCCCTTGGCAGCAGCGATTTGGAACTGGTGGTTGTAGCAGTAGCCGAAGGCGCTGTGCGGGCCACCGTGGATTGAAAGCATCATCGGGTACTTGTGCCCATTGCAGAACCCGACAGGCTTCATTATCCACCCCTCTATGTCCTGACCATCTTCAGATTTGTAGCACACTCTCTCGGGCTCGCTGTGCTCGAGTTGTTGCAGCAGTTCGAGGTTAAGGCGCGTAACTTGTGTCTCATCACAAGTCGTCAAGCATTTTACGTGCACCTCACCTGGGTCTGTGGGATTCTGAGACACAAAAGCGATCCTGTCATTGCGCATGCTCATGCCGTATATGACGCGCTCTCCTGAGGTGACATCTGTCACGCTACCGTGCTCAACATCCACCTTGCAGATGTTGACTCGGCCTGAATCACCGTAAAGAGAGTAAATTGCCTTTCCATCGGGAGCCCACACTGGAGTGAACTCAGCTACTCCCCAGCGCATGTCTGAGCCCACGTTGTCCGGGAGGCTCCTGTCGAAACGCTCGGTTATGCAGCGAGGTGCAGACTCTCCCAGCGAATCAACCACCCATAGCCGGCTCAAATCCGCACCGCCGTAGGCGTCCAGGTGACCGTAATACGCTATCTTGCTGCCGCAGCAAGACCATGTAGGCCAAGAGGCAGGTCCATCGGTGTCTGTTACCTGAAGTATCTCACCCGAGACAAGGTCCTTTACGTATATATCTGTTTTGGCTTCGAGATCGGCATCTGCACGCCTGGCTGCCGAAAACGCAATCTTGGTGCCACACGCCGACCATGCAGGCTGCTGGTGGTCGAACTCGCCGTCTGTTATCCGCTTCGGGTCACCACCTGCGGAATCAACTACATAGATGTGTCGCCACTTGCCGTCCCAGAAACCTTCTCCGTCAAACTTGTACCTAAGCCTTGTGTACGCCATGACATCGCTTACATAGCCATCGTCATCGGCTGCGCTTCGCTTACCACTGAGGTCAACCCGGTGCGTAAACGCTATCTGACTTGAGTCCGGAGACCATCTCGGCCCAAAAACCGGGCCTTCCATAGATGTGAGTTGTACTGCTTCACCACCCGCAGCAGGTATGATCCATATCTGCGCTGAGCCACTGCGTTTGGAACAGAACGCAATTCGACTGCCGTCAGGTGACCACCGCGGGCTGTCGTCGCTATATCCGGCGGTGAACTGCACGACCTCTCCGGATGCTATGTCTGCTACGAAAACTCTCGAACGGTAGTCATTCTGCTTCTTCTGCGCTTCGGTCACAACAAATGCGACTTTGGTGCCGTCAGGTGAGATCTGAGGATCGCTCAACATCTTGAAGCGATACATGTCGAGTATCTCGACTCCGCGCTTCACGCTGTCGCTGCACACAATAATCCCCCCGATTTTGGGTTAAGTCTGAGTTTCGGACCAAAAAAGCACACGCCTCTAGAATGGATTCTCCGTCTTGAGGCGTGCGCCTTCATAAATGACATACTGTTAGGATCAAACCAGCAAGAAAAGGCGGGTCTAGCGCTAACTTGGCGGTTAGACCGCTATGGTATCGATTACACGCTCCATGTCTATCAATGTCACGAGGTCGTCTCCAGTCCTGATCATTCCCAGCAACCGGCTGTGCTGGTCGCACAGACTCTCTGGCAACGGCTCTATCTGTTCTGAATCGATAGACAGTACCTCTCTCACCGAGTCTACCAAGCAACCAACTATCTCCCGACCGTGCTCAATCACGATTATTCGTGTGGGTTCTTCATGCTGGTCTCTGGTTATGTTAAGACAGGTCGAAAGACACAGTACAGGCATGACTCGGCCCCTCAGGCTTGTGACCCCTTTGACGCTATGAGGGGCGTTGGGTACCTGAGTAGTCTTCTGCGCCGGCATTATCTCTTTTACCGAACTTATGTCCACTCCATATCTGGAGTCCCCGACCGTAAACACGACTATCTTCTTCTCTGATGCCATACGCGTATCACCTCGTGCGCTTGCTAGTCTCCTGAGATTGTTATCGGGTATTTGTCGCTGGATTTTGCGCCAATTGTGCTCATACACTCAAAATACAGATCGCAGGTCGCGTCAGTTTCCAATCAGAGAGCGTTTTGCGCGCAAATCGAGCACCAGGAGCAAATATTGGCGTCCTCACGCAGTTATCTGCCTAGCACGCGTCTTCGCGGATTGTGGCGCGCCGTACTTCACGCAATCATGTTTCAGTGCTATGCTGGTAGGGGATACGCATCGGTAGGCGCGTGTCGTTCGCCAGAACACATAGTACGCCCCGGAAGGATGTGACACGCTCGTGCAGTACCAGGTTGACCCTGAAATATCCCATCTGATTGCCAGCAGGAACTGGGCGGAGATACGAAAGACGCTTGCCAACTGGCAACCTCCCGAGATTGCCGATCTGTTGTTGGCTCTGGAAAGGCGCGAGCGTGTTGTGCTGTTCAGGCTGCTCCCGAGGCACGTGGCTCCTGAAGTGGGCTCTTACATGGAACCCGAGGATCTGAACGACCTGCTTATCGAGCTCACAGGTGAAGAAGCACGCCGCGTGCTGCAAGAGATGCCGCCCGACGACCGTACAAGCCTGCTTGAAGAGCTGCCGGGCCAGTACGCGCAACGACTTCTCGGACTGCTTAGCCCGGAAGACTTGCGTGAGGCAAGGCACCTCTTAGGCTACCCTCCTGACAGCGTCGGAAGGCTTATGACGCCTGACTACGTTGCCGTGCGCCCGGACTTCAGCGTCAGAGAGTCGCTTGAGCACATCAGGCAAAGGGGCAGACACAGCGAGACCATAAACATGATCTACGTTATAAGCGATGACGGGAAGTTGCTTGATTCTATTGAGCTAAAACACTTGATACTGACTGAGCCTTCGCGCAACATTGAGAGCCTTATGGACAACACGTTTGTGAGCCTGTCTGCGTTCGATGATAGAGAGCTTGCGGTGTTCACAATGGACAGATACGACCTGTTCGTACTACCGGTGGTGTCTTCAGATAACGTACTGCTTGGAATCGTGACGGCCGACGACGTACTGGACGTGGCCATGGAAGAGGCAACCGAAGACTTCCACCGAGCCGCAGCCATGGCTCCGCGCCCGGTTGAATACAACGAGGCAAGCGTCGGAGAGCTCTACCGCAAGCGCATAGGATGGCTCATGGTGCTCGTATTCTTGAACCTGGTGTCTTCAAGTGTTATAGCCATATACGAAAAGACGCTCGCCACAGCGATCGCGCTTGCGTTCTTCATTCCTCTGCTTATAGGTAGCGGCGGAAACACAGGGGCACAGTCGGCCACACTGATGATCCGCGCCATATCCACGGGAGACCTGAAGTTGAACCAATGGACACGCACCCTGCTCAAAGAACTCTCGGTAGGAATACTACTGGGTGTGACGATGGGACTTGTGTCATCCGTACTCGGGCTGTACAGGGGCGGCGCGATGGTGGGAATCGTAGTAGGACTCGCCATGGTAGTAATCGTGCTTGTGTCGAACATAATAGGAGCGGTGCTACCCTTCACTCTCATAGTGTTCGGCATTGACCCGGCAGTGGCAAGCAGCCCGGTCATCACCACCATAGCCGATTCTGCCGGGCTGCTCATATATTTCAGCATCGCAAGTTGGTTACTCGGTATTGTCTAGCGCTCCACTCTGCCAGACGCTTTCCCCTGCGCAAGCTTTTCGACTTCAGACGCAGTAACCGCGTTGTAGTCGCCTTCTATCGAGTGTTTGAGACACGAAGCCGCTACCGCAAACTCGACTGCTTTGCCAGGGTGCCTGTTGCTAAGCAGCGAGTACACCAGACCTGCGGCAAAAGAGTCTCCGCCACCGACTCTGTCTACTATGTGCACCATGTAGCGCTTGCTCTCGTAGAATTGTGTACCGTCGTAGTAGAGTGCCGACCAACCATTATCTGATGCCGAAAGACTCTCTCGTAGCGTAATGGCACAGGCCTTAAACCCAAATCGCTCGACCATTTTGGTGGCTACCTGCTTGTAGCTTTCTCCGTCGATCTTGCCCTTTTCGACATCTGATTGCTCCGCTTTGATTCCGAAAACGCTCTCTGCGTCTTCTTCGTTTGCAATGCAGATATCTACGTACTCCATCATGGGTGCGAGCACCTCGTTCGCACGCTCACTACTCCAAAGGTTCTTGCGGAAGTTCAAGTCGAAACTCGTGGTACAGCCTGCCTGTTTCGCTGCACACAGCGCCTGCTGGCATATGCGGGCAGCCGACTCGCTCAGTGCAGGCGTTATTCCTGTGGTGTGAAACCAGCTGCTTCCTGAGAGTATCTGAGGCCAGTCAAAATCCTCCGGCGTCGCAGTCGCTATGGATGAATTCGCGCGGTCGTATACCACTTTCGATGGCCTCTGCGCCGCCCCTTTTTCGACAAAGTACACGCCGAGTCTCGGGCCACCTCTCACCATCCAACTGGTATTAACCCCGAACTTGCGTAGGCTGTTTATCGCGCCTTGACCTATCTCATTTTGCGGCACCTTCGACACAAACCACGCATCAAGTCCGTAATTGGCGCAAGACACTGCCACGTTGGCTTCTGCTCCTCCGTACGTGGCGTTGTAAGACTCAGCCTGCACAAAACGCAGGTACCCAGGAGGAGACAGGCGAAGCATCAGTTCTCCGAAGCAAACAACTTTTGGGGTCATCGTATTGCCTCCCTCTCTTGTGGTCACGCATATGCTCGGTTCAACTCCTTTTGCCAAGACTCCTTTCGCGTATGTCTTGTATTGACGCAATACGTGTAGAATGTAAGCTGATGAACACTAACAAACACGGAGGTACTGGAATGAGCATTGTCAAGGTATTCGCGTACTCTCTGGCTATTGCAGCAGTTGCAACCAGTGTAGCGATATACCGCATGGGAGCACGCTTTCAGCAGGTTGAAAAAGCTGCTTACTCGGGCAAGAGGCCGTGGTGGTTTGTGCTACTGAGTGCCCTGCTGCTGGCGTTCTACCTCTTTGCGCTGCGCAGTTTCTTTGCCGCTGCACCGAAAACGTGGGCAGGGTGGCTGCTTATGGTCGTCATCCCGTTGGGCTGGAGTCTCAAAGCAGTGCTGCTCGTCTTCAACAAGCAAGGTCGGGAAACCGTAACCAAGATCTCAGGAGACGCCAACTGGCGCAGAATTGCGCTTGCAAGGCTGCCCATAGCGCTTGTGTTGCTCGTGCTCGGATACCTCGCGTAGGTGCGCGGAGGACAGATGCCAAGACTTGTAGAAGCACAGTGTGTCCCAAAAAACTGAGGGAGGTTTTGTGTCTTGGCAAGCAGTTTAAGACTTGTATTCGGCCAGATAAGCCACGAGACCAACACGTTTAGCCCCATATCCACTGCTCTTCCAGAGTTTAGAGAGCGAGGCTTGCACCATGACGAACAGATCTTCTCTGTGTACAAAGGCACACGCACAAGCATGGGTGGCTTCATCGATGCCTCCGAGCAAAGCCACATCAAAGTGCACCTTGTCCCAAGTGTTGCAGCTTCAGCGGTGCCGTCGGGCATAGTGACCAAAGAAGCGCATGAGCACTTGCTGGGGCACCTGCTTGACACAATACAGAGTGCTATGCGTTCGGGCGGCATCGATGGTGTGCTCTTGGCATTACATGGCGCGATGGTCTCAGAGCACGTCACCGATGCAGAAGCAGACATCCTCTATCGAGTGCGCCAACAGGTCGGTACCGACATTCCTGTTGTGGTAACCTTGGACCTGCACGGCAACATCACGAGCAAAATGGTGTCGTACGCAGACGCGTTCTTCGGATTTGACACAAATCCGCATGTAGACTCGTACGAACGCGCCGTGGAGGCAACCGAGTGTATGTTGAGAACGCTTAGCGGTGAGATAACGCCTGTTATGGCCATAGCCAAGAGGCCAATGATGCCTCCAACTATCAACATGAGGACTAAAGAGGGCCCGATGGTCAGGCTGTTTGAACTCGCCCGAGAGCACGAAGCACACCCCGACGTAATAAACGTATCGGTGTTCGGCGGTTTTCCGTTTGCAGACATACCCGAAGTAGGCTCGTCTGTGGTGGCAGTGACAAATGGCAACCCACAGTTTGCAGAACGTATAGCCGAAGAGATCGCGGACGAAGCTTGGAAGCTGAGGGCAGAGTTTCTGAAGCCGCTTCGTTCTGCACGTGAAGCTGTGGCATATGCCATGTCACGCAGTAAACAGTCTTCGCATAAGAAAGGTCCAATCGTGCTGGCAGACGTCGCAGACAACTGCGGAGGTGGCGGCTCAGGCGACACCACAGTGCTGCTCAAAACACTGCTTGAGATGCGCGCAGAAGACACAGGCTTTGCCATAATGTGGGACCCCGAAGCAGCGATGCTTGCGCATCAGGCCGGACCGGGAGCACGGATTGCGCTTCGACTTGGAGGCAAGACAGAACCCAACCACGGCGAACCTCTTGAAGTGGAAGCGACCGTAAAACGCGTAACTGACGGCAGGTTTGTCAACACCGGGCCTATGCAGACAGGCCTTGAAGTGGCGCTCGGCAAGACCGCGCTGCTCCAGGTTGACGGTATCGAGGTAATAACTATATCTCAGCGCATGGCGCCGAACGACCCCGAGATATTCAGGCACGTCGGTATCGACCCAGAGAAAAAGAGCGTCTTAGTGGTCAAGTCAAGGGGCCATTTCCGCGCTGGCTACGAGCCACTTGCCAGCGAAATAGTTGAAGTCGACTGCCCTGGCATGGCAAGCCCCAATCTTTCGTGGTTTGCGTACAAGAACGTGCCGAGACCGCTGTTCCCCTTGGATAACACCTAGACGCACAAGGCAGGTACGTTAGGCTACCGCGTTGAAAACCAGCAGAAACTTCGCAAGAAGAAGGAGGAACAGGCGCGTGCTTAAGCTCATAAAGGGAGGAACCCTGCTCGACTGCACAGGCAGCGCACCCAAGCAGAACTTTTCAGTGCTCATAGACGGCGACAAGATAGTCGCGTTAGGACCCGAGGAGAGCGTTCGTGTCACAACTGATGACGTGAGTGTGTTTGATGCGAGCAACATGACGATAATGCCTGGCCTGATCGACTGTCACGTGCACATCACCGGCGACGGAGACCCAAACATACTGAAGTCTCTCAAAGAGCTCGTCCCGCATGCAGCCATAAAGGCGGCAAACAACGCCCGGCTTTCGATAGAAGCGGGATTCACCACTCTAAGAGACGCAGGTGCGGCAAGTCTTATTGACGTGGGTCTCAAGAACGCGATCAACGAGGGCCTAGTGCCCGGTCCAAGGCTGTTTGCCGCAGGGCGTGCGCTGTCCATAACCGGAGGTCATGGCGATGCGCAAAACGGCTATCCGCCCGAGATCGTGTTTGCAAGAAGGTACGTAGTGGATAGCCCTGACGAGGCAAGAAAAGCGGCGCGTGAACAGCTTCGTGACGGAGCCGACCACATAAAGCTCTGCGCCACAGGCGGCGTGATGTCTTTCGGAAGCGTGCCGACTGCGCGAGGGATGACTGTCGAGGAAATGCGCGCAGCGATAGAAGAGGCGAACAACGTGGGCAAGAAATCGATGGCTCATGCCCAAGGCTCAAACGGCATAAAGAACGCCATTTTGGCTGGCATCAGTTCTATAGAGCACGGTTTCCATCTCACCGATGAGATTATCGAGCTCATGCTCGCAAGAGACGTGTTCTTGGTGCCGACGCTTGCTGCGGTGCACCACATAGTCGAGCACGGACTCGAAGCAGGAATACCCGAGTACGGCGTTAGGAAGGCCAAAGAAGGCCAACAGGCACACCTGGCAAGCTTCCGCAAGGCGCTCGAGGCTGGCATAAAGATAGCGATGGGCACAGATGCAGCCACACCGTTCAACTATCATGGCAAGAACGCGCTCGAATTCGAGCTCATGGTGGAAGCGGGCATGAGTCCCGAAGACGCGATATACTCGGCAACCCGTTTGGGCGCAGAACTGATAGGAATCCTCGACAAGGTTGGGACTCTGGAGAAGGCTAAACTAGCAGATATCATAGTTGTAGAAGGCGATCCACTACAAGATATCCGTGTGCTGCAGAGCATAGACAAGATCAAGATGGTAATGAAGAACGGGGAGATCGTAGTCAATAGGGGTGTATGACAAGACACACTATCCCGCCAAGGCTTCGCGACACGCGAGGCCTTGTTTGTTATCGAAACTCGCTGTATAGGTGCAATGCGATTGATATGCAACTTAAACTGGGGGTCACGTTCACGCATGCCCCTGCAGATGTCGGCTGCACAGATGAAGATGGGCCAGTCAGGTTTGGTCAGGTCAGTACAAGCCGGACGCGGACTCAAAGACAAGCTGCAAACGCTCGGCCTGCGCCCTGTAAGGACGAAGCTGAGTTCAATGGCGCCATCGGCCTGTGGTGCCTAAGTTAGGGCAGACACAGGGGCCTCAGGCTTGCATCGAAGATTATGGTGGAGTCAGAGAAGAACTCCAGATGAGGATACTGCTTGTCGAAAACCCCAACGTGGGCAAGAGCGTGGGGTCTTCTCACGTCACCGGCACAGGCGCAATTGCGTCAGACTATCCGAGAATCACCCTCGAGTTCGTCTCAGGCTGCATGAAGCTTGGAAACGAGAAAGCCGAGATTGTCGATGTGCCTCTTGGACAACCCAATGCACCGAGTAGGTGTTCATAGGCAAGCCATGATCCCCTCGCTACTGGGATTCGGCTACATTCTGGTATGGCTTGTCGTAGGACTTGTACCAAAAGCGCTCGTTAGGGGGTTCACCCGGACTGCTTATCGAGATTCCGCCCTACATAAGACCTTTGCTCCCCTGGGGATGCGAATTCGTGGTTTCATCAGAGAAGCGCTGCCCATGGTGGTCTCGGTGCTCTTATCATAAGTCTGTTGGACTGCGTACGTCTGTTCAGGATACTGGCCCACAGTCGTGATAGGCTTTCTGCGCAAAGACCTCGCCGTAGGCATGCTCGGCACTATCTACCTGCGCACTAAGCAAGCAGTTGTCGGTGCAAGTGTGCTCGCAATGTTCTTTCCGTGCATCGCAAGTGTTTTCGCACTGAAGAGAACTCGGCTTGTGAGCTCTGCTGGAATTCATGGCCATCATACTCTATCGATTGGCGTAGGCGGACTGCTGAACCTTCTGCTCTAGCAGATATCTAACCATAGTCCATTGGAGGCGTGGCTCAGCGTAAGCGCTCAACACAGCGCTTACGCGTGTGTCCACCCCACAGACTCTTCTTACCGGATTTGACCCGCCGCACGCAAAGCTTCGGTTAGTTTCAGTTTCTCGCTATCATTCAGCGGGCTTAGCGGAGCTCTGACATAAGAGTGCTGAATTACTCCCATTTGCCGAAGCGCTTCTTTTGTGCGCGCTCGGTAGTCTCTTACAGGCGCCGAGAAGATGTGATCCGCCAGCGGCTGCACCTTGCTTCCTATTTCGAGCACCTTGGGAAAATCGCGCGATACCGCGGCGTCGTACATCTCGACCTGCTCTTTTACGCATAGAGTGCCGAAACCAATCAGCAACCCGTCTGCACCCATTACCAAAGACTCTGCCACGAAGTTGTCGTTACCGGAGAGGATTGACAGTTCGGGAGCATTCGCTCTGAGGTGTCGCACGGTACGAACGTACTTGTTGGCGTCAAACGACGCTTCTTTGATTGCTATGACCCCTTCGGTTTGCGCAAGACAAGTAAGAGTATCGACGTCGAACTCGACCCCTCCCAGAGCGTCCTGCAGCTGGAACATGACGAGGGGTAAGCCCGCTTCACGGTATAACAACGCGTGATACTCCCTGACCATCCCTAGAGACTGTGGGCTACCTCTAAACGCACCCAGAGGAAATACGAGCAGCGCGTCGGCGCCTGCTTCGCGACACATTGTGGCCTCTTCTGCCGCCTGCTCGGTGAACACCCCAGACAGGCCAGCTACGATCGGCACACTGTCCCCGATCTCCTCTCTTACGGTTTGTATCACGAGTTTTCTTTCTTCGGGCCACAGGTGAGGGCCTTCGCCAGTATCCGCACAAAGCGCAAGCGCGTGAACGCCCTGTTCAACGAGCCATCTTGCGTACCTACGTAATGACTCTATATCGATGCTCGAGTCTTCGTGCATCGGTGTTACAGTTGCCGGTATGATTCCGTGCAGTCTCATGCCTCCGCCTCCTTTAAGAGTTGCCGATTCGCTTTTTTACCTGCTCTACCTGTGAGAACGTGCGCAGCAAGTAGTCCTGGGTGAGTTCACACACCAGATTGAATATCTGCTCGCCCTTTTCGCGACTTGCACGGGTCGGAAAACCCCATACACCCGATGCGCATAATTCAAGCATGGGCACATAATCCAAGAACTCCCGGCCCGTCTTCGGTACCGAGTCTTCGGCTCTGTCGAGTCTTACAGCATCCGGCACGAGGTGCATGCATAGCGAAGCCTCTTGCTCTCCGGCGTGCACGTCATCTGCTTGCTCGCTCTGTATTAGCCGCGAGAGATGACTTCCGAACATGTCCAGTGGAGTGACGTGCAACACCGAAAGTTGCCTGTGCGTGAGGTTTATCTGGCGCACAGCTGGCTTTACAGCCCACAGTCCGCCATGACCTAAGATCAGTGCTATCTTGCGTATCCCCGAGTGAGTCAGCGAAAAGCAAATATCGGAGAGCATGTGCATGTAAGTCTGGGCAGAAATCCAGACACTTCCTGTACCGCCTGTATGCTCCTGGCAAGTGCCTACCGGAATACCCGGCAGCAGGTACGCATTGATGCGTTGGGCCACCTTCTGCGCTATGGCACACGCGATTATGTGGTCTGTTCCCACAGGAAGCGCCTCGCCGTGCTGTTCGATGCTGCCAAGCGGAATGATCGCGGTATCAACACGTGCGCGTCTCAAATCACCCGCAGAGCATAACCAGTCGAGCATGCTAGTCACCTCTTAGCGCTAGGTTCGTAGTGCAAACAGTTTGACCTCCACCTTGATCTTACCTGCATGCCGTGACCCGCTCTGCCTCGATGCACCGGATATTCGCGTGTCAAGAAGGAAAAACACGCTCGACCCAAAAACTCACATTGATACGCAACACGAAACATACGGAGGGACGTGTTAACACGTGCATGCGCTAATGAAGATACTCGCGCGAGCATCGGGTAGAAGCCGCGTCGAGCCGGGCGAGATCGTGACGGCTGCGGTCGACCTGGCGGAAGTGAACGACCTATATCTGCAGGTGCTGGTGTCGTTTCAGGATATGGGCGCCGACCGCGTGTTCGATCAGTCGAAGATCGCGTTTGTGCTTGACCACTACGCACCGGCTCCAACAATACGCGCAGCCGCCAATCAGAAGCAGATGCGTGAGTTCGTAAGACAGTACGGAATTAAGCATCTGTTCGATGTGAACGCAGGAGTGTGCCACCAAGTGCTTGTCGAGGCTGGTCTTGTCAGGCCGGGCACTCTTGTAATCGAGACAGACTCTCACACTACTACAATGGGAGCGCTGGGGGCGTTTGGCACCGGCTGTGGGGCAACTGACATAGCCGCGATTATGGCTACTGGCAAGACCTGACTTAGGGTACCAGAAGTCATAAAGTTTGAGTATCACGGCAGGCTGCCTTACGGCATCATGGGCAAAGACCTGGCTCTGCTGGCGCTGGGCAAGTACGGTACCGAAATAGCCAGTTACAAGGCGGTTGAGTACTCAGGCGCATGCGTGAGCACTCTCACGCTTTCGGACAAGATGGCGCTTGCGAACATGGCAGTAGAAATGGCTGCAAAGACATCTTTCATCGAGCCCACTTCGGATGTGATTAAGTATGTGCGAGAGAGAACTTCTCTAGATCTTGAACCGGTGTACACAGACCCCAGCTTTAGGTACGAGCAAGTACTGGATCTCTCGGTGGATGCACTTGAACCGCTTGTAGCATGCCCCTCGCGTGTGGATAACGTGCACCCTGTATCCGAGGTAGAAGGCGAGCCCGTGCAACAAGCGCTCATAGGCACCTGTACCGGTGGCAGAGTCGAGGACATAGAAATGGCGGTGCAGATCCTCAGAGGGCGTAAGGTGCACAAAGAGTGCAGGCTGCTTGTGGCGCCCGCCTCGTCTGAAGTGCTTAGCCAAGCAATTTCTCGCGGCTTGATCAGTGCACTTCTTGACGCAGGCGCAACGCTAGTCACACCCGGCTGCGGCCCTTGTCTCGGAGCACACGACGGAGTGCTAGCACCGGGGGAGAGCTGTATCTCCGCATCGAGCCGTAATTTCCCAGGCAGAATGGGCAGTTCCGAATCCAAAGTGTTCGTGGCGTCGCCTGCAACTGTCGCCGCGTCGGCGATTAATGCACGTATAGCCGATCCACGGCGCTACCTCCTAGGAGAGTGATCAAAGTGAAATTCACCGGACGTGCGTACGTATTCGGCGATGATATAGACACAGACCAGATAGTACCTGGGCGCTATCTCGAACTCGTGACTGCTGAGGAAATCGCGCCTCACGCGATGGAAGGGGTGGAACCCGGGTTCAGTTCAAGGTTTGTGCCCGGCTCGATTATCGTGGGCGGCAAGAACTTTGGATGTGGTTCGTCAAGAGAACACGCACCCATCGCGCTGAAAGCAATAGGAGCGTCATGCGTGCTGGCCGAGTCGTTCGGTCGGATCTTCTACCGTAACGCCATCAACATCGGTCTCCCGGTGATGCGCTGCCCCGGCATATCCGCTCATGTCAAAGAATCAGATGTGCTGAGTTGTGACATCTCGAGCGGCGAAGTAAGTGTGTTGGGTACCGGGCTCATGCTCAAGGCCGAACGCATTCCACCTGATGTCGCCAAAATAATCCAAGATGGCGGGCTAATCGAGTCCGTCAGAAAGCAGCTGAAGCGGCAGGCGTAAGGAAGGGTCAGATGAACCAGAATACAACCGAACCAGCAGCAGCGGCAAGAGCACCTGCTGTTCGTGGAAGGCTTCCGCTCGAGCAGATGAGTAAAGACCTGGGATTGCTTCGTAGAATGATTCTGAAACTCGCATGGCCTGTGGCGGCAGAGATGGCCATGCAGACACTTACCCAGGTTATAGATATGACTATGGTGTCCAGGCTAGGCCCCGCAGCAGTAGCCGCCATTGGGCTTTCTTTCAGGCCTCTGTTTTTCGTGATGTCCATTTTCCTCGGCATAGGCGCGGGCACAACCGCGCTTGTCGCACGCGCAATGGGCAGCCGCGATCCTGCCACGGCTCAACGAGTTGCACACCAGGTGCTGCTTGCAACGGTGCTCCTGGCGTCTTTCCTGGGGCTTGGAGTGTATTCTCTGGCGCCCGGCATACAGCGGTTCATGGGTGCTGCCGAAGAAGTGATCCCACTGGGGACGCAGTACATTCGTTCGCTTTCGTGGGGGCTTGTGTTCATGTACACCTCGATGGTGGCAACCGCGGCGCTGCGAGGCGCAGGCGATACACGCACTTCAATGAAGGCCAATATCGTATCGAACATACTCAACGTGCTTTTGAACTACACCCTCATATTCGGCCATTTTGGATTTCCCAGGCTCGGAGTACTGGGCGCCGGTATCGCCACGAGCATAGCGCGATGTGTGGGCGCGAGCATCATCCTCTTGCTTCTTTTTAAAGGCAGGCTTGTCATCAAAATGCCCAATACAGGCCTATTGAGATTTCAACCAGAGATATTCGTGCGAGTGGTCAAAGTCGGAGTTCCCGCCGCTATGGAGCGGATTCTGCTGAGCACGGCGATGATTCTTCACTTGAGGATGGTCGCTGTCTGTGGAACAATGGCAGTTGCAGCCGCGACGCTCGCACAGAACATAGAAGAACTCTCGCACATGCCCTCTATAGGACTTTCGGTTGCGGCGTCAGCGCTGGTTGGGCAGTTTTTGGGATACGATGACCCCGATTCCGCACAGAGGTCAGGATGGGAAGCAATGCGGATGGCGCTCGTGTTCATGGGCAGCATGGGCGTGCTCTTCGCACTGTTCCCAGGTACCTGGCTCATGATTTACAGCCCTGACCCAGGCGTGATACCGCTTTCGAGAGCACTCGTACGCATTATGGGCATCTCGCAGCCGTTCATGGCGATCGGTTTCGTGCTTGCCGGGGCTCTTCGCGGCGCAGGCGACACCAGGTCCGTAATGGCTATCACCGCCGCCAGCATGTGGGCTGTGAGACTGTCGCTTACATACGTTTTCATGTTCGTACTGCACTGGGGTGCCGAAGGAGCATGGTACGCGATGCTTATCGACACGTTCATCCGTGCCGGTCTAACCGTCTATGTGTTCAAGAGAGGACGCTGGCGGAGCGTGAAAGTATAGGTAGTTGTCGTCTTAACGGTAGTATACCGTGTAATTTACAGGAGCGAGCTGTGGAAAGACATATGTCTTCGCCTACAAATATCTAGTGAGGTAACGGGTTTGAGATACCGTTTGCGTATCCTGGTCATTATGTTTGCGACCTTGACTGCCGTATGCTGCCTACCCTGCGCGGGCGTCGCGGCAGTGTTTGACTGGTTCTCGTCGTTCGTATCTGCGTGCGGCAAGCCAGTGTTTTTCACAGATGATCCGCCTGGAGCCGCCGAGGCGGTTCTGCGCGCACTACCGACAGTACCCCCTGACTCAAAAGTGTATCAAGATGGGGTGCTTGTTGGGTCGCGTGACCCAGACTTCTCAAGGGACGTCAAAATCGTTATAGAAGAGCCTGCCGTCACGCACCTCGTGAACTTGGCATCTGGTTACGAAGTCAACCTGCCCGCCGGTTCTGAGTTTGACTTCAGGTATTCTCCTGCGTACGTTCGAGCTACAACAGCCGAGCTAGATATAAAGATATCGAAAGAAAGATCGCCGTATCAAGATGTACAGATGTATTTGAGAGACTATCCGAACAGGTTTATAGCGCGCAAAGACTTTGCGACTTACAGATACGCGAACGGCATTGAGATTATCGAAGACGAGTGGCAGACACTTGGAGAAAACAGCGCATGGCTCACGAGTTTTAGGCGCGAGCCAGCTCCCCCGAGCACCGAGAGCGAAAACGAGTACCTGTTTGCGTACATACTGACCGGCGGACTGGAGTTCTTTACATTATTCTTTAGAACGAGCTCTCTTGAACGCAACAGAGACACGATCCAATCGGTACTCGAATCGTTCAGTCGGATAGAACCATTGGGCAGACCGCAGTTCAACCTGCGTTTGGCACCGAAGCCGGGCGAGTGGAACGAAGAGACACAGGCTCTTTACGAAGCGCTGTGTGCACCCGAACAGTTTGTGTGGGGCATATTCTATCCCTGGGCGCTCACAAACCCAGAAGCGTACCAGAAGATAGAGTGCATTGAACAGAATCTCGGTTATAGCTTCGAAATCTTGCTGCATTACCTTTACGTCGCAGATGCTTTTCCGTTAGAGGCGATGCAGCAGGCGTACGAACGAGGACAGATAGTGCAGCTTACGATGCAGGTGGCCTCCTTCGACAATGAGATGACAGACCTGAGAAGTGCGCAGTTTGACGTGCTCGACGGCAGGCTGGACGAAACGCTCAGGCAGTTTGCCAGAGATGCGCGCACGTTCGGACACCCGTTTCTGTTTCGACTGAACAATGAGATGAACACCGACTGGGCTCAGTACAGCGGGGTACGCACGTTGAGTGATGTGGATGTGTACATCAAGGTCTGGCGTCGTATATACCACATATTCTCCGAAGAAGGTGTGCAAAACGCCATATGGGTGTTTAACCCGAACGACCGGAGTTACCCTCCAATGAACTGGAACCATCACGTGGCGTATTTCCCTGGAAACGAGTACGTCCACGTAATCGGCCTCACGGGTTACAACACCGGCGATTACTTTCACGAGGTCACGGCCGAAAGGTGGCGCTCGTTTGAGGAGATATATGAGCCTTTGGTACGTGATTACCGACGGTTCTACGCTGAGTTTCCATGGATCATAACCGAGTTCGCCAGCAGTTCTGTAGGAGGAGATAAGCAACAGTGGATCCGGGACATGTTCCGGACGCTGCCGCGTTATCCCGAAATCCGGGCCGCTGTATGGTGGTCATACGCCGATTACGATTACCGGCCCGAAAACCAAGGCGTACCGGGCAGGCGCTACTGGCTTGATGAACAACAGAGCTACCTGGATGCGTTCCGAGAGGGACTCGAAATGCAGGGTCTCATCAGGTAGCGTTCATTGTTTGTTAGTACTCAAGCGCTTCTTCTTCGCCGCGCAGCACGCGAAGCACCGACTGCGCAAGCGCAGCCATCTCATCTTCTCCCGGCATCACGAACACGCGACCGAGAAAACTGACTCTCTCGCTTATCCAGTTGCAGATCCGTTCTGAGTGCGCACCGCCCCCGGTTATTATGATCCCATCTGGTTTGCTGCCGAGTGCAGCCGCCAACGCGCCTATCGACTTTGCTATCTGGTAGGCCATTGCTCTGAGCACAAGTGCAGCCTGCTCGTCTCCTGCATCCATGCTTTGCTGAGCATCTTCGATGCTGTTCGTACCCAAGTGTGACACAAGCCCTCCTGCACCGAACCAGAGCGACTTGATCTTCTTCGCGTCCTCAGCACCTGATACGACATAATCTAGGAAATCGGGCATCGAAAGCGCGCCGGCTGCTTCAGCCGAAAACGGGCCGTCCTGCCGAGACGTCAGTGAATCCACTATGCGACCGCATCTCACAAGCGAGACTGAACTGCCGCCACCTATATGCGCGACAACGAAGTTCTGGGTATCAAATGGTCTTTCTAGGAGACATGAAGCTTTGCGAGACACCGCTTTTGCGTTAAGCGCATGCGTCGCGCTTGTGCGTGGCACTTGCTTGAACCCGGATACTCTCGCCGTTGGCCAGAACTCATCAGTAGTTACAGGGTCTACGATAAAGCCAGGCACCTTTGTACGCTCTTCAATCTCTCTTGCCACAAGCGCGCCAAGGTGCGATGCGTGCTGCATGTACACATTTCCACTGCGTATATCTTCGGCCATCTTATGCGTTACACGGTACACCCCACCCGGGAGAGGGTTCAGTGGGCCGCCGACGCTCGCAGTTGCCGCGAAATCGCTGATGCACAACCCTCGTTCCGTAAGCTGCGCTATGACCTGTCGCTCTCTCATCGAATACTGCTCGGTGACGCCTTCGAACTGCGCAAGTTCTTCTGCAGCATGTCTGACGGCGACCTTGTCTTTGGCCGCCTCGTCCTCAAACACCGCGATCTTCGTCGAAGTCGACCCGCAAGATAACGTGAGTATCCGGAACACTATAACAAACCTCCCATAAGTGGTAAATGACGCACGAAGCCCCGACTCGTTCGCCGAAAGCTGCGCTCTATCCTCTTTCGGCAGGATGTTTGAGGCCGCCGTCATAGTTCTACCTTAGGGCCAATTACGAGAAAGGAATGGTGCAGGTGAACACCAAACTGACGTCCCCCGAAACGTTTTTCGGGCATACGCTCGGAGAAGACAGAAAGATCGCCAGGTGGGACCGGATAGTAGAGTACTTTTACACGTTGGAGACTGAATCCGACAGGATTAAAGTCATCGACATGGGCAAAAGCACAGAAGGCCATCCCTTCCTTCTCACCATAATTTCGTCGCCTGAAAACTTATCAGATCTAGAGCGCTTGAGACAGATCAACCTCAAGATAACAGACCCGCGCGGCGTTTCGGAGGAAGAGGTTGGACGACTCATCGAGCAGGGCAAAGCAATAGTCTGCCAGAGCATGAGTCTTCACGCGTCTGAGATAGGCGGAACGCAGATGGCGCCTGAACTGGCGTACGACCTGCTCTCAAGCAATTCTGCTGATACAGCGCAGATCTTGGACAACGTGATATTCCTGATGGTGCCGTGTTTCAACCCTGACGGCCAGATCATGGTGTCTGATTGGTACTCTAAGTACGTGGGCACAGAATACGAAGGCGCAAGCCTGCCGTGGCTGTACCACAAGTACGCTGGCCATGACAACAACCGGGACGCATTCAGACAGAATCTGGTAGAGTCACAATACATGGGTGAGATACTGCTAAGGAAGTGGAAGCCGCACGCTTTCCAGGACCACCATCACATGGGAAGCTACGGTCCCAGACTTTTTGTCGCACCTTACTCCGACCCCATCCGTCCTAACGCCGATCCGCTGGTGTGGCGCGAACTCGCATGGTACGGTGCACACATGGCGTATAAGCTCGAAGAGGCAGGCAAGACTGGAGTCATAAACGCGGCGCAGTTTGCAGGCTGGGGGCACCTCGGCTATCATTGGATCACGCCGTTCCACAATATAGCGGGCATGCTCACCGAGTCGGCTAACGCCAAACTGGCCACTCCGCTGTACATTCACCCGAGCCAGCTTACGGGTGCGCATCCCAAACACCAACCCAAATACGAGCCGCAGACCAACTTCCCGCATCCATGGCCCGGAGGCTGGTGGAAACTGCGAGACATAGTGGAGCAACAGAAGGTATCCAGCCTGGCGCTCTTGGACATAGCGGCGCGCCACAAACACACGGTGCTTCGCAACGCATATCTCAAGGCAAAACGCCAGACCCAAAGAGGCGCTGAGGGCTCTCCACGCGCGTATCTCATAACTCCTGAACAGCATGACCCTCTGACAGTTATCAAGCTTGTGAAAGTGCTACTTGCTCAGGGAATAGAGATGCATCAGGCCGAGCGATCGTTTGAGGTGGGAGATACCACCTACCCCGTAGGCACCTACGTGATATCGCTTGCCCAACCTAAGATGGGCGTGATAAAAACGCTCTTGGGCCGCACTTTCTACCCAGATAGCTACTGGACGCGCAACCCTGATGGGTCTCCTATCATGTACGACATGGCAACAGATACGGTAGCAGAGTTCATGGGAGTACAGGTTATCGCGGTGGATGAAATGCCCGAGGTAGACCTCGCTCTTCTAGAACAGGTTACGCCGTTCAGGTGTGAGTTACGCGAAAACGCTGCAGGCTACGTGCTCGACCCACGTCAGAACGACAGTTACAAAGCTGTCAACAGGATAATGCAGCACGGTGGCTGTGTGCACCGCATACACAAACCGGTTCGCGTTGGCTGCGGCACCTTCCCCGAAGGAGCGTTCTATGTTGAGGCTTCGGACGCTACCAAGACGCTGTGCCGCGAACTCTCTGAAGAGTTAGGGCTCAGTTTCTGCGGTCTGAACGTGGCTCCTGACTTGCCGATGCTCAAGATGCATACTCCCAGAATCGGAGTGTACCAGAGATACTGGGGAGGCAATATGGATGAAGGCTGGACACGGCTGCTGCTTGAACAGTTCGAGTTCCCTTACCTCAGCGTGCGTGACGAGGCTGTAAAGGGTAACCTGATAGACGAGATAGACGTGCTTATTCTGCCGCAGGATTGGAAACAGATAGTGGTCGATGTGGCGGGCGCACCCAAAGAAGACAAGATGATAGAAAGGCTTAGAAAATACTACGGCACCAATGTGCCTCCAGAGTACAAGAGCGGCATAGGCTCTGAAGGGCTTGATTCGCTCAAGCAGTTTGTCGAAGCCGGAGGTAGGCTAGTCGCACTCGACTCCTCATGCACCATCGCCATAGACGCACTCGGCTTGAACGTGAGAAACGTGGTCAGCCAGACAGATTTCAAGTCGTTCTACTGCCACGGTTCTACGCTTCGCGCTAGGATAGATACACGCCATCCGCTTGGGTACGGCATGCCTGAATGTGCACTTGTGGTATACATGGATAGCCCCACGTTTGAGATCGTTGAAACACAGAACGCGCACAACTACGAGATCATTGCAGAATACCCTGAGCGCGACTTGCTTCAGAGCGGCTTGCTCATAGGCGAGGACAAGATAGCGGCTAAGCCAGCAATGCTCCGGGTAAAACACGGAAAAGGCGACGTGGTACTAGTTGGCTTTAGGACACAGCACAGAGCGCAGACTGACGGTACGTTCAAGCTACTTTTTAACTGTCTCATTTGACGGTAAGCCAGAAAGATTTGCGAAATACACTGAGCATGAGGTGCCCGATGACGCCTCTTAAGGGTAGTCTGTTTGTCGCTGCAGCCGCTTCGATGTGGGCGATGATCGGAGTAATCGGGAAGTCGCTTCATGCAGGAGGTGTTGACCCGCTTGTAACGGCCACCTGGCGGGCTAGTATCGCTGCATTCTTGTACGTGCTCATTTCGCTCTGCGCACGGCAGAGTGTTGTTCCGATGCGCGCAAAAGACATACCGTTCTTTGCGGCCTACGGTCTGTTCTGCGTGGTCGGCATGTACTGCTTCTTTATGCTTGCCGTTACGAGCATACCCGTGGCTGTGGCGACCGTGCTTCTTTACACTGCACCACTGTGGGTGATGCTTTTCTCCCGGCTGTTCTTGGCAGAGCCGTTCACTCGGTTGAAGACCATTGCGCTTTTCATCGCGTTTCTTGGATGCTTCCTCGTTGTGCGAGGCTATGACCTTCACTCGCTTCACCTGAACCTTCGTGGCGTGCTGTACGGGCTTGCAGCCGGGGTGTCCTACGCAATGCTGAGCATACTCGGCAAGGTAGGCCTCAAGCGCTATACTGCACTATCCAGTATGACGTATGCACTGTGTTTTGGAGCGCTGTTTATGTGGTTCATTCGGCCCCCGTGGGTGCTACTAAGTCGGTCGTACAGCCTCTCGCAATGGACGGCGCTCTGGTCGCTCGCGGTTCTCTGCACCGTGGTGCCCAACGTACTTTACGTTCTGGGTCTGAGCGCGGTGGAAGCAGGCAAGGCGAGCATAATCGCGACGCTTGAGCCGCCAGTTGCGGCGCTTCTCGCACTGCTTGTTTTTGGCGAGACGCTCGAGCTGTGGCAAGTGCTTGGCATGCTGTTGGTGCTCACGGGCGTAAGCCTTCCGTTCGCACGCCAGCTGCACAGCTCGGAATACGGCAACCGCCAGTATATGTCTTGAAGCAGGATACTTTGGAAAAATGGCAAATATTGCTGTGACTTGCGAATGGGGGATGAATTGGCATGAGATGGGAACTGCTTAAGTCGCTGTGTGAAGTACCCGGAACACCAGGCCGCGAGGAAAAGGTCAGAAAGCTTGTGCTCGAGGCGATGAAGCCGCTTGTTGACGAGATACGCGTTGACGCCATGGGTAACGTCATCGGGAAGAAACGTGGTAGTGGGCAGCGTAGGGTGATGCTCGCAGCGCACATGGACGAAATCGGGTTTTTGGTGTCTGCCATCGACGATAACGGCTTCTTGCACATTCTGCCGGTTGGTGGCTTTGACCCGCGTACGCTGTTTGCCCAAAGAGTTGTGGTGCACGGACGCGAGCAGCTGAAAGGAATACTCATGCCGGGTACAAAACCGATCCATATCAGTTCTCCAGAAGAAACAAGCAAGGTGCCTGGCGTTGACGAGTTCTTCATAGATGTCGGGCTTAAGAAGGAGAAACTATCTACCCTGGTTCGCGTCGGCGACTTCGTCACTATGGACAGAGAATGCATACAGATGGGCGACATGGTCAATTCAAAGGCTCTTGATGATAGGCTTGGCGTGTTTGTGATGCTCGAAGCGTTACAGAGCGTCACGCATCACGAAGTGGACATATACGCAGTTGCCACCGTGCAAGAAGAGCAAGGGCTACGTGGTGCGCTTACGGGTGCATACGGCATCGAGCCCGACTTAGGCGTTGCGCTTGACGTGACAGTTGCAGCCGACATCCCTGGCAACCAGCCACACAAGTATGTCACCCGGCTGGGCGGCGGTACCGCCATAAAAATCATGGACTCGGCATCCATAGGCAACTACAAACTGGTGGAGTTCATGCGCGAAGTGGCAGAGAAGAATAACATCAGTTACCAAATGGAGATTCTGCCGCGCGGTGGCACCGATGCAGGTGCGATCGAACGCACACGCACCGGATGCCCTGTCATGACAATATCTGTTCCGGCGAGATACGTGCACACTGCAGTTGAAACAAGCCACAAGAAAGACATTGAGGCCAGCATCAGTCTTCTGGCGCGCTTTCTCGAGGTTGCGCATACGGCAGACGTATCTCTGTAGCAAATCCCCAAAGCAGCCCGCAGCCAAAAGCCGGGCTGCTTGTCATTCGTAGAGTTCTGCGAGCAACCTGAAATCCGATCTTAAATGTCGGTAAAGATCTCTATATATCCCGTAGGCACGCCGGTATATTTCGTGGTTCTTCTCGTCTGGGTGTACTTCTATCGCATCGTGCAGGAATGCGTCGATATCCGACCACTGATTGTACATGCCTGACGCCATTGCGGCCACATACGCCACTCCCATAGCGGAGCCCGGATGGGTGGTGTACACGCGCATACTACGCCCCAGCACATCTGAGGTTATCTGCCTCCACAGGCTGCTCCTCGCACCTCCGTTCGTTCCGAAAACGCGTGTGGGCACAAAACCCGCCTGCTCGAGCTCGTCCAAGTGGTGCCTGAACCCATAGCTCACGCTCTCGAGCACAGCACGAAACAAGTGTTCTCTCGTATGGTGCAGGCTTAATCCGAAGAACACACCTCGTGCCAGCGGGTCAAACAGAGGCGTCTTCTCCCCTACGAAGTATGGGAGCACTACTATTCCTTCGCTCGCAGCCCTTATTTGCTCAGCTGCGGCGTCGAGCCGAGCAAGCGCACCTGGCTGCTCTGAGCTTGGCACCATCTGCTTGACATACCACTTCACGAGCGAACCGCTTGATGCCATGCAGCCGTTTACGAGATACTTTCCCGGAATATTATGGTAGTCGATGAACATCTTCGGATGTGTGACACACTTCGCGGTGCAGAACAGCACGTCTCCACCGCCACCGAACTTGACCAGTGTGTCGCCCTGTTCTCTGAGACCTGCAGCAAGCGCGGACGCCACATGGTCAGCGCTTCCTGCTATTACCGGAGTTCCCTTGACGAGCCCTGTCTGCCGGGCGGCCTCTGTGCAAATCTCCCCAATAACCTCGTGCGGCAGCCGCACATCCGGGAACAGGTCTGGGCCAATACCGCCAACCGCCATGTACCGCTCTATCCAAGAGCGGTTGTAGATGTCAAAGAGGCCGCTTTCGACCGCCCAGTTGACTTCAAGAGACGGCCGGCCTGTCAGCAGCAGATTCATGTAGTCGTACGAACCCATAACGTAACGTACACGAGCGAAAACATCCGGCTCGTTTCGCTTCACCCACAGAAGTCGCGGCAGCACGTGCTGCTGGTTCGTATACCCTCCTGTACGCCCGTATAGTTCATCTTGGTCTATCCTCTGTTTCAGCCACGCGATTTCGTCTACGCATCTCGCGTCCTGCTGCTGAATAGACCGCCTCAGCACTCGCAGTCTTGCATCAAGCAACACTATCGCTGGCACCATGCCCGAGACGCCAACCGCCTTCACCGTTTGCGGATGTACGCCTGTGTTACGCAGCAGCGCGCTGACAGAAGAGCAGAGCCCAGCCCACCACGAAGAAGGCTCTTCTTCGGCCCAGCCCTGCTGCTCAGAATAGAGGTCGTGTTCTGCAGACGCCTCTCCGAGAATCTGTGCCTGGTCATCGATGAGCACCGTTTTGACCGCAGTCGTGCCGATATCAACTCCGATAGCCGTGCTCATCCACGCACCTCGTTCACCACACGCATTAGCGCTTCTACCCGGTGACTATCGACCGGGTTCCACGTTATACCGTCATGCTTAAGACTCGTGCCGACAATGACGCCGTCAGCAATCCTGAGATAATCCGCGACGTTGTCTGCTCGAACCCCTGTGTTGACGAAGACAGGCACATTGACCGCGTTTTTTGCCTCGGACAGCGCTGCGGTATCTACCTGCTCACCTGTCATCTGCCCCGACACACATATCGCATCTGGCAGGCTGCCGAACGCAACTGACTTTGCCACCTGGCCAAGTCTTCTGGTACCAAGAGGCGATGCAAACTCGGCAGACACATTAAACAGCAGTTTCAGGTTGGTTGCACCGATGTTCCTCCTGTGGTAGAGCGCACGCGATGCGCAAGGAGCCCATATGCCCATGTCGCTCGCGTACGCGCCCGTGAACACCTCACGCACGAACAACGCACCCACCGCATGCGCCACGCTTATGGAGGCCTCAGGATCCCACAACACGTCCACCCCATAGGCCACTCGGATCTGCGGAAGCAGTCGAGAAATCACAGAGCTCATCGCCGCTACCTGTGCGGAACCTGCTCTTGGCGCATACGGCCTGTCGTTTTCATTGCAGAACATGACACCGTCTATGCCGCCTTGCTGTAGAGCCTCGAGGTCTCGCTCTGCGTTCTGCACTAACGCTTCGATGCCTGCCAACTCATCATATAGCGCGGTACCGGGCAATGCGTTTAAGTGCACCATGCCGATCACCGCTTTGTGCTTTCCGAACACCTCTCTAAGCCATGCCACACAAGGTTACCTCCCAGTGCTTGCTTGGTCCGCTACGCTTTGATTCGACCTGCCTTACTCTGCTCCTTTAAGCCAATACCATAACATGACGACTTGGTTTCGCTCGGCAGAGGAAGAAGCGAGATCATTAGAGAAGCCATGAACCATTACACAGTTCGCCGAAAGGAGACATAGTGCGTGACGACCTCAGAACTCGCATCTCTGGTTTGCAGCACGAATCTGAGCAGCATTCCCCAGCCTGCGATAGAAGAAGCCAAAAACAGCCTCTTAAACTACATGGGTGTTGCAATAGGCGCTTCCCGGCACGCCATGATAGACATGCTGCTTGATGTAACGCATGAATGGGGGCGCAATCAGGAAGCGCAGGTGCTTGGCAGGCCTGAACGTGTCGACATCTACACCGCTTCTATGGCAAACGGTATGTCCGCTCACATTTTCGACTATGACGACACGCTGCTCGACACCGTGCTGCACCCCAGCGCGCCGGTATTCCCCGCACTGATGGCCTACGCAGAAAAACACGAAGTCTCAGGCAGAGACATGTTGGCCGCGTTCGTGCTTGGAGTCGAGGTCTCGCAAAGAATCGGGCAAGTGGTATACCCGTCGAGCTACGATAAAGGCTGGCATATGACAGGCCACGTGGGTCAGTTCGGCGCCGCCGTTTCGGTCGGCTGTCTTATGGGGCTCAGCACAGAGCAAATGCAGCACGCACTCGGCATAGCCGCAACACAACCTGTGGGGCTCAGGGAAATGTTTGGTACATACACAAAGCCGTTTCACCCCGGTAGAGCATCGGCAAACGGACTATTGGCGGCGCTACTCGCGCAAAAAGGGTTCACGAGTTCTACTCAATCGCTCGAAGCGCTTCGGGGCTTCTTGAGAGTGACTTCAGAGGCCACGGACTTCTCAAGGCTTACGTCCGAGTGGGGCGCAAACTGGGAGATCATGAAGAACAGTTATAAGCCGTTTCCGTGCGGCATAGTGATCCATCCAGCCATCGATGCGGCAGTGAACCTGCACAAAAAGGGCGTCAGCGCAGATAACGTCGAACGGATTGAAATCGAGGTCAACCCGCTTGTGCTCGAGCTCACGGGTAAGAAGACTCCCAGAGACGGACTTGAGGCGAAATTCAGTGTCTTCCACTGCGTAGCAGCAGGACTGCTGGACGGCTGGGTTGGGCTTGTGCAGTTCGAAGACAGCAGGGTGACTGCAGAAGACGTAGTCGAGATGCGCTCGCGTGTGCATGCCACGATAGACACCGGCATTGCCGAAGACCAAGTGCGTGTCAAGGCGTACGAGAAATGCGGGAAAGTGCATGAGTTGTTTATCGAGCATGCCATCGGAAGCATTGAAAACCCTATGACCAAAGAACAGTTGGTTCAGAAGTTTGTCGGTGCCACGCAAGGAATACTCGACAGAGCACACCAAGAGAATCTTATAGAAGAAACGTGGAACCTAGACAAAGCCGCTTCTCTCAAGAACCTGGTATCAATTTGCGCTGCTTCTGAATAACGCGCTAAGGTGGTGCGGCCGTTGAGAATATCTCTTGAGCCTGCAGAACTCTTCCTCTCACTAGTTGAGCAGAAGGTGGATGTAGAAGAAGTGTTGGCGCACCCGGCTTACAAGGTCGTGTTCAGTCATGCCAAGAAATACGGCTCGGGACTCACAGCCGAAGATGTGACTGACGCACTTTCTGGAAACAGTTCAAAGTTCTTCGGACTCAAGCACCTTCGCCAGAACCTAACGGAGTTGCGCCGCCTGATGCGCGTAGTAGAAAGACAGCAAGAAGCCTGGCTTCAGGCTGCAACGAGCGCTCTCACCGAAGTGGTCGATGCCTCGTATCTTGACAACGTGTGGGTATACCCGATCATAGGTTACGATACAGGCATAGGCCACAACGGTGCAGCTTGCATGAACCTTAACTCACCTAAGTACCTGTCAGACCACAAAGAGTTCTTGTATTTCGTCATGCATGAGGTATTCCACGTGGTGTACGAGAGGATACACCGGATACCTGATCTGGCCGATGTGAACACGCCTGACGAGTGGGTGGGTTTCGTCGACTTGTTCTTTCAGAATGAAGGCTATGCGACATACGTGCCGCTTGAACCGCGGTTGCTTGCCGGAGATATGCGAGACCGAGACTACGCGGTGCTGAACAACCCGAAGAGAGTGGAGTCGTGTATAAGCAAGTACTTCGAAGTCAGAGACGCGATGATGGGTGAACAGTTGAGCCGTGAGCAGCGGATGCATCTGGGGTTTGGGCCGTTAAGGCTTACCTACCGTGTCGGGGCGGAGCTCGCAAGAAGAATCGAGAGTGTCTACGGTAAGGACGAGGTGCGGAGTGCAATAAAAAAGAGCGGTACCGAGTTTTGGGAATCTTACTCGCACCTACTGAAGAGTTGACAAAGAAATCTGGCTGGGGCGGCAGGATTCGAACCTACGATGCGGGATCCAAAGTCCCGAGCCTTACCGCTTGGCCACGCCCCAGTATACTGGCGCGCCCGGCAGGATTTGAACCTGCGACCTTCAGATCCGAAGTCTGCCGCTCTATCCGGGCTGAGCTACGGGCGCCCGTACTTGGATAGAGTATGAAATTGGGGTGGGCGATGGGAATTGAACCCACGGCCTTGTGAGCCACAGTCACACGCTCTAACCAACTGAGCTACGCCCACCACGAATGCTGTTGTCAAAGTGGTGCGCCTGGAAGGAATCGAACCTTCGACTCCCTGCTTAGAAGGCAGGTGCTCTATCCGCTGAGCTACAGGCGCGGAAAACATTCGACCCGAATGCGAATTCTATTTTACTTATTGCACCTGTGACAGTCAAGAAGCACCTCGCCCGGCGCTCTCACAGAGTAAATGGAGCGGGTGATGGGAATCGAACCCACGTAGCCAGCTTGGAAGGCTGGTGCTCTACCATTGAGCTACACCCGCTCAAAACGAGCATCACCATTATAGCACGCGCAATCTGGAGCGTCAAAACGCTTTTAAGCAGGCTCCTCAACTGCTTGCGAATCTGTACAGCACGTCAACGAAGAACTTTTCGCACTCCGCAAGTCCTGCAATTTTACCTATTGATTCCACAACATAGTACTCGTTCGGAGCGTGCGCTCGTGCACCGTGACCAATTCCTGCCGAAGCGAGCGGCAGCATGTAAGGTTCGCGCGTGAACAAGTACATCGGCGCGCTTCCGCCCGAAGTCGGCCATATGAGCGGCTTGATCCCGTAATCGTGGTACACACTGAGCACCGCTTGAACCACTTCGGACTTGTGGCTCGTTCTCGACCACTCATACCCGGAGAGCTGCCTTATCTCAACGTCAGAGAAGCCTCTTGCATCGAGATGCTTGCGTAGTTTGGGGAGCATGTCTGCGGATTTCATATCGCGCACTAGCCGCATATCGAATTTGGCGAGTGCTTCATGCGGCAAAATGGTCTTGCAGCCCGGCCCCGTGTACCCTGCTCCAATGCCGGTTATGTTCAGCGTCGGACTGAACAGGTAGTTTTCTAACAGTTCTCTCTTTGGCATGTCGTTCATCCAGCGGCTCACACCGTACTTCTTTGCCCACATCGCTGGCTCGAACTCCGCCTCAAGTCGGCTAACCAGTTCAAGATCCTCTTCGCTCGGAGGAGCGACGTCATCATAGAATCCCTCGACTGCTACCCTGTTTCCGTCGTCAGATGTCAGGCTGGAAAGCGCCTTTACCAGATGCCACACGGGACTGTCCACGATCGCCTTGTTACTGGAGTGGATGCTGTATTCTGCAGGCCCTCTTCCCCATCGCTTGCCGCTTGCGCGCAGTTCAAAATCTATTACTCCTTTGTTTCCCAGGAACATCTCGACGTTCCCTGAAAGATCCTGACTGGCACCACAGTTCAGCACCGCGTCTGCATCCTTAAGCCTATCGGATACGCTATCGACCACTTGCGAAAAATTGGGGCTGCCGAGTTCTTCTTCACCTTCAGCCACAAATAGCACGTTGACGGGCAGTTTGCCGTTTACCGCGATAATCGATTCAAGTGCGTTCAGCCATGCCCTGTATGGCCCCTTGCTATTTATCGCGCCTCTGGCCACAATCGCGCGGCCCACTCCTTCAAGGTTTACAACGTTTGCCTCAAAAGGTGGAGAGATCCATTGCTCGCCTTCTACGGGCATCACGTCGTACATGCAGTAATTCACTATCGTCTTGGAAGCGCCTGCATCGTACCAGGCAACCACACCTGGGTGTCCATCGGTACGCACAATACTTGCCTCTTGCGCGCCAAGCGATTCGTAATACGACCTAAGTAGTTCTGCGCAGTCGTGGATACCGGTTCCGTCGTCGCTGATGCTCGGCTGGCGCAAGAACTGTTGTATTTTCGCCAAATGCACACCAAGATTCTCGTCGATGTGGCGGTATACTGGTTCCAGCCCACAAGTCACTGCCATACCTCCTCTGAGAGTTCTGTTCTGTTGTTCGTCCGTGTCTGAAGGCTTACCTGCTCCGCTGGCGAAGCACATACGCATATCTCGCACATCGACTGAGGAGGTAGACGGTGACGAAACCACTTCGGATAGTGCTGTGCGGGTTCGGAAATGTGGGTCGAGAGGTGTATAGACTGCTCTGCGACGAATCGCCCAGGCTTGAGCGGCTTGGGTTTTCTCCGGTCGTAGTCGGCATCATAACCCGCTCGAGAGGACACGTGTACGTACCTACAGGCATAACAAGCGAACATCTGCAGATGCTCGCGCCGAAAGATAGTGCAGCAGTTTGCACCACGCGTCTTATAGAGCAAATGAGTGCAGATGTGGTCGTCGAAATGACTCCGCTCGACGTGTTTTCGGCGAAAGACGTGATGTCCCACGCGAGAGCCGCTCTAACGTCGGGCAAACATGTGGTATGCGCTAACAAAGGTGCCATAGCGTGGGGCTATGACGAGCTCAGCGCGCTGGCATCGGCCAAAGCGAGGCTGTTCTTGTTTGAATGCTGCGTCATGGATGGAGCTCCGATCTTCGCTATGGTCAGAAACTGCCTTCCGGCCGCGCGCATTTTGAAGTTCGAAGGCGTGTTGAACAGCACATCGAACTATGTTCTCGACAAGATGCTGGAGGGCGTATCGATGGAAGAAGCGATAACCATGGCCAAACGAGCAGGGTTTGCCGAAAGCGACCCGAGGCTTGACATAGACGGCTGGGATTCAGCTGCAAAGATAGCAGCTCTGGCGAACGTGTTTATGCATGCGCGCATCAACCCGCTTGAGGTAGTCCGTCAGGGTATAACGCAAATCACGTGTGAGCAAGTGCAAGCGGCAGCAAGAGGAGCAATGCGGATAAGGCTTGTGGCCAGTGCAGTTCAGAGACAGCGCGATGTGCTGTGCGAAGTCAAGCCGTGCAGAGTGGCTCATTCCAGCCTTTTCGGCAGCGTGAATCACACCTCATCCGTGTTAAGCATAACGACCGACCTCATGGGCAATATTTCCATAGTAGAACACGACCCAGGCTTGCTCCAGACAGCATACGGCGTGCTGCGCGACATCATAGAAGTGGCGAGTTTCAATAAGTGAGACCCCCAATCGTTTTGCGACCGGGGGCCATCAAGGCTACTTGGTGTAAAGCAGCGTGTCACTGACGTCTATGGTTTGGTAATCCAGTCCTACAGACTTGGGCGCTTCAATACCCTGCTTGGTGCATATGATGGTGCCTCGCCTTCCGTAGATTACGCCGTGTGCCATGACTATCTTGCCACCGACTATGGTCATCACGGGTTTGGCTTGTCTGGTGTCAAGCACCGTTATGTCAGCGTCGGCTGACTCCCCGAGATGACCTTTTGCGGGCAAACCCAGCATAGCTGCGCCAGCAGTGGACACTTTGTGCACGAACTGCTCAAGCGTGAGCGCACCGTAGCGAACCAGCGCGAGTCCACTTTCCACGGCCACGTTTCTGGGTATGCTTCCCCCATCAGTAGATATCGCGTCAACTATGAACTCTCCGTCGGCGTCTTTGGCTGTGGCGCACAAGAAAGTGGCCTCGGGTACGTTAACGGGGAAGCTCACGCTCACGTTGGTGTCATGCTCTTTCCAGTATTCCACTCCCTCATGTGCTGTCATGAGTTCAGTCTCTCCCGCAACTTCCACCTGCACCAGGCAGTAGCCGTCTCGGATTGCTGCTTCAAGCCCTTCTCTGCTTATCTCGTAGCCTCGCATCCTAAGGCAGTTGCGTGTCACATGGCTGTGAGGAAGGCCATCCGTTATCCGGCCTCCCGTGCCGTTTATGATGGCAAGGTACGATTCGGATACAAGGTTTGTCTTTCCCTTTAGAGCGCCGAGCCCATCCAATACTTCTTCTACAGGATGCTTGATCATACCGCGCAAGTAACTGTTCACGTGCGCTATGTGTAGTCTGTTGTCACCTGCAAGGTCTATGGCCTCTAGCAGGCCGTGAAGGTTTGAGCCATTTTCAGTCGTTCCAACGTGAAACGCCACGTACGCACCCATCTCGTTCGCTATGGCGATCTTCATGCGCGTTGCATCAGGGCTCGAGGGCACATGCCCGCCCATGAGTTTGATGCCAATGGCGCCCCCTTCGAGCGCTTCGCGTATCAGTTTTTGCACAGTATCGCGAGTGGGCATGCTGTCAGGAAATGGTTGTATTCCCTGAAGCCCCATCACATTAAGCCCGCAGCCGCGTTCGGGGATTTCGCGGATTATGCTGTGAATTGCACTCATATCCAAGCACGTGCATACGCCAGCTTTTGCCATCAGCCTGTGTGCCGCTCCACGCGCGTGAACGTGGGTGTCTATTACGCCGGGTATAAGCGTATAACCTGTAAGGTCTATCATCTCGCGCGCCTTAGACGCCGAAACATCCGGGCCGATTTCTGCCACCTTTCCGTTCTCGATACCTATATCTAGGGCACCGTTTCTTTTGTTCTTCGGATCGACAACTGTGCCGCCGCGTATCAGCAGATCGTACATGATCAAACCTCCCTAGACCAAATTTGTCTGTCAAAGAATTCTCTAGCCGCAGGCAGGTCACCTCCACTTTCCACAGGCAAGGAATAACGAGTTAGACAATAGAATGAATCCTGCAGAGCAAATGTGAGGAGGCAACCCGGTGATATCCAATCACGTAAAATCTCGGCTGCAGCAAGGAAAACCCAGCATCGGCACTTGGCTCAGTGTGCCGAGCGCTTACTCCGCAGAACAGGTAGCGCAGGTCGGATTTGACTGGCTCGTGTGCGATGCCGAGCACAACCCGATGTGTATTGAAACACTTGCCAACATGTTCATAGCCATATCGTCTCAGGGTACAGCCCCGTTGGTTCGCATTCCGTGGAACACCGGCGAGAATATCAAGCGTGTGCTCGACGCAGGTGCCTGGGGCGTCGTCGTACCTATGGTCAACTCGAAGCAAGAAGCCGAACAGGCGGTGCGCTACGCCAAGTATCCGCCCGAGGGAGAAAGAAGTGTTGGCGGTGGCAGGCACAAGACGAGCCTGAAGGGCACAACCGTTAAGGACTACACGCTTCGAGCTAACGAGCAGACACTCGTAGTGGTGCAAATAGAGCACATAAGAGCAGTGGAATCTTTAGACGAGATACTGAGTGTTCCTGGAATTGACGCGTGCTACATCGGGCCAAACGATCTATTGGCGTCTATGGGTCATCCGCCTGCACAGACATCTAGTCACCCTGATTTCGTGCAGGCAGTAGAACATGTGCTGCACACTGCCAAGGCGTGCGGCGTAGCACCCGGAATGCACGTGTACACTCCGGAAGCAGTTAACGAGAAGATCGCAGCTGGCTTTCAGATGCTAGCACTTGCCAGCGAGATGGGCATAATGCTGTCTGCTCTTAGGTCAGGTCTGTCGAGCATAAACTGGGATAAGTAGCCGCCAAAACACGTTGACACGCGTCTTGCGCTGCTGTACTCTTGTGCAAGGAGGAATGTTTGTGTCGGTGAGTGTCTCTTACGGCCAATAGCATAGTTGCTGCCGGGCAGTCGCTACCGGTGTCTAACACCGGTCTCTCAGATTTTGCCGGGCTGCAGTGCCGTGACGAGACACAAGCAGTGTGACATCTCTTTCGAGCGATGGCCCGCGGAGCGTCTGGTTCCGCGGGCTTTGTGTATCTGCCAACGGCGCTGCCACTCGCACAGGAGGTTATAGTGCATGGATGAGTTTTCGCTTGAAAGACTTGAATTTAATACAATTAAGAGTCATCTTGAAGAGTACGCTCTGTCTAACCTAGCCAAACGCATGATACGCGACCTCGCGCCCAGTCCTGACTTCGAACGTGTCAGGCTGCTGCTGGAAGAGACGGACGAAGCACGCCGACTCTCAGCCGAGATGGGTGGGGGCCATCCACTTGTGGGGTTACACGATATAACTGAAAGCCTTGACAGGGTTGCAAAAGGCGGTGTGCTGCACCCCGAAGACCTGCTGCAGATAGCTGACGTGCAAAGGGGCGCAAGCAAGGTCAGAAAATATATGAAACATAAATTGGCTGTGGCACCTGCTCTCGCCAGCTACGCAAACTCGTTAACCGAGACACCGGACTTGGTCCTGGAGATATCTCGTAGCGTAGCGGGTAGTGAGCTGTCAGACCACGCCAGCGTTGCTCTCGCCAAAATCCGCTCGCAAATGGCTACTTTGAACGAACGCATCAAAAACGCGTTGCAGGCGATAGTAACCTCGCCGCGTTACCGAACCGCTATACAGGAGAGTTTCGTCACCCAAAAAGCAGGCCACTACGTGGTCGCGGTCAAAGCGAGCTACAGAAAACAGGTTCCGGGCACTGTCATAACGGCCTCTGCGAGTGGAGCCACGCTATTCATAGAACCCAAAGTTGCTGAGCGCTACACACAGGAGCTGCGTGTGCTGGAAGCAGCTGAGCAGGCTGAAGAGTATAGAGTGCTGGCGGAACTAACTGAGATGGTGGCAGACTGCCTCCAGCAGATCCGTATTAACGTCGAGGTGCTTTCGCATTATGACCTTGTTTTTGCCAAGGCGCGTTACTGTAACTCAATCGATGGCACAAAACCGATTCTGTCAAGTCGCCCGCTCATAAGACTTGTCGGCGCAAGACACCCATTGCTGCCAAGGGACGCTGTGCCGCTGGATATTCACCTCGGTGAGCACTTCAACACACTTGTAATCACCGGGCCTAACACGGGCGGAAAGACGGTGGTGCTGAAGAGCGTGGGACTTCTCTGCCTGATGGTGCAGTCTGGGCTTCACATACCTGCAAAACAAGGCACAGAACTCGGAGTGTTCCGCGATGTGCTTGCAGACATAGGCGATGCTCAGAGCATTGAGAGTTCGCTCAGCACATTCTCTTCTCACATGAAGAATGTGTCGCGTATGTTAAAGACCGCGGGTCCTGGATGTCTTGTGCTGCTTGATGAAATCGGTACGGGTACAGACCCTGCTGAAGGCGCCGCGCTCGCATGCTCTATCTTGTGGCACCTCTACATAAAGGGCGCAATAAGCGTCGCTACGACGCATTACGGTGATGTGAAGCGGTTTTCTGACCACACTCCTGGGTTCATGAACGGATGCATGGAGTTCGACGCACAAAGCCTCAAGCCTCTGTACGTGCTGACAGTTGGCAAGTCGGGCGAGTCATGCGGACTCACCATCGCCCAGAACCTGGGCATAGACCGCGAAGTCATCGACCTTGCACAGAATATGCTCGAGTCGGCTGGCTTAACCGAACGGTTGTGCCACACTGTCGTCATACCCACAGCTGACACTCCGAAATTTCAGGAGCCAAAACCGCGGGATGCAGCCAGTATAGTCAGTCTGAGAAAGGGCGACGCTGTGTTTGTGCACTCGCTGCACGCTAGGGGAATAGTGGCCGAAGAGGCAGATGACAAGGGCAATCTTGTGGTTATGGCTAAAGGGCAGAAGATCAGCGTAAACCATAAGAGGGTCCGATTGGTCGCAACCCGAGAGCAGCTCTACCCTGACCACGAAAACTATGATCTCGACATCGTATTGCTCACCAAAGAGGACAGGAAGATTAAGAAGCAAATGACTAAGCGCAATACCGACGCTGTGCGCGTCATATCCATGCCGGATTCAAGAACACCTACAAAGGGGAACAATACGCAAAAAAGATAGCGGGGGTGGAATCTTGGACGGCGACGGCACAACTCTTACAATTGGAAGCATTCTAGGGTTGGTTGCGGGAGTAGCGCTGATGGGACTGGGTGCGCACAGGCTGCTCACTTTCGGCGCAGGCTTATCTCTGAACACACCTACCACAATACCTGTGCTGCAGTATTCGGGAGCAGTGCTGATCTTCTTTGGCGGGCTAGTACTCGTCGGCATAGTGTACAGGGGTCTGCGCAGACTCACAAACTAGGGTGCGGGGCCGCCTGAGCCGGGCGGCCCCTTATCGCGTTACGGCTGACGCCTGCACGTCTGGCGCAGCCGTTGCGCTGTGCTCTCTGCTTTTTCTCCCATCCACATTCGTACATGCCGCATCTGGTTGGTGTGCCTGTATGTATACCCTTCCTCTTCAGCAGAGCAATAGCCGTCTCTTAGCGGTGCAGCATATGCCACTCCTGATGCAAGCATTGCGGCTAACACAAGTAGAATAATCCACTTGGTCTTCATCACGCGTCATCCTCTCTCTAAACCTCTGTTACAGAAAGTCGCCAGACGGTCTGCGTTTGCGGGGGTTGATGCTCGTCCAGTGTGCTGTTGCTTCAGGCGGACTTCGTGAGATGGTCTCTCCTACTAATATTCCAGCCAATTTACCTAAGTTGTGATTGAACACGCATAATCGCTCAAAGGATTGCGTCAGCTTGCGCAGAATGCAATGTACCAGATACAGACAACACGCCAGTGTGCGCACCTCCTTTTCCCATTTGCGCAGCCGCAACGAAACGAATGTATTAACTTCACCGAAGGATATAACGGAATTGTCGGTTTCCACAATCGTAGTGTTTTCTTTCATAGGCCGTTTCTTGTACCAGACAAGGCGGCCGGTACGCCGTGTCAGCCTAGCCGGATGCAAGAAATGCCTCGATACTACGGACTAACGGGCACCACGGTTAACTCTGAAGCAACAACAGTGCTTTGGAGAACTCGAACTACTTGGGAGGAACTCTCGGTGAAGAAGATTCATCTGGTTATGCTGTTCTTAGCGATCTGCCTGATTCTAGCCGGTTGCAGCGATTCCACGTCCTCTTCGCGTTTGGCAGATGAATTCAAGAAAGAACTCACCAAAGAGCTCGCGTCTGTTGTGCCACAACCTGATCCGTCGGATTACATTCCGTTTGGGGACGGCGAGTGGCACGAAGCATGCTTGATAACCAGAGGTAGGGAGTTCTTGATATGCAGCAACCAGAAACTCGGCGGTAGCGCCAAGATTATCATATGGTCTTCATACAGCCGAGAACAAGACTTCTCTATCAGCGGTTATGAGGAACACCCACATTTCACCAAAGACGAGCCTAACAAGGGCGAAGACGCCAAGCTGCTGGTCACTCAGGCCAACGTAAACCAAGTAGATTGGAAGATGGCCAGTGATGGAGTGGGTGAAAAGGAAATCGAGCTGTTCATGAAATCCGGGGATTACCTATACAGGATCAGCATCGATGCCTTCGATAACGGCTGGCATGCAAGCTACGTCATAAAGCAGTCGACTCCTGCGAACTATGCTCTGATTAAGTCAACCCTGGATGACCAGTCAAGCTGGAGGGCAACGCTTCACTATCCGGCATCTCGCTCCACTTCTGACGTAAGAGTTGACTGCAAGCCGGTGACCAGAATTGTCAGCGTGAATATCGATAAGAATCCCATAACCCATGCAACATTCATATACGTCACGGACGGCAATAAGGTTAATCAGACGCTTGAGACATCCACTCTGGAACTGGACGCAGAAAACCTCCCATCTACCGTGAGCATCAGCAAGACGATCGATGGTGAAACAGCAAGGAACTCGATAAAGGACCTGAAATCCGGCAAGACCTACCATGTTATCCTGGCAACTGATCAGCAACGCATCGACAAGTACAAAGATGACTTGAGTAGATTCGGAAAGATAATCTGGGGAGACAAGTTCAACCTGAGTGAGTACTTCAAAATCGACATGAACACTGAGGGGATAACTCAGTTTGAGACCAATGTGGTAACCGATTCAATTCGACGCATATACGGTACCATACGATTCGATAAGAACGGCCTGTTACAAGAAGATGTCGAAACGGCGTATCATGAAGCGGCACATGCCTTATGGGAGTACTCCAGCATAAGCAACGCTGGTGGAACTCGCGATAGTATATGGAAGCCCTTGCCCAATACTCCGGAAAACAAGGACGTGGTTGCGGAGAATTTTGCGTTGGATGAAGCGCAAGCTCATATGGCTGGCTTCTATGCAGTTAAGTACTACAAGGGAGTTGAACTCGCCGACTCGGAATATACGATTGAGAAAGCGAAAAAAGCGGTCAACGATGCGCAGGTACCGGGCAATGAGATTGAAGGGGTTGTGACCACATTCCTGTTGGAGTTGTACAAGCACCGCAGTTTCGAAGACGCGCTGAGGGACATGAAAGAGGTAAAAGACTCCTACTATGTTACCAACGGAAGACACCCGCAGAACGTAAGGGAGTTCATCGCCGAAAAGCTCAAGCTCTCCGATGAGCAAGTCAGGACTGAGATAGTAGACTTGGCCAAGGAGCTGGAGGTCGATCCGAGCATCGCCCCGGGCGGAAGTCCAGGCAGCGCCAGCACCGGCAGTAGTAAGGATGCAATCGAAGTGGAGGTGGACAAGACTAAGTAGCTAGCGGTGTGCAAGGTCGGCGTCAACGGTCTATTCGTCACTCACAACTGGGACGCACACGAAAACGCCTGCACGAAAAACGCAGGCGTTCTCAGAAGGTGTTGCTAGACTACTTCTACTTTTGCCGATGACTCCCATAATCCATGGATGTTGCAGTACGCCACGGCTATTACTGTGCCGCTTTCCTCGAACCTGGCACCAAACAGCGCGCACGCCTCAGTGTGTACCGGCCCCTCATTTGCGCCTTTGGGAGACTCGCCGTGCACGCCAAACTCGGCTCTGGCCAGGTGGAACACGAACTTACCCCCGTCGGGTTTGAAGTACGTGTCTATCCACTTGATGTGGTGTTCAGTAGTGTTGGGATGAGATATATCCTTTCCCACGCACACTCTGACTTGCACCGGCTCACCCTTCTTGATTGACTCGGGCAGTTCGATAGCAGGAACGTGTTTCTCAGTCTTCCAATCGGCTGTAGCTATTACGTCTCCGATTCTCATGCTTACACCTCCAAGTCTTATGTTAAGCTACTCGGTGCTTGCTTGCTTCAGCTGAGATATCTTGTCGAGAAGCCTTTCGGCCATTGGCCTTACCATTGTGCTGAGCGGGAGCAAATACGGGCATCTGGCCTCACACACACCACATTCGACGCATTCGAGTCCTTTCTTAATCCGTTCAACCTGCGCTTGGTCGGCGCGGTGCCAACCGGCGCGTTTGAAGAACAGTTCACCGGATACTATGAAGTTCACCGGTATGCCGTTGGGGCAGGGCAAGCAATACTGACACCTTCGACAGAAATTCTGGCTTAGTTCGGTTATGTCCTGCCGCATCGCGAGTCGCTCTTCATCCGTCAGCGGGGGCTCGATCAGCTGAACGTCCGTGGATGGTTCAACCTGGCCAAGTTCTGCCTCAACCAAGAGTGCCGATTCCACAGCGGTGTCTATTTCGTGTTTGCTCATCATGCCCGGAATAACCGTGCTGATGTTCTGAGAGCAAACCCACTTAAGCGCCGCGCTTGCCGAAGATAACGCTCCTCCAGCAAACGGCTTCATGACCATAAAACCCATGCCTGCCTCGAGCGCATCCGGCAACAACCGTTTGACGCACTGTGTTTCCAAGTAGTTGAACGGGAACTGCACCGAGGCAAAGACCCGCTTTCCGACAGCGAGGACCGAAGTCTCGACGCTGTGACTCGAAAACCCGACAATCCGTGCTCGGCCGAGCTTCTGCTGTTGCTTCATGTAGTCAAACGGACCACCGGGAGCCAAAATCTTGTGCAGATCGTCTTCGGTCATTATGTTATGGAACATGAACAGGTCGACATAGTCTGTTCCCAGATTATCCAGGCTCTGCTGGAAGTGCTCAGATATCTTCTCGACAGTCTTTGCGCCTGACTTGGTGGCTATGAACACATCTTCGCGCACGCCTGCGAGCGCCTCGCCGATAATCCTCTCGCTTGTGGTATAGCCCCTCGCAGTGTCAAATAGCCTTATACCTCGTTCATACGCGTACCGCACAACCTCCACTGCATCCTCGTACGGAATCGTCTGTATCGGGATTCCTCCAAACCCTAGCCTCGTAACAAGCGGGCCGTCTTTGCCAAACCTGACTTTCATCAACTGCCTTGGACTGCTCAGTTTGCCACACCTCGCTTTCAATGGTTTCCAGCATCTGCTCTAGCCCGACTCAAGCCGACTCAAAGCGTGTCTGAACGACCTTGACACCCAGATGAGCGCACCAGACGCGGCTAGCAGACCTCCGCCAAACACAAACACCACCGGAACGCCGAACGCTCCCGCTGCCGCCCCGAACGCGAGCGGGTGTACGACGGCCTGAAGTCTTATCGTCATCATCCTCAGCGACAGCGCCAGTCCTCGCTCGTGCGCTCTGGCTCTGTCCGCGATGGTGACTATCGAGACAAGTGGTAACAGGCCTCTACCCACACCTAGCGCAGTAGCAGATATGAGAAGCAGTGCCACGCTGTTAAACGCCGGAACAAGCGCAAGCCCCACAGCCGCTACCATCAAAGTGAGCACCGTCAGCCCGTGCCTACCGAACTTGTCCGTGCCTGCTGAGAGCAACGGCCTGGCTATCATGGTGGTGAAAGTGAAAGTGCTTACCACGATGCCGATTTGTGTGCCGGTGAATCCCTTATGGGTTAGGAACGCTGGCAGGTAGATCTCCCACGCGCCAAGACTGAAATACAGCGCAAGCGGGATTGTGACAGCCGCCACTATACCCGGGTTCATAAGCAGCGGTTTAAGCGAGTTTAGAAGGTCTAACGCCCCGACTCTCGGCCTGGGTCCGGGCTCCCTAGGTTCATGAAGCGAAGCTATCACAGGAATACCGGACAGTGCCATTAATCCTGCCGCCAAGAACGCAATCCGAAAGCCCGCGTGGTCTTTCAGATAGCCGGAAACAAGCGGCCCAACCACCATGCCAATGCCCATCATGAAAGTAAACCAGCCGAAGTTCCTCTCAGTGTCTTTGCCAGTGCCTATCTTTGCAACGTACGCCTGCATTCCGACTTCGGTGAGCAAAAAACTCGACGCTGACGCTGTAAGCGATACAAAAAACAACCAAAATTGTGGTGCAAAACACAGCAGCAAACTCGCCGAAGCTCGCACCAGAGCGCCCCACATAAGCACGCCCCTGGTGCCTATGCTATCTGCTACCGCCCCTATGGGTAACGCGATTACAACAGGGGTTATGCCTGCTAGCGCAAACAGCGCACCTAGCATTGCATCGCTCATGCCGGTGCTCACCGCGAGCTGCGGTACAAGCGGCTGAAATGCAGTGGCAGACATCATCTGTGTTATGGACACAAGCGAAATAAGCCAGAACGCTTTGGGAAGCGCTTTTATGTCGCTGAGCAATTGCGTGCCTTCTCCCGGTCAGAAGTCATTAGTACGCATTACGAAATTCTTCAAGGCCAGGTATTATCTTTCCTGCTTCACTCGCCTTTGGCCGATTCATACCGTCCGTAGCACGACGTGCTTACCCCATTGTTTGACTTCTTCGCGGTGTGATAGCAGTATCACTTGCCTTGATTGCGCTATTTGGCAAAGCATCTCACGGAGCCGCTCTTGCCGTTCGGAATCAAAGGTGAGAAACGGGTCATCGAGAATGAACGGCAGGCGTACATCACCCGCCAGAAGATCTGCTACAGCGAGCCTGAGAGCAAAATACAGCTGGTCACGCGTGCCCTGGCTGAGCTGTGCGATGTCTATCCCACCGGAACAAGCAGACACTTGTACTCTGAACTCCTCGTCAAACGTCACTTCTCGTCCGCCGGGTGATAGTTCCGAAAACCTGTTGCTCGCGGCACGTGCGAGTCGCTCTCGATAAGTCTGCTGGTAGTTCAGCCTCGCACGCTCGATCTCACGATACGCTATCGCAATGGCCGCTGCCTTTTGCTCTAATTCGTGCATTCTGCGCTTCATGATCTGTATCTCATCGTGCGTGTGAGACAGGTTAACGAGTTTGAGTGCTCTTGCGCTGGTTACTCTGTCTCGCATCTGCTCTAGCGCAAGCGACGCCTGCGTGAGTTGCTCGTCTAGTTCGGCTACCTGCTCTTGCATCTGACTACGCATGCTCTCAAAAGCCTCTAGGTCATAAGATGTGCCTGCCGCAGGAAGAGAAGGAACCTTCTTGCATAATTTCTCCCACTCGTCAAGCGCACGGTTTAGCCTCAGTTCGGATTCGGCAAGCCGAACGCGCAGAGCGTCTTCAGAGTCTAGGGCGTGTGCGTCGAGCACGCTCTCAGCTTGTGCGTTCAACTGGTTCAAGTCCGCGACGATAGCATTGTAGTTTGCATACTTCTGCCTGGCCTCTTCTATGTCATGAAAGCGTTCAACAAGCGGCGATACCTCCGTACCCAGCGCATCTATCTGCGCATCTATCTGCCGCGCTTTCGCAAGCAATCCATTGCTGCTCGCCTGCAGCCTCTCACTGTCATCAGATGCTTTGCTAAAGCGCTTGTGCAATGACTCATACGTCTCGGCACAATATGTGAACTCGTCCCACCACCTGGCGTCAAGCCCGGCTAACCACTTCGCTAATTCGCGCAGGGAACGCTTTTCAGGAACAACCAATGCCACGACTCTGCTGAGCGAAGCGTACGAGTGGTTCAGGTTATCTACTTCGGCCTCACACATGTGCTGTGGCGCATCAAGCAAACCCGAACACAGTTCTCTAAGCCTATCGCGCTCGCGCTCCAACGCAGACTCCATCTTGCGCCATTCGAAGAATGCATTTGACAGATCGGGGTATACCCTCTCAAACTCGGCGACTCGGCTACTGAATGCGCCAAGCGCTTGTTCGGCCAGGCGGTGCATCTCTCGTGTTCTCTCCGAACCGCTCAAAGATAAGGCCTGCTGCTCGCGCCTGATACGCTCAAGCAGCGCGTCTCTTTCGGAAATCCTCGCCACAAGCCGAGTCAGAGTGGCCTCTTCGTCTGAATCATGGTGAGATAGCGTGTCAGAGAGTCGACCAATTTCACGCTGGATTTCGCGCATTTCTTGACGCAGTAGATCGGTCGAAGCGCTTGAAGTTGAAGTTCGGCTTGACCCAAGCACCACGTGTGCGAGCATAGCGCCAATGATACCAACGCCCAATTGGAACATAATCCGCATTTCGGCTGGATACGCGGCCAAGAAGAATCCTGAAGCCACAAAGCTGATTAGCGCTGCAAGTGCCAGCGGCAGCACAGACAGGCCACCTCTTGCGATGTTCTCAGTTTCTGCTATCTCGGCTGCGAGTTGCCTCTTGCGGGTTAGCATCTCGATTTTGGTCTGCGCAGCAGCAAGATGCTCTTTGCTCTGGTCTCGTATATCTGCAAACTCTGTATCCACACTGAGCTCTTGTTCTGCAAGTTCTGAAGCGCGCTCTTCTATGCGCCTGAGATCGGCCTGCCTCATCTGCACATCGTGCACAAGCGCTGTCTTCTTCTGTTCGTAACCGGCCACAAACTCAAGTGTTTCTTCATCAGCTTCGGTAAACGGCCGAAACTGCAACTGTGTGCGCTCGGAAAGCTCTTCTATCTGTGAAGCGCAGCACTCGGCCCGCTGCCAGTTTCGCACAAACAACGCCGCTTGCAGCCTTGCCTCTTTTGCTATCTCTACCACGTTGCTGCCGAGATCGGATAAGTCGTGTCTTAGAGCATTCATCTCCAGGATAATCTGCCGCCTTGACTCAGTAAGACTTGCGAGGCCAGAGTCCAACTCTTGTGCCTGTGCACGATACTCGTCTCGTTTTGCTGCAAGTGCGGAGATGTTGTGGAGTATGGAGCTGGTGTCTTCTGGGAGAGTGTCAAACCCTGCGAACTCGACCTTGATTCTCTTGCCGAGTGCGTCCGCACTTCGCCTCAGTTCTATCAGAGTTTCGAGCGCGCGCGCAATCTGCGACTTGCTTCTTAACGCACCGTCGTACGCCTGGCGCTTCTGATGCCACTCATGCCACAGTGATAGCGCGCCGCGCTTTTGCTTTAACAACTCTTCGATGTCTTTCTTGCGCTGCTCTTGTCTGCGCAGTTCGGCTTCTTCTGATGCAAGAGAGTCGAGCACGCGCGTGTGTTCTGCCAGCTGAGATTCGGCATCTCGAACGTTCTGTCTTAGACTCTCAAGTTCTCGGTCGACCCTGGCGTTTGCGCTGCCTACTCCGAGTTCAGCGTTGTACCTGGTGATGCTCCTCACCCGGTCAAGCAGTGACAAGAGCGCGTGCTGTACACTTCCGCCTGACCCAAGCACTATCTGCTGCACGCTCTCATCAATGCGCTGCATCTCAGGCATCGGCTGCTCCACACAAAAAGTACGCAAGAATAAGTCTCGAGAATGCACTCCAATGATCTCGCCGAGCATCTTCTCGTAACGCACGTTGCGGCGGTGAGCAGAAGGGTTGTGTTCGCCGCTCACAAGCGTATTCCATGAGACGGCGTCGGAGCTGCTTTCAAACTTCACACGATACGTGCCAAAATCTCTGCTGATGCGGTAGTAAGTTTCGTCCACGCTGAACATCAGCTCGCCCCAAAACCGGCGATGCGCGTCCCAGCTGCGGAACCTGGCAGTACCGAACGCAGAAGCCGCACTCTGGCCAGAGAGCCCAAAAAGCACCGAGACAAGCGCCCACACCAGCGTGGACTTGCCTGACTCGTTGGGGCCCACAAGCGTGTTTAGTCCATCTGCAAACTCCGCGGTGACGCTTTCAGAATACTTTCCGAAGCCTTCAAGTGAAAGCGTACGCCACTTGACACTCACCTGCGCTCACCACCTTGCATCGCCTGAAGCCCATACAGCAGCGCTAGCTGCAAGAGTGTGGCGTTGTGCTCGTCCGTGGTCTCACTCTTCATCTTCTCGATCGCGCGGATGAATTCTCCTCTGATGGTAGGTTCACGCGACCACAGTTCTATGTCATGCGGCACGAAATTGGTCGTCTCTGCTGCAACTTCAAGATGGTGGAAGAAACATGCAAACTCCGCCTGCACGTCTTCGGGATTGATCGTGAACTGCGGATGGCCGAGCAACCGCAACCGGATTATTGCCCCGCTGCCTACATCTGCCGCAACTTGGCGCAGCCTGCGCGCAAATTGCTCTGCATCAGCAATAATGGTAAGGTCAATCTCAACGGTTCTGTACACCCTGGTGTCGACTGAAGTCTTGGTTATGCGCGCATGCGCAGGCAGGATGTCGACCACGGTTAGCATCCCGTGCCCTTCATCAAAGAAACCGCGGGTTTCTATGAGCCCAGGGTATACCGCTTTGCTGACACCTCCAGGATACGGCAGATCTTCTTCGATGAACCTGTGGAAATGGCCCAGCGCCACATAGTCGTACCTCGCGCATGCAAGCCCGGCTTTATCGAGTGGAACGCTCCTATCGCCTGAACTAGCCCCCAGAGAACCGTGAAACAAAGCCACGTGAATCCCGGGCTCATCTAATCGGGGAAACTCAGATAAAGCCGGCAAAGTGCGAGTGATTCCGCCGGTGTACGCCATACCGTAGATATGAAGCGGGACACCTCTAATGAGTCTGGTACACACATGCTCGGGCATGGGACACCTAACCAACACCCCTGGAACGCGTGACTCGTACACTCTATACACTGAGTCAGTGTACGTTATCTCGTCATGGTTTCCCGGGCATATCACGACAAGTATGCCTTGTTCTTCAAGCCTTCGTAGTTCGCGCATGACCTCTTCAACGGTCGAGGCCGAAGGTGTGTGCGTCTCGAACAGGTCTCCCGCAATGAGCACAACATCCACCTTGTTTCTGTCGTCCAGCGCGAAGTCTGCAGCCTTTCTTAAGAGTGAGTCTCTTTCTCTCATTCTCTGCTGCGCGATACTGCCAAGTTCTCGAGATTCGTACCCTATATGTAGGTCTGCAAGATGTAGACAGCGTATCGGGGTCTTGATCTGCAACCTACACACCTGCCTTCATGCGTGTTCTGATGCATACAGGTTTTCAAGAAACACGAGAGGAATACCTTGGTAGCACTTACAGATTCGGAGGCGGCTTAGTCGTGTTAACCTTGTTGGCAACGGCAGCATTTGGGCTTGAATCAGTGGTAGAGCGCGAGTTGCACGCACTCGGCTACAAAGATACGAAAATTGAAAACGGCCGTGTGGCGTTTCGCGCACCCGAAAGCGCAGTGGCACGAGCAAACCTGTGGCTGCGCTCTGCAGACAGGCTGCTTATTGAAGTTGGTGTTTTCGAGGCGCGCACTTTCGATGAGCTTTTCGAAAATACCAAGGCGCTGTGTTGGCACGAATGGCTTCCTGAAGATGCATGCTTTCCGGTTACGGGTAGTTCGGTTAAGTCGCAGCTCAGGAGCGTCCCCGACTGTCAGGCGATTGTCAAGAAGGCGATCGTAGAAAGCCTGCGCAAGACGTACCCAATCGCTCAGTTCGCCGAGTCAGGTGGTTTGTACAGAGTTCACGTGTCAATCATAAGGGACAGAGTGAGTCTCACGCTCGATACAACCGGTGACGCACTGCACAAGAGGGGGTACCGGAAGGTTGCCACGCGTGCCCCTATCAAAGAGACCTTGGCTGCCGGGCTCATTATGCTGTCGCGATGGAAACCTGATAGACCATTTGCTGACCCGTTCTGCGGCTCGGGCACAATTCCGATCGAAGCCGCGCTTATCGGGTTGAATGTGGCGCCTGGCAAAGCGCGTGAATTTGCAGCAGAGCACTGGCCAAGAATATCCAGTCATGACTGGCAGGCCGCAAGAGAAGAGTCACAAGATGCCTTGCGCCGAACACATCTTGACATACTAGGCTCAGATATCGATCCGGCCGCGGTAGATCTCGCAGAACACACCGCTCGACTCGCGGGAATCGGCGGTGCAATCAGGTTTAAGACTGCTCCGGCGAAATCTTTGCGCGTATCAGGCGAATACGGTTGCCTTGTGACTAACCCGCCTTACGGACAGAGGCTCGGAGAATCCAGGCAGGCTCTCGACGCATACAGAGAACTCGCACAAGCAACGAAGCCTCTTAAGACGTGGTCTCTCTTCGTACTGACCGCACATCCGAGGTTTGAATCGGTGTTCGGTAGAAAGGCACAGAAGAGACGACGTCTGTATAATGCGCGCATCGAATGCACGTTTTACCAGTACCTCGGGCCTTTTCCCCCATACGGTGCACTTAGGTAAGCACTTATATGGAAGGACTTGTTGCCCCGTGCATCGAAATGCGCTATTACCAGCGTTTAAGGAGAGGGTTTTACATGAAAAGAGAACCACTAGTAATGATTCCTGGACCGACACCCGTGGCCGGACCTGTCCTGGACGCAATGAAGATACAGACATACGGTCACACCTACGGGGGTTTCGTCGAGATCTACAAAGAGTGCCTGGCAGGACTCAAACAGATATTCCAGGCAGATGCAGTTATCGCCATAGGAGGAGCAGGAACGCTCTCCATGGAGATGGGGCTCGTGAACGTCACCAAACCCGGAGACAGTGTGCTCTTCATCAGCCACGGCTACTTCGGTGATCGCTACCCCGAAATGGCAAAAGCTTTTGGCATCAAAGCAGATGTGCTTACGACAGAACCCGGGAAGACTGTGTGCCTTGAGAGCATTGAGGCGAAACTCAAAGCCCACGAGTACAGTGCGATGGCGCTTACCCATGTTGATACGTCGAGCGGTGCAATGGCAGACCTAGCCGGAGTTGCGTCTCTCGCCACGAAATACGGCGTGCTGTTCATTCTGGACGGCGTGTGCGCAAGCGGGGCAATCGACGAAGATATGAAGAAGCACGGTATAGACATCGTTGTCACCACATGCCAGAAGGCATTTGCGGTACCTCCCGGCATGACGATGGTCTCTCTTTCTGAGAGAGCGCTTGAGCGACGTGAAAGCCTCGGCACAATACCTGCTTACTACACCGACTTCAAGAACTGGCTTCCGGTAATGCAGAACCCGACGCTATACTTCGCAACGCCACCGGTGAACCACATAGTGGCGCTGAACCTATCCGTGAGAGAGATTCTTGAAGAAGGGCTACAAGCGCGCTACGCAAGACACGAGAAGATGAGCAAAGCGTTCCGGGCGGGCATTAAGGCAATAGGACTGGAGCCGGTGACATGTGCACATGCGCTTGCTCCAACGCTCTCAGTCATAAAGTATCCCGAAGGTATCGACGACGCTGTCTTCCGTAAGACACTTGAAGACAACGGCGTATTCTGCGCGGGCGGAGTGGGCTCGCTCAAGGGCAAAGTGTTCCGGATAGGGCATATGGGTAGCATAGGTTGGCCGGAACTCGCAACGACTATGAGCGCGATCGAACTTACACTCAAGCAGATGGGTCACAAGTTCGACATTGGTGCAGGAATGGGCGCGATGGAACAAGCCTGGGCATAACACAATATGTCCATGCACGCACAGCATCTGCTACCGGGAGCCAGTCGGTCTCCCGGTAGCGTCTTACGAGATGCTTCAGAGTATGTGATACAGGCCATGAAATTGTCGAACAGTGATCGGAGGAAAGCCAATGGACACAATGCTGTTCATAAGAGGCGCGAGAAAACTCGTGAACATGTGTGCGAAGGTTCAACCCGGCGAGAAGGTGCTCGTAGTAGGCGACTTTGGAACTGCAAGAGTCGCAGAGATCATCGCGACTGCCGCACTCGAAGTAACTGACGATGTTGTGGTGACGCTGATGCCACCACGCGAAGTCGATGGTTCAGACCCTCCGGAAGCGGTCGGTGCGGCGATGAGTGCCGCAGATGTGGTGTTTACGCCTGTAAGCGCGTCCATAACGCATTCTGCCACCGTGCAGAATATGCTTGCGCGCGGAGGACGACACGTGTCGTTTGTGGGATGTGCTCCTGCAAACCTGGTTCGCGGAGGCATTGATGCGGATTTCCATTCTCTCCGACACCACTGTGAGCAAGTTGCAGATCTATTCACTGCCGCAAGCTGCATAAGGCTTATGACACCCGGCGGAACAGACCTGACCTGCTGCATACAAGGAAGAAACGGCAATGCGCACTACTGCATCGCGGACTCAGCGGGTAAAGGCGCTTCAGTGCCCAACGTCGAAGCAAACGTGTCTCCTGTAGAAGATACGGCCAACGGTGTTATTGTCGCAGATGCAAGCATACCGTACTTTGGATTCGGCGTACTGACAGAACCTGTGCTCTTTAGGGTCGAGTCCGGCCGCATTACGGCAATTGAAGGCGGCGGTTGCGCATCATACATCAGCGAACTGATGAGAAAGCTAGATGACCCCAAAGTGTACAACATCGCACAGGTGGCGCTCGGCCTGAATCCATACTGTGTGCTGCAGGGTCGCGCTCTCGAAGACGAAGGCGTTGTGAACACCGCGCATATCGGGATAGGCACAAGCACCGTGCTAGGAGGCAAGATCCTTACGAAGCTGCATTTTGACGTGCTGATGTGGAAACCTGACGTGTTCTTTGACGGCGTATTGCGGTTCTCGCAGGGCGCCATCGTCGAACCAGACCGATAGCAACCCGGCCAGGCGTGTGACCAACTCAACACCGCCTGGCCCCGTACTTCATCGCAGATATGCCGTACCGGCATGCTGTGTGCTCATCAGCCGCTCTCTTGCGGCTTGCGGCTAGGTGCCGGAAGTGTCTTGACCGACTGAATCGGCTCGTAGCATTTCTTCAATTGCTCAGCGTGCATCGCGGCCTTCTTCTGAATGCCGAGAGACTCCCTAAGTTGCTTTTCATACCAGCTCATCAGGCCACCCCCCATCTCCCGCTTTCTGTTGCCATCTTATGCAAAGATGCCGCCTGCGCGTGAACCTGCGGCACCTTAAGCAGTATGGGGAAGTCAATTGATCCGAATTGGTTAACGCACCTCGGAATGTCCAGGCGCAAACTGGTCAGCACTGATTGTCGCCTGGAACCAAAACAGACTGAAGCTACCGACAAGCAAGAACGCTGCTGCCACGAAGAAGAAATTGCCTATCCCAACCCATGAGACCACAAAGCCAAGTATCATCGGGGTGAGCAAATCCGTGCCCCTATTTGACATCTGCCGCACTCCCAAGCCCACTCCGCGGTGCTCACTCGGAGTCGCCTTGCTCATCAGAATCATGCTTACAGGCTGCGTCACCGTCATCGCAACGCCTGCAAGCACGGCTGCTACTGCCAGCGGCCCAAACCCTCTGAGAAGAGGGGTGATCCCAATACCCAACGCTCCTACGAGAACCGCAAGTGCAGCAAGCCTAAGTTCACCGAACAAGTCTATAAGGTGACCGACAAACGGGCGTACGCCGAGCGCAACAAGAGACTGCAGCGCCGAAAGCATCCCTATCTGAGTCAGGCTGCACCCAATTGCGTCAAGATAGACTGGGTAGAAACTGGTGCGAATGCTCAGTCCGAATATGCCGTACATCGTTATGAGCAAGACCAGTCTTACGAGCGGTCTGCGAAACATTACCTTGGCGTTCGAGAGCGAAGCGCTTATCTCGAGAGCCATCTTCTTGAGTCTGTACTGACCTGTAGGATCCAACCCGGCATCGTGTCTCTGCCCAACCGATTCTTGAAGCAGATATATAAGTGGCAGCACTCCCAACGATATTGCGATAGCAACAATACAGTTGAGCCTAAACCCCCCGATTTGTGCGAGTAATCCTCCGAGACTGGGTCCTAGTACAAGTCCGAGCGCCATGCTCGTGGAATACCACACAAAGTTAGCTGTCAGGTCAGAGGGTTTACCTAACCTGGATACGAAAGCCTGAGTGGCAAGCAGTGTCAACATGATGCCCAGACCACCTAGCGCCTGTGCCACGCCAACCGCAAGCAAACTTATGAAAGCGAGCAGCAGTACAGCACACGAACTCACTAGCAGGCTACCTGCTACAAGCACTCTGCGTGCTCCAAAGTAATCTACCAAAAGACCGCCCGGTATCGCCCCGATAAGCGGAAGTAGCCCGTAGACCGCCACGATCATCCCGATAACTCGCGGGCTGGCGCCCAGGTCTTGTGCGTGCAGCGGAATATACTGGCGCATTATCATGCCGGCAATGTGTACTAGACAGCAAATAGAGCATAGCATCAAGCGTGATCGTATATCCGATGGTGACAAGGTGGTCTCTCCAGTATCGCATCGCAAGAGATGCGAGAAGGATGGCGTAGCCGGGCTACGTGAATTGGTATTGTTCTTCTCTTCAATTCCTGGGCCAGCTTCACCTTTTTGTGTGCATCATCTGTTCCTATGGCCAGGCCAGATAGCCCCTGAAAAGCAGCACACCGGGGAAGCGAAGCACGAGACTCGCTCTCCCGGCGTTTTTGAGACATACAGACTGCTACGTCGTTACCACTGCGTCCACCACACGCTTCAAGAAGCCGTCGAGTTTGTCGCGGCTGATCCAACGTATGACTACCACCAGATCGTGTTCAGGGTCTACCCATACTATATTGGCGCCCGCGCCGGCGTGGAAGAAGCTCGACTCAGGGCAGTTCGGAAGCAACAGATTCCGCGTGTTCAACATCCAGTTCATGTAACCATACCACGCCTGGCACTCCGCGGGCATGGGCTTTTTGGAATTGAGTGGGATATCGTCACACACCTTGCTGCCTGTGGGGGTGCGTGCCATACGAATCCATTCCTCGGAGAGCAACTGTCTTTCTTTCCACTTTCCGTTTCTCAGGCACAGGTAGCCAAATCTAGCGTGGTCAAGCGCGCTTATCCACATTCCTCCACCCCAGTGGCCTCCTCCGCTGACAGATTGCATCATCACACCGTCTATTTTGACCCATGAGTTTTCGTATCCGTGCCACTCCCAGGTCGGCGAAGCACCAATCGGGTCCATGATATACTCTCGAAGCACCTGTGGTAACGGCCGCCTCCACACGCGCAGCAATGACAATGCAAGCCTGTTCACCCGCACATCATTGTACTTCCAGACAGTGCCTGGTTTGTTCAGTTTCCGCTTCGGCCAGTCTGCCTTGTTTCCCTGAGGTCTGTCGGCCCAGTCGGGTTTGTCCCAGAGCACGCCCTCCCAGTCGCTGGTCTGATTCAGTAACTGATGCCATGTTATCTGGCTATTGTGTTCGGAATCAAATCCACCGTCTCTAACATAGTCACGCACGTGGTGCTGAACATCGCGGATTATTCCATGATCATACGCAAGCCCGGCGACAGTCGAAACATAACTCTTAGAGCAGCTGAAAGTCATGTCAACCCTGTCAGGCTCGCCCCACTCAGCAACTATATAACCGTTTCGAAGCACCACGCCTGTAACATCGCCACGCTCTTTGAGCGGGCCGACCATCTGGTAGAACGGCTCTTCGAGGGTTAGAGCCTTGTTCATGGCAAGATCTCGAGAGTCAGCGCTCTCGTTCGCTATAGAGAACTGCATTGCCTCGTTCAGTTTGGCAGGGTCGAGGCCGAGCTCTTCGGGCCTCTTTCGCTCCCAGTTTGGCCATGGGTCGGGATAGTAGTGACGATTGAGACTCATTTCAAGACCTCCTCGTGGTTTGTTGAGCCGGTTGGTGCGCGTCGTATAAGCACTTTGCGGATACAGAGTGGGCAGGCTCATGTGCGTCTCTTACGCGCTGTCCGGGATGCATACCTTGGGCCGAAAAGCCGATCTCAGGCACTCTTCGGCCCAGAAGGTATTACACTGCTTTGAGCAGTTGGATAGCCGGTCTTTCTAACTTCCCGGAATCATCCGGAATACATCGCCAAACACGAACTGCAGGCGTCCCAACAGATACGAGAGTCGCGACATAACCGTGTTTCCGAACACTGAACCGAAGTACATCATCATGACCAATCGCCCGAAACTCTTGACCCCGGCTGCCGGGCCCTTGGCCTCGAAGCCGAAGAAGAAGTAGAAGATGGTCACTGCAACTCCTATCAGTATTAGCAGTCCATTCAGTGAGGTTATCGGTCTGAGCATAGTCATCATCTGCGGAAACAGTGTACCCTGTAGCGCGCCCCTTACGCCCACGCCAGCGGCAACGCCCATGTTAAGCGCCATTGGATACCGGCTGAGCCAGGAATATTTGGGAACGAGTCGAGCCAAGTACACGAGCCCCAGCAGCAACGGAATAACGAGCAAGAAGTCACCGCCTGCAAGTGGACGGAAGAGGTTCGACTGCATCGTGCCATGGTACACCACAACCCCAAAGTGTGCAGCTCCGAAACCTATGAACACGTGTTCCGCGAACCTGTACACAGGGTTTATCTTCCAGAGAAAACTCCACACAGCCAGGGTAAGAAACAGGCCTGTGTAAAGCACCAGTGTCTTCGGTATCAATACTTCCACCTCCGTCTCCTACGCATCCTTTTTCTGCTTGCTAACGATAAATATGATGGAGCCCAGGATTATCGCAGCCGCGATAAGCAAGTGACCAAGTGACTGGGCATCCATACCAGATATTGCACTGCCCGGACGCTGCACGAGAAGCTCGTACTCTGCCGAACCCCTCAGGCCGACTATCATGCCCTTTAGCTGTCCTGCTGTGAATCGCGGGTAGAGTCCAGGACCATTGATGGCCGTCATCGACGCAACTAGTGGTTTCTGGAACTGCTGCTCTATCTGGTTGAAGTAGCTATCGATACCGGGAGAACCCGTATGCACAACAAAAAACATCGCGATATCGTTGACATCCTTGATGTCCTTTGTCACAGAGAAGCTCGACAGCGGCGTTCCCGCGGCGTCTGTCGGGAATATCTCCTGGAAGTTCCTTGCCATGCTGTTCAGCACGGAGTCAAGGTTTGGCTTGAACCCCAAGTTCACGTAGTCGACGCCGTATTCTTTGTTGTACTCTTTCGCGAGTACTTCTGTTACCTGATCAACATACGGGCTTGCCTCAGGTATACAGTAGAAAAACAGTACTTTCAGATTGCGCTGGAACAGGTGTGTCACGACTGCGAACGACTGGGACAGGCTCTCAGGGGCAGTCGCAGGTCTATATGCGAAGTCAATCCACACTACTGAGCCTTCAGGTATCGAATCTATGAAGTCGTATGCAGCTTTCGTCTCACGACTCAACTGAATAGGTATGCCAATCGGGTTGATTAGCGGTACCGTCATTACGATGAAGAGAAGGAGGTAGAGTGTCCATCTCTCAATGTCTTTCATTGTGCTCAACTTCCTGCGCCTCCTTTGCCCTTAGCTTTCACTGCCTGTGCCAAAGTGTCTACGCTCTATGCCTACCATCACCCGTATTGACATCGAGAGTGCACCAAGCGCTGCACCTAACAAGATACCTCTCGCGCCGGCGTTACTGGGTACTGCCTGTAGCCAGTCAGCAGCCTGGGGTAGCCCTTGCCATATCAGAGCGCCAGCAGGAGCTCTTCCCAATATGGTAATCAAGCTACACACCAGCATGATAGAAGCTTCAACACTCCTGGGTCTGAATGCCCTGGCAGCAGCCGAAGCAATGAAGAACGCGAGCAGCGACATAGTCGTGGTACCTACAGGCGTATACATTGCGTCAAACAGTTGCCTGTATATCGCGTCTTGCTGACCTTTGAATATGCCATAAAGCAAGATCCCCCACATCACCGCTAGAGCTGTGGCGCTGAGGAACGTGTCTTGTCCGCGCGAGATCTTGCGGGCGTATATGCGGGTGAGGTTACCTATGCCAAGAATAGCCGCGAACCCGGCCACTATCACAGACCATGAATACAGAGTCTTCTCGAGGCCGGTCAATGCTCCGAAGTAGAAACTAATCAGCATGACAAAACCCGAGATCATTGTGACGGCTATGGGTCCTTGAGTCCTCACTAGTTCATCACCTCAGTCCTCTACATCTTGAGTAAGTTTGTCAATGTATGAATCCCGGCAGTCTCCAAAAGGCCGCCGATAACAATAATGCCCAGGATAGCCCATTTGCCAACGTCCTGAGCAAGGATGATACTTCGCTGTCGTGGGTCTTCGTCAACGTAAGCGCTGGCCGCGTACAGTTCCTCGCCTATCATCACGTAGTCACACACCGCGACGAAGAACGGGATTTGCTGACCTTCTGACGCAGCGATCTGGATGCATCCCGCACGGTTACCTGCCTCAGCAAAGATCAGCGACTCCGCCCTGAAAAGGCCGACCATGATGCTTGCTGCGACCTGCTCGTGCGCGATGATACCGATCATGCCGGAGATATATCCGTACCTATCCGGGAACACTCTGACATCCTGCGGGTTGAACTGGTCGAGCTTCCCCTCTGCTGCGTATGCTTGTCTTATACTCTCTTCGGCAATGGAATAGACGACTTGGTCTCGCTGTGCCTCAATGAGCCGGACGTTGTAGCGCGCCGTAAGTCGGGCGACATACGACAGAAACGACAGCCCGGCGAGCATCTCCGGAAATTCGACCGCGTCCAGTCCAGGTGTGTACAGAACCGGCTTGCCCATCTCGGCTGCTCTTCCTACTGCCTCTTCGACTGCATCAAGCGCGGCGAGACGACGCAAGAACATCTTCTCTCCAGCCTTCGCTTTCCGGAGATAGTAGGCCATTACAGCAGCAAAGAACAGCAGATAAACAAACTGCATCTGGACCCCCTTGACCATGCTTTACTCCCTCCTGACTACACAGTTTCAACTCAGATTTCGTGGTCCGCAGATACGAGATGACCTCAGGAGCACGTACGCTATCAAACACAAATCGTTCTCTGTGCTCACTTCATCGGTCCGAACCGCACATCAGCAACCAAAAGGGGCCATAAAGGCCCATGGGTACCGTAATCCTCTTGGTGCATCACCTCGTTCCACGTGCATGTCTGTATACACGTATCCTTACATCCGATGGGAGTTTTACACGCACCCGTGCCGCTGTCCTTCATACATACTGTCACATCTTGGTTCGCTCGAAATGCTACAAGATGTGGGTAAATGTGTGCATGCTCTCGGCTGGGAGCCTTTCCGACGGCCTGCTGAGGGTCTTAACTCGTGACTCTAATCTGGACGGGATGTAGGCACATCCGACGTGTGGCGGATATTGAAGCGGGTGATGCTAGACGCAGGTAGATACACGCGCCCAATCATCGCGGCGTACAATTAGTCCGGCGAGAGTTGCCTCGCCGGACTATCTATCCTGACAAGTTCGCAGTCCTAGCTGTGCTTGCTCGATTGCTCACTCCTCAAAGAGGCAAGCACGGCTTCACCGGCGCGCATTATGTGTTGCTCAACACACCTGGCGGCTTTCTGCTTATCTCCATCTCTAACGGCTTCGTACAATTCAACATGTTCTTTAAGAGCCTCTTCAAGCCTTCCTTTGGCCCACAAGCCACCGTTCTCTCTAACTCGATCGAGCTGATCATACACAAGCTGCAGCTGATTGATCAGCACTTTGCTGCCACAAAGGCTAACCAACAGCTGATGGAACTCCCTGTTCTTCTCAGCCACAGCCTCATGGTTGTCGTGTTTTGTATGCATCTCCATCTCATGGACGAGCCATCCAAGACGCTTGATACTGTCCTCGTAGCCAGGCCTGACGGGCACACCAATCCTCAACGCAAGTGCTTCCAACACAGAACGCATTTGATACAGCACGCTCAGATCGCCTTCGGTTACCCTCCGAACGATTAGTCCTCTGCCGCTTCCCCTCGAAAGCCATCCTTCGGCCTCAAGGCGCTGTAACCCCTCACGAATCGGCGTACGGCTTATGCCCAGATGCTTGGCCAGGTCTACCTCACTTACCACATCACCGGCTTCAAATACTCCGTCCATAATGCAAAGACGCATAGCCTCATAGAACTGAGTACGGGCAGGTGTCAGTGGTGACTGCATGGCAAACCTGTGACGAATCTCGTGAGCCTTGTTTGTAGTCACTAAGTTCGCACCTCTGTCCCGTAGATTGTGACACCTTAACACCGTTATCTTATACTAACTATCTTCTGAGCTCAACCCATGCATTAAGATATCTGTCTCATGTTCGACACATTTCAGGTAATCGGCAACTCTCACGTTCTCGTTGGGCGCGTGGTCATTCGAACCGGCGTACCCTGGGCCTATGTTTGCTATGGTCGGGATGCCTTTGTGGTTGAAGATATATCTTGGTCCAGAACCCGAGGACACCGGATACACAACAGGATCATAGCCAAATACACGTCGCCCGCTCTGTACAACCGCTTTGAGCAACCAGTGGTCAACCGGAATGCGTGACGGCATTCCCATCCTGCCGCTTGCACGCACCTTGACGCCGGATATGCCGTTTGCGGCAAGATGCTGCTCGATGGTTGGCACCAGTGCACGCGGATCCATTCCCGGCGCAAGTCGAAACGACATGTCCACGCGCGCCCAGGCGGGCACGACTCCACGTTTTCCGCTCTTTGCAAACTCTGCGATTCCGACGGTAGGATAGAACACATGACGCTCGAGTATCTGCATCTTGTCTTCGAGGTCTACCGTCTTGTGGATACCGAGTTCACGCTTGAAAGTCTCCCACTCAAACGGAATTCTGTTAAGCGCTGCTCGATCGCTGGGCGTTATCGAGGAGAGCGAGTCATAGAAACCAGGAAGCTTACAAGTCATATGCGAGTCCACAATCGTTCCGACAGCGGCCGCCAATCTGATCGCTGGATCGGGCACAAGAGTGGCAAACGCACCATGCAAGTCCTTCTCTGCAACTTCACAGCTGAGTTCCACGGACACGCTGCCACGGCTCCCGCCGTTAACCCTGACTTGATCGAACTCGTTCCGGTACCAGCCCGAATAAAAGCACGCGTCGGCCTCGATCTTGTCCAAGTTCTGCTCAACCACTTGCTCAAGGTACGGGCTTCCAAGTTCTTCTTCGCCCTCAGCGATCATTTTGACGCTTACGGGAAGCTCACCGAGCAACTCTTGCACGATGCCTATGGCCTGCAACCGTGCGAGCATGCTTCCTTTGTGGTCAGATACTCCACGACAGTATACCTTGCCGTCGATCACTGCGCCCCCGAAAGGCTCGCTTGACCATAGACTGCGGTCCCCAACCGGCACTACGTCATAGTGACAGTAGTAAAGCAGCGTTTTAGGACTCTTGCCCGAGCCTTGATGGTGGAAATACACCATCGGATTTGCGGGACTCTCGAGATGCTCAGGCACTATTCCCCGCTGTTTCGCGGCAGTGTCTATAAACTTGACAGCGTCATCTATTCCTTCTTTGTTCGACGAAATGCTTGGAATTCTGCAAAATGCAATTAGCTCGTCAAGCAGTTCATCTGACCTCTTTTGTATCTCCTTGGTGAGATCCATGCCGTTAGCCCCCTGTGGTGCGGAATTTGGGATCGAAGACGTCTCTCAGCCAATCGCCTATGAGGTTTATGCCAAGCACGCTTAACATCAACACCAAGCCGGGGAACACCGTCACCCACCAGGAACCGCTGAACAACACTCGGAAGCCTCTTGAGATCATAAGCCCGAGAGAAGGAGTGGTGATCGGTACGCCTACACCCAAAAAACTCAGCGTTGACTCAAGCATGATGACCCTCGGTAGCTGTACCGCTATCAGAATTATGACCGGCGTTAACATATTGGGTAGAACGTGTTTTAGGATGATGGTCAAGTCAGATGCGCCCAGGGCGCGCGCGGCCTCCACATACTCACTCTTCATTATGACAAGCGTACTGCCGCGCGCCGTCCTGGCGTACGCTGCCCAGTTGGTGAAACCGATGACCAACACGAGCAGCAACACGCCACGCCCGAGTATTGTCATCACGGCCAGCGCAATAAGCACAGGAGGCACTGCAAGTTGCATGTCTGTAAGACGCATGCAGAGCGAATCAAACCTGCCACCGTAGAAGCCGCTTAGAAGTCCAATCGTCACCCCAATCAGTGTAGCGATGATGGTGGCACCTATGCCTACCACAAACGATACCCTTGTTCCGTATATGATATTGCTCAGAACGTCCTTGCCCACCATGTCTGTGCCGAGCAAGAATCTGGCCGTGCCTGTTTCAAGCCAGGCGGGCGGACGGAGTGATTCGCGCAAGTCCTGTTTGTATGGGTCGTGAGGCGAGATAACCTGCGCGAAGATCGATACCAGCGCCAGTAACACGATGATACAAAGCCCTATTACAGCGCCTTTATCACGGGACATCTTTCGCCATAAGTCTGCAAGTCTTTGCACGATCAGCAAATCTCTCCCCCCGTAGATCCTCAGCTATATCTGATACGCGGATCAAGCAACCCATACGTCACGTCAACCACCAGGTTTATTATCACGAAAATCACGCCGGTGACCATCGTATACGCCACAATAACAGGCGGGTCGACCTTCTCTATCGACTCAAGCAGCAATCGTCCCATCCCGGGCCAGGCGAAGATACGTTCGGTGACAATGGCGTGCGCAAGCGCTGAGCCCATCTGCAATCCCATTATGGTAACAAACGGGATGAGAGTGTTTCTAAGCGCGTGTTTGTATGTGACAACTGCTTCGCTCAGACCCTTTGCCCGGGCGGTGCGCACATAGTCTTGACTGAGCACGTCGAGCATTCCCGAGCGCACGAAGCGCATGCCCAGAGCCAACCTGTACAGCGCAAGCGAGATCGACGGTAGTACGGCGTGTGCCAAAGTACCCCTGCCCAACGCAGGCAACCACTGAAGCGTGAGCGAGAAGACTAAGATCAGCATTATCGCAACCCAAAAACCGGGTGCCGAAATCCCTATTAGCGAGAGCGGCAACAGCACTTTGTCTATAGCCTTGCCTCTGTTTATCGCGCAGGCCACACCAAGCGGTACAGCCGCTACCACCGAAAGCAGCGTCGCTCCTATGAGAAGTTCCATTGAAGCAGGCAGACGGTCGAGCACCAATTTAAGCGCCGGCTGACCGTGGTGATATGACGTGCCCAGGTCACCTCTCAGCGCGCTCGCTAGGAACTTGAAATAGCGCACATACACGGGCTGATCCAAACCGAGGGCGCTCCGCAATTCCTCTATCTGACTCTGTGGCGCGTCAGGCGGCAGCAACATGAGCACCGGATCTCCCGCGAAATTCACAAGAACGAACATGACCGCAGAGAGTACGAGCACAACCATCAGTGATGATGCCATTCGCCGCAGGACATATGGAGCCACGAAACCACCTCATGTTCATTGTCATAACAGGTGTCGGGGGACAGTCGCTAACGCCACTGCCCCCCGCATCCCGCTGTTGGTTGTATGAGACTACTTTGCTATCTTCACGTAATGCAGGTACACGTGCTCAAACGCAGTTGGGCTGACTTCATATCCCTTTCGCACGCCGGCAATGAGCCCTTCGTGGAATATCGGGATTATACCCACGTCATCCATGAGCATTTTCTGGCACTGACGATACAGTTCTAGCTGCGCATCTGGGTCCATCGTCGCGGCAGCCTTTTCGATCAGCTTGTCGAGTTCAGGGTTGCTGTATCTGCCGTAGTTCGCACGCCCGTATCCTCCAGCCGAATCGACTGTGTGCACGACACCCTCAAAAGCGGTGTTGACGAAGGTGGCTCCCCACCCGCCCCAGGCCATTGACGTATCGTAGTTCTCCATAAGCTGGCGATGCACGGCCGACGGCACTACATTGACTTCAACCCGAATACCTATCTCGCCGAGGTAGTGACCAATAGCCTCAGCCACTACATCCCAACCCTGGGCGACGTCAAAGCGGACGCCGAATCCATCGCTCCAACCCGCATCAGCCATAAGCTGTCTAGCCTTGTCGGGGTCATATCCGGGTCGCGTGACCGCTGGGTTGTGGCCCCAGACAAACGGTGCAACTGTCTGACTGGCAGGAAGCGCAAATCCCCTCATGACCTGCTGGATAATCGTATCAACGTCTATTGCCAAGTACATGGCCTGTCTAACTCGCACATCCTGGAAAGGATTGCTGTCTTTTACCGTTAGCCCTGGCGAGTTCGAGTCTCGGTACGTGTCCAATTTGATGTGCCACATGCGTGGTCCGTCTAGAGCGACCACTTTGGCTACGCCACTTTGATCTATCCTGTCGGTGTCAAACACTGACACGCCGCGAATGACATCCAAGTCGCCGCTTATGAGACCGATGACCCTGCTTGCGGGCTCGGGCACAGGCTTGATCATTGCCTTCTTGACTTCTGGAGCTCCGCCCCAGTAATCGGCATTCGCCTCAAGGGTTATGTGGTCATCCTTAACCCACTCGACGAACTTGTAAGGCCCGGTTCCAACGGGCTTGATACCGAAAGTCGCATTTCCGACTTCCTGGATATACTGCATCGGCACTATATGAAATTGAACCAAGTTCCCCATGGCAACAGACAGAGGCGACAGCAGTTTGATGTCTAACGTGTGCTCATCGACTATGGTTATCTCCTGCGCTTCTTCTGCGTACCGTTTCTGCATTGACTGCGGTTCAGTCCTGGCTCTTTCAAAGTTCCACTTCGCCACCTCGGCGTTCCAAGGCTCGCCGTTATGGAACGTAACCCCTTGTCTTAGATGGAACCGCCAAACGTTGTTCTCTGGGTCGACTACTTCCCATTTCTCTGCAAGAGACGGAACGGTCGCTCCGGTCACATCACGTCCTACGAACGAATCGAATATGTGGTAGCACACATTCCAGTCAATATTCTGTCCGGTAAGATGAGGATCCAACGTGGACGGGTCGGCTGGCATGCCTAACACTACGACCTTTTCCGGCTCAGGTGCAGGCGCCGGAGTCTCGGGCGGCTTCGGAGGCGCGGTCTCAGTTGGACCGCAGCCTGCCACCAACATGATGCATAGCGCCAGAGCCACCGTAATGGCAGTGGCCTTTCTTGACCATATCTTGCTTACCACTCTTACTCACCCCATTGCTTTGATATCTTGCCTGCTTACTTGAGTTTACTAAGACGCTCGACCACTTTCTCGGTGTTAAAAATGCCACAGATGCAAGGTTTCGACAGTTCGCATCCCGCTTCTTCAGGTGACATGCGTCCGGCCTTAACTTCGTTCATGCAGTGCTCTACCAATGGTGCTCCCACCATGCCATGACCGCACATGGTGACTACCTCCAGAACGGCTGAGTCCGGGAGCAGATCGGTTCGACCGTGGAACCCGAGAGAGAAGTTAATTGAATGCGGCTTGATACCCAGTTCCTTGTTCACTTCATCCAAGTTGCGAATCAGTCCGCTTACCGTTACCGAGAGTCCATAGTCCTTTTCCTTGATGAACTTGATCACTTTGCGGATCTTGTCCAAATCCGAGAAGCAGCATCGGAGCCGCGGAACCATCGGCTCTTCAAGCCCCGCTCGAATCTGAGCAAATGTGTAACCAGCGTGAATTGAGCCCGTCTCGTAGCCACCGATGTTAGATACCCCGAGTTCTTCGACGTAATCTAGGACCTCCTGAAGCATGGGCGCCGTGCCTTCATGGTTTATATAAGCTGCCGGTGTAACAAGCAGCACATAGTCTCGCTGGAGGTCTTCTTCTTTTCCCATACGGTGTAGCGAGTGAGTCATTAGTCCTTCACCTCCGACTTAGCACTAAGCGTTCTTCTCCCGAGTCCAAGATTGATCTTGGCGTTCGGGCGATGTGTGAAACCGGCTTCGGCTATGCTCTTTTGTGCCGGCAGGCAACCTTGCTCATCATAGCAGGCCACGAAGTCCAGTGCAAAAACTGTGTTGATGCACTTTGAGGCTTCCTTTATTGCCGACAGCACTTCGACGGCACGATTCTCGGGAATCGTAAACTCAACGATGATCGAAGCCAACCGCTCGTTCCTATGCTCATCCTTGATCCGTCCTGTTTCTTCGGACTCTAGCAAGTACGTCATCGGGTTGCACTTCTCATAGCTGATTCCGAGCGGCGCAAGCGCCATAGTGAGCTTTTCGACTTCTGCCAGAGTGGTACCCAGGCATGGCCTGCCCACTTCCATCGCTATTCCTACCTCTCCAGGTTTGACGCGAAGCGTGACGTCATTTGTCTTGACTTCCTCCGTGCCTCGTCCGGGTATCCCTGTGTTTGGATGCGTGGCGGCCGGATCGCTAAAGAATGAGCGCATCTGTCTTGCTTCGCTCATCTTAACCGATTGCTGAATGGCGTCTGTCGGGCAGCAACCGACTCTCGCGCATGTACCACACTCGGTACACAGATCACTATCAATGACTGCTACTCCGTCTGTTAGTGCAATCGCAATGCTGGGACAATGCGGTATGCACTGCCCACAACCGATGCATTCCTCCGAAACTATGTGCACAATTCCACCCCCGTGCAAGTGTGTATGTATACCAGTACGCCTGTGTACATTCTTCGTTCATGGCCGAATTCCTTCACAAAGGCATGATGTTTTATGTAAGGTCGCAGTCAAAACAACCCACCATGAGCGACAGGGTAACTCCAAGACACTCGTGGGATATGTGTAGGAGAGATGATGATGCGGGAATGAGGCAGTTGGCGAGCCGATTTCGATCGATCTCGGCTAAACATGCAATACGCAGCGCCGAAACATGGTGCTGGAAAAATGGTCAACGGCTCATGCCCATAAGAGCGGCCGTTAGGGCACAGTAGGCAGCGCATGACCACCCTGCCTGAGGCTTAGCGGCAAGCCACTGGCGGTTCTGAACGGGTAGCCTAGAGTTGAGGATAGGCGCGAGAAGAATCTAGGCCAATTCTTTCATCTTCTGGGTCACGGTTGCGGACTGCTCGTCCAACACAAGCCAGGACTTGACCACTTCGTCAATGCTGATCCGGGGAGATGGCCATTGGTGTGGTGTTCCGTACTCGGCATACAGATCCATAGCCTTCTCAACGGCATCCGGATTGAACTGCTCACCCGAATGACGCCTGAGTTCTTCAAGAACCTGTACACTAGATAGCGCACCTCTGTGCGGCCTGTTGGAGGTCATCGCGTCTAGAGCGTCTGCGAGCGACAGAATGCCGATCAAGAGGTTTCGCTCATCATTGCCCGACGGATATCCTCCACCTGCGTATCGCTCGTGATGACCTGCGGCAAAAGAAGAGATTCGAGCAAGAAGCGGCCCCGACTTCTTCAGGATTTGTGCACCCACTGCAGGATGACTCCTTATGAGCGTCCACTCGTGCTCGTTCAACCTGCCGGGCTTATTGAGTATAGCATCAGGTACAGATACCTTACCGACGTCGTGCGTGAGCCCACCCAACCAGAGGTATGCAAGGCTCGTGTCTTCGAGGCCCATAGCATGGCCTATGCATACGGCATATTTGGCAACATTCCTCGAGTGTAACGCCGTGTACTGGTCTTTGGCACCTACAACTGTCCCGACGAGGCCGAATATGTCTACCAGCGATTGCTTGAGTTCACCAATTAGCGTTGTCTGCAGAATTGCCTGTGTTCTTGTCCTGGTAACGTCGATCAAGAGACACGCGCATACAACCGTCCCCAGCGAAGTCGCCGCCAGCATCGGTACCGTCGCGAGGGAGACAAATTCCCACGCCACAGACGAAGGTCGCACAAGCAATAGCACAAGTGAACTGTGTATGATTTCGAAGATAGCCCCTACCAGACCGATTTCCACGCACGAAATGTCCGCTATGCGCCTGTCTCTGCGCGCAAACCCAGCCAGCAACCCGCCGGTTGCGGTTGCAAGCGCGCACGCAAAGGCAGTTGACCCGCCCAAGGAGAGTCTGTGAGCGCCGGATAAGGTGCCCACAATCATCCCTATCCAAGGTCCTCCGGTAAGACCCGCAAGTATAGCGCCTATGGTTCGAAAGTTCACTATGTAGTCTTGTGTGGCCCTGCCAAGCAGCGTTCCAAGAATCGAGAACGCCAGCCAAAATCCGACTCTGATCGCGTGCCCAACTCGACCTGCAGAATCTCCCCACAATGGCTCAGAGAGCGGTTTCCAACGAGTCGTGATGTACAGTAGCACCAAGAACACAGATAACCTCTGTATGAGGCACCACGTCAACTCGCCCCAAGCGTCCAGCACGCGTCACCACTCCTTCCTATGCACAACACAGTGCTGTAATAGCGCGAAAAACACCGGCCCAAAATGCGCAGTTGGCCGGTCGTCTTTTTCCGACAATCAACCTACTCAGTTGCGAAATTCTCGTATGTGAAAGCCAATGACTGAGCAGAAACCGCGCAATGCTTCATCTATTAGGGTATACGCAAATTTCTGGATAGCATGTCACATTCTGTCATGCGTGTGCATAGTCCTCCATCTCTAATGCACGCACACCCGGGTGTGAATGCATCTGGTAAGGAATGTGATGGATGAAGCACCGGAGTAGGCTACTGGAAGTGCTGCCCGCAAGAAGGAGGCGAATCAATAAGATAAGTAAGTAAATCTCGATTGCTAGACTGCTCTTACATAAGCAAGAGCCCTTCCTTTCGGAAAGGGAATATGTGCTGGTCGGGGCGAGAGGATTTGAACCTCCGGCCTCTTGGCCCCAAAACAGGCTTTGCGCTGCGAAAGCCTTGCGTACTGGGCATCATAGGGCTTGGAGCAGGGCGTTCAGAGGGTTCGTGTGTACGACAAAGCGCGGAGCGGTGTCCGATGCTTGCGTTCCGATACCCAATAAGATACCCAATGGCCTCCCATGAGGTTGCCGCTGCGATTGGCTACGAGCCGTGTCAATCTATGAGCCTTTCTCTTGCCCATTCCTATTTCTGGGAGATCGACCGACGCAAACCCTCGTGTGGGATCGTTTCCCGCTCCCGGCACGAGGAGCAAACGTCATAACTGACACGATTGCGCAGAGTCCGGGCTTGTTCATTTGAATTCGGATTGTTAAGATGTGACCCCTATTGGTAAGTCTCTTGTTTCATTGACCAAAGTACGCCTTTTCGAACGGCGCGTTTCTTGCACCATATCGTATGATAATACACCCAGCCCTCCACCGTCCTGCCTTTCGTGTAACAGTATCAACCCACTCTGATCCACATTGCTCCAGCGTAGTGTGATGCGAACGTCTAGACAGCGAGAAAGAATGGAAGTTCAGCTAAAGTTCAGACAGCCGACAATATGTTTTCACTTTTGTACGGTATCATGCGTTCTAGACAGACGTGGAGGGAGTGAGAACATGAACGGCAGACATGAATTGAAGCACCATATCAACGCATCGGACTACGCGCAGTTACGGACGAGGTTGCAGGCCGTGGCAAAGCCGGACGAAAACGCCGGGGATGATGGCGGTTATATAGTTCGCAGCCTTTACTTTGATAATTACTCGGACAAGGCTGTGGTGGAAAAGTTATCGGGGTTGAGCCGGAGGGAAAAATTCAGGCTGCGGTATTACAAAGATGACACATCATTTATCCGGCTCGAAAGAAAGAGTAAGGCAAACCGACTGTCTTACAAAGAAAACGCGCCAATCACGTTAGAGCAATGCGCGGCATTGTTAGCTGGTGACTACGAATGCCTCAAAACCCCGGACGCTCCATTGTTAATGGAACTGTACACAAAGATCCGTTATCAGAATCTGCGTCCGAGAAACATTGTGGAATATCATCGGGAAGCCTACAAATACTGCGCGGGGAATGTGCGGGTTACGTTCGACAGCAACATCAGGACATCAAACAGCGTGGCGGGCTTTTTGAATCCGCATATGACTACCATTCCGGCAGCAAACACCATTATCTTGGAGATCAAGTATGATGGTTTTATCCCAGACATTATCCGCGACATCCTTCAAATCGGCTGGCGCAATCAAACCGAGTTTTCCAAATATGTCGTAGGAAGGCTCGTGTAGATAAACCTGCCGAGCAATTTATGGGCGTTATGAACCAAACGAGGAGGAACCAATCATGTTAGAGCAAATTTTCAATTTCAGCTATTTGGACAGGGCGGCAACATTTTCCATCCCCGATATATTGGCAGCGCTGCTGATATCGTTTGCGATCGGTCTATTTCTCTTCTTTGTCTATACAAGGACTTTCAAAGGCGTAATGTACTCATCGTCTTTCGGCATTTCA
>CAYQIY010000013.1:0-77719 GCA_964417635.1 uncultured Pseudomonadota bacterium | reverse complement strand
CAGAGCCTGCCAGCTGACGTGGCGGCGCGCATAAGTGAGGTTTGCATAGACATGAGCCTGAAATTCAGCCGCGCGGTCAGCAGCACCTTGCCTCACGCTCAAATAGTGGTGGATAAGTTCCACCTGGTGCATGATGCCAACCGTCGCTTGGATCAGGCGCGGCTGATCGAGACTCAGAACAAGCGCGCGATTCCCAAGTTGCCGCTGCTCAAGGCAAATGAGCGTCTCAGCCCGCTTCAGGCCGAGACGCTAAGGTATATCCTGTCCAGATATCCAAGGCTTCTATTGGATGAAGGAGCAGATAACACAACTCTACCTCTGTGACTCAATGCAGGCGGCACACGCGTGTTTAGACCGTATCATCCTCAATGCTGAGAACGGTGATGACCCAGAACTAATGACCTGGGCTAAGACGCTAAGGCGCTGGCGTCCACAGATCCTAAACTACATGCTCTCGCGCACCACCAACGCCTACACTGAGGGAGTACATACTAAGGTCAAATGGCTCAAGCGAACCGGCTTCGGCTTCCGAAATCTGGAAGTGTATGTGAGATGCATCATTTTGGCATTCCTGCCTGCCGTTTCCTTGATTCCTCAACACACTTATTGACGTTCAGCCACGATACCGCGCCGCGGTCGAGCGAGTGCGTGCAGAGCGCATGCCTGGTACCACGATATGCTGCTGGTTACGGTCGGCGACTCGCCGCCAGTATGCTGTGCGAGGCATTCGCGTTCTGGTACGGCCGTCCTCTTGTGCTACACTGCTTACACGGCGTTTGATGCGTCAGATAGCGTACGTTCTGTTCGTTCGTACTTGCCGCATCTGCCGCCCCAGCGAGCCACGACCTGGTTATCCATCATCAGTTCAACGATCTCACACGCATTTGGGCAGTCATTACACTCAAAACCTCTGGAATTGAACTCGCTGTCGGCTACCTCAAAGCCGCGAAACCTGGTCTTCTCTGCTGGCGCAGTTGAGGCGAGAAGCGCCACGCCCAGCGCACCCATTACACGGTAGTGTTCGGGTACACTCACACCACAGCCGAGCGCCCGCTCGAACGCGCGCTTTATGCCAAGGTTTGCGGCTACTCCTCCTTGGAACAGCACCGGCGGTTTGAGGCTCTTACCTTTGGCCACGTTGTTCAGATAGTTTCGCACTAAGGCTTCACATAACCCGTTAATAATGTCTTCGGTGCTGCACCCTATTTGCTGCTTGTGGATCATATCCGACTCGGCAAACACCGCACAGCGCCCTGCAATTCTGACGGGGTTTGTCGACTGGAGCGCCATGCTGCCGAGTTGGTCTACGGCAACGTTGAGCCTTGCTGCCTGTCTATCTAAGAACGAGCCGGTGCCTGCCGCGCACACGGTGTTCATGGCAAAATCGGTTACTACACCGCCGGACAGTACTATGACTTTGGAGTCCTGACCCCCGATTTCGAGTATAGTGCGCACTTCCGGCTCAACAGATAGAGCAGCGCGTGCATGCGAAGTGATCTCGTTCTTGACGATATCCGCGCCCAGCATGGCACCTGCAAGCACGCGCCCGCTGCCTGTTGATCCGACGCCGAGTACTTCGCACTTACCGAGCGATTTTCTGGCCATATCAAGCACTTGGCCTATGGCGTGTATCGGCCGGCCAGCAGTGTCGATGCATAGATGTTCGACAACTTGGCCATTTGCGCTTAACGCAACAAGTTTGGTGCTAACCGAACCCACGTCAACTCCGAGATGCACCCGCGTCATGCCGAAAACCACCTTTTTCGCGTATGAGGTCAACAAACGCCTCAAGCCTTGTCTCAAGCCCCGACTCTCCGGTGTGCTCGTCAAAGGAGAGTGAGAGCACAGGGATGTTGTGTCTATTCTGCACTTCGGGTAGCACGCTGCGCGCCACTATCTCGGGCATGCACGTAAATGGCATAACGTGTACTACCCCATGGAGCCTTTCACGCGCACTCATGACAGTGTAACCCACAGACTGTATGCCCTCCCCACCTACGAAGTAATTCAGGTACGGGCTTGCGTGTCCGCAAACCACGTCTTCGGATGGCCCTGCAAACCGTGGAAGCAAGTTGTGTCTTACCCAGTCGGTAATGAACACTCTGCGAACGACGCGCACACCGAGTCTACCCAGTTTCTCTTCAAGATTCAGGTTTGCCACCGGCTCAAGCACGGTATAAATCTCTCCGACTACACTCACACAAGGTACGCGCGAACGCACGTCTTGAGGCAGAAGATGCTCGTCCAGATCTGCGAGGGCGGCCTCAGCGACTTGCCTTATACCTGTTATGCTTGATATTGCGTCTACTTTGCGTACGGCGGCGTGGTGCCATTTCGTAACGACGCCCGCTCTGCGCTCAAAAGGACGGCTCTCGTGCGCTGCGCGAGTGAGTGCGTCGCACGCCGTAGCTTTCTCCCAGCCGATTTTTGCAGCCCCAAACACTCTGCTCATCCGTGAGCCGAGTAGCCGTTTAAGCGAACGGAGCAGCTGGCTCAAGTGAGTTGCCGGAGGCTCAAGCACATGGAAATCGAGTGCATGGCCTAGATCCTCAAGAACTTGCTTTTCCACCTGCGCGTAGTAACCGAACCTACAAGGCCCGCTGCCACCGGCCATCAACACCGAGTCGGCACCGAGTTCAATGGCCTCAAGCAGGTTTCCGATGCTCAGTTTCAGAGGAAAGCAACAGAACTCGGGTGCATGAGCAGCCCCTATACTGACAGTCCTGGCACTTGAAGCCGGAGGAATAACGGTATCTATCCCAAGTTCCGCGAGCATTGCACCAACCGGTACATAGAGCAGTCCCATGTGAGGAAAGGTGATTCTCATATCGATGCTTTCACCGTCCATCGCAGCATATCGCAGAACGCCTCTATGCGTGTCCTTATGCCCACCTCGCCTGTGTGTTCATCGATTGTCAGCATCATATAAGGCATTTTCGCATGTGAGGCGTGTGACTGTATTAGCGATGCCACCATCGAATCAGGGCCACATCCGAACGACACGACCTGTATTATGCCGTCAACAAGTCTGTCACGTATAAAGCACATCGCCGAACCTGCCACACGCTTTTCGAACGTCCAAAACAAGGGCTTGCCCAATCCGCAAGACGCACGCTCAACGCTGGAAGGCCTGAGGCTGTGTTCGGTGAGCAGTTCAGAAACGCCGCACTCCCTAAGCATTCTCGTTACACCTAGGTTCAGACTCTCGTCTTCAAGCAGGTACGAATGGCCGATGACCCCAACTCTCAAGCCGCAACCCACCGCGTTGCGTGAAGAACCCACGGGTTTGGCTCGTCTTCGCCTGTGCTCGCGCGCCTGTGCCACGCAAGCGCAAGCAAGTGCCGGCGGAACTTTGTCTGCACGAATCTGCATACCGCGCGCCACATCCAAACATGCCTTGTAAAGCGAGCTGCGCTGCCAGGTAAGGTCAAGCACTGGCGAGAGTAACGACGTGTCTTGGGTAAGAATTGGTCTTAACATATCGGGTAGACCGAGTAGTTTGGGGCAAGTGTACTCTTTGGGGCGGACGCTAACGATGCGAGGTGCAAACAAGTACTGCACGCGCTTCGCAATCTGGCTCGCGTGCCCACAGTACACTTTGGTAGGTAGGCACGACTCATCACAACTTAGTTTGACACCCTCATCGAGAATGAGCCTGTTTGTTGGCGGTGATACCACGACCGTCGCTCCAAGCATTTCGAGATACTTCTTCCAAAAAGCCTGGTATTCGTAGTAGAGCAACGCTCTGGGTATGCCCACAATGGGCTTTCCGGGCTCGTCGGTGGCCAACATCAAATTGCCCCTTCTCTTTCCTTGCCATTTACTAGTAGTATCACCTGACTTTGCCACCAGAATACCTACCGAATCTTCTAGCCTTTGGGCGTGCTAACAAGCGACATCAGAAAGCCGAATACCACCGCGGTCGTAAGCCCGACGGATGCAGCCCTCAGGCCACCCGAAAGCACCCCCGAAAGTCCGAGTCTAGCGGCATCTTCGATCATCCCCTGGTACATCGTGTGGCCGAATCCCGGTAGCGGAATTGATGCACCGGCTCCGGCAAACTTAACGAGCGGCCCGTATACGCCGAGTCCGCTCAGCACTGCTCCGAGCGCTACCGACAACACCATGATGTTAGCGGGATTTGTGTTTGTGAGATCCGCAACGAGCTGGGCGACGACACAGAACAATCCTCCCACAACGAAAGCGATCACAATCTTGTCCATTAAGCGCCTCCTAGTTCTTTGCTTCAACGCTAACCGCATGAGCTATGCCGGGGATACTCTCGCCTTGCTGTACGGTACACGGACTATGAAGCGCGCCTGTGGGCACAAGTAACACTCGACGCAGCTCGCCTTTGCGCAAGCGTTTGAGCGTGTGCGCCAAGAATACACCTGCTGAGCAGCCGCAACCACTACCTCCCGCGTGTGCATCCTGCTGTTTGCTGTAGATGAGCAGTCCGCAGTCTCGCGCCTGTTTCTCTATATCAAGCCCCATGGAAGCAAGCATCTGTTTCATGACTGCATGACCCACGTGGCCGAGATCGCCGGTGAGAATCATGTCATAGTCTTTCGGGGTGAGTCCCGTATCTTCAAAATGCGTCTTGATAACCTCGGCTGCGGCAGGAGCCATAGCGGCTCCAAGGTTGTTCGCGTCCTTGATCCCCATGTCTATCACCTTGCCGACCGTGCCGTGCGTTATGCACACTCCGGCCTGCCCGACTTGACAAAGCACGGCGCCAGCTGCCGTAACAGTCCACTGCGCCGCGGGAGGGCGCTGACCGCCAAATTCAACGGGGTAGCGAAACTGCCGTTCTGCTGAGTCGTGATGGGACGAGACTGCAACCAGCACCCGTTCGCAGAAGCCAGCGTCCACCAAACATGCGGCGAGTATGAGCCCCTCTCCAAACGTCGAGCACGCACCGTACAGCCCGAGGAACGGAATCGACAAATCTCGAGCGCAGTAGTTCGAACTCACAAGCTGGTTCAGCAAGTCTCCTCCCATCAGCAGGTCGATATCGGCCATTTTGAGTTGTGCCTTGCCTATGCATAACTGGCAGGCTTCGCGCAGTATCAGTCCCTCAGCGCGCTCAAACGAAGCCTGCCCCATGATGCCGTTCGGCTTCACTACGTCAAACTCAGCACCCAGCGGGCCTTCGCCCTCCTTGCGGCCTACGACTGTCGCCTCGGAATCGAGCACTATGCTCTTGGAAAAGCTGAACGTGCTGCACCCTACTCTTGAGCTCAACTGAAAGTCTGCCTCCTACTTTATGACAAGCCTCACCACTGTGACTAAAGCAGCCGCAAGCAATCCGTATACTATGACCGGACCCGCAATGCTGAACATGCGCGCTCCAACTCCGAGTACGAGCCCTTCACGTCTGAACTCCATCGCTTCTGAAACAATGGAGTTCGCAAAACCGGTGATCGGCAGGGCTGCACCCATACCACCTACTCTGCCTATCTCGTCGTATACCCCGAACGCCGTCACAACTGACCCAAGCGCTATCATGACGGCAGCCGTGTACCCTAGTGCGCGCACTTCGGGTATGCCTCGCACAAGCAAGAACGATAGCACTAGTTGAGCTATGGCACATATGGTGCCACCAACTAAGAAAGCAAGCAGCGCATTTCTGACCACCGGACGAGGCGGAACGAAACCTGAAACGAATCTGTTGTACTGACGTGCTTCAGTCTGAGAAGCCTTCATGTATGTCACCTCTCACCGGGGGCGCCTGCCCCCGGCTTTGCTTGGCCTATTCAAGATATGCAATTTTAACGTTTGCCTTATACTGAGTCACCTTGCCATCGTCAACTCCTGCCGTCCAGTTGACCACCTCGACGCCTCTAATATTGTTGACACTGCGCGCCGCTTCTGAGACGGCATTACTTACTGCAGATTGCCAGTCAGTTGATGACTCTCCTACAACTTCGAGTACTTTGACCACGGGCATATAGAAGTCCCCCTTTAGCGTTAAGTGTTATCCGTATCTCACCGGTAAGGCCAAAGACCGGGAAAGCGCCAGAAGATGAGTGAACCAAGAATCTTGCCTGCGGCAACTGCTGCCACTAACAGCGCTACCTTTGCACCCAGCTGCATGCGCCTTCCTGCCACAGGAAGCACGCTGATCACCTCTGCTAACGCAGCCGCCAGAAAACCCACCCATAACCCGGAAGCCAGTCCCACAATTGCAGCAACAGCATTCGGGAGACCGAATCTGATGCTGTTGTACCATAGTAGTACCGACGCTAGGCTGGCTCCGAGCAAAAGTGCGTTCTCGTAGTGCCGATGCGCATTCCTAGCGCGAAGCACTTGCGCCATCCTGGGCATTATGCGAAGCGCAGTTACTATGGCAGAAATCGCAACGCCCACCCCAAGCCCCCAGCAGACACCCAGCACGGCAGCGAACGAGTTAAGCAGAATGCTCACTTTGGCCTTGTTCTTCGCTTATCTTGTGCCGTAAGTATTCGTCCACGCTCTTGTTATAGAGGTAGGTTTCGACCTCCACGGGGCTGGGATCATCAGGTACTCGAGCGTGCGTCAACCTATTGAAGAACAGCGCTACGCCCAGTCCTATTCCTACAGAGTAAGGCACGTGTAGCACGAGCGAGTTAGACGCGTGAGCGCCGGTTATGAGGTAGTAGAGTTCAGTCTGAACCACCGCCATTTCCACATCGGCGTGGAAGTTCATTATGGCAAGTGCAGCACCGATGAAGAGCACCGCGCACGCCGTGAACACCTTGGCCGACTCAAATCTGTCTCTTGCAGGATGTGCCTCGACCACGCACTCACTTGCGCCCAGAAACCTTAAGTCAATATCCGGGGAAGCGGTGCGAGTCGCGCCTACCAGCGTGACGGCTGTAACGTACATCTTACGACCCGGGTGAGGCGCTCTAGCTATCTCGATCTCGCGCACTTTGCGTACCAGCGTTTCATTGCCCGCAAACTCTGCAATATCGCCGGCCAGAATACCAGAGCCAGGTTCGGCTGTCAGGCTGGGTCTCATTTGCACGAACACACTGAGTTCACTCATGTTATCTCCTCGCCTCGACTAGTATTGACTCTAGGCAAACAAAAGATTCGAGCAACAGTCGTCACTCGAATCGTGCATACCGCCGGGGTTGGCTTCTTATGCCATCATCTTCCTCACCGAGATAATTGCAGAACGCTCCAGACGTGACACCTGCGACTGGGAGATATCTAGACGCGCTGCTACCTGCTGCTGCGTCATCTCGTTAAAATAGCGCAGTAGCAGTATCCGCTTCTGCAAGATAGGTAATTGGTCAAGCGTCTGCAACAGCGCCACACGCTCAGTTATATCCGGTGAAGACACTCCTATTCTTCCCAGCAGAGACGAACTCTCGTCATCGCTGCCTAATCCGGGATCGTGAAGTGACATGACGGGCGCACTGCTCTCCAGAGCTTCGCACACGTCCGCCTCATCGGCTCCCAACACTTGCGCGACCTCTTTTAGCGAGGGCTCTCTCCCCAACGACTGGCATAGTTGGGCTCGGGCTGTTCTGACCTGAACCGCTCTTTCTTTGAGTCCGCGGGATACTCGCAAAGCACCTCTATCTCGTATATATCTGCGGACTTCGCCGAGGATAGTATGGAAGGCATAAGTCGAAAAGTTGTGCCCAAGGTCTGGATCGAAGCGTTCGAGCGCCTTTATCAGTCCTATTGAACCGACCTGGAACAGGTCTTCACGTTCATCGCCGACAGACTGAAACCTTCCAACTACTGCGCCCACAAGACCCAGGTTCATCTCGATAATCTTGTCACGCGCTGCCCGATCTCCGCGTTTCCAGTCGTCAAAAAGTTGCGTGAACTGGCCTCTATGACCCTCATCGGAAGTCACGGGCGGCTGTCCTCTGTCCGAGCCGTAAGCGCGCGCTTTGTAAACCTAATCGATGTGCCTCGGCCAGCGTGAGATTCGACTTCCAGGCTGTCTGTAAGGCTTTCCAAGAACGAAAAACCCAGACCCATGCGTTCCGGAATCGTGGTATGCGATGGCTGCATAGCCTCGGCGAGGTCAGAGATACCCTTCCCGCAGTCGCTCACACATACCTCGATGAAGCCGTCGTGGCAGGTTGCCTCCACACGAATCTCGCCCGGACCATCGTACGCATGCAGAACAGCGTTGGTCACCGCTTCAGACACCGCAACTTTCAACTCCTCGATTTCGCTCAAGCTGAAGTGCAGTTGAGATGCAAACGCAGCAACCGCGACTCTCGCGAGTGACACATTCTGAGTAAGATTAGGAATGATGAGCACCATCGAATTCGTATGAGCGTACATTATAGCCTCTCCAGAGCCCGCTTTTCGGTGTCGAACACGGGTAGAATTCTGAGCACTCCAGAAAGCTCGAGTACAGGCTTGAGTCTGGCGGGTATGCTGACGAGCGCCATCTTTCCGCCTAGTTCCGTCATCTTTCTGTAACGTCCGAGCAATGCGCCGAGGCCTGAACTGTCTATGAAAGTGACGTCCCTAAGCGATATTATCAGCCTGCGACAGTTATTAGACTGCACTTCCTGCTCGACGCGCGAACGGAATGTCATAGAAGTGTGTATATCGAGTTCGCCACTGGCACGTACAAGCAACGTGCCATTTAGACTCTTGATATCGGTCAAGGCCTTCTTTGCCTCCTGCACAAGAGAATTAAGCTCACAATGTCCATTTCCTACATTTTCCTTTTTATGAATGCGCTCGTCAAGCCCCTTTGCCCACCAAAAAAGCCGCCGTTAGGCGGCTTGGGCTGGTTTAGGCTTCACCAATACAGACAAAGCACCCGTTTCATGAATCTTACCATAAGCGTCGGTACGCCAGCTTTAGGCACACTTTGCTCGGCTACAAGCGCAAAGCTCGCCAGTTGCTCGCCTTCCAGCGATACAATCAGTTCACCCAGCGCGTCACCCTTCTTGAGCGGAGCTTTGTAGCCTTCGGACACAACGATTTGGCGTTCTATCTTCTCTTGCGCGCCTTTCGGCACGGTCACGGCAGCCACTTTTTCGACCACCACACTGACCTGAGGCGTGCTGCCGCCGTACACTTTGACATCGACTAGCGGCCGGTCACACTCTGCTAGAAGCGCCGAGCTGTAGTTGGCAAAACCATAGTCCAGCAGTCTGCGTGCATCGGCAAATCGCTCATCAGAAGAGGATCCTCCCATGACCGCGGACACAAACCTTGTGTCCTGGCGTTTGGCCGTGGCCACGAGACAGTAAAGCGCCTCATCGGTGTGACCGGTCTTTAGTCCGTCGCATCCGGTATAGAACCTCACGAGTTTATTGCGGTTATCCAGGCCGAAAGTGCCATCTCTGAACGAAGACTGGTAGGTTCCCGTCATCTGCAGCAGACCCGGGAATTTGCAGGCATAGCTGCCCAAGATGGCCATGTCTCTGGCAGTGGTATAGTGTCCTTCTTCATCTAGGCCGTGGCTGTTCATGAAATTCGAATCGTGCATACCCAGTCTGCTGGCGGTCTCATTCATCATCTGAGCGAAGCGCTGTTCTGTGCCTCCAATGTGCTCGGCAACAACCACAGACGCGTCGTTCGCTGAACCAATCGCAACCGCCCTCAGCCATTCTTCTAGCGTGAATACCTCACCAGGCTTCGCATAGACCTGTGTTCCTCCTAGCCTGCAGGCTTCAGGGGAGGCCATCGCTTTGTCTTGAAGACTAACCTTACCCGCATCTATCGCCTCAAACGCGACGACAAGTGTCATAATTTTGGTCAGGCTTGCGGGTGATCGGCGTACGTCTTCATTCTTGGCGAAAACTGTCTGGCCGCTCAGCGCATCAATCAACACCGCAGAGTCGGACGCTATCTCAACCGCCGGCGAATCTGCGCGAGTGGCCAGAGGAAACGCGAGTAACAACACCAATGTTAAGACGACTACCCTTTTTGCCAACGAAACATACCTCCTCAAACGGTATGTTTCCCGACGCCTGTCGAGCGGATTCTGTCTTACGTCAATCTTTGCGTTGAGTCGCGCGTTACCCGGTATAACAGCAACGGCCGCCTATCCACGTGCGCAGAGCAGACTCGAACTGCTGTAGCGAGCAAACGTACGGCTTCTTGCGTTCTCTCGGGATGGTCACACAAAACCGTAAACAGTGGTTCGCCTGTTTTCAGCCTATCTCCAACCTTTTTGTGAACCAGTACACCGCAAGAATGGTCTATGCGCTCATCTTTCTGGGTTCTACCTGCTCCCAGAGCCATCACCGCACGCCCCACTGTAAGCGCGTCTACATCTGCGACATACCCCTCTTCCTGTGCGCCGATTTGCACGCGGCTATCGGCAATTGCCAGCACGTGCTCAGGCATCTCGGCAACGCACTCATCGCCACCTTGCGCTTGGACTAGTGCTCTAAACTTGTCGAGGGCAGAGCCGTCGACAAGCGTCTGCTCGCATCTCGAGCGCGCCCGAGCGACCGCCTCGCCCGTACCCAGACTGACCATTTCGGCAGCAATAGCAAGACAAAGATCTACCAAATCATCCGGGCCGTCACCTTTCAACACTTGCACAGCTTCAGAAACCTCCAGTGCGTTTCCGACGGCTCTGCCGAGGGGTTGACCCATGTCAGTGACGAGTGCGACCACGGGTTTAGACATCTCGCTGCCGATATTCACCATTGTGCGAGCCAGTTCTAGTGCGTGCTGCTGTTCTTGCATAAACGCACCGCTTCCGCACTTGACATCAAGCACAATCGCATCCGCCCCACCCGCCAGTTTCTTGCACATTATGCTTGAAGCTATGAGCGGAATGCTGTCCACCGTGGCTGTGACATCGCGCAGCTCGTACATCAGCCGGTCGGCAGGTACAAGCGCATCTGTCTGGCCACATATTACGAGTCCGTGCTTATCTATGCTCTCAACATATTCTCGCTCATCGAGTTTCACCCGAAACCCCGGAATTGACTCAAGTTTGTCCAGCGTACCGCCCGTGTGTCCAAGCCCTCTTCCAGACATCTTGGCCACTTTGACACCACAAGCGGCTACTATGGGCAACACGATCAGGCTTGTCTTATCGCCCACACCACCGCTTGAATGCTTATCCAGCTTAGTTCCTTTGACCGAACTGAGGTCTATCTGCTTTCCAGAAAGCAACATCGCGTGAGTGAGGTGGGCTAGTTCATCTGCATCGAGACCCCGAAAATACACTGCCATGAGAAATGCGGCCATCTGGTAGTCTCTCACGTTGCCCCGCGTGAACTCAAGAATCATGAACTCGATTTGCTCACGCGAAAGCGGTTGTCCGTTTCGCTTGCGCAAGATGATATCGTATGCGGTCATAGTCTACCTCCAGACCTGCGGCATGAACGAGTCGCCGCTTATGTCACATTTGAGCCCAAGGTAGTGCCGGATGCTCGCTGCTACGTCGGCAAACGTCGCACGGGTGCCAAGGTCTACCCCGCGCATGAATTTGTGGGAGTATACCAGCAGAGGTACGTATTCGCGTGTGTGATCTGTTCCGGGATGAGTAGGGTCACAACCATGGTCGGCGCTGATGATAAGCATGTCGTCAGGCGCCAGCATTTCGAGCACACTGCTAAGATCTTGGTCGAACTGTTCGAGCGCGTGCGCAAGACCGAGCGCATCGTTTCGGTGTCCGTAAAGCATGTCGAAGTCTACAAGATTGGCCAGTAGCACGCTCCATTGCGAATTGCTCTCGAGTAGCGCGCTCACAATAACCGCCATCGCCTCAGCGTTGGTTGTGCTGTGCTCGGATATGCTAATCCCTCTACCGGCAAATATGTCCTCGATCTTCCCTACTCCAAACACTGCCGCACCGTGCTCGACGGCACAATCCAGCAATGTGGGTGAAGGCGGCTCGACGGCAAAGTCCTTGCGGTCTCCGGTACGTTTGAACTCTCCGGGGCTGCCGCAAAACGGCCTTGCTATCACTCGGGCAACCATATCATCGCCCTTGAGTATCTGCCGTACCGCACTGCAGTAGTCGTACAGCATGTCCAGCGGCACCACATCGAGGTGTGTCGCCATCTGAAATACGCTATCCTGCGATGTGTAGATGATCGGATAGGCTGTGCGCAAGTGTTCTTTGCCCAATCGTTCAATGATCTCCGTTCCAGAAGCGGGCATACCTCCGATGGTGCGTGTACCGATAGCCGACTCCACTCGCTCAATGAGCGACTCCGGAAACCCATCGGGATATGTTCGAAATGGCTTTGCGAGAGATACACCCATCATCTCCCAGTGCCCTGTGATGGTGTCCTTACCGGGAGAAATCTCCGCCATACGCCCGTAGCATGCGAGGGCAGTCTCTATGCGAGGCACCCCGGCAATGCTTGCCACATTGCCCAGCCCCATTTTGCGCAAGTTCGGAAGGCTCAAACCCCCGACCGCACGCGCAACGTTCTCGAGTGTGTTAGCACCTTCATCACCGTAATCCGCTGCATCGGGCAGTGCACCGACACCGACGCCATCAAGCACGATTACTATTGCTCTGTTCATTTCGCTCTCCCAACTAAAGAGGGGCTTTCGCCCCTCGGTTGCAGAACTTTGGTTACGCCCGTGGGTGACTCTTTGCGTACACGTCCTTGAGCCTCGCACGCGTAACGTGAGTATACACCTGAGTAGTGCTTATGTCAGCGTGGCCGAGCATCTCCTGTACCGAGCGCAAGTCGGCGCCGCGTTCGAGAAGATGCGTTGCAAAGGAATGCCTGAGCGTATGAGGCGTAATGTGTTTGCTGATCTGTGCTTGTGCCGCGTAGCGCTTGACTATTTTCCAGAAACCCTGCCTCGTTAGTCGTGCGCCATGGTGGTTGACAAAAAGCGCCTGTTCTGCCCCGTTAGCGACCAACCGGGACCTGCCACGCTGCAGATAATCCCGCAGTGCGCCGACTGCCACGTTGCCCATAGGCACGATACGCTCTTTGGAACCTTTGCCGGTGCATCTGCAAAAACCCACCTCCAGGCTCAGGTCGTGCAGGTTAAGCGATATGAGTTCCGAGACACGTATACCAGTAGCATAAAGAAGCTCGAGCATAGCCCTATCTCTAAGCGACTGGGGTGAGTCTCCAGTAGGCTGCGCAAGCAGTTTTTCGACTTCAGATTCGGTCAGCACCTTAGGCAGCCGCTTCTCAAGTCTCGGCGAATCCACGTTGGACGTAGGATCGCGCTCGATGTACTTCTGCTTGTGCAGATACTGATAAAACGCCTTCAGCGCTGCCAGTCTTCTTGCAACTGTCGCGTTGGCCTTTCCCTGTTTCTGTAGCGAAAGCAGGTAAGCCACGATTTGGCTTCTTGATACACGCTCAAAAGCAACGTCGCCGTCTTTTTGGAGGAACTTCGAATACTGGCGTAGATCCCGACTGTAAGACTCAAGAGTGTTAAGCGCCAGCCCCCGCTCGACACTCAAATAGTCGATAAACTCGGCTATGAGGTTTGCCATACATGCATCCCCTTCCACGTTCGAGGCCAGGGCAACACCCCTTGAATCCTGACAGCCCTGCCTAAAGCTCCATCCGCTGCAGAAAACGCCTGGTGGATAAGATTTCCACGGGAGCTCCCGTATTCGACAGGTTTCTTAATGATTCCTTCCAGTTATTTTCCCCGGTAGTAGTCCTTTAATGTCTCCACATAAGGATTAAGCCTGTCCGCAATACCAGATAGCACTTGAGAAAACGAGGACGCGAGCGATTTACCCGATGCACCTACACTTCTCGGGCTTACCCAGTCTGACACAAAGCCTAGCACCCTTGGAAGCACTAAGCCGACGAGTATCAAGATGGCCAGGATTTTGAGAAACAGCCACAGATTCTTCTTAAGTCTTACTAGCGAAATCACGTACATGCGCCCGCCCCCAGTCACGCACATTATTGCGCTAATTCGTATGCAGTACACCCGTATAATAGAACAAGGGCCCTTACGGGCCCCTGTGATACAGGTTACTCTAGATGCATCAACTTACCAGCACATCGCGGCTTTAAGCGGTACGTACGGCAGGTCATGCGCTTCAGCCACTGCCTGGTAAGTAACTTTTCCGTGTATTACGTTGACGCCTAATGCAAGCGCTGGAGAGTGCTCGATCGCTTTCTTGTATCCCATGTCTGCTATCATTACAGTGTACGGCAGTGTGACGTTGGTGAGGGCAAATGTCGAAGTGCGCGGTACCGCTCCGGGCATATTGGCGACCGAATAATGTACCACTCCGTGCTTCAGATAGGTCGGGTTCGAGTGAGTGGTGACTCGGTCAATCGTTTCCACAGACCCGCCCTGGTCGATTGCCACGTCCACAATCACGGCACCAGGCTTCATGGTCCGCACCATGTCTTCGGTCACCAGTTTGGGACAGCGCGCCCCGATAACCAGCACCGCTCCGATAAGCAAGTCCGCCTTCTGGACAGCCGCCCCAATGTTGTACGGATTCGACATAAGCGTAACCAGCCTGCCGTGGAAGATGTCATCAAGATACCTGAGCCTGTCAGCGCTGATGTCAAGGATGGTAACGTGAGCGCCCATTCCCACCGCAATCTTGGCAGCGTTCGTTCCCACAACACCGCCACCCACTATGACCACTTCAGCGGGCGAAACCCCGGGCACGCCACCGAGCAGCACGCCTCTTCCTCCAGATGCCTTCTCGAGAAGCCTGGCACCGATCTGTGTTGACATCCGACCTGCTACTTCACTCATCGGAGTGAGCAATGGAAGTGAACCGTCAGTTAGTTGCACCGTTTCATATGCGATGGCAACGACTTCTCTTTCCATGAGCATTCGCGTGAGTTCGGGCTCTGGTGCCAGGTGCAAGTAAGTAAACAGGATCTGTCCGTGTTTGAATAATGGATACTCAGGCGGAAGCGGCTCTTTGACCTTAACAATCATCTCTGCTGCATTAAACACTTCTTCGGCAGTTTCCAAAATGCAAGCTCCTGCGCTCTCATAATCGGCATCGTCTATGCCGCTGCCAACACCCGCGTTCTTCTGAACATAAACGGTGTGGCCGTGCGCCGTCAGCTGCGAGACACCGGCTGGTGTCATGGCAACTCGATTTTCGTCGGGCTTGATCTCCTTCGGTACTCCAATAATCACAGGTATTCCTCCCGGCGCCAATATAGTGGGGTCCAGTAAAATCGAGTTAACTTTCTATTAGCGGGGTAGGATTTCCTGCACGCAGCACCGCATTAAACCAAACGCGCGGCAAGAATGCGGATAAAAACAGGCGTTATGTACGCCTCGACAAACGCGGCCAGCAAGAACACGCAAAAAGCGACGATCCCGGCAACTGAATAGGATAATACGTACTGCAAGAAGGCTATCTTACGATGCTGAAGCGATTGTCTCAGCACCGATAGGCCAAAACCCAGTGCGGAGACGCACACCAAAAACAGTGCCGGAACTGCAAACACCGAATGCGGCAGGGTCGCGAACGTAGCGAGCAGAATGCCCTGTCCTCCCATTTCGGCAGTCAGGAAGCCCGCCGTAAAACCGGCCGCGAATCCACGAACGAATAGTATGAGCACAATGACGGGCGCACCGATGACGCTTATGCCAAGTAACCATACAAGCACTGCCACCTTCAGGTGACCGAGGAGGGCTAGCTTTGCTACCTCGATGTTTGGTACCTGAGAACCGTAGTTGCGCAGCCCTCTGATGAACAGATCGACATGGCTTGTGAGCGCACCCCTCTGGTAAGAGTCAAGCGCAGAGCTTCCCAACCCACCCACAACCAAACCAAGAATGTACACTGATGCGCAGAACACGGCGATGCCGGTGTACGAGTTGAGACGCCTGGCAAGGGTTCGCTTGACTTTCTTGGGCACTCGCATCCCCCCTGGCCATACCTTGTACACTGTATGCGGCTGCGAATGTGAGTAGGACTCATGCACGCATGATGCCTAACACACGGCCGCACTGTCCGCCCCCTCCCTCGAGCACCATCAGGCGACCCTCACGTGCAGCATACACGTATTCGGCAACGCCTTCGCCTAGCACCTCAGTCAGCAGTTCGGGTGAACATACAGCCAACTCATGCTGGTTGCTGCCGCAAGATGCAGCAAGGCGGCGCAACCCAGATAGGGTAACGCCCGGCACGAATCTAAGAGGCACTTCGTACACATACGGAGGGCGCGGTCTTAGCAATGGGTGTTCTGAGCCTATCTGCTTGATGCGATCGAACACGCCTTGGATAAGCTGCGGGTGACCGCAGCTATGACACGAGTTCGCCCTCTGGGTAACACCTCTTGCAACCCATTTGCACTTAGGGCATGCCGAACGGTAGTACTTACCCAGCCTTGGGTCCAAGCCATGATTCGCAATCACGATGTTGGAATAAGTATTGGCTGCCGTGAGCCAACGATGGATACGCCCGAACGAAGCGGTTCCGGCAATGTGCATATGCTCACGCCCGATCGAGCCGCAACTGTGGGCATCGGATGCGCTAACATAATGCGCGCCCTCTGTATCATGCACGTAAGAGGCCGAAGCCGAGTCCGCAGAAAGCCCCAGCTCTATGGCGTGGAACGAGCCTTTGGAGAAAGCTTGCTGGTACCGCTCCCACGTGCCGTAGAAGCCTCGGTGTGGCGTAAAGGCGTGTGCGGGCCAGAACACTCCTTCGTTCGCGAGGCACACATCTAGGAGTTCTGCTGGCTCACAGTACGTGCGCTGACAGCTGATACTCGGGTTCTTCTGCTTCGACCAGAGCCAACGACCCATGTCGTATGCCTTACCGAAATCTGCAAACAGACACACAAAATGAACCGGATTCCGCCCTTGTCGCCTTATCTCTACTTCAAAGCCAGGCACCACGATCACACCGTCATACCACAGCCCGCCGTCGGCGTGCTCCACGCACACGCCGGACGCAAGATGCTGCATCGCTTCGTCGAAGATACCACGCACGAAATCGACTACTCCGAGCACCTCGATCCCGTTGCTTCTTGCAGCCGCGACTACCGATTCAAGCGTCATGAACTTGCTCGCGCCGATTTTTACGGGTCTTCCGTCACAAGTAGCACCAATATGCACGTGTAGATCCGCTCTGAAGCCCACGCAGTAACCTCCCACTCGGCCGGTCGTGCTTAAGCCGCCATCTGCGATAACCGGCCTATTCGAGCACTTAGACCTAGAGCGCCGCTTGTCATTCAAGACACCTCACAAAGACTGCGGGGCGGCTACCCGCCCCGCAGTTGAATCGTCGCAGCACACTGCTCAGTCGGACTGCACATTCGGTTTGGGGTACAGTGCGACTTTCCCGAAGCGCCTGTTGATCGCGTCTAGCACAGCCTTCACCACAGACGCAGACGAGTCCCCTTTCTGGAGCACTGCGCCTACCAGCGTTTCTTCATTATTCCGAGGAGTTAGCAGACTCACCACAGCCAAGATAATCTCTCGCTGTCCAACCGTGAGAACCGCTATCTCATCCAGAGCAAACGTGTAGTTCGCCTGAAGCAGTTGATTTACAGCCTGGAGCGTTGCCTGTGCCAGAGCACGCCTGCTCTCGGCAGCTGAATTGCCACCCGATGCTACACCCTCTTGGGTGAAGTGTTCGTCAGCCGTCTTGCCGAGCACAACCTTGGCTTCAACCCGCTCGTTGCTGGCATCTGTGGTAAGACTCACGTGCATAATCTTGAGCCTTACCGGCTGAGGAGCGGACCGCTCGGCTTTTAGCTGAGCTACGCTTACTTTCTTGTGGTCAACGCTTATGCCCCAGCGAGCGGCAAGCGAACTCTCCACGTCTCTGACCACCTGCTTTGGATTACGCTCGGCAACCGCCAGGACATGGATTTCCTCTATGGCGCCCCAGTCATTGACCACCATCCTAGCACCTAACACGCCCGGTAACCTCTCTAACAGGCCCTCAATCTCTTGTACTGAGACTACTTCATTTTTGTGCCTTGAATCCGACACCGGCAGCACCCCGCTTCGCTTCATGCTGGCGCGGGTTTACCTTTGGATCTCTGCCATCCTGGCAAACTCCGCCCCTCTCTTTAAAGCCTGTTCGTTGAGCGGAATCAAATTATGTCTGTGAGGGGGTAACGCTTTCTTCAAAGACTCGAGAACCGATGCTACCTGGACAGCGCCTGTAGCCTCGATAAACGCTCCGAGCATCACCATATTCGCAATCCTATCTGAACCGATTTGCCTTGCAACGTCATTTGCGGGTATGGCAATTACTCTTACGTCATCTCTATTGACATCGGGTCGTGCCATGTCAGTATTCACCAGAACTAGACCGTCCGACTTGACCTTGCTCTCAAACTTGTCAAGCGACGGCTGGTTCATCGCTATCAGGCAGCTCGGATGAGTGACTATGGGCGATCCAACCGGCTTTTCAGACAGTATAACGGAGCAGTTAGCAGTACCACCTCTTTGCTCAGGCCCATAAGACGGCATCCACGTAACCTGTTTTTGCTCGACCATCCCGGCATAGGTTAGAAGCGTGCCCAAAGAGAGCACACCCTGTCCTCCAAAGCCCGCGACTATGATCTCATGCGTTGCCATCCTACTTCGCCTCCTGCTTCGCCGTGACGTCTTTCATGACACCTAGCGGGTAGTAGGGCATTACGTTGTCCTTGATCCACTGCATTGCTTCCACCGGTGACATGCCCCAGCCTGTCGGGCACGTAGACAGAAGTTCAACAAGAGTAAAGCCCTTATCCTCCATCTGCATCCGAAATGCTTTGAGTATCGCGCTCTTTGCACGCGCTATGTGAGCAGTATCGTGCAGTGAACATCGCGCAACGTAGGCAGAGCCCTCTTGAAGCGCCAGCATTTCAGTGATTCGGATCGGATAGCCTGCCATGTTCGGATTTCTGCCAGCAGGAGACGTTGTTGTCTTCTGCCCGATAAGCGTTGTCGGAGCCATCTGTCCGCTTGTCATACCGTAGATTCCGTTGTTTATGAATATGACGCTTATCCTTTCGCCCCTGGCCGCTGCATGGATGGTCTCAGCAGTCCCGATCGCAGCAAGGTCACCATCGCCTTGGTAGGTGAAAACGAACCTATCCGGCAGCACTCGTTTTATGCCGGTTGCCACTGCAGGTGCTCTACCGTGCGCCGCTTGCTGGAAATCCATGTTCATGAACTCATAAGCCAGCACCGAACAGCCTACAGGAGCTATGCCTATCGCCTTTTCCCTCAGATCCAGTTCGTCAATCGCCTCGGCAACGAGCCTGTGTGCAATTCCGTGCGTACAGCCGGGACAATATGTGGTTATACGTTCGGTTAGCGATTTCGGTCGGCCAAATACTTGCTTCATCTAGACGCACCACCTTCCGCGAGTCCGAAAGAGCTACGCATGTTGTCCAAGACCTCTTCGGGAGTTGGAATCATACCGCCAGACCTACCGAAGAAGTGCACAGGCACCTTGCCGCACACCGCAAGCCGCACATCCTCGATCATCTGTCCCATGCTCATCTCCACCGCCATCATCGCTCGCGTCTTCTGTGCGATGCAGCCAAGCGCAGCCTTTGGGAAAGGCCAAAGAGAGATCAGTCGGAGCAAACCAACCCTGATGCCTTCAGCGCGCGCCATATCTATCGCGGTCTTGCAGATACGCGCGGTAGTCCCGTAGCTGACCAGCACGTAGTCGGCATCATCTGTCAGATACTCTTCGTACTTGACTTCGTTTCGTTCGATCTCAGAGTACTTCTTCTGGAGGTGAATGTTGTGCTGTTCGAGCACCTCTGGGTCGAGATGCAAAGTGGTCACGATTCGTGGACTTCTGCCTTTCGCCCCGTCTGTGACCCAGTCTCTGCTGACCCCTGGGCCAGGCTTTGGCTCGGGGAAAACCACCGGTTCCATCATCTGACCCAACACACCGTCTCCAAGCAGCATCACCGGATTCCGGTATTTCTCTGCAAGGTTAAACGCCTCAGTCATCATCTCCACTGCTTCTTGAATAGAGCCGGGCCCCAGCACTATGAGCTTGTAGTCCCCATGGCCACCGCCTTTGGTCGCCTGGAAATAGTCTGCCTGCGATGGCTGGATGCCCCCTAAGCCCGGTCCTCCGCGTCCTATGTTGACAATCACGCACGGAAGTTCGGCCGCAGCAATGTAGGATATTCCCTCCTGCTTCAGGCTGATCCCGGGGCCTGAAGATGATGTCATCACTCTGCCGCCAGCACCCGCCGCGCCGTACACCATGTTGATTGCGGCAACTTCGCTCTCAGCCTGCAAGAACACCCCACCGACTTCAGGCATGCGTCGAGACATGTATTCAGGCACTTCGTTCTGTGGAGTTATGGGATAACCGAAAAAGTATCGACATCCTGCCCTTATGGCGGCTTCTGCTATTGCCTCATTGCCTTTCATGAGCACTCGTTCAGACACAGTCTATCCCTCCTTCTTTCCGGATTCTTCACGATACACCTCGATAGCGGTGTCCGGACAAATCCTGGCACAGAGGGTGCAGCCTGTGCACTTAGCCATATCTTCATCTGCAACGGTGGCCGGCGAATAGCCCTTCTTGTTCCGGCGGTCACTCATATGAATTATCCCCTTGGGGCATACCGTAACGCATAACTCACACGCTTTGCATCTTTCCTCCAAGAACACGACCTTCGGCAACTGTTAGCACCTCTCTCCGTATAATCGGCTGGATGGGGCACGATGTTGAGCCTGTCTGCGCGCTACGCAGCATCATCGGGCCATCTTACATATGTGCGCGGTTGCTCTTTTGCAGTAAGAACGCGCAAGGCACCCTCTGCTAGCGCAAGTGCCTCATCTTCTCCGGGTATGACTATCACCCGAGCAAAACGTTCGACATACTGCGTTATCTGCTTCACGAACGGTGCTGAACGAGCAAGTCCACCCGTCAACACGATCGCATCGGCACACCCGCAGAGTGTTACCATAGCCCTACCGATTTCTTTGGCTACCTGCAACGCAAGTGCACCAACTACCGTCGCTGTCTCAGCGTCACTGCTTGACTTAGACTCGACTTCGCGGAAGTCATTCGTTCCTAGGTGAGCCACAAGCCCACCCTTGCCCACGAGTTTTCTATCTATCTCTTCGCGGCTCAAGCCCGAGGCAAAGCAAAATTTCACCAGTTCTGTTACCGGCAGGCCGCCACAGCGTTCGGGTGACATCGGTCCTTCCCCATCCAACCCATTGTTCACGTCAATTACTCGTCCATCTCTGTGAGCGCCCACAGTAATGCCCCCACCCATGTGAGCGACCACAAGCCGGGCATCAGCATATTGCTTTCCCATCTCGGCGGCTACCCGTCGGGCGACGGCTTTCTGGTTGAGCGCGTGAAAAAGGCTCCGCCTTGGCACTAAAGGCATGCCTGAGAGCCTCGCAACGTCATCCAACTCATCCACAACAACAGGATCCACAACCATTGCAGCACAGCCTGAACCAAACTCTTCGGCCGATAGTTTCGCCATGAACGCCCCAAGGTTCGATGCGTGCTGCCCGTACCTGTTGCTGCCGAGGTCTTTAAGCATATCTTCATTTACCAGATACGTGCCACTCTCTACAGGGTGAAGTAATCCTCCCCGCCCCACGACAGCATCAAGAGGCTTTTCACTTGACATGAACTGCCTGATGCTCTGCATACGGAACGGCACTTGCTCTAGCAGTGTCTTGCCAGTCAGTTGCTCCACCGTGTGGTGAAGCGTCTCAACACGAATAAGCCGTGTATTACAGAACAAGGCCACTTTTGTGGACGTCGACCCAGGGTTTATAACCAAGATTCTCTTACCCATGATTCGACTTCCCTGTCCAAAACCACGGCGCCAAGGGCGCGTACCGCCTCGGTACGTGCACAAATGCTTCCACAGTGTCTCCCCCCAAGAGATGCACCGCTTAGACGAGCATCTGTCCCAGTGCTATGGATATCATCTTTGCTCTCGCCTGATCTGCGCGAGAAACCAAGATTATTGGTGCCAAGGCGCCGACGACAAGCCCCGCCCAAGTAGCACCAGCTGCATATTGTAGGCCCTTTATCAGGATATTGCCCGATTCTATGTTGGGCACTATCAACACGTCTGCGTTGCCTGCCACAGCGCTCTTCACTTTCTTGTGTTCGGCTGCCTCGGCGGACAGCGCAAGATCCATTGCCAAGGGCCCGTCAACAATAGCGCCCTTTATCTGGCCCCTCTCGGCCGCTTTGGCTATCAGCGCGGCGTCTAAAGTGGCTGGCATATCTGGATTCACCAGTTCTAGCGCAGCCAACACCGCTACCTTCGGAGTCTCATACCCCATCTTCTGCGCCACGTCCACTGCATTCTGTGTTATCTCTATCTTGCGTGGCAGATCCGGTGCAATGTTGAAGCCTCCATCGCTCACCACAAACAGCTTATCGTATCCGGATGCCTCGACAACCGCAACATGAGACAGACCTCGGCCGGTGCGAAGACCAGTCTCTTTGTTCAGAACCGCTCGAAGCAAGTCGGCTGTCTGGATGAAGCCTTTCATCAGAATCTCAGCCTCTTTCGCGCGTACCAATGCCACCGCACGACCTGCTGCTTCCTTCCTTTCTTTCACGTGTTCAATACGGCTGTTCGACATATCCATCCCGATAGACTCGGCAGTTTTCAAAATCGCGTCCCTATCACCGACGAATATGCCTTCTGCAATCCCGGCTTGTTGCGACTTCATCAGCGCTTCCATTACATCGCGATCGTCCGCCGCCGCCACCGCCACCTTCTTTGTGGGGCGTGATGCAGCAAGCCTTAGTAACTCGTCAAAATTCCGCATGTCTCACCTCAACCCTTTTGTCCATTGTGGATCATCCACCCATTGCCACGCCGTTTGCGAGTCCGGAAACCTCATCCTGCTCTGTAAGCCATACAGCATTTCCGACAAATCGTGTCCTCTCGGAAAGGCAAGTGCGTATCGTACCTATTCGAGAGAGTTCGCCGGAAAATGCCACCAGATCCACTCTTCCACCGAGAGATACGGCGAGAGCCCCTATCTCCCGGCCGATCTGGTATGCCATTGCGCGAGCTATCAGTACCTCTTGTTGTGCGTCACACATCAGGTTCCTAAGCATGCTGCGTGAATCAGTCGCATCTAGATATGCGAGCATCCCTCCTTTTTGCGTATACAGCTGCATGACGTCCAGTTCACCAGCATTCTGAAAACAGCGATCGACTACAGCGCGTGCCGCCAAGCCCCCGGCTGTTCTCATATAGAACGGTCCTTCGTCAAGGTGGTTCACGAAGTCCACAACCTCGCCATTCTTTACCGCTGCCATTAGCAACGAATCGTCCATGTCGATAACTAAGACGCTTGCGCGTTTGGGGTCTAGTCCAGCTTTGGCGCAGCCAAGGTTAAGAAGGTATGCGCACAGTTCGGCACCCTCAAAACTGGTGCCTCGCCGGATTTCCGGAAACCCTGTCAGTGTAGCAACATCGCGCACGCACACACGTACCTCAGACGTCACGAACTGCACGCGAGCTCCTACGCGTGACGCCACTTCTTCTGCCACGTCAGCGTAACCGTGCAGACCGAAACTCACAACAGTGTCTATGTGCCGCGCGTTCTCTCCGATAGCATCAATCACCGCATCTGCACGTTCCGTCGTGCAAGCGCCGTCCTCTATCCCACCGTATACCACACGCTTACAGCAGAGCATGCATCCTGACTCAAACAAACCTGCTAGAGTGTAACTCTCCCTGGGATTCAATGCAAGAACCCGCATACGTAAACATACTCCCCTTAGGTCACAAAGTCATATCTTATCTTACTACACAATATAAGATCGCACCGTGCCGGGCTGTCTCCAGCAGGTGCGACGGTCTCCCGGAGGAGACTAGTTCTATTGTGCCTCTCTCCCGGAGCCGGCGTCTACTGACCACAAACCCGGTGGGGCGAATATCGCATCTGTGTGCGACTGCTGCCCACTGAGTCTTCTAGACGGGCATGCTCAAAACCTTTTCGTTGACTACGTTTTAGTATGATAGCGGCATCTTCAATGAGAAAGAACCGCACACAATGCCGTGCGGTTCTCTTGGTTGGCAGCTCTACGAAGCCTTCATCCCTATCTTGAGCCTGTCTGCCACCATCGCGATGAATTCAGAGTTGGTCGGCTTGCCTCTGTCCTGGTTCACTGTGTGACCGAATATCGAGTTGATCAGATCGAGATTGCCGCGATTCCAAGCTACTTCAATAGCGTGTCTTATCGCTCTTTCCACGCGAGAAGGTGTTGTCTTGTATTTTGCGGCGATGCTCGGATAGAGTTCTTTGGTTATGGCACTTAGCAGCTCAACTTTCGAGACCACCATGATGATTGCATCACGAAGGTAGTGGTAACCTTTGATGTGTGCAGGTATCCCAATTTCATGGATTATGCTCGTTACTTGCACATCTATCGCTTTCTGCCTCGGTTGTGGCTGCGCTCTTTGCGTCTCGACGCCTGAATTTGCCATCTGACGCACTCGACTGGCCAACACTTCGAGGTCGAATGGCTTAAGAATGTAATAATCCGCTCCCATCTGAACCACTTTTTGAGTAATCGCTTCTTGACCAAACGCGGTTAGCATAATCACCTTGGGTCGCTTAGCCAGGTCTACCTCGCCGATCTTCTCCAACACTCCCAATCCGTCTAGATGAGGCATGATAATATCGAGAATAACCACGTCAGGCTCGCATGCCTCAATAGCCGTCAGCGCATCAGTTCCATTGTGAGCCACCGCAACTACCTGAATGTCCCGCTGGTTTCCCAAGAAATCACTGAGCAGGTCACAAAACTCCCGATTATCGTCGGCTACCAACACTCGTATGGTGCCCATCCACGTTCCTCCCACTGAGACCTGATTAAACGGATGTTCGCCCAGTTTCTTCCAAAATCCTGCATCGCTTCTAAATCTAGTCTGAAGTTGCAGAAAGCGCTGGCACTCTTCGAGTGTGCCAGCGCTTTCGCTCGTCTTCGTCATTATTCCGGCTTGGTCTGCCATCCATTCGGCAAATACCGCGAACCCTCTACTAGGGTCGTTGACAAGCACGTGAGTAACAGCCCCGATGAGCTTGCCGTCTTGGATTACCGGGCTGCCGCTCATGCCTTGGATGATCCCCCCGGTGCGTGCCAGTAGATCTGGATCGACAATTCTTACCACCATTCCCTTGCCATCCGGTCTGTGCTGCCTATTCACACGCAGTATCATGATGTCAAACATCTCGATCTGGTGTCCTTCTACGACGGTGAGCATCTGTGCCGGTCCTTCTCGCACCTCGCTGGTGAGACCGAGCAGCAGGGGCTGCCCGAACAACGGGTTGTCAATCTGCTGCAGTAGCGTGCCGCATATCCCGAACTCACCGTTGGTGTCTATCGTACCCAGCACATCTTTTTCCTCTAAGAAGACCCCCAGCTTCTCCCCTGGCCTTCCTCTTCTACCTTCTTCGATGCCCGTGACCTGTGCTCTTACCACCTTGCCTTCGGATATCGCTACGGGAGTCCCAGTTTCACCGTCAGTGATAACATGTCCCAACGCAGCGTATCTTCCTGTCGCTCGGTCGTAAAAACTTAAGGTGCCTACACCTGCTGCCCCATCTCTCACCGCTATCCCGATTCGGTATCTCCCGCTGTCTCGACAAAACACCGGATTCAGCACTTTTGTCTGCAGTGCATCCAGCCTGCGAATCTGCAGCAACAGCGGCTCACCTGTCCTGCCTGCTACTTGAAGAGCCTGAGACAGTTTTTCTTCCGAATGAACGCGCTCTCCGTTTACGCTCAGTATGCTATCTCCTGGCATAATGCCCGCGTCTTTTGCCGGTGTATGAGCGTGGCCGTTTTGGTCGTATACCGTCATCAGTCGAGTGATAATGAGTCCATCCGCGTCGACGAGAATGCCGATTGACTGTCCTCCCGGATACAGCCACACTCTCGGCACGACCTCGACCGTGAGTTTCTTAATTGGTATCGTGCCGAACAGCCTGAGTTCGACGGTTGTCGTACCTGCTGTCTGTGCCTGCAGGCTCAGAGGCGCTGATGATAGCAAATTTCGGCCCTGCTGTTCAACAACGAGCACCTGTTCACCTGGGCAATCAACTCTCAGGAACGGAAGACCAGGATCGAGTGTCTGAATCTGCCATTCTCCCAGCCTAAGTTGTGCCGGAAACCTTGCGAAGTTTACCAGAGCACCGCTTGACGCAAGGCTTACTGCGAGCAGCAGCAACAACGCACCGAGCGCCGTTCGCCGTCGCCTTGAGGTCAACTACCGGTCGGAGTCCTTCGCTTTGGTTCGAATATCGCGCATCACCTCGCTCCGAAATCAGCTCATCGTATACTTCATGTTGCCCTTTCTGAGCGGCAATATAGCGTGGAAGTTACATAATCCCATAGCCATGATATTGAATATCTTCCGGCATAATTACGCAATTAGCAGGCATAATGAGGAGCAAAGCAGCAAAGCAGCGACAAATATGCGGTTAACATAACTATTCTCTGCGGAGTTTTTTCGCATTACGCAGCATCTCGTTAGCATGTTGAATCGACGCGGCGCTTTTGCCTCCCATCATCCGGGCCATTTCGGAAGCGCGAGCATCAGCCTTGAGCCAGACTGCTTCGGTAAACGTGCGGCCCGACTCGCTCTTCTTTGTCAGCACAATGTGCGCGTCTGCGAATGCAGCGATTTGTGCTAGATGCGTAACGCAGAGCACTTGCGCGTGCGAACCCAGTCGATACAGTTTTTGTGCCAATGAGAACGCGGTCTCGCCTCCGACGCCCGCATCTACTTCATCAAAAATCAAGGTAGGCATGCCCTCCGCTCTGGCAAGCACACACTTCAGCGCGAGCATTATGCGAGACGCCTCTCCACCCGACGCGATCTTTGAAAGCGGTTTCAATGGTTCCCCGGGGTTTGGGCTCAACATGAACTGCACTTCATCCACGCCTTTTGCCGTGGCGCGCACATGCGTGCCGCCAAGGGCGATGCCGTCAGCCGCTTTCTCTTGGCTTATCTCGACTTCGAAGCGCGTTCCTTTCATGCCTAGTTCGAACAGTTCGGCTACCACTTGTTCGGCGATTACCTCCGCAAGATGCGTTCTCGTATCAGACAATTCTTTGGCAGTGTTCTGCATCTGCGCTAACACTTCAGCACGCTCACTTTCGAGTTTGAGCGCATGTTCATCAGCGTGTTCTAGAGCATCCAGTTCCGAAAGCGCCTGCTCCTTATGCAACAGAATCTGCTCAATCCCGTCTCCGTACTTGCGTTTTAAGTCTTGTAGCAAGCTCAACCTCTGTTCCACCAAATGCAGCCTTTCGGGATCCGGTTTGCGCTGGCCTAGATACTTTCGGAGTGCCATGGAAGCCTCTTCAAGCCACACGTAAGCCTGTTCAAGAGACTGCGACACGGGCACAAGTTCAGGATCGATCGCTTCAAGGTCGTGTAGCATTGAATGCGCGCGTCCGGTGGCTTCATACGACGACAACCCCTCATGACCGCCAGCATACACCAGTTCGTACGCCGCCTGAGCTGTTTGAACCAGCCGGTGCGCCGAGCCAAGCACGCGCCGTTCCTCCTTAAGCTCCTGCTCTTCGCCTTCTCGAAGGCCCGCCCGTTCAATCTCTTCGACTTGAAATTGCAGCAAATCAATTCGCCTTGCGCGTTCACGACTATCCGAAAGCTTCTCAATTTCGCGACCCAGCGCGGCGTACCTCGCATATAGTGTGCCGAATCTGTCACGCTGCACAAGCACGTTTTCTGCACCGTATAAGTCTAGAAGGTCGATATGGCGTGATTGGTCGAGCAGCAGCTGATGCTCTCCTTGGCCATGGATATCCACGAGCCCTCTGCCTATCTGCTTCAGCATGGCAGCTGTCGCAAGCCTGCCGTTTACGCGGGCAACGGAACGCCCGTTTGACTGAATCTCTCGGCTCAACACAAGTTCGGGCAGGGGCTCAAATCCCCACTCCTCCATCTTGTCACGCACGTTGTCCGGAACCACGTCAAAAAGCGCCTCAACGTAGGCTCGAGAGGCGCCTGACCTCACCATGTCAGGAGAGGCACGTCCACCAAGAACTACCTGCACGGCGTCGATGATGATGGACTTGCCAGCACCGGTCTCTCCGGTAAGCACGTTGAGACCTTCATCGAACTGTAGGCTGATCTTGTCGATGATCGCAAAGTTCTCTATGGTTATCTCTACAAGCATTCCAGTTACCTGCCAGCCAGGCTACGGAGGCGTTCGACCACGTAGTGTACAGCCTCTCTCGGACGAATCACCACGAGCACCGTGTTGTCTCCCGCCACCGTACCAACGATTTCTCGCCATCGAAGTCCGTCCAGTGCTTCACCTACGCCCGGTGCCATCCCCGAAAGCGTCTTGACGATCATGAGGTTCTCTGCATAGTCGAACCCGATAACATAGTCCGACAGCACTCTCTTCATCCGCTCGCTTGCATGCGCTGAGTGCTGTTCATCCGGAAGCGCGTACTTGTAGCGTCCATCGCCCGCAGGCACTTTGATCAATCCAAGATCTTTTATGTCTCTCGATATGGTAGCCTGAGTCACGTGCATGTCTTCTTTGCCGAGTCTTGCTACGAGTTCTTCTTGGGTCTCGACAATCTCATTTCTGATGATCTCTAGAATCTTCATCTGTCTCCTGGCCTTCAGATGCACACCCCCTTTGACTGAACCTGTCTTCGTCAACAGGCAGACGCATTTTGGCGGGTCCTTCCTTCAGCTTTCTCCTCAACACGCTGAAGAAGTCCCATCCAGGAAGCCGTATAAGTCTTATGCGCCTGTCAGAGCGCCTTATCTCAACAGAATCTTGCGGCAGCAGTTCCAGACCAGCCTGACCGTCTATCGTGAGCAACATGTCCTCCGGCAGTCCACCAAAACTGATGCCGATACTTGCGTCGGCAGAAACAACCATTGATCGAGCGTAAAGGCTGTGACAGCAGATAGGGGTGAGCACCACGCAGCTCACATCAGGACTCACTATGGGACCACCAGCTGAGAGCGAATAGGCGGTGGAGCCCGTAGCGGTGGCGACTATCAGGCCGTCGCCGAAAATGGTGTCCATGTACCGTCTGTTCACCCACATATCAATCTGGACGAGCCTGGCGAACGGGCCTTTGGCAACGACAACCTCGTTAAGCGCGTCCAGACTGGACACTACCTCTTGTTCTCTAAAGACCGACACATCCAACATCGACCTGAATTCGACCCTGTGCTCACCTGCCAGAACCTTCTCAAGTGTCGGGTACAGGTCGTCAGTTTCCACCTCGGTGAGAAAACCGAGATGCCCAAGGTTCACGCCCAGTAACGGGATCTCAGCAGGCGCCGTCGCCCTTGCAGCTGACAACAGTGTACCATCACCGCCGAGCACAATGCAGAAGTCAACCTGGTCTTTCCATTCACCCGGCGGTAATACCTCCGCCGATACCGCTTCAAGACGCTGGTTGCAAGGCAGCACTACTCCCAAGCCGTTTGACTCCAAGTACTGCACCAGTTCGTGCGTGAGACTCACTGCCTGCGGTTTGTCGAAGTTCGGAAAGACCGCAACCTTTTCTGTGCCGCTGGAAAGCGGCCTCTTCTTTTGGTTCGGCATATTCTTCACCGCTATCGGCCTCTCCTCCCTGTGATTCAGCGCTTTCGATCTAACGTCAAGTGAGCATCGCTCACCACAGATTCTATCATGCGGCGAACTGCAGCGTCAGAACACGCCTCTGCGGCATGTTCTCTGGCGAGTATCCAGAATTCGATGTTTCCTCGCGGACCTTTTATCGGCGAAAACGTCATGTTTTCTGGCTGCATTGAATGCTCGACCAACCATGCACACATATCTGTTAACACAGTTGCATGTACCTGGCTCGAGCGTACCACGCCACGGCCGACGAACTGCCTGCCAGCTTCGAACTGGGGCTTGACGAGTATCAGGTATTCAGTGCGCGGGTGGCACACCCGCCTTATTGATTCCAAGACCTTTTTCACCGATATGAACGAAACATCCACAGTGACTATGTCTGGTTGCTGCGCGACATGTTGGCGCGTGAGATATCTCGCATTCTGCCTCTCTATCAACTTTACACGCGGGTCGTTACGCAGTCTATCGTGCATCTGACCGTACCCCACATCAACTGCATAGACCAGCGTCGCGCCGCGCTGCAGCAGACAGTCGGTGAACCCGCCTGTAGATGCACCAACGTCGAGCGCGATCTTGCCCTCGACGATCAGTTCAAACTGGTCCAGTGCAGCTTCCAGTTTGAATCCTCCTCGACTGACGTACGGCATCGAAGCACCCTGGATAGATATCTCCGCAGTGGCGTGAAACTTTTCGCCAGGCTTGTCCCGCATCACTCCATCCACCGATACAACTCCGGACATTATCACGGCTTGAGCCTTCTCGCGGCTTTCGGCAAGTCCGGCTTCGACGAGTAGAATGTCCAACCGCTTCTTGGCTACAGCGCTCATCTTGCACTACGTCTGAGCCACAAGCGCTCAGCCGCCTTGGCTATTCCTTCTGCATCGAGGCCAATCTTGTGTCTTAACACTCCCACGGCACCCTGTTGCACGTAGTAGTCCGGAATTCCAACGTAGTCTACGTCGACCAGTTTAAGCAAGCCGTGCTTGGCAAGATGCATGAGTACGTAAGACGCGACTCCCCCGATAGAAGCTGCTTCTTCAACAATAAGCAGCGACCTAGTGTTAACAGCATGATGAATAACAGTATTCCAGTCGAGCGGCTTGAGGAATCTTGTATTGAGCAGTGTGGCCGAGATACCCCTCGCCTCAAGCGCCTCATGCGCAACGATACATTCGGCAAGACAATGACCTACCGACAAGATGCATATCTGAGAGCCCTCTCGCAGCACTTCAGTTCGACCCCACTCGAGCGGTGTATGGGGTCTATAAGCCGGCACAGGCCCCCTCGGGTACCGGATGGCCACAGGACCTCCCGAACGAAGCGCAGCCTTAAGCATCATACTGAGTTCCTCAGCCGATGACGGTGCCATGATGCTCAGATTCGGTATATGTAACAGATACGAAAGGTCAAACACTCCTTGGTGAGTCTCACCATCTTCACCAACGAGCCCTGCCCTGTCAATCGCGAACACCACCGGCAGATTCTGCAGGCAAACGTCGTGGTTAACCTGATCGTAAGCTCTCTGTAAGAAAGTAGAGTAGATGGCAACCACAGGTCTCAAACCTGCGGCAGCCAGGCCTGCTCCTAAGGTCACGGCGTGCTGCTCCGCGATGCCAACGTCGATGAGCCTATCCGGATAGCGTGATGCCAACTCGTCAAGCCCTGTGCCGGACACCATTGCAGCGGCAACAGCTACTACTCGTTCGTCCTCTTCGCACGCCTCAATCATTGCATCGCCAAAACATCGACTGAACGACTTTCTCGGCGAAGAGTTCTTCGGCAAACCACATGATGGATCAAACGGTCCTGGGCCATGGTAGACATCAGGGTCTTTTTCGGCTAAACCGTAACCTTTTCCCTTCTGGGTGACAACATGCACCAAGCACGGGCCCGCAGAGCGCGCAGCGCGCCTGAGTATCGTTTCTACGGCACCCACATCATGTCCATCCACAGGTCCCAGATACGTGAACCCCATCTCTTCGAACAGGACCCCAGGCACCACAAGGTACTTAAGGCTATCTTTCAATCGTCGACACACCTCGGCGACACTATCTCCGGCCAGCGGGATTTTTCGGAGCACGCTTTCGATATCGCCTTTTGCGCGCTGATACGAAGGTCCCAACCGTATTCTGGCGAGGTAATGTGCGAGCGCTCCCACATTCGACGATATCGACATGCCGTTGTCGTTCAGCACTATGATGACCCCTGTCTTGCCTTTACCTGCGTGGTTTAACGCTTCGAACGCCATGCCGCCGGTTGTGGCTCCATCCCCAATAACCGCAACCACATGGTAATCTAGGCCTTGCCTGTCACGTGCAAGCGCATATCCCATCGCGGCGGAGATCGACGTGCTCGAATGGCCTGTACCGAATGCGTCGTGAGGGCTTTCATGCATCTTTGGAAACCCACTAAGACCCCGGAACTGCCGCAGAGTGCCGAAGGCATCACGCCTGCCGGTCAAGATTTTGTGCGCGTATGACTGATGACCCACGTCCCAGATAATCTTGTCTTTGGGCGATCTGAACACACGATGAAGCGCTAAGGAAAGCTCGACCGCTCCCAGACTGGCACCTAGATGGCCTCCGGTTCGGGACACGGTGTCAATGATCTTCTCACGGATCTCGCGCGCAAGTTGATTGAGTTCACCAGATGATAGGTGTTTTAAGTCGCCCGGTTCGGCGATTCGGTCGAGAATCGGTTTCACAAGTGGTCACTTACTCCTTCTCCTCGGGGCGTCCGCGAGCACGCGGATATGCAACACTCTTTCTACCCAGTAAAGCACAACGCCTGCTCTAGCAATGATATCGGTGGAGTAATTAAGCGCAATCTGCTTCCCGGCAGCCTTGCCTCCAACCGTAAGTGCCGCAACAAAAGCGATAGCTACGGTTTCTCCCATCTTATGAGTCCCGTGGGATGCCATTACTCGGAACGCTATGGCAACACCCAGCGCTCCGGTTAGCGTGCCCAGGATATCACCTACGAGATCGTTTGTGAAACTGGATACAACTGCTGCGTTGCGTATTATGCGCAAGCAGTGTCTCGCACCAGCCATCTTCTTTGAGGCCATGGCGTGAAACGGCACTTCGCTTGCCACCGTGGCCGCAACGCCAATCATGTCAAACAGTATACCGACAAAGATAAGCAGCAACAGCAACGGCACGGCTGCGACAAGCGCAAAGCCTGCAACAGACTGAGAGGGCAACGCAATCAGCGCCGCAACCACGAAGGTCAATATAGCAAGCCGGGCTCCTCGCCCGGCCGCGTTTCCAAAAACCAACCGTTTGATTGTGCTCAACTGAGTCTCCGTCCTCCGCATGGTATATCGAAACAGAACGGGTGGCTACACCTGGAGTAAACGTTGCGGCTTAGGTCCAGCAGGCTTTCCCAGAGTCCTCCGGCACGTCACCGCCCGGCGGTTTCCCTTTATGAACTCTTCTGGTGGTCACCCACACCAGATGCTAGATTGCCACTTAGTCCGCACTGTAATCCTCCGGACGCATCGCAATCACGGCGAACAGTCTAGGAGTTTTCCTCGATGCCCAGCGCGCTTTCTAGTTCCTTTTTGCGGTACGGATTTCGAGCCAGAATAGAATGCCTCATCCTCCAGGCCTCGGAACCTTCGGCTTAGCTCGCTCTCCCTCACGTACCACTCAGGACAGGCTACGCTGCACACAGGTCATTCCCCGCATGCAGGTTTACCCCAAACCGTAGAACGTGTCCACCTGTTTGGGCCTCCACGGACGGAGGGTCAACGCCCACATGCCATTGCGGATCGCCCTCCGGCCTAACTCCCAGCACCAGCCCCAGACTGGGCGTCCAAGGCCAGCACCAGAAGCGTCATCGATGTGCCCTTAACGGATTTTTAGGCCCGTCTTCAAAAGCGCTGTGGTCAACTAGAATACTGCGCCACCCACATTCTCTATACTATACTGCATCAACCGTTTGCACGGTTGCACAGCGTATTGTAACACTAGAAGTCGTTATGGCCAACTGTCAGAAAAGGTGTTAACAACCCGGCACAGATTGCTACAGACTAAACACAATAAATGCGGTAACAACACCTATCAAAGCTCCCACAAACACCTCAACAGGCGTGTGCCCGAGCAATTCGCGCAGTTTGACGTCACGAAAACGTTTAGATACATGCCATTCCGCAATCATCTGGTTCAAAATTCTGGCTTGCTTGCCTGCCGCCTGGCGTATACCGGCCGCATCGTACATCACAATCATGGCAAACACTACGGCCATTCCAAATAGGCTTGAGTCCCAACCATTTACGAGCCCCGCTATCGTCGCGAGAGCGGTGGCAAGTGCGCTGTGCGCACTCGGCATGCCGCCGGGGCTCACCAACCGCTGGAAGTCAACGCCAGTGTGCCTGTCAAACGAGAGCGGCACCTTAAGTGTCTGCGCTATCAGCCACGCAGCCACAGGAGCGATGAGCGTCTTATTCTGCGTGATGCCCTGAATTAAGCTCAACTGACAACCACCTTCCGGGCGACTTCGCTGGCAAGCTGCCGTAACCACCAGCCTCGTTCGTCAAACATCTGGAGGCAGGCATGGCATTTCTGCTCTAATGCAAGCACATAATCCAGAGCTTTTTCGATGCCGACTGCCGACGGATAAGTGGCACGGATACTCTCCTGCCCCGGATCGCCAAAATCGGCGATGTCATCAGCGACCTGGTACAGCCTGCCGAATTGACGACCGAACTCTGTCAATGCAACAAGCGATTTCTCGTCACTTCTTCCGAGCGACGCACCTATCCTTAGACTTGCGATGAACAGCATCCCCGTCTTGTTGTCGTGTATTTCGACCACCCGCGCCTCGCACGATCCTGGACGAGTGGTCATGTCGAGCACTTGGCCTGCCACCATTCCGTGCCAACCGGCAGCATCGCTCAGTTCGCCAACGGCACGAAGTGCGAGTTCCGGAGGTGTACCCAGTTCAGTCAAGCCAGCCATGAGGTCGAACGCGAGTGTAAGCAGTGCGTCACCCGTCAGAATCGCGGTTGCTTCATCGAACGCCTTGTGCACACTAGGCTTACCTCGCCGCATATCATCGTCGTCCATGGCAGGCAGATCATCGTGCACGAGCGAATAGCAGTGCACTAGTTCTACGGCGCACGCCGCTCTCAGAGCCGCTTCATGAGGCACGAACATCTGGTTGGCGTAAAGCAGCATTGACGGTCTGAGTCTCTTGCCGCCGCCGATAACCGCATAGCGACACGCCCGGCGCAAGATGTCAGGCACTCTAGACTTACTGTCTAAGATGCACTCAAGTTCATCATCAACACGAGATGAAGTGGATTTTAGGTATTCAGCAAAATTCATGATTTGCCGTTTTCTTTCGTTTCAAACTGCTCTAGCACAGGTTCTCCCTCTCGACTACCCGACACCACCTCTATTCGCTTCTCTGCGGTGTCCAACAGCATGGTGCAATACGCCGTTAGCGATACACCCTCTTCGTACAGCGCAAGCGACTTGTCAAGAGGCAGATCGCCCGATTCCAGGCTCTTGACGATCTGTTCCAGTCTGGCGAGCGCCTGCTCAAACGTGAGGTCTGTCTTGGCTTGCATTATCTATTCCCCCATAGCCTGATATCTACGTCTTTTCGCGCACCACACACTCCAATTTGCCTCTCGCTAACCGCACATCAAGCAAATCTCCTTTCTTAACTTGAGCGGTCTGCTTGACGAGCATGCCCTGTTTTGTCATACAGATGGCGTAGCCCCTTGCCAGAATGTGCATAGGGCTAAGTGCTTCTAGCGTGCCAGCCAGAGCCGCGATCTTTAGTCGCGAATCTCTAAATCTTTGGGTGACAAGCATATCGAGGTCGCGGCTGAAGCCGTCAACCGTCTGCCTTCTCTGGCGGAGCCTGTCTCTTGCGCGGCGCGGTTCGTAGCCTGACGCCAGAATGCCAAGCGCGTAGCGCTTTTCGGAGATTCGGCGCCTCAATGCTGCCAGCATGCGTGCGTCCAGCACAGATAGTCTTTCCAGAAGCTGCCGCACGTCAGGCACGCTGAGTTCAGCCGCTGCTGATGGTGTAGGTGCTCTTAGGTCTGCGGCGAAGTCGGCAATTGTGAAATCGGTTTCGTGACCTACTGCCGACACAACGGGTACCTCGCTCGCTCGGATCGCTCGCGCGACAATCTCCGAGTTGAAGCAGAACAGTTCCTCGATGGAGCCTCCACCCCTACCGACTATTAGTACGTCTACTTCAGGCACTCTAGAGACAAGCGAAATCCCTCGCGCGATGTCTTCGGGTGCGTCTTCACCCTGAACCAGTACGTTTGCAAGCACAAGACTCACGCGAGGCCAGCGCCGCCGCGCAACATTGATTATGTCACGAACAGCTGCACCGCCAAGTGAGGTTACCACTCCAACCTTTCTCGGCAGCAATGGAAGAGGCCGCTTGATCTCTTCACGGAACAATCCCTCTGCTTCAAGACGCTGCTTGAGCTGGATGAATGCCTGGTAGAGTGCGCCTACGCCATCGGGCTGTATGTCGTCAACGTAAAGCTGGTACTGCCCATCGCGTTCATATACGCTGACAGAACCCAACACCACTACCGCCATTCCGTTCTCAGGAGCAAACCTGAGTCCGCTCGACCGGCTCCGGAACATCACGCACCTGATCTGGGCTGAATCATCTTTGAGCGTAAAATACAGGTGACCCGACGAGTGCCTCTTGAAGTTTGACAGTTCGCCTCGCACGTATATGCGTTGCAAACCGCTCTCAGATTCAAGCATCTGCTTGATCTTAAGCGTCAGTTGCTTCACGCTCATCGGCTGAGTCAGTCTTTGGATGCTCACAGTGCTCACCTCGTATTGCTCAGATCGCCTGCAATGATTATTGTACAAACAAAAAAGCGCTCATCGGCAGCAGTTCATCGCGTGAGCAAGCACCACGTGGCGCACTTTTCACTGCTCTCTTTTCGCAAACTGGTAACAGTCCAGACTCTTGGCAAGCGAAGCCAAGACTCCGTTCACAAAACGACCAGACTCGCTCGTACCGTACTCTTTGGCGAGTTCAACAGCTTCGTTAATCACTACTTTTACCGGCGTGTCCATTGTTAAGATCTCACACAGCGCCAGTCTGAGGATGCAAAGATCCGTGATGGGAATACGTTCGAGTGTCCAGCCTTTCAGGTTCGGACGAATGCGCTCATCAAGTTCTGGCATGAGCTCCCAGGTATCGCTCGTCAGCCTGGTCACGAATTCGACCTCAGACGCGTCGGGGCAAAGACCTTCGAGCGCGAACTGTACAGCCTCTTTGAGCATCGCATCAGCAACGTCCATCTGGTATAGCGCTCTAAGAGCAACCTGCCTTGCCTCACGTCTATTCATGCGAGCCCTCCCACGTAACACAAAACACCGCTAGCGGTCTCCTGGCGGGAGGTACCGCTCAAGCACATCGCTCAACGAACCATCTGCGCCTTCATCAATGCGCTTGCCTATATGATATCCAACGAACGCAGCCATGAAAATAAACAACGCCGAAAGCAGCCCGAATCTGAGCACGCTCAGCGCAAAGATAAGACCTATCAGGGCACCGAACAGCTTGCCCCGGTGGTTTGTAAGCAGTTCGGTCGAAAACCTTTCCCACACAGAGATCACTCCACCCGGCTGCGGCGCACTTCGGCGGTGATATTGTCCACATGAACACTTATTTCAGCAACTTCGACTCCCACAACATTTCGCACATAACTCTTCACGGATGCCTGCACTTCGCTTGACACGTTGGGGATACTCATGTCGGGCGTGATAGTCGTGCGGAGCACCACATGTATTCCGGAGGGAGTCATGTGAACGTGGCCCTTTACATCGCGTACGCCCTGTACCTGCCTGGCAACCTTTCGCACGAGGTTTTCAATCGCCTCAAGGGATATTCTCACATCACCGAGTTCTGTTTCGTGCAGTACAGCCTGGCCCGCATACTTCCTCCTGAATGCATAGTAGATGAGCCAGCCGCTGATAACAAGATAGAAACTAGAAATGAGCCCAATAAGCCACCTCCCCTGGGTATCCCGAAGGCTTGTCCCTATCACCTCCAGGGGAGTGTGCCAGCCAAACGACATGAGGATAAAAATGAAGACCAGAATCCCAAGGCTGGTAGTGTACACTGCCAGCACGATTCGGTCTGCTATGCTCATGCGCTCCCTACCCCTCTTGTTACCGTCTATCTCTTGGGCTGCTCCTGTTCAGCCAGGTCTGACTCATCAAGGTGAAAAGCCACGCCCTGCACATGAATATTAACCTCAACTACACGCAGCCCCGTCATGATCTCGACTGTGCGCTTTACGTTTTCCTGTACCTTATGCGCGACCTCAGGAATGCGCGCGCCATATTCCATGACAACAAAGACGTCTATTGCGGCTTCTTTCTCGCCTACCTCAACTTTGACACCTTTGGACAGGCTCTTTTTCTTTCCCAACATCTCGGTGATATCGCCGACAAAGCCACCACTCATGCCTACTACACCTTCGACTTCGCCAGCTGCAAGGCCAGCTATCACCGATACGACTTCTTCAGATATACGCAATACACCGACTTCATCCACTGTTGCATCTTTGGCTGCTTGCTCGTCTGCCACCAGGAATCACCTCCCGGTGTCGGTCGGTTAATCCGAACACCGATAAAATCATTATACTCGACTTCGTTGTCGTATGACAATAAACGCCGATCTCTGCGCACGAGTATACCATTGACTCACCTACGCACGATCACGCGCACCGAATCAAGTCTGACGCCTGCTGCCTGGCTCAAAAGGTCGCCTATCCTGGCCAGATCTGCGGAAGTGAGTTCATCAGCTTTGACCACAAGCACAAGCGACGATTGGCCGATGAACGCGACAGCGTCCTCGTAGCCGCGTGCCTTAACAAGTTGCTCAATCTGTGTTTCTTTCGCAGATTCTCGGCTCAGCGCAAGATACCTAGCGTGAGCCTCGGACTTGGTTCTGGCGTCAGCTGTGTTACTTCCTAGAATCTCACGCAACCGTTCGATCTCCAGGCTCCGCGCGCTTTCGCGTTCGAGCCTGGATTCCACGAAGAAGTCTGTCTCTCGGCTGTCTTCTGTCGGCAGACTCACTACAGGTTGCATCACCGGACCTTTGAGAAACTCGGCCCGCTTCCATCCGACGTACCAGCACATTGCGGTTACGACCGCCATAAACAGCATCAATTTGAGCACTCTACTACGCTTGATACTCATAACGCGCACGCTACTCACCTGCTTTCATGGGCAATACCTGCACCCGGTGTGGCGCCACGTTGAACAAAATCTGAACCGCCCTGAATATTTCGGCACGCACAGCCGGGTTCGAGGCGCCGCTTGCCACCACAAGAACACCCTCCACTTCAGGAGCAACCACACGAGTCACAACAGGCCCGTCACCAGCAGTAACTTGTCGGGCCATGACTGGCTGAACCGTCGTACTGTGTTCTTCTGTGATACGTGTTCCGCCGCTTGTGGCGTCGCGCTCTTCTGTCTGACGCACGCTTTCACTGCGGTTCGCCGCGACAACGGTCTCGGGCCCACTGCCAACGCTGACCGACACTACTACCGTACCTGCTCCTCGTATTTGCCCCAGCACACGCTCAGCCTCTCTTCTAAGCGAATCCCGGTAAGATTCGAGCGATGTTGCTTCGGCTCTGGGCGCCTCCTGGGGCGGGCTTGTTCCTTTGGTCGCGAGTGAGTCTCCACTAGCCGCAAAGTTGCCTATCAGGATTAGCAGTATCCCCGCCAATCCTAGTAGAAGCAACTTGGGTGACACGTCTGGCACCCTAAATCTGGGCATATAACCGCCTCCTTTATGTGCCTTAGAAGAATGCCTAGTAAATCCGCAAGCGCTCGTCTGCGTTTGCCTGGCATAGTGTCTGTAACATTGCGCCGCGCACTATCCAGCTATCCTTACCTGCACCTTTTTTGGTTCTAACCCGAGGTACGCTGCAACAAGTGCTTGAATCGCTTGCACCACCGAATCAGACCTGGCTGCATAATCAGGTTCGAGTTCCAGATCGACGTTGACCGCTGCCACTTTGGGTGAACCACTGTCATGAGCAAGCGTGACATGCGTACTCGCCGACTTGACGCCGTTGGCAGCGCTAACCATCGTGTTCACTTGCCACCTGACGAGCGATTCGAATGATTCGATATCCTGCGGTCTGGCGTTCACAGGATAAGAAGGGTCGACGGCCAGAACCGGCAGTATCTGCCGACCTGACCTTAGCGTAGATGCGAAGGAGATTACGGGGTTTAGGATGTGCGCGATGATTACCATCCCGAGCGTCACCCTCGCGTATTTCCTCATGCTCCCCTCCGGCATCACTGCTTCGGCCAGACCCGCAACTAACGCGAGGATCGCCAGCGAGATGACCCATGCCCTAATCGCCTCAACCACAGTCAACCCCTCCTTACGTTGGCCGTACGGCACCAGCCAGCATAGCCAGGCTGACCCACAGCATCATGGCCACAGCACCCAAACACACGCACATCATAACAAGCGAATGGGCAATGCCGTTTAGGCACGATACTATACTTTTTGAGCCGAGAGGCTCGACCAATGCGGCCGCAAACCTGTACACAAAGACGGCTGCCAGTATCTTTGCGATCGGGAACACTACCACAAGGAACACCGCCAGCGCCCCCGCCGCACCCACAGCTGCGCGCAGCACCGATGAAGAAGACAGCACAAGTTCCGCAGCGTCGGAGAACATTTTGCCTACAACAGGCACAAACGTGTTTGACAGGAACTTGGCCGTCCTAAGAGTCACGTTATCCGAGACGCTGCCCGCCGCTTTCTGTACTGCGGCCACTCCGAGGTATACTGCGAGCGTAAGGCCCAGAACTGTGTTAGCCGCGAGCCTGATCAGGCCGATCACACCGGACAGATTTATGCTCTCCCACACGTGGCTCACTATCTCGAGCACCGCACAAAAGAGCACCAACGGAAGCACAACAGAGCTTACTATCCCGGCTACGACCTGCAAGGTTGATATCATCAACGGACTCAATAGCCCAGCTGTGACTGGCGCTCCCGAGCCTGCCACAAGAATTATCAGAGTAGGAAGAAGAGCACGCATAACAGACAGTAGGTCTGCCACCGCGCGCTGCGCCACTCCCATTGCAACGCCGAAACTTCCTGTGGCAAGCGTTATCAGCACGAGGTGACACGCGCTATATGCCAGCTTGGCCACCGTATCGTTACCAAACCCAGCCTGAAGATTAGCCACGAGTGCGCTCATTACAGATAATGCTATGAGCGCTCCGAGCAGCCTTGCATTCGCCTGCGCTTCGTGGAAGAAGTACCTAAGTATGCCGTTTAAGATCTGTCCGGCGTCTGCCCGAAGCGTGCCTTGCGCGATCGATCGGAACAACCCGCCGACATCCATGTGCGGTATGTACTCGGCTATATCGTCGTCAATCGCCTGCAGGATTCTCTCGACGTCAGAGAAGTCGATGTCGGCGCCTCCGCTCGGTCCAGCAAGCACAGGCAAAGTGTGCAGCCACAGCGTCAGTATGAGCGTAACCACCAGTGCAAGCCTTTTTCTCACAAGAAGGCTCCTTCATGCCATAATCGAGAGCACAGCGTGCATGACTGCCCGCACCACCGGTACAGCCAAGAGCAGCACCAACACCTTGCCAGCAAACTCAACTTTGGCCGATAGCGCAGATTCGCCGGCGTCGCGACAGATCTGGACACCAAACTCAGTGATATAAGCGACACCTATCACCTTAAGAATGACATTCAAGTAGGCAGCGTTTAGCCTGGCTACGTGTGACAGGTCCTCAACAAGCATGAACACTGCTGCAAGTTTGTCAGCCACCATTAAGAACACTGCCATGACGGCGCCCAGCGTAAGAGGGATTGCCATTTCGGGTTTCGCCTGACGCACCAAGGCTAGCAAGACCACGCATACCAGAGCGAATCCTACAATGGTGAACGCTTCCACACGCATCTCCTCCGGTCAGTACAGGCGGAATATCGTCTTCACCTTCTCGAAGAAATCGCCCACCAACTGCACCACCCACATCATGACGATGACTATTCCCACGAGGGTTGCCAGCCAGCCATATTCCTCTTTGCCTGCTTGCTTGACAACACTGTGGATAACAGACACCACTATACCCACTCCGGCAATCTTGAAGATCAGGTCGAGGCTCACCGTGCTCACTTAGTGCATCCCTCTCCTCCTAAATCAGATAAGCAGTAACACGAGTGCGGCCGCCACCAGCAATCCTACTTGGTTGTAGAACGCTTCTAGTCTGTTGCGCTCTTGGCGGGCTTCGGCAACATGCACTTCAAGACGTGCTATGGTAGCCTCTAAGTGTGCTTTCTGCTCATCTCGCCCGGAGCGGCCGAGCGCCGGTCCGAGCAACTGAAGTGACTTCACCTGGTTCGCCCGGAGTCCTGCGCTTTCTCCCCAGTCGCTGACACTCTGAGACCATACCTCGGCAACCGACCGACCGTCGCCTTTCTCCAGATTTGTGGCCACACGCGTCAGAAGCATCGCGCAATCTGTCGCCGAGTCTTGAGCAGTCGTTCGAAAAGACGACGCAAGCGTATTGGCCTGGTATGTGAGTTCAGTGGAAAGCCTTTGAAATGCTGCGCACAATTCCTCAAGCAACGCCAATCGCCGCGAGAGCGTCGAACCAATGTGCCTGCCTACCATGGCTCCCGCCAGCAACACCAACACACCGCCGCACACTTTGAGTACGAGGCCGTTGCTCATGCACATTAACCCCCCGTGGCCACAACCGCCAGCGGCCGTCCAGTTGCGTCGCATACCTGATCAATTGTGCCTGGGCGCTGGTGAGAACTGAGTAACACTATTCGAGAAAACGCGCGAGCGCTGAGGAGTCCAGCTAAGGCCGGTCGGAGCCACAGGTCGTCCTTGCACGACGCGTGTGCGGATGCGAGCACCGCTACACCCGAGTTCAACGCCTCCATAATGGCGTTGGCATCGGCTTGGGTTCCGATCTCGTCGGTAACCAGAACATCGGGCGCCATCGAACGGATGAGCATCATCATGCCTTCGGCCTTTGGGCATGCATCTATGACATCTGTGCGCGGCCCCACATCATTTTGCGGCTCACCGGCGTAACAGCCGGCAATCTCGGACCTCTCGTCCACAAGTCCGACATTCCTCGGCAGGATACCCCTCGAGGAATCGCCTTCGCTGAAGAGCCGAGTGAGTTCTCTAAGGATGGTCGTCTTACCTGAGCCCGGCGCCCCCGCAACCAAAGTGGAGTGTGGAACGCCGTTTGTGACTATGTGGCCAAGCAGTCGGTCAGCAGCTCCAGGCACGTTGCGGCATATCCGGATGTTGAAACTGCGTATGTGTTTTAGAGTATGTACCCTGCCGTCACGCACGACCGCCTTGCCTGCCATCCCGATGCGATGCCCGCCTCGTATAGTCAGATACCCTGCACGGATCTCTTCTTCAAATGCATGCACCGAGTTGGCTGAGACTATGTTGAACATCCGGCACAAATCGTCCGAAGTAACGCGGTAGCCACAGACGTCTGCTGTGCTTGTTTCTTCACCCGAACACACGAGAAGAGGTGCATACCCCTTCCTAATCCTTATCTCAGTAAGTCCCATGAGTTGGGACTCCGGCAACCGGCGTATGAGTGTGCCCAAAGCATCGCGCAGGCTCTCAGGCATATGAGCCAGAACCTCGCGCTCAAGCCTCCGTACACTTTCAGAACTCGTCACCAGGCCCACTCCCATCGCTTGTCTTTCGTGTACTAAACATATTGCCGGTTGCAGCACGTTATGACTTCATTCACGCGCGCGTGGTACATGCCTAAACGCAAGCGGCGGCGAGATCCGTCTTCGCCGCCGCTTGCTGTCTACCACTTACACGCCTGCCTAGACACCATCATGCCGCGACTCATAGGCGTCATGTGCGCCGTCTAGTTCGCGTTCACGATCCCGGTATGCCGCCCCGTCCGAAAGACAGACTCCACACTGTGGACATTTGAGTTCGGACTCATCGTCATCATCGAAACAGCCGTGCTGAACCATCAGCGTTTCTCCGCAGGCCGGACAGGCAACCTCCGTAAACTGGTCACCATACACTTCGTCTTCGATGTCTCCAAGATCTTGATCCATGGCTTCCACGTACTCCAGCAATTCATCGTGTGAAGCCTTCAGGTCATGCACCTCATCACTCATCTTGCCGAGCACCTCGATAACACCCAGCAGCAGCCTTCCTTCACTTGACTGCTGCTTAATGCCCATCCCTTTGGCAAGTCCGTGCAGGTATGATACCTGGCTTCTGAGTTTGCTCATGTAAGACCTCCGCCTCCCACGCACGCACGTGTATGTGTCTAACCTTGCCACCGGGTGCACCAAAATATGCAAAGAGCGCCGGGAGACCCGGCGCCATCTTGAAGGGCGTGATGAAAGACTAGGCTATACTCTCTCTATGTATGTTCTGGTACGAGTGTCAACCTTTATGCGGTCGCCTCTATTGATGAACAGAGGCACCTTGACGGTAGCTCCAGTCTCGAGTTTTGCTGGTTTTGTTCCGCCTGTAGCAGTGTCACCCTTAAATCCTGGGTCTGTCTCCACCACTTCGAGTTCTACGAAATTCGGAATCTCAACTCCCAGAGTGGTGCCGGAATAAGTCAGCAGCCACACCGGCATGTTTTCCTTCAGAAAATCGATCAGGTCTCCAATCTGCTCGGCCCGAAGTGGAATCTGCTCAAAAGTCTCGCTATCCATTACCACGTACTCATCACCGGTTGAATACAGATACTGGTACTCCCGGCGTTCAACATGAGCCTTGGTGAGTTTCTCGCCCGCCGCAAACGTGCGTTCAAGCACCGCTCCTGTCTTGACGCTCTTCAATCTTGTTCTGACAAACGCCGACCCCTTACCCGGTTTGACGTGCTGGAAGTCGACTACCGTGTATACTTCACCTTCAATTTCAATGGTAACACCTGTCCTAAATTCGTTGGTGGAAATCACTGCCTCATGCCCCCTATACAGTCTAGCAACGGCGTAGACTCAATGCTATGATGCGCTTATCTAGTATAATTGTATCAGTTGCTTCGGAGACGTGGTGAAGTTGCGCAGGCCGTCTTCGGTCACCGCAACAAGGTCTTCTATCCGAACTCCACCCCAGCCGTCTACATAGATACCCGGTTCCACGCTGACCACGTTTCCCGCTTCAAGCACGGCATCGCCTGCAACCGGTGAGAGCCTTGGTTGCTCATGTACAGCAACACCGACTCCATGCCCAAGTCCATGCCCAAAGTGCTCAGCATGTCCTGCCTCGGCTATCAGGCGGCGTGCTACTCCGTCCACTTCAGAACAGCGCGCTCCTGCACGTATGCACTCGAGTGCGGCGGTCTGCGCTTTGAGCACTGTATCATACACTCGCTCTTGTTTGGTACTGGCCTTACCCACAACTACCGTACGCGTCATATCCGAGCAGTACCCATCTACCACAACACCTATGTCGAACGTGACAAAATCACCTGTTTCTATTCGTTTCGCTGATGCGCGTCCGTGCGGCATCGCCGAACGCTTGCCTGAAGCGACAATCATGTCAAACGCGAGCGCCTGTGCGCCATGCCGCCGCATGAAGAACTCGAGTTCAAGCGCAATGTCTATCTCTCTCAGCCCAGGGCGTAAAGAGTCTAGTATATGGCCGAAGCCAACGTCCACTATCTCACACGCTCTGGCGATCTTGTTCAGTTCGCCTGCCGTCTTGACAGCCCTCATCTTCTCCACAAGCCCTTTGGCGGGCACGAGCCGGTGTGCAACTCCACGCTGCTTGAACTCATCCAGCCACGAAACGGTGACATAGTCGCTTTCAAAACCCAGTTCGGCGCCTGACCCGGCGAACATTTCGGCAAGACCATCATGAAGATTTGTGACCTGCACTGCTCGAAACGCTGGAGACTGCTGTCTTGCCTGTTCGACGTATCGGAAATCTGTCAGCAATACGGCGTCCGACTTCGTAATGAGCAATACTCCGGCAGACCCGGTAAAACCTGAGAGGTAGAACCGATTCTCAGGCCTTGCAACTATGATGCCGCCCAGACCAGTATCCGCAAGAGCTTGTCGCACTCTATCAAGAACAGTATGCAATAGAACTCCTCCTGTATTAGTCTTGTGATGCACATCAAATGATCGCACCAACAATACTAACACACACACAAACGGCTAATCTATCCAATAATCTCACACAAAAGGCTTCGCCTCGTCGTCATGACGAGGCGAAAACCTAGATCACTCTGAACTAGCGGGTTCCAGAGGCTGAATCTGGGCCCTCGTAATAACGACTTGCTCACCACACACACTCAGTAACACGTACTGTGGCGCCTTGACACCGATCGCCCTCAGCGCCTCTGCAGGCAAACGCACCTGACCATTCTCGTCTATACTAAGCCGTTTAACCACTGCACGTCCCCCCTCTGGCCCGAATCACCTTTGATTCTAGCCATCGGAGCGTACATCTGTGTGTCGGAATGTCGCCTGAATGGCGGCTTTCTTCTGCGGTCTCTGTCGAATAGTGTCGACTCTCTGGCCTAAGTCCGGTTCTCCCGTATCTAGCACGCGTAGATCGGGAACTTGCCGCACAGTTCGATAGCCTGGTGTTTGAGTTCGTCAAGTCGCGTCTCGTCTTTCCTGTTGTCAATCGCCTGCGATATGAGCCCTGCTATCACAGCCATCTCGGGCTGCTTCATGCCGCGTGTCGTGACCGCAGGAGTACCTATCCTAATGCCACTTGTGGTGTTAGGCGGTTTGGGATCGAACGGAATCGCATTCTTATTTACAGTTATGTGCACTTCGTCAAGCAGTTTCTCCGTAGTCTTACCCGTTACACCTTTGGGGGTGAGGTCGACCAGCATAAGGTGGTTGTCTGTACCCCCGGACACGAGTCTGAATCCCTGCTTCACAAGTTCTTCAGCAAGGCAATGCGCGTTCTGAATTACCTGCGCCTGGTACTTCTTGAACTCGGGCTTAAGCGCCTCCCCAAACGCGACTGCTTTGGCGGCGATAATGTGCATGAGTGGTCCTCCCTGAATGCCGGGGAAAACAGCTCTGTCCACATCTCGTGCAAACTCCTCTTTGCACAGTATCATGCCGCCGCGCGGTCCTCTCAATGTCTTGTGCGTAGTGGTGGTCACGAAGTGAGCATATGGCACAGGTGACGGGTGCAATCCGGCTGCCACCAGACCTGCTATGTGTGCCATGTCCACCATCAGGTACGCGCCGACTTCATCCGCAATCTCACCGAACTGTTTGAAGTCTATCTCGCGAGGATACGCGCTTGCACCTGCAACTATCATTTTCGGCCTGTGTTCTAAGGCAAGACGTCGAACCTCATCGTAATCGATCGTCTCTTCTTCTTTAGTGACCCCGTACGGCACTATATTGAAGTACTTACCCGAGATGTTAACAGGACTTCCATGAGTGAGATGACCACCGTGAGCCAAGTTCATGCCCAATATGGTGTCGCCTGGTTTGAGTACCGCGAAGTAGACCGCAGTGTTTGCCTGCGCTCCAGAATGGGGCTGCACGTTTGCATGGTCGGCGCCGAACAACTGCTTAGCTCTGTCCCGAGCCAAGTCTTCCGCAACATCCACAAATTCGCACCCGCCGTAATAGCGGCGTCCAGGATAGCCTTCGGCGTACTTGTTCGTGAGCACGGTTCCAGCCGTTTCAAGTACTGCTTTGCTCACAATGTTCTCAGAAGCGATGAGTTCTATGACGGTCTGCTGTCTCTTCAGCTCATGCTCGACCGCTGAGAACACATCGGGATCTACCGTCTTCAGGTGTTCCATAGCTTGTTTCAGTCCCCCTTGAGAGTTAGCGCATACGCGCTAAGTGAATCGGTTGCCCCATGACTCCATGTGCTGCTTCCATCACGGTCTCGGGCAACGTTGGGTGTGCGTGAATCAGGTGCGCAATGTCGCTCGCCTTGGCTCCGAGTTTCAATGCAATGGCAGCTTCGTGGATGAGGTCATCCGCGTGAGGTCCCATGACGTGCATGCCCAGCAAAGTACCTTGCTTGGCGTCCGCCACAATCTTAACAATGCCCTCAGTTTCGCCCATTGCCACCGCTCTGCCATTTGCTGTGAACGGGAACTTGGATACCTTAATCTCAAATCCGGCTTCACGTGCTTCTTTTTCCTTCAGCCCTACGCTGGCAACCTCGGGTATCGAGAACACACACGCTGGCACAACTTTGTAGTCCATTACACTGTGCTCACCGAATATGTTCTCCATGGCAACAATACCTTCAAATGAGGCGACCGGCGCCAGGTAGTACTTTCCGAGCACGTCGCCTATTGCCCATATACCCGATGCGCTCGTCCTCATGCGCTCGTCAACCTTTATCCCATACTTGTCGTAGGTAACACCAAGCGCATCGAGATCAATTCCGCCAAAGTTGAGCTTCATACCCATGGCGACAAGCACCACTTCTGCCTCGAATTCCTTAGAACTGCCGTCTTTGGTGTCGCAGCGCACGACTTTCGTGCCGTTACTTGTTTCAACGATCTCCTTGATGTACATACCCGAGGTAACGCTGATGCCCTTTCGCTTGAGTATGGGCATGAGCCTGCGCGCGATTTCTTCGTCTATGGGCGGAAGTATAACTGGAGAGCGCTTTATCATATCGACCTTTGTACCGAAAGCGTTATAGATGCACGCAAACTCAACGCCTAGCACCCCACCGCCTATAACCACCATGCTCTCAGGAACTCGGTCGAGTTCAAGGGCGTCGTCGCTTGTTATGGTGTGTTTCAGGCTTTCTTCGGAGACAGGTGGCATCACCTGCGATGAACCGGTTGCTAAAATGATGTGCTTGGTCTCAAGTTCTTCAACCGTTCCATCAGCCTTCTTGATCACGACTCTGCCCGCAGAAGGCACGCTCGCCCATCCTCTGTAAAGGTCAATCTTGTTGCTTTTGAACAGCTGATCTACGCCGCCCACCAGCTGCTGTACCACCTGAGACTTACGCTCCATTGCCCGCGCCAGGTCAAACTTCACTTCGCCAACCTCGACACCGAACTCCGAAGCGCGTTTTGCCGTCAGGTATACTTCTGCACTTCTTACAAGCGCTTTTGTTGGTATGCATCCTCTATTAAGACATGTGCCGCCAACCTTATCTGCTTCAACTACGGCTATCTTTCCGCCGAGTTGCGCGCCCCTTATGGCGGCCACGTATCCGCCTGGGCCAGAACCGATAACAATCACATCGTACATTTTGAGGGCCTCCTTCTTAGCGTTTGGTGTTCCACTCCAATCTGGCGTATTTTGCGTCCATGAGTCTAGCCGCCTCCTGCTTCTCGCTATCGAGGAGAGGCATCTCATGTAACTCGATATGCAGTGTCTGCCTGAGCCCGTCAGTAAGCGCAGTACTCACCTCAACGAAGCTAGGACGACTCGGCAAGAAGTCGCTCAGACCGGCTGCTTTCTTCTGAAGAGTGCTCTTTATTCTCGCGCGCACTCTCTCCGAAGCCACAGCCAGCACATATGCCATGTTCTCAGCCGAGAAGGTTATCGGGACTGAACCATGTTGCAAGATGGCGCCCATGCGCCGAACCTGAGCGCTGCCTATGACCTTTTTTCCGTCACACACGACTTCGTACCATGAAGGTGCGTCAAAGCACGCCGCCGACGACCTTTCTTCTCTCGCTGATCCATGGGGTACAAGCGACGCTTCTATACCCAGCAAGTTCAGCCCTCTGACCAACCCCGTTGAAAGAATTTTGTACGTCTCAACAACAGTGCCGGGCAGATCGCTTTCTGTTATGCACACGCTGTACGTAACCTCATCATCGTGTAGAACCGCCCGTCCGCCAGTCGGCCGTCTGACAAGGTCGAAACCCCGCATGCTACAGCGTCCGGGGTCAACTTCACCCGGCATCTTCTGGAAGTATCCAATAGATACAGCAGGCGGATTCCACGCATAAAAACGCAGTGTCGGCGGTGACTCGCGTCGTGACACGCTCCGCATGATCGCTTCGTCGATAGCCATGTTGGAGTAACCGGTTTCAGCGCCGCCGGTTATAACTCTCCACACCTTATTCGCCATCATCGATTCGCACCTCACAAGTCAGCCATCGTCGAACAGCATCTACGGCTGAAGACACTTCCTCATGCGCAAGCGGGCGAGGATAATTGTACATGACACCACCCGGCCGCTCATTGTAATAGGGCCTGTTACAGTCAGGGCAGCCGCTGGTCATAAACGCTTCCCCTGAAGCGAGCAGGTGCTTTGCACGATCCCAATTGAGTCCAAAGGAACGCACTTTGCCGAGACGATACTCCATTTCCGCATGCTTGGAATGCCCAGAGACTATGAGGTAACGTGCTGCCTGAATCGCTCTGTACCGATCTTCCGGTGGTGGAGGCTTCTTGGCCATCGGCGTGCCATTGACAGGAGTAAACGCGAACAGCGCAACCAAAATACCGCGATCGTGTGCCCACTGAATACGTTCGAGCATCTGCTGGTCGCTTTCACCGAGCCCTACTATAAGATGAGTCCCGATTCTCCCGGGAAAGCGCTCAGCACTTGTCTCAAGCAATTCGAGCGTACGTTGCCAGCCCGGGCCTTTGGCCATGCAATACACGCTTTCGCTTGCAGCGTCAAGCGGGATGCTAATTCTGTCAGCCCCTGCCTGAAACATCTTGTCGACGTGTTCTGCGTTACTATTACACGACACACATACTGGCAGACTGGCGCACTCTTTAAGCGACCGAATCGCACTGATCGTTGAGTCCAAGTAGTCATGCTGCATTACAACCTGAATACACGCCCTGTGAATCAGTCCGTCCTCATACGCTTTCCCAAGCGCGCTCATCGCTTCTTCGTCTGTGAACTCGGGCCAGGTAACCCTAGACAGCATATCGGCTCTGCTGGTACTAGATCTTGCCTGGGAGCAGAACGCGCACGAGCGAACGCAGTGCTCGCCGCACATGAAGTAAGCGGTGCGCGGCGGCACAAGCAATCTTGCTTCCTTCAGCCCAAGCACTGATGCGGTTCCTGCCGATACACGTATCACAGCACACAGCACTCCTTTTTGGAGCTTGCGCTAAGACCCCTGCTAGATGCATGCCTAACTGCCTCACGCGATGGATTTACAATCCTGTTCGCTCCAGCATCTAGCGCAAGCACATCGAGAAGCCCACGGTACCGACCGCCTGGCCTCATGCACCCAAGCATCAGAGGCGTCTCCGGCATGAGTAGTCGAGCTTCGGCTATGATTGTCGCCACGTCTTCGGCGGCCGGCGGCTGTCGGTCAGCATAGCGTGTACCCGGCGTAGGGATGAACACAATGAAAGCAACTGCTTCTGCACCCAGAAGGCGTATCCTTCTGAGCGCGTTCATCTCGCCGCTGATGCGCCCACCTCTAAGTCCTACGCACAAATGCGGGATCACGCGCGCGTGTCGTCTCAACACCGAGTACGAGGTCTCGTAGTCTTTCACGCTCGCATCAAGACCGTACACCTCTCGAATAGTCTGGTCATCGCCGACAAAGTCGAATGAGACAGCAGCAGCCAGTTTTCCGACTGCCGCTGCCTCCTCCGAGTTGACCAGACCCACATGAAAGTTGAGCTTTGCCTTTTGGCTAACGCAGGCAAGTTCGTCCAGGTGTTGCATCACAGGCACTTTTCCTGTCGGACCACAACCCCCGCTAACCAACACACTATCAGCCCTGCCCGCGTCTATCCTCGTGCGCGCCTCTCGAATGTCCACCATACTCCGAAGGTAATGACCTCCGCAGTGTGCGCAATCAAGGCTGCACACCGAGCCTGTAAGGCTTACCGGTACGGTGCGACTAGGATAGATCCATTCGACCTTGTTTCCAAATCGCTCAAGTCGTACCGCCCACGCCCGTGCGAGCAGGTGATCAAACATCGCTATTCGCCTTTTGTCCAGCGCAATACGGGCTTTCTCGCCGCGCCAGCCTCGTCTAGTCTACCGACGACAGTCGTATAGGGCGCGCCCTTTACTTTCTCGGGCTCTTCATATGCCTCTTTAGCGATATCGTTCAGCGCGGTGATGAAGTAATCGAGCGCTTCTTTAGACTCGGTCTCAGTCGGCTCAATCATCAGCGCTTCGGGCACTATCAATGGGAAGTACACCGTGGGTGGGTGCACGCCATAATCAAGCAACCGCTTAGCGATATCAAGAGTCTTTACACCAGTTTTCGCCATTATCTTGAGTGGGGCAGCAACAAATTCGTGCTTGCAGTGCCTGTTATAAGGAACATCGTAATACTCCATAATGTTCCTCATGATGTAGTTCGCATTAAGCACCGCGTCCGCACTCACTTGCTTGAGCCCTTCGGCTCCCATTGCCCTGATGTACGTGTACGCTTTTAGCGCAACTCCGACGTTGCCGTAGTAGGCCTTGACTCTGCCTATCGAGTGTGGGTGATCGTATTTGAGCGAGTACTTTTCCCCATCAAACTCGACTGTAGGTACCGGTAGGAAGGGCACGAGTTTTTCGACAACACCCACAGGGCCGGAACCAGGACCGCCTCCGCCATGCGGCGTGGCAAACGTCTTGTGCAGGTTGAAGTGCACAACGTCGAACCCGGTATCACCCGGTCTCGCGTATCCCATGATGGCGTTTGCGTTGGCTCCATCGTAGTAGAGCAAACCGCCTTTGCCGTGCACGATCTTCGCGATCTTATGGATATGCTCGTCCCATAGACCGAGTGTGTTCGGATTGGTCAGCATCAGAGCCGCCACATCTTCGTCCATCAGTCGTTCGAGCTCATCTATGTCCACTCCGCCACGTGAATCGGACTTGACCTCAACAGTCTGCATACCGCACATTACCGCAGTGGCAGGATTCGTGCCGTGGGCCGAATCTGGTATTAGCACCTTGTGGCGCTTCTTACCATTACGTCTGTGGTACGCGTCGATTATCAGAAGGCCGGTGAACTCGCCATGCGCACCCGCCGCAGGCTGTAGAGAAACCCTCGCCATTCCGCCTATCTCACAAAGATACTTCTCAAGGTTGTGCATGACTTCCAACCAGCCCTGAGACAGTTCTTCTGGTTGATATGGGTGGCTTAGCGCAAAACCAGCAAGCCAAGACACCTGTTCATTGATCTTAGGATTGTACTTCATAGTACACGAGCCCAGTGGATAGAAATCTATGTCCACGCCGTGATTCAGTTGCGATAGCTTGGTGAAGTGACGAACCACATCCACCTCGCTAACCTCTGGCAGTTCGGGTGGCACTTCCCGCAGATCACCAGTGGGTACCAGTTCTTCGAGTGCCACATCCGGCACATCGAGTTCGGGTAGTGAGTAGCCCTTGCGTCCAGGGGAGCTCAGTTCAAATATCAACGGCTGCACCTTATTCATCGAACTCCCTCCAGTCTGGCGGCCAACTCATCTATCTCCTGTTTGCTACGCTTCTCGGTTACCGCAAAACTCATGTGGTTCTTGAGTTCGGGGTAATACCTGGAAACGTCGAGCGGGCCAAGTATGTTGTGCTTGCTAAGATGCGAGCTAACTCTGCACGCACTCATGTCGCTCTTGAGCGTGAACTCTTTGAAGAAAGGAGCCTCAAACGCAAGTTCAAACCTGCCTGTGGCTTCTATCTTCTTGGCAGCATAGTGAGCCTTCTTGACGCACAGTTCTGCAACTTCGCGAATTCCTTGCTTACCGAGTGTACTTAAATACACCGACGCGGCAAGCGCGTTGAGAGCCTGGTTTGAGCAGATGTTTGAAGTAGCCTTTTCACGACGTATGTGCTGCTCGCGTGTTTGCAGGGTCAGCACGAAACCTCTTTGGCCCCTGCTGTCAACGGTCTGGCCTACGACGCGACCCGCAATGCGCCTTGCATTCTTTGCCTGGCACGCGAAGAACCCAAGGTGTGGGCCACCGAAACTCATCGGATTTCCGAGAGACTGGCCCTCTCCCATAACGATGTCTGCACCGTACTTGCCAGGTGCTTCCAGAATGCCAAGTGATATGGGATCACACACAACCACGAGTAACGCGCCAGCGGCATGAACTGCTTCAACCATATCTTTGGGTGATTCAATCAACCCGAAGAAGTTCGGAGTCTGTACTATAACACAGGCAGTCTTGTCGTCTACTGCCTTCTTCACGTCTGACGGGTCGGTAACCCCACCCGCAAATGGCAGTTCAACGATCTCTAGTCCTAGCCCTGAGTTATAGGTCTTAAAAGTCTGCGTGTATTCGGGATGCATTGTGCCAGCAATGATGACTTTGTCGCGACGCGTGCTCGCTCGAGCCATTATTGCGGCTTCCGCTACCGCAGATGCACCGTCATACATCGAAGCGTTCGATACATCCATGCCTGTAAGCTCGCATATCATCGTCTGATACTGGAATATGGTCTGCAACACTGCCTGACTCACTTCCGGCTGGTAAGGAGTGTACGCAGTGTAGAACTCAGAGCGCGACACAACATGGTCTACAACAGCAGGGATGTAATGATCGTATGTGCCTCCGCCAAGAAAACACACGTGAGAGCCCGCGTATGCGTTTCGCGATGCGAGCGCTGCAAGATGGCTCTGTAGTTCCAGTTCTGACATAGCCTTAGGGATGTCCATCTTGCCGCCGAACCGCACCTCTTGGGGAATGTCGGCAAATAAGTCTTCGACCGATTCTACACCGATCGAGGCCAACATGGCCTTCCTATCCTCATCAGTGTGCGGTATATACTTCATTTAGTGATGCTCCTTTGGACTTTTTTCGTAAGTCTCGCCGTCCATCAGAGTCTCAAGTTCAGACTGATCTCCAAGTTCAACCGCCATAATCCATCCGTCACCGTGAGGATCTTGATTGATTGTCTCAGGCGCATCCATCAGAGCCTCATTCACCTTTACGACTTTCCCGGATACTGGGCTGTAACAGTCAGACACAGCCTTAACCGATTCAACAACCCCAAACACTTCGCCCTTCTTTACCTCTCTGCCGATCTCGGGCATCTCAACAAAAACGATATCGCCGAGCTGCTCTTGCGCGTATGCGCTAAGCCCCACATAACCGACGTTACCCTCGACCTTAACATACTCGTGAGTGTTTGAGTATCTGTACTCCTTGCCCTTTGGAAACATCTACTTAGCCCCCTTCTTGTAAAATGGCATTGGTATTACTCGAGCCTGTACAGCCTTACCGCGAATTTCAACGTCAAATTCAGTCCCCACTTCGGCTAGCTCAGGTGTGACGTATCCCATCCCAAGGTTCTTACCGACCGTTGGTGCAAACGACCCGGTGGTAACATATCCGACCTTACCGCCCTCTTTCAGAATGGGATAACCTGTGCGTGCAATCCCTCGACCCACCATTTCGAACCCGACCAACACGACTGACGGCCCGTCCTCGCGCTGCTTCAGTAGGACATCTCTTCCAATGAAGTCGGGCTTCTTGAAAGCCACGAATTTGGAAAGCCCTGCCTCAATTGGCCCTCGCACATCGTCCAGTTCCTGCCCGTAAAGCGGCATTGAGGCCTCAAAGCGCAGCGTATCACGGCAACCCAGTCCGGCCGGAATCAGCCCGTCAGCCTCTCCGGCTTCGATAATTGCATCCCAAAGTGCAGGCCCGTCTTCCGGAGAGCAATAAACCTCAAATCCGTCTTCGCCTGTGTAACCTGTGCGTGATATCATGCTCTTCTTGCCCGCTACCTGGACATCGTCGATGAAGCGGTAGTACTTGAGTTCGGAAAGCTGGGCATTAGTGATACGCTGAAGTATTGCTTCAGACTTGGGGCCCTGAATCGCCACCTGAGCGGTTTCGTCCGAAAGGTTTTTCACACACACCTCATCGAAATCTGCTGCTACTTTGGTCACCCAGTCGAAATCCTTCTGAATGTTTCCGGCGTTTATAACCAAGAGATAGTGTTCAGTGCTGTAACAGCAAACCATCAGGTCATCCACGCATCCGCCCTGCGGGTTACACATTGGCGAATATATCACCCGACCAGGTTTCCCTTTGGCAATATCGTTAACAAGAAGTTTCTGCAGCATGGGGAGCGCATCCTTGCCTGTTACAAGCAATTCCCCCATATCGGATACATCGAATAACGTAGCCGCGTTTCTTGTGGCATGGTGCTCCTCAATAATGCTCTTCTTAAAGTGTACGGGCAGTGCCCACCCGGCAAAGTCGATGATCTTGCCCCCGTACTTCAGGTGAGTTTCGTAAAACGGCGTCTTCTTAAGATTATCCACTCTTGTTCACCTCCTGTAGAATGTGGGTTCGGTGATCAGCCAAATGCTCTTCACACAAAAAAGGCAGGTCAAATCTGCAACCGGCAGATTTTCCCTGTCCTTTCACCTGAGAGATTCCCCTATTTGGAGGGCGCCTTCAGTGCAGCAGCCTCATCCATTTCAGGTTACCCCATTGGTGCTGCACAAGGCAGCTCTCCAGAGTTCCGTCCGGCCACAGTTCTCTTTGCCTGAGAGTTTCGGCCTTATTACGGCCTTGCTCCTTCGGCGCCCGGGATCCGAGACTCTCCCGTGACCTTCATCCGACTAAATATGTACTTTTGTGCCTGCGGTTTGCGCATTGCTCTAGCCTTACGTATTCTCTCCTTGCGTTGTCTACTCCTGCACACTTAACACCATACATGCAAAAGAGAAGTCAGCAGTCTTCGCTCTCTGGGTGCGAGTTCTGAGCCCAACCAGTCCGCGTAGGCATAACTGGAGAAATGAAAAAAGGGCGGCATTGCCGCCCCGACCTAACGCTAGTGAACCACTTCAATCTCGTTAACCAGCGTGAACATCTCAGGGACTCCGCGCGCTATCTTGTCAACTGCATCCCTTGCCTCTTCTGAGGACACCTGCCCTTTCAGATATACAACGCCGTCAGCGGCTCCTATTTTGATGTCCTCTTGCACATCTTCGGTTTCCTCGTGTACCTTGAGAGCGATCCTGATCTTGCTGCTGAGGTTCCAGTCAGCCTGTGTCTTGTTGAGTTCCACTAATTATCACCTCGGCCATATTATCTCATAACGCAAGATATTTCGCACCTCGAAGCAAATGACCTAAAGTGGCCTGTAATACATCTGCTCTTCCTTGTCTTACGTTTGCATGGCGGTTCGCATAATCACTCGCTCATGCTTATGTATGCTTGCTCATTCACCTTACCCGCCGAATATTCTGGTCTCTACCGAAGATCCATCACCATCTATCTCGGCTGGCAAACTAGTCGCTGCCCAGATGCGCGGCAATAGGCAACTCCCTCACTGCCCGCTTTGCCCCACATCTGGAGCAGAGCAACCTGAACTCTGGCATAGGGCGAGGTTCATCCAGTGCGTCCTCCTTAACGATCTCCATACCAAACAAGACCATGTTGAACGTAGTACACTGCGGACACCTAAAACGGTAGTGAAACCGCCCTCCCTCATACACTCTTAGTGTCATCTTGTTCGCTTTTTCGAGCAACTGACCGCCTCTCTTCTTCGCCGTCTTGTATTCATGGGCGAGGGACCAAGCTCGCTGCGGCGCGCACCTTGATCGTCCGCACAATCCTAGATAACGGCAAGGTAAGTGGAAGAGTGATCTCCACCGTCACCGTCGGATACTCTGGCCCTTCTCCACCTGTGCCTGCACACGGATTCTGCGCTGTGACAAGGATGTCGCATTCTGTGACCTTGTCTGTGATCATATTCAAGAGCAGATTCTGCCGCGCAAAGGCGTGGCTTGCTGCCTTAGCCGCTTCGACATTTACCGAGCACACACCACTGGCGAGGAGTTCAAAATCGATTTCCAGAACGCCAGCGAGCGCACCGTGGTCTGCTGCACACTGCAATTGAGTTCTTACCACAGACAGACAGGCCACATCAAGCACGAGGGCTGCCACAATCAGAAATAAGGGTGCGCGCACAAAACGAACCATGTGGCAACTGCACCGTGTTCACTGCTGGCTTTTCTATCGCACTCTTTCACTCCTCGACACCACCACGGCACTTACAGGTATTCTTGAGCCTATCACCACCGCCAACGGTGCCGATCTAACTTGGTACATGTGCTCAACTCTCACCGTAACCGTTGCTCCAAAAGACGCCGTATGCGGTTCCACCTGCGCCTGGGTCGAATCATTCCATAACCCCCCTGACTCAAGTATCTCCCTTATCCTCGAATATGCCGCTTGTGAAGCTCCGCCATCTACCGCCGCGCGCCGAGCACCTTCCCGAGCAGCTGTAGTTACCAAGATCTTGGCATTCACGAGCATCCCGCATTCAATAATGGCGAATAGCAAGAACACGCTGATCGTAAACACAAGCACAAGCTCTACCGAAGCCGTTCCCTCGCGTCTCTTAGTACTCATTTAGCCAATATGATCTGGTCGATTATTCCTCGCAACTTATCGTTAAGCGCAGCGCCTAAAGCGCTCAGCGAGGAAATCAATATAAGCACGACCAAAGTAAGTATCAATGCGTATTCGGCTGTAGTTGCACCATCTTCGTTTCCAATCCACTTTGCCAACGCAAATAGCCTGCTTATATGCAACACCTCCTACCATCCACTGTTAATGAACGTCACTATGTGAGGACCGATAGCCACCAGCACAAGCGCAGGAAATAGCAGTAGCGCGGTACATACCGCCAGTTTCAGGGGAACGAGTTCCACCTGCCTCATCTTCTCCAAGTACTCCTCTTGGCGGGCCGATTCAGCATGTACGCTCAGAATACTTGTTATGGGCGTACCACCCGAATCGGCTTGCTTGATCGCACTGACCAACGAAGCAGCACTGCTTGTCCCTAGGTCAGTTCTTAGTCTGTGGAATACCTCATCGCGAGGCATTCCGGCACTGAAGCTGGTGTACGCGCTTTTGAACACCCGTGCGACGTTGTCGTATTGGCTGTCTCCAACAGCCTCAATTGCATTCATCAGACTTGTTCCCGACGCGCAGCACAACGCCATTAGCTCAATGGCATACGGGAGTTCGTACACAACCTGGCGCCTGGAAATCTTGGCAGAACCATTTGACATCATCCGCTGCCGCGACGAAGATAGCCTGCGCACCCCCTTAGGATGCCTTGTAAGGCGCCATAGACGCCGCGTCATTTGAAAGCACCAACCTATACAGAACTGACACACTCCAACCGACAAAGAACATATGAGAACCAGATTCATTGAAGCCACCTAGGATGGGATATCTTCCATGTTGTGTACGCACCCACAAGCCAGAGCAACAACCCGAAGGCAATCAGCAATTTCCCTTCTACCGTTTCTAAGGCGCCAAGCACAGACGCACGATCTAACAGAAACCCACTTGCTGCAAGCAACGCGGGTAGGACTGCAACAATCAGCGCACTAACTCGGGCATCAGCCATCTTGGCAGCCAGCACTGCTTGCATCTCTAGCCTCTTTTGGGCGGTGCGAGCGCACTGTTCAAGCGCTTCTTGGGGATTGCTCCCTGTTCTGTCGAACACTCTGAGCACTCGAATGACCTGATGCAGGTCTTTGCTACGCACGCGATTCGCGGCCTGTTCAAGCGCATCAAGAATGGGGGTGCCAGTTTCGAAGAGCGCAACCGCGTTTTGGGCGCACTCACCCACCTGACCGTGCATCTCCTCTGCGATGTTGTCTAAGCATTGGTACAGGCTCTGCCCGCTCCGTAGCCCGCTACTAAGAAACTGACACAACTCACACACTTGCTTCTCGATTCGGTCTCGCGCTATCAATCGCGGTCGCTTTATGGGGCGTATGGCTCCACGCCGCAGACCACGCCATCGTGAGTGCAAAGTGTTTTCCCTTGACAGCAACCTTAAAGTCTGCCAAAGATGATACGCGCAAACACACACCGCAGATATGTACAGCGTCATTTTGTGTCAACCCACTCGGCCCGGTTTCCGAACCACGATGGAAGTGTCTCAGCAACAGCCGTCAGTACACCGTTCCTGAATGCAAACACCTCTGTCAGACGTCTGCCTCCTGGCGAGCGCTCCTTCGTAGATAGGCAGATATCTGTGATCTTGCGCTCACCTGCACCAAAACGCCTCTGAAACACGATCACATCTATAGCCATTGGAATCAGTTCAGCAACGACGCGCTCTGGCACTTCCGGAGCGAGTAATGCCATGCCTTCGAGCCGCCTTAGTGCATCTTCCGCTCCGTTTGCGTGCACCGTGGACATTGACCCCGGATGGCCTGTGTTCATCGCCTGCAACATGTCGAAGGTTTCTGCGCCACGAACCTCTCCAACGACAATCCGGTCGGGTCTCATCCTCAAAGCGTTTCTGACAAGCGTGCGAATCGTGATCTCGCCGCGTCCCTCAATGTTCGGTGGCCGGCTCTCCAGGCTAACCAGATTCTCTGAACGAGTATTGAGTTCTGCACAATCCTCGATGGTAACAATTCGCTCGCCGCCGCGAGCAATTTCGGAAAGAAGAGCGTTAAGCGTGGATGTCTTTCCGCTGCCCGTCCCGCCAGCCACGATCAGATTGAGTTTGCTTCTGACGCATTCTCTCAGGAACTCGCCACCCTCGTTCGTCAAAGACTTCATGCCTATAAGGTCGTCAATACTGAACCCCTTCTTGCTGAATTTGCGTATGTTGAGAACCGGACCACGCACACTGATCGGTGGTATGCATGCGTGCAGTCTTGAGCCATCTGGTAACCGCCCGTCGACGAACGGCATCGACTGGTCTATCCTTCGACCAAGCGGCGCCACCGCTCGCGAGATCACCTCATACAACTGACGGGAGTCCTTGAAGCAAGCGTCATGCCTGCTCAGGATGCCTTTTCTTTCGACCCATATCTCATTCCACGCATTTACCATGATCTCAGTAACCTCATCATCCTGGACCAGCGGCTCCAGCGGCCCCAAGCCTGTTACCTCGTACAGAATCGTCTCGGCAAGTGCATCTCTTGCGGCCTTTCCCGAGGCCAATCCCTCAGTAGTGATCACCTGTGTGATAACAGCGCGGAGTCTCTGTCTGCCTTCTTCCTTCTTGCGCGCTTCGCTCAGCAACAGCGGATGCGATTCCAGAATGTGCTTCTGCACTAGGGCAAAACTTGATTCGTAATCACAGCATCGAGCTATCAGCGCGTTTGATTCGTTACTTACCTCAACCGAGTCTCTCTCGAGCCTGTCCAGCAATCCACCTCTCACCAACGCAATCTACCCTTTCCGGGCAGACGAAATCGGCTCTTTGGCTCTTGGGTGGGCTCTAGTAATAGGTTTGCAGCGACTGAACCTGCTGTTTCGGCGTCCTTGCTTACCTGAGTCCCCCTCGCACCAAGAACCGCCGGACTTCCGTCCAGGATCGACCTTTCAACTGTATCTCTGTCGTCAGTGACTATGAGCACATCTCCAACACCCAAGAAGTCGGATATCTTGCGCGCCGATAGAATTGATTTGTGTCTGTAAGCGTTCACGACAGTGTAGGTGCGCTCTTTGACGTTAACACCAAGCCTGCGCAGCAGTTCAAGAGATGTTCGAGCCTGCCGCAAGCACGCAAGGTCTTGAGTCACCACCAAGAGTTGCGTGTCTGATTTCTCCAGACATTCGTAAACCAGATCGCAGTCTGCAGAGGGAGGAGTGTCTATTACAATGCACTGGTACGTCCGCCTAGCTCCATCTATCAGATGGCCTACGACATCAGCGCGGACAAACTCCGACAGTTCGGGCCTCGACGGCGCCATAATCACATCCACACCGCTTGCAGCATGACGCACCACAAATTTGGCCATCACCTCAGGTCGCATGTCCTGGCAATAGGGAAGCAGGTCATTGATCGATACAGATTCCGCAAGATCCAGATGCACACCGACATCACCCGAGTCAAGATCCATGTCGCAGAGCAGCACCTTTCGCCTGCCTCTCTTCGCAACGGTAACTGCAATGCTCACAGCCATAAATGTCTTGCCCACTCCACCCTTTGGGCTGAACACTGTGATCACTTGACTACCGGCTGTAGGCACAGGTTCGTCGCTTCTTGTCCGAAGCACGCTTAGGTTCATCTCGGCTCTGACCTCGAACCGGTTAGTTCGAGACTGCCAAGACCCATGACGCTTTCCAGCGTGGCACCCACACCTGAGTTCATGCTGGCTCCTGTATTGAGGCAAGCGTACAGCGTGCCGTTTTCCAGGCAATACGCTATCTTTTCCGCGTCTTCCACGGACACAAGCACATTTAACCCGGCAACTTCGTTTGCTGCACCCTCCCAGCGCTTGACTCCGGTCCCGCTATGCGATACCACGGGAACACGCGTGGCTATCAGTCTTGCAATGGAGAAACCCGTCCTCTGTTCGTTGGCGCAAAATATGAGGTCGACGGTGTCGCCGGCTTTGATCGCCCCGCCCACCCATCGACCAAGCGGCATGGGTATGAACATCACAACACTCGCAGAAGGCGACATGCGGTTTAGGTCATCTGCTGAGTCTGCGAGGTGTCCTGGCAGTACCTGTTGCCCAAAGATTATGGGGCCAGCTGCGCGCTTTCCCACAACCTGGGACGTAGTCCGGTATGCGTTCGGATGGACTGCCGCAGTCGGCAGTTTCATGACTTTGACATGAGATGCATCGAGACTGGCCAACGGTTCTATATCTCTTGCTGCCACAACCACCTCTGAGGTCTTTGTGAGTCGGTCAAGAGAGGCATAGGCCGTTCCGCCAGCTATCAGGGCAATAACGAGCGATAATACAATTTCCTTGCTGGGACGCATCAAGACTCCTCCATAAGGAAGATCCCGGCAGGGGCGGTTGCGAAGGGCGCTGGTGGCAATTTTTATTTTTTTGTGCCCGTCAGTTGCCTGGCTTTCACCCAGATTTGCCTGTCTTTCAAACCTCCCTCTTCACCTCCAGATTTGGGTGTCAAGATTGGGCGACTACGGGCGTCCCCTGCCGGTGTTTCTGATGCGTTCATTCTAACCCACAGGTGCATTACACGTTCAATGTCAACCGCGCGACAATTCTCGACAAGCGAGTTACCCAATCGCTGCAACCGTCCTAGAAGAGAGTGTTGTATTTGTCGATTTTTGACGAAGATATACAACTGAGTGTCACAGGATGTTCGCAGTGCTATGACGAACCGTGAGGCATCGCTGGTGGCTGAGGAGCCAAATGACGCGTCCCGAAGCAATCGTATATCTCACGCTCTTCACTCTGGTATTGCTCTGCACCGGAAGTGTCGCGAGCGCCACAAGCTCTGTTGATCCCTGGTACGAAGATGTGATGCATCACTGGGCCAAAGACCTGATACGTGTTTTGTGGGAAGAACAAGTGGCTGACGGGTTCGTCGGACTGAGATACGTAGTGTGGCAGGAGCAACCCTATTGGGTTCCTTTCTCCGAATACAGACCGGATACCGTTTGCACCAGGGCTGAGCTCGCCATGTTGATGGCCAAGACCTTCGGCCTTCAACAGACGAGCGGAGCCACTTTCGCAGACGTACCCGAGTCATTCATGGCGTACGACACCAAACCCGCTCACGGATGGATAGAGGCGGCTGCGTCCCAAAACCTGGTTTTTGGCACATCGCCGGGCATGTTCGAGCCGAACAGCCCGATAACTCGAGAACATGCCGTGACAATGCTGGTCCGCGCTCTTGGCCTTAAATCATTTGCCGACACCCTCACGTGGAAAGAAGTAGAATCACAGATCGCGCGCTTTACCGACGGCAAGCAGGTGTCTGCTGAACTGCAACGAGAGATGGCAGCAGCAATACTACTCCAGTTGGTTCGGGGGTACCCCGACGGCACTTTGAGACCACTGCAGCACCTTCTGCGGTGTGAATCTGCAACCCTGGTCGCACGTTCGTGCCTTGTGCGCGTGCAGCCGTCTCCCAACGTGTTCTCTCCAGACGGAGACGGCATCGAAGACACTACGGACGTGTTCATCACAAGCCTGAAGAACAGGAGCGCAATTGAATGGGGCTTAACGATCATGACTACATCGTTTCACGTGGTTAAGCGATGGCACACGTGGTTTGGCCATTGGGGAGGAACACCACCAGAGGTGGTGCGATGGGACGGCCTTGACCAAGACGGCGGCACAGTGGGCAACGGCCTGTATCTGTGTCAAGCCTGGATACGTGATCGGCTTGCGCAGCCCTTTCAATCGGCCTGGCAGCCCATCTTCATTGAACGACCTGCTCTATGGGCGTTTGCGAGCCCAAGAAATGCAAGTCCGGGCGATACCGTTCAGGTTACTGCGTTCAGTGCTGCGGTCCCCGAGTTTGTGTTTCTAGTTGACAGCCAGTGCGAAATGCATAGCATGGGTTTAGGTTGGTACGGCACAATCGTCGTGCCCTTGGATGCGGATGAAGGCGAAAGAGCGGCCACAGTCGAGGCGCGCTACCCTTCTGGAGCAATACGCCATGCTTCGGCAACGTATACAGTCGTAGACGGTCTATCGCTTGCAGCCGAGCTGATCCCTTCAAGAGCGTACCCCGGCCAGTCAGTCAGGCTGGTAGCTTTATGTTCGGAGCATGTAGTCGGCGTCCATGCCATGCTCCCATGGACATTGGACACACTCGAGATGCAGCGCTTGGACGGAACGACATGGCAAACACAGTTTGTCATACCCAAGGCCGCTCAAGAAGGTACATACGCCGTTTTAGTGTGTGCGTCAACTACTGCAAAGCAGAAACAGACGAGCGTGCTCTTGGATGTGGACACTAGTCCTCTCAGTGTTTTTGGCATCTCACTCACGCAGTGATTCCAAGTTATGAAGACATACGGAGTTAAGAGGCGGCCTAACACTTGGCCGCCTCTTGATAACCGTATTACTCGACAGCACCTATATCTCGTCGCCTACCTCCAGCACAGGTAGGTCAATGTCTACACACTCAGGGTACTTGAGTCCTGTCCCGGTGTTGAGAAGCACCACCTTATCATGCGCTTTCAGGAAATCTTGCTCTCTTAGTATCTTTGCAGCAGCAACGGCCGCCGCACCTTCAGGGCATATGAACAGGCCTTCCTCGCATGCACTGAGTTGCATGGCGCTGAGCATTTCTTTGTCACCAATTGCAATAGCAGTGCCACCTGTCGCGCGACACGCGCTTAGTACTATGAAATCCCCGAGCGCCTTGGGCACTCTGAGCCCACCAGCTAGTGTGGAAGCACCTTGCCAGAACTCGGACACTTCTTTGCCCTCATTCCATGCACGCACTATCGGCATGCAGCCTTCTGCCTGTACCGAAATCAGTTTGGGTCGCTTCTTACCTATCCAGCCTATCGCTTCGAGCTCGTCAAGAGCCTTCCATATACCGATAAGGCCGACGCCACCGCCTGTAGGATATAGGATTGCGTCGGGTACCTCCCAATTCATCTGTTCAGCGATTTCAAGCCCCATGGTCTTCTTGCCTTCGATACGGTAAGGCTCTTTGAGCGTGCTCGCGTCAAAGTAGCCGTACTTGCTCACAGCCTTGCCGATAATCTTGCCCGCGTCCGAGATCAGTCCCTTTACGAGATAGGTGCGCGCGCCGTACACGCTGCACTCTTTTTTGGTTATGTCCGGGGCGTCGATCGGCATGGCAACAACCATCTCCACCCCTGCTTTTGCGGCGTACGCCGACCAGGCTCCGCCTGCATTTCCGGCTGTCGGCATAGCCACCGTTGGGATTCCGAATTCTTTGACCTTCGACATTCCGGCCGAGGCGCCTCGAGCCTTAAAAGTTCCGGTGGGATTCAGGCCTTCATCCTTAAGATAGAGATTCGGCAGCCCCAGTTTCGCGCCAAGCGAAGGTGTGGCAAATAGCGGTGTCATCCCTTCACCAAGCGTAACGATATTCTCATCTTTTTCAACCGGCAAGAACTCACGATACCGCCACATGTTGCTCTCTCTTTGCTTTAGCGCATCACGGCTAGCCGACTGCCTTATGGCATCGAGGTCGTATCGCACGAGAAGCGGGCCGCCGCAAGAGCAAAGATTCTGCACTGTGCTCGCGTCATACGTAAGACCGCATTTTGCGCATTCGAGATGTGTAACGTGACTCACTCGTTCATCTTCTCCCTTCGTACATCTGTTTTGTCGAAATCGGCGTCGTCTACTCCATTTAACACATTCATTCTTCGCCTGCTTCTATCTCAATGAAGCAATCTGCATATCTAGATCCAAGACCGAGGTCAGTGGGACCCGGCGGCGTAAGCACATTAACACACTTGCCGTCCGAAAGAGAGCCGCCTTCGTACACATGCGCAACGCCCGGCCTAAGAGTGTCATCCACACGGAGCACGGCTTTCATCTCTCCGTACGAGTTCTTGAGTTTCACAACCTGTCTGTCGTTCAGCGACCTTGAGTGCAAGTCATACGGCGACACAAACACTTCGCAACGCAGTTCACACGAAACTCTGTCGTAGAACTGACTATGTAGGTGGTGCAGATGGCGTCTCGACACAAGGTGAAGATGCTTGTCAGAAGCGCACTCCGGCTCAACCCATGCGCAGACCCCACAGCCTGGATCTGCTTCGTCGGCAATCCCAGAGTAAAACTCAAACTTTCCACTAGGTGTCTCAAACCTGCCGTCTTCCCACGCCACCTGAGGCGCGTCGGGAAACCTTATGCTCTGCCCAATTAGGTGCTTGGCGTCAGGCAGCAGGCGCTTATCCACTTGTGGCTTTATGGCCTTCTCTATCCATTCCAGTCCCGCAAGGCTTGGCATGCTCTTTAACCCGAGCTCTGCTGCAAGCGCAGAAAACACCTGCCAGTCAGGACGACACTCCCCCAAAGGAGGCACTACCTGTGGGCTGAACGTCACGAAATTGTGCCACGAGCAAAAATATATGTTTTCCTGCTCAAGAAATGTTGCCACGGGAAGCACTACATCGCATTCTTTCGCCGTATCTGTCATGCACAGATCTAGGCACACTTTAAAAGGCAGGCGACTTAGCGCACGCCTGGTGCTGTTCGCGTCCGGGTTTTGTGCAAGAACGTTTGTACCTGCGAAAAACGCCACTTGGACGGGTGGGGACAACCGTTCTATCTGATCTGCAAAGTTTACCCTCGTTACGTACCTGGCGTTGACACCGCTTTCGACCATACGAAGGTCGGCAAGTTGCCTCTTCACATAGCCGTTCGCGTAATTCACGCCGCCACCTGAGATTCCTATACTTCCGCACACAGCGCCCAAGGCATCTATCGCACGAACGGTCTTGGCTCCATGGCGGTGCCTCTGCACTCCGTAACCCAACATGAACGCAACTGGTCTTGCGCACAGAAGCGTTGCAAGCTGTTCAATTTCACCGACACTTACACCAGTTATCTCAGAGGCCTTCACAGCGCTCATCGAGAATGCGACCGACCTGAACACGTCGTAGCCGTACGTGTGCCTCGACACGAATTCGACGTCCACCTTGCCGCGCGTTGCCAACAGGTTTGCCAGCGCCAGTGCCAGCGCCGCATCTGTCCTGGGCCTCAGCTGCACAACTACATCGGCTAGATCAGCACTCTTAGTGCGCACTGGGTCGACAACTATAACTGTTGCTCCACGTTCTTTCGCTCTGTGCAGTAGCGGCAGAAGGTGGATATTCGTGTGAGCCGGATCTCTCCCCCATAACACGATGGTGCGCGCGTTAACGACATCAAGCGCGTCGTTTGCGAGGTGATACCCAAAATCGCAGTGCTGTGCGGCTATTCCGGCGGCCCAACAAAGGCTGCCAGCAGGAAGCGTGACACCCCCAAGCAGATTGAAGAAGCGCTCTCTCAACGAATGCAGGTATCCCATGGAGCCTGAGTCAGAGTGATAGTAGACGCTCTGGCTTCCGTGCCTAGCTACCGCCTCCGACACACGCTCTGCAATAAGCGCCAGCGCATGCTGCCAACTGCAACTCCGCCAACCGCCTTTCGTGCGTACGACAGGTCGCACGAGTCTGTCTGGCGAGTACATGCGCAGAAGTTGGTAGTGCGCCTTGGGGCACACAAACCCTGAGGTAACTGGATGCTCAGGGTCGCCTCTGAGATTTGAGACCTTTCCTCCTTTGACCTCAGCCAGTATGGTACATGTGTCCCAGCAGTTTAGCGAACATGCGGTGCGAAAGAGCATGCTGCTCTATTCTCCTCAGCGATTTGCTCTTGACTTCGGCGAAACGCCCGGTTATCCTTCTGTGCAACATGCTCCGGATTAGGCTTGTGCACAAAGACAAGTCCGGCCTTGCCTAGCAGGCCGGACCTATGCACCGAGCGAGAATTGCTTACGTCTTAATAAGGTATATCCAATCGGTAAACAAGAATTGTAGCCTGCTTATGAGAAGGGATATTCGTCCCATAACAGCGTTTCCGAAAGCGGCTCCAAAACACAGCATCAACACGTACCTACCTACCCGTGACCCGGCGTTTAGCACAGACGAGTGTCGGAACGTGAAATAGAAGTATGCCAAAGCCGTCACGGTGCCTACCACGATGAAGATATTGTCCAAGGAGTTCAGTCTTATCGCGGTCGCCTGTATCTGGCGCACGAAGTCGCTCTCAATCGCCTTCATTGAAAGCGAGGCGCCAAGCCCCATCAAGAAGGCCAAGGGCCAACGGCTTACCCACGTATAGCCTTTTACGAACCTCGTGAACAGCAACAGCCCTAGGATTATGGGAACGAACATGATGACGTCGCCCTGCACGGCGGGTGTCCAAGCAATGCGGTTGATAGCCTGCCACTGCCTAAGCAGTCCGTAGCCCGCAGCAACGCCCACGAACAAATGTTCCACCGATCTGAACAACGCGTTCTCCTTCACAAGGAACGAGTATATCGCCAGCGTCAGAATCGCCGCGACCCAAATGTTAAGATCTGTCGTCATACCTCTATCACCTCCTACCGCCCGGTTTCTTCTTCTTCTCTACAAAGTACACGAGGTTTCCGAGTACTACGAACACCACAATCGCCACGTGACCCATGGACTGTGCATCCATACCCGCAACTGCCATTCCAGGTTGCTGCATCGCGAGTTCGTACTCGGCCGCGCTTCTGAGCCCGCTGAGCAGTCCAACTAGCTGACCTGACTGATAGTACGGCTCGGTCTGCGGGCCCATGACAGTCACAACGCCGGATGCGATGGGCACATTGTATCTCGTTTGCACCTGACGGATCCATTCAGCAGGACCCGGAATGCCTGTCGCAAAATCGCAGATTAGCACAAAGTCGCCAGCAGTCTTTATTCCTTTCATTATCGGCAGTGAAGCGGTTTGGTTTCCGCGTACGTCCGTCGCAAACACACCCAGCACGTCCTGCGCAAACGATGATATGGCCACTTCAACGCCCGGGGCAAATCCGAGGTTCACGAAGTCCTCTCCGTAAACCTTACCCATTCTTTCCCCAAGCGCCACCAGCTGGTTTCCGAATTCCTGGCCCTCGATGACAAACGCGGCCAGCACAACCTTGAGCCCGCGCTCCATCGCGTGTTTAAAAACCGCCTCTGCCTGTGGATGAACGTCGGGGCCGCCACCTACGCTGTAGTCCATGGCCACAAGAATTACATCACCAGGCTTGCAGTTCTCCACGGCCTTGTAGAAGTTCAATGTCCACTCAGATATCTTAAATGGCAAACCGATAGGGTTGACCAGCGGATACAACACTGCCAGGAACAAGATGACGTACAACACACGCCTATCCAGGTTGCCGAGTTTCATGAGAACACTATCCAAGGAACTACACCTCCTTCCTCAGGTTACAGGTCTTGGCGCTCAATCGCCGCCAAGGTAGGCTCTGTCAATGCCTACCAAGACCCTGAAGCCGGTAGCCACCATACCCAACGCAGCACCGATCATAATGGCCCGGTTGCCAGCCAGATTGGGCACTTTCATTAGCCAGTCAGCACTGGCAGGCACCCAGTCACCAATCAACTCGCCTATAGGCGCGCGTCCGAGCATCACAATAATCCCTGCCACCAGCAGCACGAGTGCCTCAGGACTCCTGGCGCGAAACGCACGCTGGGCGGCAGAGGCAATAAAGAATATCATGAGCGAAAACATAGCAGCGCCGAGCGGCTGGAACACTCTGCTAAACAGAAACAGATACATCGGCGAAGTATCGCCCAATACAAACCCGGCAAACACCATTGCAGACATCCCGCCAAGCAGGATTATGGGATTGTACCATTCTTGATTCTTGCTTCGGTTGAGTTTTCTTATGTTGACCCGTATGAGGTTCATAGCCGCAAGGCCCATAGCAAAGCCCGAGACGACTGTTCCCCAGTTTTGGAGCAGTCTTGCCCAGTCCTTTGTGAATGGAGCAAGCGGTTGCAGGAAGTACTCGACGAGCACAATCAGACCGGTTATGAACGCTATCGCAAGTGGAATCTCTTTACGCATTCAAGCCACCTCCTTTGACACTGGACTCACTGCTTAAGAATATCGACCACTACAGTACTGCCAAACGTGGCAAGCACTGCACCAAGCAGTATCAGCGCGGTACCGATCAGTTTGCCGACGTCCTGGGCTGCAATGCTACCCAGTTTGACGGGGTCTTTCGAGAGATATGCGCCTCCCGCGAACATCTCTTCACCAATAAGTGTGTAGTCAGCAGCAGCCACGAAGAACGGTATCTGGAACGTTCGGCTCGTGCCACAGATGGTGATTGCCCCGGCCTGCGCCGCCCCTTCGACCAACATCATCGACTCAGCCTGAAATTCACCCACCAATATGGCCGCGCCGACTCGCTCGCGATGCATTATGTTGAGACACGCAGCTGCGAACGCAAACTGCTCGTTAGATAGGAACTGGACGTATTCGGGCTTTATCGCTTCGACCTTCCCATTCTTGAGGTATGCCTGTCGCACGATTTCTTCGGCTACAGGCATAACGTTTGGTGCAGCGATAGCAGTCCTCAGTTCGGTATCGTACTTGGCGGTGAGATCTGCAACATGTCCCAGAATCTCAAGTCCTGCTATCGTCTGAGCAGCACCAGCAGTATTGATCTCGGTGCGGCCGGGCACGTAGAATACAGGGGTTCCGAGTTCTGTGGCTCTTCCAACCGCCTCTTCCATAGCTTCCAACCCGGCAATGCGCCTGATCACCGGTAGGTCACCTTGTTTCGCTTTGGTCATCTTGTACTGGAGCAGAACAATCATCATAACAAACAGAATGAAGCAAGACATCTTGCCCGCGGTTACCAACGATATTCACCTCCCGGAAATGTGATTTAGAGAGCCCTCGCTAGAAGCGTATGCTCAAGCATTCCCGGCCATCACCCCCTCACAGAACGACGCCATGATCTCTGATGATACAGATGCACGCCCAATCGAGATCACACCAAGAAGTACTGCAAGCAAGTTTTCTGGGGTTTTCGCTGTCTCTATACTCAAATCCTTCTGGCAACTCGCTCAGTTAACACACTTCTGTGATACGGCAATATAGTGGCTTTTGCCGGATAAACAACCTTGCGATGATATAATATCGGGGCATGGAGAATAACGGCGGTTCGCATATGCCGAACATGGCGGTGAGAGAGCCTAGCAGGTCTGGAATCTACTGATTGCGGACTCGATAGTCTTCGCGGCTTATTAGTTCTTGCTCGATGAGACTCTGTGCACACGAGTCAAACGTCATCATGCCATACTTAGTCCCTGTCTGCATTGCCGCATCTATGTGATGCAACCTGTCTTCTCTGATGATTTCGCGTACAGCCGGTGTTACGAGAAGCGCTTCGGTAACAGGCACCATTTCGCCCAATACCGAAGAGTGAACCAGTCTTATCGCAAACACCCCAATCAGGCAGTCAGCCAGGCTGCTACACAGCGCAGTTCTGCTCTGTGCTGCTGACTCATCGAAAATCGCCTTCAGCGCTGATTGAACACCTGAAGCGCGCACACACCCGATGACCAGACAGCGCGATGAAGCCGCATCTAAGCATAGTCGTAGCGTCTGCTCATCAGGCAGGTCAGACACTGCAATTACGTCCGCATCTTGTTTGCGCGCTGCGATCAGTCCTTGCGCGTACGATTCCAAATCAGTGCCTATCTCCCTTTGGTGTACAACACTCTTCAGGTGTTTGTGCAAGAACTCAACAGGATCCTCGATCGTGATCACGTGCGCATCACGGGTCAGGTTAATGTGGTGTATCATACCGGCAAGCGCGACGCTCTTGCCGCTGCCTTTGGCGCCAGTGACAATAATCATACCCTCGTCGGATAGTGCTGCCTGCGCCATGACCGTGGGCAACCTTGAATCTGCAAGTGTGGGGATACCTGGGTACACCAGCCTTATGGAGAGAGCGATTGAACCTCTCTGCCTGTACATGGCGATGCGAAAACGCCCCAACCCGCTTACGCCGTGGCTGAAAGAAACATGACCATGCTGCGTGAAGTGACTCTGCCTCTGATCGTCAAGCAGATCTTTGCTCAGCAACTGCATGAATCCATGCTTGATAGGCGGGAAATCAAGAGTGCTGAGTCGACCCTTCACACGCACCAAAGGAGAAGCCTCAACAGTAAGGTGCAGGTCGCTTGCCTTCATGTGCATTGCCTGTTTAAGAAGTGCGTTGAAGTCCATCAGGCCACCTCCCCCTGCCTTTACTCAGGCCCAACAAGCAATTTGAGTATCCGGCGCTCCAGAATGCGCACTATTCTGGTGCCAAGAAACTCTTGTCTGGTTATGGGCATGACCAATACGGTGTAGCAACCAAGCCTGTTGCCGCCGAGAATATCTGTTAGCAGTTGGTCGCCGATTATCGCAGTCTCCTCCGGCGCGAGTCCAAGCATCGATAGGGCCTTTCGAAAAGATCCTCTCCTCGGCTTACCGGCGCGGCTAATTGCCGGAACACCCACTTGCTGCGAGAATTCGGCCACCTTCTTTCGGCGTCTGCTGTTGGACACTATGCAAATTCCAAGGCCAGCACGCTCGACTGACTTCAGCCATTCACGTACACGCGGCGTGCTTACATATTTGCGGTATTCCACCAGCGTGTTATCCAGATCGACAAGCAACCCTTTGATGCCTCTGCTCTTCATTTGATCAAGGCTGACGTCCCACAACGAATCGACCACGGCATCGGGCTTCAGATAAGATAGAATTCGCATGTTGGTTAGTCTCATATGGTTTCTTATACCACCATCTGGGCTCTTTACCTGCCAGCTAGTCCAGCTGTGCTTCAAAAGAAGAGCGGTACTCAGACCGCAGGATCTAGAGTGTCTGTTCTTCCTGCTTCATCGCATTCCACAGCTTGTGCACTGCCTTCTTCTCTATTCTCGACACATATGAGCGCGAAATTCCGAGCATTCTTGCGATTTCGCGTTGTGTCTTGCTCATTCGGCCGCCAAGTCCATAACGTAAGCGTATGACAATACTCTCTTTTTTGTCCAACACCGACATATGACTGCGCAACCTATTGCGTTCCATCTCCAAACCCACTACCTCAACAACGTCAAGCGCCGGTTCGGTCTCGAGCACGTCTATCAGTGTAATCTCATTTCCCTCACGATCTGTCCCAATGGGGTCGTAGAGGGACACCTCTGTTCTACTCCTCTTGGTAGCGCGCAAATGCATCAGTATTTCGTTCTCTATGCACCTAGCAGCATATGTAGCCAACCTGGTACCCTTGTGAGGGTCAAAGGTGCTTACGGCTTTTATCAGCCCGTAAGTCCCGATCGAGATCAGGTCATCTGTCTCATCGTTGGTGTTGTCAAACTTCTTGACAATGTGGGCTACTAGGCGCAGGTTGCGTTCTATCAGCACGTTGCGTGCCTCTTTGTCTCCTCTCTGCAGTCTCTCAACCCAGAGAGCCTCCTCATCTTCGCTCAGTGGTTGCGGAAACGTATTGGCGCCGGATACATATCCTAGAAGCCAAAACAACCACGTACCGAGAGCTGAGATGACAACCGAAATCACTGAGCCCACACTTCCACCTCCCAAGACGCAGATAGCTACGCCAGACCAAGTAACTTGGGTAGCTGTCTATACTACGCGCGAAGTGGAAGAAGTGTGCTTGACCAAACGCAGGAGGTTTTTTCCATACAAAGGCTTTAGTTCCGAGCAGACCCCCGGAAGCGTGCTCCGCCTCAAAACAGAAGTGTGGCCGTACCTAGAAGACAGACGCTCGTGACAATTACTCCTGCGAGTAACGTGCCAAGCAAAAGAGCGAGCATCGTTGGCCAGAACCGCAGACCCAGAAGGCATGCCGCGATGGCACCAGTCCATGCACCGGTGCTCGGCAGCGGCAATGCCACAAACAACACAAGTCCCCAAAACCCGTACCGCTTTATATGCGTGCTTTTCGCTCGTGTGCGACGGTAGTATGACTCGATAATTTCGCTCACCCTGGGCGAGCGCCTGAGTCGGAACATGAACGGGTGAAGCAGCGTGACTATCACGGGCATCGGCAGCATGTTACCTACCACAGCCAGGATGTAAGTGGATGCAGGGTGCAATCCAAGAGTGAGTCCGAGCGGAACTGCGCCTCGCAATTCCAACACAGGAAGCGCGGCGACTATAATCACTGCCAGTTCAGGGGACAGAGTCAAGGCTATCTGTTCAAGCGGCATCTAGTCCTCCATTGAAAAGAGCACTATCGAGAAGACTGGTAGCGTCTCACATTCGCGTTGTGCTCTGCCAGAGTCCTCGAAAACACATGGCTGCTGTCATCACGCGCAACGAAGTAGAAATAGTCCACTTCAGCAGGGTAAAGTGCTGCTTGGATCGATTTCCAGCCTGGGGACGCAATAGGTCCCGGAGGGAGTCCGCTCACCCTGTACGTGTTGTAAGCAGATTCGATGTCTAGGTCTTTATACGTCAAAGAACCATGAGTACGACCGTGAGCGTACAGCACGGTCGGATCTGCATCTAGTTTCATATTAATGCGCAGCCTGTTGTGATATACCCCAGAGATGATCGCGCGCTCATCATCGATAACAGCCTCCTTCTCGATAATCGATGCGAGCGTAAGCACTTCATGCAGACTATATCCCATTTCTGCCATCTTTCCGCTTACATCAGCGCTGATATGCGACTTAAGCGTATCGAGCATCAGCCTTACGATCTCAGGTGCAGAAGCATCTGGTCCTACATGATAGGTCTCTGGAAACAGATAACCTTCTAACGGCTCACCGAGCTGCACTCCGGCGGGCAAGAACTCCTCAACCAGACTTAAGTCGCGCGCGGCCTCGAGAAACTCGCTCTTCGACACCAGGCCTTTTTGCTCAAGCAACTCGGCTACCTGAACGACAGTGAGTCCTTCTGGCACCGTGAACGCTATCGTCTTGACCTGGCCCTCCTCAAGCCGACGCACTATCTCGGACATGGTCAGGCCGGCCTCAAGCTGGTAATCCCCAGCTTTAAGCCGGCCGTCTAGTCCGTGGTATTTTGCGATCAACCGGAATAACACTGGACTCTTGATGAGCCCGGCTTCGTGCAGTATTTGGGCGATGTCGCGGGCAGTTGCACCGGATGGCACCACGAAACTCACCTGCCCCCCTGGGTTGACCGGGGTAAACAGGAAATTCACTTCGAGTGACAACCAGAAGAGTAAACCCAACACCACTACGCCAACCACCAAAGTGGCAGCTCTAAACCTGCCCGGCCTCTCCGGGGCCAATGTCATCCCCCACTCTTTGCTTGGTTAAAGCATGCAGGTCCTACTGCTGCTCGTCTTCGTCAGCAAGTGCCTCCCATGCCTCTTCAACAGCGTCCCATTCTTCGTCGTCTTCTATCTCAACCAGTAGAGTGTTGCCCTCATCATCTTCCTCGATCCGCAAGATTATGGCTTCGTCGTCTTCATCGTCTTCTAGAGACGCCTCCGGGAGCAACACTGCGTACTCCTTGTCATTCACTTCCAGAAATTCGACGATCTCGAACACGTGCTCCACACCGTCTTCGTCTGTCAGCACAATCGTGTCTTCTCTTTCGTCAATGGCTTCGGGTTCTTTCGGGTCATGTTTCTCGGTCATCCATTTCACCTCATTTGAGACGGACTCAGCATATTCTAGCCCACCGGTCAAACTGCTGTCAACGCATTCCTGCCCAGGACACCGTTTACCTCTCAGATCGAGATAATCTTGGAGTATGACCTGAGCGGCAAGCATATCGATGCTCCTTCGTCTCCTTTTTCGACTCACATCGGCTCCTATAAGCATGCGCTCCGCAATTGCCGTCGACATGCGCTCATCGTACAGGACCGTCGTGACACCCGTTGCCCGCTCTATCGCTTGGGCAAACTTACGCACCTTTTCGGCCGCATCACCGTAGGAGCCGTTCATGTTTCGTGGCAGACCGACGACCACACATGATGCACCTGTGAGGCGAAGTACTTCGCTGATCGCTTCCATATCTTGTGCGTGTGAGCGCCTGTTAAGCACCGTCCAAGGTTGTGCAGTGAGTCCTAGCTCATCGCTTACTGCGACTCCGATGCGTTTTGTGCCGTAGTCAAGACACACAATCCTCATTGTGCTCCACAACGCTTTCCTGTAGTCGAATCATCCTTACACGCTATCACTTTTATGCAAAATTGCTCGCATGCGGCAGCGCAATAGCCGCACAGCACACACCTATCTTCGGCAAGCCGGACTTGCCCGCTTTCAACCCGAAGCGCGTTCTGGCCACACACTTTCACACACGCCCCACAACCGGCACACCATCTCTCTATGTGAAGCCGTCGGCCGAGACTGCCCACCTTTGCGGCCAATTCAGCTGAAGGTCTGTCACCTGACAACACGGCCGCGTTGAACTCCACCTCGTGCACACAACCGGCTCCCACCGCCACCGCATCAACCCCCTGGAGATCACGCACAAAGCAAAGCGCCGAATACGCATCTTCTAAAAGGTGGCCACCCGCCAAAGCTTTCATCGCAAATATGCCTTTTCCTGCAGCACTGGCTTCACAAATGGCGTTGGCCATATCGCGTGTATCCCCATCCCTTATGCCTATTCCTGCGTGGTTCACCAGTGGGTGTAATACGTCAACTTCGGGAATTCGTGCCGCCTCCCTGACCACCTCGACCGAATGAGTGGAGACGCAGATTGCGCGCACTTTGCCTTGCTCTTTGGCTCGAGAGAGGTATTCCAGCGCACCTCTATGACCAATTAGCGTCAGTCTCGATTCCTGCTCGTGTAAACCGAACACGTCGATCCACTCGCGACCTGTCTCCTTCAGGGCGTACTCAAGATCTTCTTTCATTTGATCATAGTCGTAGGCGTAAGAGCGTGAGCTGATTACCGCTTCACGCTTTCCTATTATGTCACGGATGAAGTGGTATGTACCGTAAAGATGCGCGGTGTCATAGAAGTTTACGCCCAGATCGAGCGCAGCACCGATTATCTCGCGGGCCTCGGCCGTGGTCGCGTTCATCTGCAGTTTGCTGAGCGTGAGTGTTCCGAGGCACAGTCTCGACACGACCAGCCCGGTTCTGCCCAACTGCACTTTCTTCATCATTTGCCTCCAAGCAAAAGGGGCGGTTGCCCGCCCCGTCTTCATCATAATCTCTCAGTCGATATCCACGAAGCGGTCTTTTAGCCTCGTCATCACATCAGGCATAGTGGTGTACTCCATCTCCTCAAGCCCAAGTCTGTGCGGCTCAAACGGCCCAAGCCTTCTCATGTAGTCGGCAATCTCAAGCGCAAGAGCGCGCGCCTTGTCATACGATTTATCCGCAAAGAAGTCCTGCGGGCCCGTCAGTTTGCCTTCGGCAAGCTGGAATCCGAGCGCCTCGACCCGCGGTGGGCCATCAAATCTGACAGGAGTCGCATCTTTGACGCCAACAGGCATAAGCGGGCCATTGTGCGATCCTCTCATCCAGCCAGCCACAAGATGCGGCAGCGCGAATGGCTCAAGCGCCTCACCGACTGCAGGCATACCGCTCTGGCAGCGCACTATGAGACATGGGTCATCTTTGCCCACGTAACGTCCTGCCATCAGGTTCAGACGCTGTGTGGACGACACCGCCCCGATGTCGCCGCTTGTGCGTGAGTACACAGCTTTGATGCAGAACTTGCCCGGTGCTCCGATGAAGACGAGCATATCGTACAACTCTTCGGGGCAGTCAAAAAGCACTCTCTTGTGATTAATGAGGTCGTGCACTTCAAATCTGAATCCTTTGTGCATCTTCGGGTCTATCACCAATCCCGGAGTGTTAAACGGGTCGGCAAACATCTTGTACAGCGGCAAGTTCCATGCTCCAGGCTCGGTCTTATCCGCCATGAACACTATTATCGGCTCGCTTGCCCGCTCCACGAACTCCATCTCGGCCACGCCGGGGCCCATTCCCTTTATGTTTCCCGAGAACGCGTCGAACAGCAAGTCCTGGCCTGCGCCGTACAGTTTCATCTGCTTTGCCAGCTCGGTACATGACTTAAACGTGTTCCAGGCAAGTGAGTGAATCTGTTCGTTATCCACGCCTAGA